>NZ_JAPFHC010000001.1:0-654209 GCF_059803535.1 Pseudomonas sp. RP-B7
GCCGAACACTCACTATCCATCAACACCCATCACCTGTGGGAGCGGGCTTGCCCGCGAAAGCGGTGGTTCAGGCAACATCTCCACCAGCAGTGCCGCCGCCTTCGCAGCCTCGCTAAAGCTCGACAGCTCCCACAGGGGATTAGCAGTGCCTGGGCGATCTCCAGCCGAGCGCTGACAGCCCAGCAACTCCGATCAACTGTGGAGCGAGCAAGCCCGCTCCCACAGAAGCCCGCACATAGAGGGGCGGCCGGTGTTTAACGACCCGTGCGGATGGTGTTCCACACCCGCGTGCGAATCCGGTCGATATTCAGCGGCATCGCCTCCAGCGCAAACAACTTGCCCATCATTTCTTCGCTCGGATAGATCTTGGTGTCGGCCTTGATCTCGGGCGCCACCAGGCCGTCCGCCGCGCTGTTGCCGTTGGCGTAGTGCACCGAGTTGGTGATGTCGGCCATCACCTTGGGCTCCAGCAGGTAATTCATGAACGCATACCCGGCCTTTTCATCCGGCGCGTCGGCGGGCATGGCCACCATGTCGAACCAGATCGCGGCGCCTTCCTTGGGAATCTGATAGCCGATCTTCACGCCATTTTTGGCTTCCGTGGCGCGGCTTTCCGCTTGCAACACGTCGCCGGAGAAGCCGACGGCCACGCAGATGTCGCCATTGGCCAGGTCGCCGGTGTATTTCGAGGAGTGGAAGTACGCCACATACGGCCGCACTTTCATCAGCAGCGCTTCGGCTTTTTTGTAGTCCTCGGGATTTTTGCTGTGGGGTGGCAGCTTCAGGTAGTTGAGGGCAATCGGCAGCAATTCCGGGCCGTTATCCAGGATTGCCACCCCGCATTTGCTGAGTTTTTCCATGTACTCGGGCTTGAAGATCAAGTCCCAGGAATCCACCGGGGCGTTGTCACCCAGCACCGCCTTGACCTTGTCGATGTTGTAGCCGATGCCCGTACTGCCCCACAGGTACGGGAAACCATGGGCGTTGCCCGGGTCGTTGTTTTCCAGGGCCTTGAGCAGCACCGGGTTGAGGTTTTTCCAGTTGGGCAACTGGCTCTTGTCGAGCTTTTTCAAGGCACCGCCCTGGATCTGCCGTGCCATGAAGTGGTTGGACGGAAACACCACGTCATACCCCGAGTTGCCGGTCATCAGCTTGCCATCAAGGGTTTCGTTGCTGTCGTACACGTCGTAGCTGAAACCGATACCGGTCTGCTTCTGGAAGTTCTTGGTGGTGTCCGGCGCAATGTAGCTGGACCAGTTGTAGATCTTCACCGTCTCGGCGGCCTGGCTGGCGGAGGCCAGCAACATCAAGGGCAACAGGGCAATGGCTTTCATGGTTCGATTTCCTGGCGGTTTTAGGGCTGTTTTTATGGCAGGCGATCAAGGATCAAAGCGTTACAGAATCAATACGTAGGTCTTGCGCACGGTTTCCTGGATGTCCCAGATGCCGGTGCTGTTGGCCGGCAACATCAGTGCATCACCGGCTTGTATGTGGACGGTTTCACCGGAGTCGGGGGTGAAGGTGCAGCGGCCCTGGATGAAATGGCAAAACTCCTGGGATCTGATCTGCCGGCGCCAGCGACCCGGGGTGCATTCCCAGATACCGGTCTCGACGCCGTCGCTGCGCTCCACGCTCAGGGTCGATGCCACGGCGATCGGTCCGCCGAGGGGCACGGCCACGGGTGACGAGTCCGGCAGGTGGGCGTTCAGCGTGTCTTTGAATTGAGTGATGCTCATGGGTTCTCCCGTGTGAGTGAAACGACTTAGTGCATGAAACCTTCCATGAACTCGGCCACGCCGGTCGCCAACTTGCGGCGCCAAGGGGCGCTGTTGGGGTCTGCCAACACTTGGTCCTCATGGACAAAACTGCGAATGATCGCGTTGTAGCCCAACCAGCGGCACGGTTCGGGCTCCCAGGCCTTGAGCGCGTCCAGGCCACGTTCGCGGATTACCCAGGGTTGCCTGGTCAGCGGCGTGGCCTGGCCGAGGATCAGGTCGGCCAGGGTGCGCCCGCCCAGGTTGCTGGCGCCGACGCCCTCCCCGCCATAACCGCCGGACAGCGCGATGCCGGTCTGGTGGTCGCACAGCATGTGCGGGCGGAAGTTGCGCGCCATGCCCAGGTTGCCACCCCACGAATGGGTAATCCGTACGTGCTTGAGCTGTGGGAAAAGCTCACCGAACAGGTAGCGACGCAGCTCGACTTCACTGTCGGTCAAATCGAAGTCATGCCGCAGTTTGCCGGCGAACTGATAACCGCCACGGGCGCCAAACACCAGGCGATTGTCGGCCGTGCGTTGGCCGTAGGTGACCTGGCGGCTGCTTTCACCGAACGCCTGGCCGTGGCTCAGGCCGATCTCATCCCAGGTGCTGGCAGGCAGCGGCTCAGTGGCGACGATCAGGCTTTGCACCGGCAATTGATACCGGCCCAGGGGCGCCAAGGTGTTGGCATAGCCTTCCACAGCCGGCACCACCCAGGCGGCGCGGATGCTCGCCTTGGGCGTGCGCACGCGGCCGGATTGCCAGTGGGTGGCCGGGGTGTTTTCGTAGATCTTCACGCCCATGCTTTCGACCACCCGCGCGAGGCCGCGCACCAGCTTGGCCGGGTTGATCGTCGCGACGTGGGGCGCATAGATACCGCCATAGGGCTTGGCGATGCGGATCTGTTGGGCCAGTTGTTGCGGGGCCAGCCAGCGGTAATCCGCTTCGGTCAGGCCCTGGGCGTAGAGTTTGTCCAGGTAGCGGCGCAGGCTGCCTTCCTGCTCGGGATAACGCGCGGCGCAGTACAGCGCGCCGCCCTTGCGGTAGTCGCAGTCGATGCCTTCACGGCCCAGGACCTGCGCAACTTCATCGGGGATGCCGTGCAACAGGTCGAACGAGGCGCGGCGCTGTTCGGGCGGCACGTCGGCCAGCAGGCGATCTTCGCCGAGCAGGTTGCCCATCAGCCAGCCACCATTACGGCCCGACGCGCCGAAACCGGCGGTTTGTGCCTCGATGATGGCGATGTTCAGCTCGGGGGCCTGGCGCTTCAGGTAATAGGCGGTCCACAACCCGGTGTAACCGGCGCCGATAATGGCCACGTTGACGTCGAGGTCATGCTCCAGGGACGGCCGCGCCACCAACGGGTCGTCCAACTGGCCCATCCATAAACTGATATTGCGCCATGCTGGCATGCCCACTTCCCCTACCTCGTTTCGATAGGGTCGATCCTAGAGCGCGGTGTTACTGAATGTCTTGCGCGCGTGCACGCAGGGAAATTTGTTTGACGTAAGCCTTGGGCGACTGCCCGGTGTGCTGACGGAACGCACTGTAGAACGCCGACAACGAATTGAAACCGGCGGCGAACGCCAGGTCATCGACCTTGATCGGCGGCGTGGCGTGCTCCAGCGCGGCGAGCAAATGTTGCAGCCTGGCCTGGTTCACGTAGCGGTAGAAGCTCTGGCCGAGCACTTGATTAAGCAGGTAGGAAATCTGATTACGGCTGTAGCCGCATTCCTTGGAAACCCGTTGCAGGTCCAATTCGGGGTCCAGATAAGGCTGCTTGCGTTCGAAGTACTGCTGCAAGTCATTGGCCATATGCCCCAATTGCTGCGGTGACAGGCCCAGGCGGCTGACCGTGGGACGCAGGGTCTGGGTCGGCTGTTCGTGCACCAGGGAGGCGTATTCGTTGACCCGCCAGATCAGCCCGTCGCGCACGGTGATCGCTTCGCTGGTGCGAAACGACACCAGGCCCTGGCCGCCGCGCAAGGTGATGCGATATTGGATGAACGCAGTGTTGCCATCAGCGCGGATGCGGTCGGTGTGCTCAATCGCCTCGTCCGCCTCACGGGGCATGCTGGCTTGCAGGTACTCACGCAGCTCGGCGTAACCGACCACACGGTTCTGGAAAAAATCGTGGTACTGGATCTGCGGGTGGTAGTAGGACATCACCCCATCAAGGTCGCGACGCCGCCAACACAGGCTGTGGCGCAGCACGACGTCGCAGGTGGCTTGGGTGTGCTGGCTATCATCGTCTGGGGCGATGTTTGGCATGGAAGGCTCTGCGGCGGGTAAAGCGTGGAGATTGCCGAATTTTGCAGCGTGCGACAATGGCCAGATGGAATACCGGAATAATGGCCTTTTGACTACCTTGTTGTAAGACGTGACCCATATCAAAAGGTAGGAAAACAACCGCCAAACGGGGCGAAAAAAGTCACGTTGTGTTTACGAACGGATGCTATTTTTAACTTCTCCGATGCCACGACCACTGACGGTCATGGTCCCTGCCGCGAGCAAAAGGAAGCGCTCAATGAACAAGGTGGGCAATATGAACAAAGTGACATTCCCCAACGCCTGCCAGCTGATGCGCTGGCATTTCCATCCGATGGGCTTCGAGGGCAGCATGGACGCGCCCGGCAGCATGGTCGCCCGCCTGTTTGACCGAGCGAGTGGCGAGACGTTGATTGCCATCGCGGGCATCCCTTGCGCCACGGTGATGAATGCGGCCGACGTGGAGCGGATTATCGAAGCGGTGGAGGATGAGTTGGCGTCGTTTGTGCCGCCGCTGTCTTTACGGGCTTGAATACGCGCTGACAGACAACACCGTTCGAAGGTGGAACAGGCTTGTGTGGGAGCAAGCCCGCTCCCACAGGGGGGGATGTTGCATTCGCCGGCTAACCGCGTTGGTCGTCGAAGAAGGCTTTCTTGCCATCTACCCGCTCTGACGCCTTGGGCACATTCACCGCCTGGCCTTCGGGCTTTTCCACATACCAATAGCAATGGCTGACGGCGCGGGTAATGCCGACATAGGCCAGGCGCAGCACCTCGTCCTTTTGCGCAGTGTCATACGGCTCGCTGTCACCGTCCTTGCCCAGCCCCGCCATGCGATACACCTGATTCTTGTAGGGCGAGCTGGTGACATGTTGGCAATCGCCCAGCAGAAATACCGCGTCTGCCTGTAGGCCCTTGGCACTGTGATAGGTCAGCTGCTTAAGCCTGCGCGCCTGGGGAGGCAAGCTAGAATCTAGATTAACTACAGACTGAATATGCTCTTGAATCAGTAACTTATCGCTACTTTTTCGATAAAGCATTAACACTGTTTCGCCGTTTTGATAGTGCATCAACAGCTGCTGCCCCAGTGCGGCTTCGTCGCGCTCCAGCACCTTGACCGGCACCAACGGCTTGGGCGCTCCGCTGGCCTTGGCCTTTTTGCCGGGAATCGCCGGCGCAGCGCGCACGATATGCTCCGCCGCGTCGATGATGTGCTGGTGACTGCGGTAGTTCTCCGCCAGCATCACGCGAGTGGTGGCCGGGGATGGGAATTCCTGGTTGAACTGCATGAAATACTTGGGCGAACTGCCGCGCCAACCATAGATCGACTGCCAGTCATCCCCCACGCACAGCAGCGATGAACGCTGGGCGCCGCGCCCGACGTGCATGGCCGGACCGCGACTGCGGATCTCGCGCAGGCTGGCGCGGATCCACGAGACGATCTGCGGCGAGACGTCCTGAAATTCGTCGATCATCAGGTGGGATAGCGGCCGCAGCAACGGATCGCTGAGCAGCTTGAGGTTTTCCGGGGTATTTTCGCCAAACAGCGAGAACATGCGGTTGTAGGTCATGATCGGCGGCGACTGGTCGAGCAAGTGGTCTTCCAGGGCCTTCCAGAAAATACTCAGCGCCTCGAAGAAAAAGCGGTCCGGGTCGTCCTTGGCAAAGCTCATCTGGCCCACGGCCGTGGGCACATCCAACCCGAGGTTCTCGATAAAACCGGCCGCCATGACGAAACAGTCCAACAGCGGCGCCGAAGCCAGCTCGCCCTTGACCTTGTAATCAAAGCCCGGCCCCGCGCTGGCATCACCGGCCAGGCTGCTTAACAGTCGTTTTGATGAATCGTAATTATCAAGCCATATCAGTGGTTTACGGCAGAAAGCTTGAAACAGGGTGCGCTTTACCGCCCACTCGGCGCGCACCGAAAGTTTCGAATTGGGCCGACTGACCTGGGCGTTTTCCCGCGAATCGAAGCCCAGCACCACCCACGCATCCAGCTCCGCGATGTAGCCATGGCAATGGAATTTCGCGCCATTGATCTCCACGGTCTGCCGGCTCGGCTCAATGCCCTTGATCGGCCAGGCCCCTGCGCGGAACCACAGGTCTTCGATCACATCGCAGAGTTCTTCGTCGCGTTTGGCCGCCAACTCGGTCACTGCCACGCGCTTTTGCACGTCGGGATGCTCGCGCTCCAGCTCCTTGAGCTGCAGCCCATGCCGGGCCAGCGGCGCGATCAGCTCGCGGAACCGCGCATGCTGGCCGTGTAAACGGTGATAGCAGGCGTTCATTTGCTGACGCTGGGCGTCGTTGATACGCAGGTCGAACGGGTTGCTGTCAGCCTCTTCAGCACCCGAACTCAGGTTCTCGAAGGCCTGCAGGCGCTCGAAACCCGGCAAGCTGCGCACCATCGGCAGGATGCGCGAATGGAAGGTGCGTACCACCGCCTGGGCCTCTTTGAAGCCAAGGGGTTGGCCCCACAGGTTGAGAATTTCCATGAGCTTGTGGATGAAGTCTCTGCGCGATTCGCGGGTGAAGGTCACCACGGTCATCGAACTGAGTTCAAAGCCCAGGTAATGGGTCAACAGCAGGATACGCAGCACCAGCGAGGTGGATTTACCCGCACCGGCACCCGCGATCACCGACGTCGAAGGTGTGTCGCTGAAGATCATCTTCCACTGCGCGGCACTGGGCTGGGCATGCGCCGGCAGCAGGCGCGCCACGTCAGCCTTGATGCGTTTTTTCAGGTCGGCGGTCAGCGGCAGGCGCCAATCATCGAACAGGTTGTCGTCGACACCCGGTGCACGGTGTTCATCGGGGCGAAAGTCACGGATCAGCAGGACTTGCCGGCCCTCCTCGATGCCGTCGGCCTTGCCCTCGCGGTAGCCATACTCCACGCCTGCCTCGTGCCCACTGCGAAAGCCATCGGCCTGCCCATGCAGCCAGGAAAACCGGTGCTGGGCGCGCAGGCGCGTGAGTCCGTGGCCAAACAGGCGCGCCGCCAGGCGCTTGAACAACGGCATGTCTGCCAGTGGGCGTAGCTCTGGGGGCAAATCAGGGGTGTGTTGCGGCACGCGGACTCCAGCGATGAGGTTGGTTTTGGCGAATGCGCCATGGTCGCCGGAATCGGCGTTCAGTTCCAGCCAATTGCTTTGCTGTCATGCAGTTAGGCGATGAAGTGAAAGTCAAAACCCTGTTTATCAATCTAGTAAGTCGATAGGAATCAGGCACTTTTTACGCTTTTTATCGATCATGTACTGCCGGATCATAGGCGCTATCCACAGGAGACGATCATGCTTGAACTTCGACCTTTCAACACGCTGGGCGGCGCCCACCATGGCTGGCTTGACGCCCATCACCACTTTTCCTTTGCCGAATACCACGACCCTGCGCGTATGCACTGGGGCAACCTGCGGGTGTGGAACGACGACATCATCGCCCCCGGCACCGGCTTCCCGCAGCACCCCCATCGCGACATGGAAATCATCACTTATGTGCGCGAAGGCGCCATCAGCCATGCCGATAACCTGGGCAACAAAGGCCGTACCGAGGCTGGCGATGTGCAAGTGATGAGCGCCGGCACCGGGATCGCCCACAGTGAATACAACCTGGAAGCCACGCCGACCAAGATCTTTCAGATCTGGATTATCCCGAATGAAAGCGGCTTGCCGCCGTCGTGGGGGGCCAAGCCGTTTCCTAAAGGTGACCGCGAAGGCTTTGTGACCCTGGCCAGCGGTAAAACGGGCGACAGCGAAAGCCTGCGTATTCGTGCGGACGCACGGCTGGTCGCGGCGAACTTGAAGGCTGGGGAAAGCGCCGAGTATCGGCTCGACAATGGGCGCCGGGCGTACCTGGTACCGGCCACCGGAGCCGTAGACGTCAACGGCTTGCGCGCACACGCTCGGGATGGTGTTGCGGTTGAGGATGAGTCGGTGTTGCGGGTGACTGCCATCGAGGATAGCGAGATCGTTCTCGTCGACCTGGCTTGACCGCCTTCGACGTCTGGAGGGGGCTAAATGTGGGAGAGGCCTGCCCCCTCCCACACTGGTTTTGCGGTGTTACTGGGAAATGGCGCCGTCTACGAGGACCTGGGCTTCTTCCACCAACAACTTGAGGTGATCTTCGCCGATAAAACTCTCGGCGTAGATCTTGTAGATGTCCTCGGTGCCCGATGGCCGTGCGGCAAACCAGCCGTTTTCGGTCATCACTTTCAGGCCTCCGATCGCCTGGTTGTTGCCCGGCGCATGGCTGAGGATCTGCTGGATGCCTTCCCCGGCCAGTTGGGTGGACGTCACCTGCTCCGGCGACAACTTGCCTAGCAATGCCTTCTGCGCCGGGGTGGCCTTGGCGTCGACGCGGATCGCGAACGGCTCACCCAGGGCTTCGGTCAGGCCACGGTAGATCTGGCTTGGGTCCTGGCCTTTGCGCGAGGTCATCTCTGCTGCCAACAGCGCCGGGATCAAGCCGTCCTTGTCGGTGCTCCAGACGCTGCCGTCTTTGCGCAGGAACGACGCGCCGGCGCTTTCTTCACCGCCAAAGCCCAGCGAACCGTCGAACAAACCATCAGCGAACCACTTGAAGCCCACCGGGACCTCGTACAGGCGCCGGCCAATACGTGCGGCGACGCGGTCGATCAAGCCGCTGCTGACCACGGTCTTGCCCACGGCCGCATCGGCGCGCCAGTCGGGACGGTTCTGGAACAGGTAGTCGATGGACACGGCCAGGTAGTTGTTCGGTGCCAGCAGGCCACCGGACGGGGTGACAATGCCGTGGCGATCGTGGTCCGGATCGCAGGCGAACGCCACGTCGAAACGCTCCTTAAGGCCGATCAGGCCTTGCATCGCGTAGCTGGAGGACGGGTCCATGCGGATCTGGCCATCCCAGTCGACGCTCATGAAGCGGAACGTCGAATCGACTTCGGTGTTCACCACATCCAGGTTCAGGCGGTAGTGCTCGGCAATCGCCGACCAGTAGCGCACCCCTGCTCCGCCCAGTGGGTCTACGCCCAGGCGCAGGCCGGCGCTGCGGATAGCGTCCATGTCGATGACGTTGATCAGGTCGGCCACGTAGCTGTTGAGGTAGTCATGGCGATGGGTGGTGTCGGCCTTGAGCGCCTGGGCGTGGCTGATACGCTTGACCCCGGCGAGCTTGTTGGCCAGCAACTCGTTGGCCTTGGCTTCAATCCACTTGGTGACGTGGGTATCGGCCGGGCCACCATTCGGCGGGTTGTACTTGTAGCCGCCACTTTGCGGCGGGTTGTGGGACGGCGTGATGACGATGCCGTCCGCCAGACCACTGGTGCGGCCGCGGTTGTAGCAGATGATCGCGTGGGAAATCGCCGGGGTTGGCGTGTATTCATCACCCTCGGCCAGCATCACGTGTACGCCGTTGGCGGCAAGCACTTCCAGCGCACTGGCGCCGGCAGGCGTGGACAGCGCATGGGTGTCCAGGCCAACAAACAGCGGGCCGTTGATACCTTGGGCTTCACGGTACAGGCAAATGGCCTGGCTGATGGCGAGTACGTGCCATTCGTTGAAGCTCAGTTCGAACGAGCTGCCCCGGTGCCCGGAGGTGCCGAAGGCGACGCGTTGGGTGGAGATCGCTGCATCAGGCTGGCCCGTGTAATAGGCCGTGACCAGTCGCGGGATATCCACCAGCAACTGGGCTGGCGCCGGCTTGCCCGCAAAAGGACTGATTGTCATGCATAAACCTCGGAAAGAAGGATTCGGAAAAAATGACAGTTTACTGAGAGTTGGACTACGACGCGATGGTATCGATCCCACAGCAGAAGGAGAATTTTCTAACACTCCCTAACTCAGCCAATCTGCGCCTGCTGGAATGCCAGCGCCAATGCGTCCAAGGCCACGTCCAGGTTCGGATGCCCATTGAATACATGGCTCAGGCGCACATGCTGGTGGTGCAGGCCAGCCAGGCTGAACAGCTCGCCCGGGGCAATTACTACTTGCTGGGCAACCATGCGCTGGAACACCTGGCGCATGTCTACCGTGGCCACCGACTGCAGCCATAGACTGGCGCCCGCGCGTGGCGGCTGGTAGGTCACCCGCCCCTCCAGGCGCGCGTCCACACGCTGGCTCATGGCCTCGGCTTGCTCCTGCAGGCGCTGGCGCAGGGTCTGCAAGTGTTGGTCAAACCGCCCGCTCTGGTACAGGCGGGCGATGGCACGCTGTCGGATCGACGACAAACGAAAGGCGCGCAGCAGGAACTGACGCTGCAATTCGCTGCTCAAGTGCCGCGACAGCAGATAGCCGAACGGTGCTTCCGCCCCCAGGGTTTTGTCGAACGAAGAAAAGACGATCAGCCGCTCCGGGTTGACCATATCACGCAGCGCCGGCTGGCCAGCGGCAAACGCCAAGTCGCCGTAGCTGTCGTTTTCCAGCAGCCAGCAGCCGTGCTGCTCGAGCAGATGCGCCACGTGCAGCCGCTCTTGCACCGACATGGCCACGCCCGACGGCAGGCTGACCACGGATGACAGCAGTACCAGCTGCACCGGCTCATGGCGCAACAAGTGCTCGAAGCTCATCAGGTCGAGGCTGCCATCGGCCTTCCAGGGCAACTCGATCACCCGCACACCGGCGGCCTGCAGCAAACGCAGAATCAACCAGTCGCAGGGCGATTCGACAATCAACGTAGTCCCTTTGAGGCCCAGCACATCGATCAGGATTTCCAGCACGCCACGCAGGTCGGCGCCGATGTACACCTCGTCGGCTTGCCAGCAGCGCGTGGGCGATGAGGTGTAGCGCGCCGCCAGTGCCGCCCGCAACTCCCACACGCCGCAGGGTTGCGACCAGGGTTGCAGGTGGCGCGGATAACGGCGTATCAACTGGCGCTCGAGCGTCAGCAAGGTGCCATCCAGTGCGCCCAGCAACGCAGGTTCGTCGCCACTGAGTACGGCCATGCGCGGGCGTCGTGCCGCGGCATAGAGCCTTTCCAGCAGGTCGCCACCGGGAGCCATCAACGGGTTGCTGGTCACTGGCCAGGCGAAGTAACCGGACTTGGCCACCGAGTAGACCCGCCCTTCCTTTTCCAGCAGCGAATAGGCGTACTGAATCGTCGAGATCGACACGTTCAAGCGCGTCGACAACTGCCGCAGTGACGGTAGTTTGACCGGGGTCTCCAGGCCGACTTCATTGATCAGGCTGATCATGTAGCGGTACACCGCCTGATAGGCAAATTCCGCTTGCCGCTCACCCCGCAGGTTCATGACCACCCACCAGGGCAACTACACCCACCCATGCCGCTAGCGCCCGGACATTTGAAAGGCGCAGCCTGGTGTGGCGACAGCCGAACCCGAGGCCTCGCGGCCGCGCGCAAGCATGCTACGTTCCACCTCTCCGGGCCGCCGGCGGTACAACGCCTGGAGTAACGGCAGCGGCAGCCCGCTGGTGTCGACAGCCCACTGTTGCAGCACGTCGGAGGACACCTTGCCTTGCAGCACCTTATGCAGTTCCGGGAGCGCAACCAGCATCCCGGGGTGGCATTGGCGCAGGTAACCCTCAAGGCGCTGGCCGTGGTGGATGAAGGGCGAGTAGAGCAAGCAGGTCAACTGGCTCTCATCCAGGCCAAAAACCGCCTGCGCATGAACGGTCGACAACGCACGGCCATCCGGGCTGCTGGCCTCTGCGATCAGGTATTCGGGAATCTGCCGGCGACTCATGTAGCCGTACGCCTGGCGAATAAAGCTTTCGACGCCATCCTCGTAGGACAGCTCGCGCAGACACTGGGCCTGCAAGCCGTACAGATGGGCCATCAGCAGCGGGTTCGGATACACCGGATGGCTGAAGTGGAAGCCGAACGGGTCTGGCTTATAGGCCAGGAACTCCGTGAGCAACGGCGCGGAGCCGGGGTCTACGTCGGTCAGTAGGTCGGCAATCCCAATGTAGGCCAAGTGACGATGCCCGCCACGACCAGGGCTTTCGCCCGGCACGTATTGATCGCCATAGAGGTCGCGGTAACAGCCGACGCTCCACTCCTCCATGCGTGCAAATAGCCCACTGAGCGACATCGGTTTACCTCGCGAAATCCCCACTCCGGCTATCAGTGCGTGCTTTTTCAGCCAGGCCAGGTACTGGCTCTGCTTGCGCGCCGAATCGCCACTGACCACGGCATGCACGCCACCGTTCCAGGTTGTGACCCGCTGAAAGAAATCGCCCAGGGACAGGAAGGTGTCATTGCACAACGTGGCGCGCAGATCACCGGACGTCAGGTGCCCCACCATCAGCGTCGTGCGCTGGCTGGTTTCGCGACCGCTGCTCGACGCAGGGCGCTGGTGGTTGAAGGGGTACACCTCCTGGTTTTCCACCATCAATAATTCGACGCGGGGGTCGTCATGGAAAAACAGCGCGCTATACCCTTGGTGCAGCGTGTCGAGGGTGGCCTGGGTCATTCCTGCGTGTCGCAAGGTCGCCACGCGCAACTGGAAAGTCTTGGGTGCGCGCCCGGCGATGGACAGTTGCGCCGCCCTTAGCAACGCCAGCGTGTAGCTGCTGACTTCGCCGCCGCCATGGGCTATCAGCACTTTGTAATCACCCACCTGCTCCATGCCACCGGCCGCGACGACTATGCGTTGAATCAGTAATTGAAGTGCGGTGCGTTCGGCGCGTGTGAAGTGCCCGATCAAACGTTGTAGAACTTGTTGATAAACATAGTTCATGGCCTGCTCGTGAATTGCGCTCATAATTCTACTACCCGAGTTGAAATATCAGTTTCAGGCAACTATCAAGATTAGTTGCCCGACCCATTACACCTATAGGCTGGATGTGTATCGCTCTGTACTACGCTGGATCAACGTTAGCACCTCGCAACAAAAGCACTGTGTGCACTTATTCGCCTGCCGGGTGCCCAACCCCTTCACAGGCGGCAGAACCACAGGGGCTAGAGCGGTGCCGCCGTACAACCTAGGAATATTCCGACAACTTCCTACGCTGCTTTATCCAGAAAGTCAGAGAAGCGTCCGACAAGTAACAATCAAGCAAAACCGTGAATTCAGCGGCTATTGATCAGTACTTTCTGACGCTTGCGCTTTTCGTTTGCGCGAACATATAAACAACCTCTTAGTGCTAGAGGCATGGGACGGTAATGTCAGACATTCAATCATTGCTCAATCCTTGAGATGACAGTGAAGGCACAATTATCTGCAGTCGAATACTGATTAACAGATACAGAAAAGTGCCGAAAACCAGTTCAGATCAACAACCGGCGAAACTTTGTTTGCGCCCACACGACAACGCCGCACTGAAATTCAGCGCGGCGTCAGGGGCAAAGGTATTAAATGCGGGGTCGGCGTGCTTGAGCGGACTTAACCGTGCCGCGGGTTAAGCCCTGTCAAATGGCGCATTCGCCCCATCCGTTCGGATGCATTGGACACGCATTTGCGAATACTCCTACAGATCAAACAGCTTCAACCTGCAATGCGACGCGCTCGCGGCACGGACATTCGTCCATATAGCGGTGTGCTTCGACAAACTGGCTGAACGCAAACACCGTGGTTTTCAGCGGTACCAGCACGCGATCGGCGGTCAGTTGGTTGATGTCGCGTAATGCACGCTGCAATGCCACTTGGTCCTGGATGATGCCCAGTTCCGGCTTGCCGGTGAAATTGCCGATGCAGTGCACAAAAAACTGAATGTTTTTCTGGAACGCTGCACATGCGGGGAATGGCGTCTGGTTGCCACCCTGCAAACCATACAGCACCAGGCTGCCACGCGGCGCCAACACATCGCCGAGCAACGACATCTGCGGGCCACCCAAGCCATCAAACACCACATCGACGCCGCGGTTGTCGGTGAACTTGTTGATCTGCATGAGCAAGTCCTGCTCTTCAGTGACGATGACCTTTTCCGCCCCCAGGGACAGCAAGTATTCACGCTCGGCGCTGTCCTTGGTGGCCGCAATCACCCGTACCCCCAAGGCCTTGCCCAGTTGCACGAACGATGGGCCGGCGCAGTGACTCGCGTCGGTCACCAAGGCAAACTGGCCGGGCTTGACCCGCGCCAGGTCCACATATGCAAAGTAGGCAATCAACAGCGGCGTGTAATGCACGCTGGCTTGAATGGGGCTCAACACATCCGGATAGCGGGTCAGGGCCGAACGGGGCAGGACGATCACTTCGCCATACACCGGATAATCATTGGGGCTCTCGGCCGGAAAACTGGCGACTTTATCGCCCACAGCCAAATCATCCACGCCTTCACCCAGGGCCACGACCACCCCGGCCATCTCATGGCCAAGGCCGGATGGCAGGCGCGCATGGGAAGACGCCAGGTTCTGGCGCCACAGAATGTCGTACCAACTGATGCCGATCGCTTCGACACGCACCTGCACTTCGCCCGGTGCGGGCTGCGCGGCTACATGCTCTTCGCACTTGAGCACCTCGGCCGGACCAAACTTGTGAAAACGGATCGTGCGGGACATCGCAAACCTCGTCAAAGTAACCTCTAATGCCATGAACTCTATCTGGGCTTTCCCGGTAAGACCACAGGTCACCATTAATAGTCGACATGCCTGTCATTGATTCCGCTCCCGAGGAAAAGACCCCGGCTAACGTAGGAAAACTCAATTAGCCGGTGCAGAGTACCAGCCTTTCCCCGTAAGATTCATGCCGGTCATGCTTCTTAATCGAATCCAGGGGGTTCTTTTATGGCCGCTCTCGTCAAGCTCGCTGACTTTTCCAGGACACAAGATGAACCGTAACGACCTGCGTCGTGTCGACCTTAACCTCTTGATCGTATTCGAAACCTTGATGCACGAGCGCAGTGTGACCCGCGCGGCCGAGAAACTGTTCCTCGGCCAGCCCGCCATCAGCGCGGCCTTGTCACGCCTGCGCGGTTTGTTCGATGACCCACTGTTCGTGCGTACCGGCCGCAGCATGGAACCGTCCGCACGCGCCGTGGAAATCTTCGCCCTGCTCTCCCCGGCCCTGGACTCGATCTCCACCGCCGTCAGCCGTGCCGCCGAGTTCGACCCGGCGACCAGCACCGCGGTATTTCGCATTGGCCTGTCCGATGACGTCGAATTCGCCCTGCTCCCGCAACTGCTCAAACGCCTGCGCGCCGAAGCCCCCGGCATCGTGCTGGTGGTGCGCCGCGTCAACTACATCCTGATGCCCAGCTTGCTGGCCTCCGGCGAAATCTCCATCGGCGTCAGCTACACCGCCGACCTGCCGGCCAACGCCAAACGCAAAGTCCTGCGCCGCAGCCTGCCCAAACTGCTGCGCGCCGACAGCGTCCCCGGCGCCCTGAGCCTCGACGACTTCTGCGCCCGCCCCCACGCCCTGGTGTCATTTGCGGGAGACTTGAGCGGATTTATCGACGAAGAACTGGAAAAACTCGACCGCAAACGCCACGTAGTGCTGGCCGTTCCGCAGTTCAACGGCCTGGGCACCTTGCTGGCGGGCACCGATATTGTCGCCATCGTGCCGGACTATGCCGCCGAAGCACTGACCGCCGCCGGCGGCCTTCGCGCCGAGGAGCCGCCGTTGCCGGTGCGCTCGTTTGAACTGCATATGGCGTGGCGTGGGTCGCAGGATAATGATCCCGGGGAGCGGTGGTTGCGGTCGCGGATTCAGATGTTTTTTGGGGACCCCGATAGTCTGTAATGGAATTCCACTAAATTCCATAAAAACGTTTTATAACAACAAGTTATTGATAACTTAAGTCTACTGCCATCCGTCTAAATCCAGTGGATTCCAGAGCCCGTGGGGGCATAATTGGGGGCAAATTTCGGTTCCTTAAAAAGGATGCCCCCACCGATGCCCCCAGACAATGCGGTTGTTTTCAAACGAAAACTCAGCGATGCGTTGATCCGCTCGCTGACCGAGCCCGGCAAACACGCCGATGGCGAAGTCCCTGGGCTCTACTTGGAAGTAAGGGCGTCGAGCAAGGTCGGCAAACCCCCTTCCAAGGTTTGGCGATTGAAGTATCGGCTGCATGGCAAGGAAAACCGCTTCTCCATCGGCGCTTACCCCGACATTGGTCTCAAGGAGGCGCGCGACATTGCCCGCGGCGCACGCCGCGACGTGGCTAACCACATCGCTCCACTCAAGGCCAAGACTGCCAAGATCGAGGCACAGTTGCTCAATGAAGAGCGCACCTTCGCGTACGTGGCCGAGCAATGGTTGGCATTCAAGTCTGCCGAATTGGTGACAAAATCCATCTCGGGATTTACCGGAGCGCTGAACAACCACATCTTGCCTGCCATTGGCAAAAAACCGATCAGCGAGATCAAGTTGGAGCACATCACTACGATCATCAACGAGTTGCGCCGCCGGCGCACCATGGCCATGGCCCGGCGCGTGCGTACTATCATCCGTGCCGTCCTGGGCTTTGCCGAGGGGCGCGGATGGGTGGAACGTAATGTGGCGCTTAGCAACGTTGAGGAGTTGAAGATCCGCCATGTCGTGACCAGCAACCCGGCAATCGAAAGGCCAGCCGACCTGGGCAGGTTTCTTATGCGCCTTGATGACTGCAACGACGGCAGCGTTGCCGCCGCAATGCGCCTGCTGGTCATGTTGCCGGTCCGACCAGGCGAACTGGTGCAGATGCGCTGGGAAGATGTCGACTTGGTCGGCGCCGATTGGCGTTACGTAGTGAGCAAGACCAAGCACCTGGACAAGAGCAAGCACATCGTGCCGTTACCCGAACAAGCTCTGGTCCTGTTGCGCGAGCTACATAAAACCCGCGTGGTGGATGAAGAAGGCAAAGGCTGGGTGTTTGTCTCGCCGGTCTATCCAGGGCGCCCCATCAATCCGACCTCCATGCTCAAGTCCTTTCAGCGTATCTGGCCTGAGTACGACATCACTGCTCACGGCTTTCGCGCGACCTACCGGACCATTGCCCATGAGCACTTAGGTATCGATCCAATCGTGCTCGAACTCTCCTTATCCCACCGGATGCCAGGTGCGTTGGGGGCTGTGTATGCCCGCGCGCAATTACTAGTGCAACGCCGGGAGGCGGCTCAACAATGGGCTGACTATTTAGATCAGTTGCGGCAAAACGCTGCGCACGTGACCTCAGATTGAGGATGCAGCGCAAGGAATTAGGAGATGGAGTGGGAAACGAGGCATGCATCAATTCCTATTGTCTGACTAAGGAGTCTTCAATGTGGAAGAATCAAATGCTTTGCCGATCGTAATAGTGGATGTATTGACCTTGAAACCTTGGATAAGCACCCTATTCATCACACGCTGCGACAACTCAACAAGAAGTACGACGGGGCTGTCCGCAGTTCAGAATGTAGCTTCGCATCGGAGCTATAGCGTAAGTGTGCTCTAGTCAAATCGTGGAGCTTCCCTTTAGAACCAGAAATCCGATCAGCGCGTGCAGGCAAAGCTGTTCTGTGAGGTGGCGGATGTAACCGGACCGGTGATCGTGAGATTGCCTTCGCGCAACAGCTGATCACTGACGTAGACCATCCCGCGGCGCACTACGTCGGGTACATAGTCGCCGTCCGGGGCGGGCGGGTCGGGGAGCACGAAACCGAGTTGGGTAAGCTTTGCGCACGAGATCGTGCGGGCTCCTTGTGGTGGACAGACCGTCGGGAGCCGACAGCCTACTATCCGGAAACCTGCGGTTTACTTGCCCAGAATGTTTTTCAACGCAGCGGTATGGCTGGCCGGGTCGTTTACGCTGGACATCACTTCGATGATGGTGATCTTCTGATCGTTCATCGTCATCAACGAGGCCACCAGTAGTTTCAGGCCGTTGAAATCGTCGGTGCCGTCCAGGCGGTACATCTTCAAGCCGTTCACCTGAATGGTCTTCTCGCTAGTCATGCGAAAGTTGGGTGACGCGGCCCGCTGCTTTTCCTTCAAGGTATCCACGGCAAGGCGAAACGCAGCGTCCGGGGTGGTGCCCGCAGTCAGCGCCGGACCTTCAGTAACGATGATGGCCCGCTCACTTTTCGGATCGAAGTACATCGTGCCGCCGTTCTCGCTGTTCAAGGTACGGGCCTCGATGCCTTTCAGCACGAACTTCAGCTTGCCGCCTGCCAGGGACACCGATTGCGTGTCCGATGCCGCCGTAGCGGTTTTTTCAGGCGGGGCAGCAACTGCCATGGTGGCCGCGCCGCTCAAGGCAGCAAGCACGCACAAGGAATGGGTCCAGCCCAACAGCAAATTCTTCGACATTGATAGCGCCTTTGTTTTCAGGCCGTCGAATACCGACGGCCTGTCGTGCGAGCAGCCTAGCTTACTTGCCTGCTCACTTGCCCAGTGATGTTGTTCACAGCCGCAGCGCGTCACTTATATTTGCGGTCAGCATGGGTATTGATACCCTTCGCGAGGAGAGCCCGGGCTTCATCACGCAAGGTGCGTGCTTCACGCAGACCAATCTCAGGATAGGTGCCCAAGGAGATGCACTTTTGCTTACCGAGCCAGTAGTAGCGCAGATGCCACGATTTGCCACCGGTGGGTGTGACCACCAGGCCTAGGCCGTCAGTTTCGGGGATGCTGTAGGTTTTCTCGCCGCGCCTCGCATTTTGATTCAACGTAACTGAAACCATGTGGTTTTCAGCTGCGTGTACTTATCAAAGGAATGCAGCGACAGATCGCGGCCGAACCCCGATTGCTTACCACCACCAAATGGAACCGAGACATCCAACGCGTCGATGGTGTTGACAGACACCGTACCGGCATTCAGAGCGCGCGCCACACGATGGGCACGATTGAGGTCATCGCTCCATACCGAGGCCGCCAGGCCGTAGATGCTGTCATTGGCTTGCTGCACCGCCTCTTCTTCCGTGTCAAAAGCACTGATCGCCAGGACCGGACCAAACACTTCCTCCCGAGAAATACGCATGTTGCCGGTCACATTGCCAAAAATAGTCGGCTGAATGAAGTTTGAAACGCCATTGATGATCAACTGCTCACCACCCGACACAAGCGTGGCCCCTTCAGCGCGCGCCTGACCGATGGCCTTCATGATGCGAGCGGTTTGCTCACTGTCGACAATAGCGCCAGCAGCACTGCCGGGGTCCAGGGGATCACCGGGCATCCAGGCGCGCGATTTACTGACCAGACGTTCGACAAATTCGTCGTGAATTGAGCGCTGCACGTACAGACGGGAGTTGGCCGAACACACCTCGCCCTGGTTGAAGAAAATGCCAAAGGCGGCCTTCTCCGCAGCCAGGTCCAGATCCTGGCAGTCGTCGAACACCAGGTTCGGGCTCTTGCCGCCACACTCCAGCCAGACCTGTTTGAGGTTGGACTGAGCCGAGTACTGCATGAAGTACTTGCCAACCTGAGTGGAGCCGGTGAACACCAGGCAATCCACGTCGGGATGCAATCCCAAGGCCTTGCCGGCGCTTTCGCCCAGGCCAGGCACCACATTCAGCACGCCTTCCGGGATACCGGCTTCCAGGGCCAGTTGGGCCAGGCGCAAGGCCGAGAACGGCGATTGCTCAGCCGGCTTGAGCACCACGCTGTTGCCGGCTGCCAGCGCAGGCGCCAACTTCCAGGCCGCCATATCCAGTGGGAAATTCCACGGCACCACCGCAGCAATCACCCCCAAGGCCTCGCGGGTGATGGTGGCCAACGCGTTGCGGGCGGTGGGCGCGACTTGATCGTAAACCTTGTCGAGGGCTTCGCCGTACCAGGCGAAAACATGCGCGGCGCCGGGGACATCCACGTTGTAGGCGTCCATCACCGGCTTGCCCATGTTCAGCGAATCGAGCAAGGCCAGCTCTTCGCGGTGAGTCATCAGCAATTCGGCGAGCTTGATCAGGACTTTCTTGCGCTCCCGAGGGGCCATACGCCGCCAAGAGCCAGTCTCAAAGGCGCGGCGAGCGGAGCGCACGGCCAGATTGACCTCCTCGCTACCGCACGCGGCGACACGCGCAAGCAACTGGTTAGTCGCGGGGTTGATGGCATCGAAGGTCGCCCCGGATACCGAGGCCACTGGCTTCCCGTCGATCAGGGCTTTGTCGATGAACATTTGACGGGCAACGCGCTGTTGCCAGTAGTTAAGGTCGAGCATGGTGTACTCCGAAATAGATGACGTGTTTCATTCCGCGATTTGCAATTCCGGCATCTTCAGTCGGAACCCACGCGTGACACCCAGCAAACAAACAAGCCCCAACCCCATCCAGCACAAGCCGATTGTGAAGGACATGCTGGACAGGCTGGTCCACAGCCAAATGGTGCTGAGGAACCCCAGGGCTGGCAGCGCTGCATACATCAGGTAGTTGCGCGAGCCACGCAGCTTCTGGTCGACCAGGTAGTGCTTAATCACCGCCAGGTTCACCGCCGAGAAGGCGAACAGTGCACCGAAGCTGATCATGTTGGCGACGGTGTCCAGGGTGATGAACAGGGCTATCAGCGAAAACAGGCTGACCAGCATGATCGCGGAGGCCGGTACGCGTTTTTTCGAGACCAGCTTGCCGAGCACGCGAGGCAGTGCGCCGTCCCGCCCCATGGCGAACAACACGTGCGAGACACTGGCTTGGGAGACCATTGCCGAGGCAAAACAACCCGCGACATAGGTTGCAGTGAATCCGGTCACCAACAGTTCGCCACCGACGCGACGCATCACGTCCACGGACGCCGAATCCGGGTCGGCGAAACTACCCCATTCCGGGAAAACCAATTGGGCGAAATACGAAACCACGAGAAACAACAGTCCACCCAGCAGCGACACCACCATGATGGCGAGTGGGATCGTACGACGCGGGTTGGGCGTTTCCTCGGCCATGGTCGACACCGCATCAAAACCCAGAAAGGACAGGCAGAGTATCGCGGCGCCGCTCATGATCAACGGCATGCTGAAGCCTTCATGGTGGAACGGCCCGAGCAACGAAACCGGTTCGGATTGCCCGCTCAGGTTGTGAATCGACAGCGCCACAAACACCACAATGAACACCAGTTGGGCAACGATCAGCACCCAGTTGACCCGGGTGATCGACTCGATACCGACCAGGTTCAGCACTGTCACCAGGGCGATGGAGCCGAGTACCCATGCGGCGGTGGGCACGCCAGGAAAGTACTCGGACATGTAAATGCCGATCAGCAAATAACTGAGCAGCGGCAAAAAGATGTAGTCCAGCAACAAGGTCCATCCGGCGATGAAGCCGAAATACGCGCCAAAGGCCTTGCGCGCGTAGGTGTAGACCGACCCTGAATAAGGATGCGCCTGGACCATGCGTCCATAGCTGTAGGCGGTCAGTAGCATGGCCGCCAGGGTCAGCAGGTAGGCTGTGGGCAGATGACCCTTGGTCATCTGGGTGACCAGCCCATAGGTGGTGAACACCGCCAGCGGGACCATGTATGCCAGGCCGAAGAGCACCAGCCCGACCAGTCCCAGAGGTTGTCGGAACCTGCGTGTTGAGGACGTGTGATGAGGGGTAGTGTCGGCCACGTTTTTTATTGTATTCATTGCTGACTCCTGGAAATTGGAATGCAGGGCGCCGCGGCATTCGATGAGATCGATGCCGTTTTCCGTTTTAGAGTGAAGTGCCCATGCGCACGCAGGGCGATGTGGCGATTTCATCCACCCCCTCAACCTGAGAGGGTGAACAGCTCACTTCACAGCTTTCCCGCGATCCGTGCGGTGCGATCGACCGCGATATGGGTCTTCTCTACCAACTCGTCCAGCTCCGCGCGCGTTGCCACCAGGGCCGGCGCCATGATCATGCGACCGAGTGTCGAGCGAATGATCACGCCTTCTTCAAACCCAAACGTGCGGCACTGCCAGGCCAGATCGTTTTCGTTGTCGAAGCGCTTGCGTGTGCCCTTGTCCTCGGCAAACTGCAAGGCGGCGAGCAACCCGGTGCCCTGGATCTCGCCAATCATCGGGTGATTGCCGAACACTTCACGCAGGATCTGCTGCAAGTACGGCCCAGTGTCTTCCTTCACCGTGCGCACGATACCTTCATCGCGAAGTGCCTTGAGGTTGGCCAGGGCCACGGCAGCCGCGATCGGATGCCCGGAATAGGTCAGGCCGTGGGCGAACACCCCGCCCCGCTCCACCAGTGCATCCGCGATGCGCTTGCTCAGCACCAGGCCGCCCATGGGTATGTAGCCGGATGTCAGGCCTTTGGCGATTGACAGCGTGTCAGGCTCGAAACCGAAGTACTCGTGGGCAAACCACTCGCCCGTGCGGCCAAAACCACCAATTACCTCATCGGCGCATAGCAGCACATCGTATTGACGGCAGATGCGCTGGATTTCCGGCCAGTAGCTTTCCGGTGGGAAAATCATCCCGCCAGCGCCCTGGAACGGCTCGGCGATAAAGCCCGCGACGTTTTCGGCGCCCAGTTCGAGAATCTTTTCTTCCAGTTGCAGGGCGCAACGACGGCCAAACTCAGCCGGGGTCAACTCGCCACCCTGGGCGTACCAATAAGGTTCATCGATATGTGCAACGTCCGGAATCAGGCCGCCCATTTCGTGCATGAACTTCATGCCGCCCAGCGCTGACGCTGCCAGGGTGGAGCCGTGATAACCGTTCCAACGGCCGATCATGATCTTTTTCTGTGGTTGACCGACCACTTGCCAATAGCGGCGTACAGTGCGGATCAACACCTCGTTGGCTTCGGAGCCGGAGTTGGTGTAGATCACGTGGCTGTAGTGGCCCGGCAGCAGACTGAACAGCAGCTCGGACAGCTCGATCACCGCCGGGTGGGTGGTGTGAAAAAACATGTTGTAGTACGCCAACTGGTCCATTTGCGCGGCGGCGGCGGCGGTCAGGTCTTTGCGACCATAACCGAGCTGGGTGCACCACAGGCCCGACATGCCATCCAGGTAGCGCTTGCCTTCGCTGTCCCATAGATACAGGCCTTCACCACGGACCATGACTCGCGGGCCTTCAGCATTCAGTGCTTTCTGATCTAGAAACGCGTGGATATGGTGGGCCGCATCAGACTTCTGATAGTCCTGAGTCTGGCGTTTCGGTTCGAAGGGTAAGTTCATGGCTTTTCTCTCTTGTTATTAGTCGCGCAAGGGGTCGCAGATCCGCTCAGCGGATCTTGTTCATGTAACTTTCAAGGGGGTCTTTGCTCAGCACGCCCTGGGCTTCGGCCAACGAATCAATGAACAGCGAAAAGAGTTCTGATTGCGCGCCGATATCGAGCTTGCTGTAGATGTGTTTACGATGGGACTTGATGGTGTCTTCCGAGACGCCCAGCCGTTCGGCCAGCGAGCGGGTGGAGTGGCCACGCAGGATCAGCTGGGCGATCCGGCATTCGCGCTCGGTCAGGATCGACGAGCCAAAGTTGTTCAGCGCCGAGTGGATGCGCTGTTCCAGCAGGTTTTCAAAGCGCGCACCCCGCGCATCCAGGCCGACAAAATGCTTGCCGAGCACAGCCAGCACCCAGGGCGCAATCCGCTTGAATTGTTGGGTGGTGGCCGCGTCCAGCTTCTGCGTAAACGCCAATGACACTGACAGGCTCAACCCGCTGCCCGATTGCAGGATGTAGTTCAGTTCATCCTCCAGGTGCGAATGCCGGTAGAACGACTGGAAGTATTCGCTGAGTTCGAAGTGGTCAGGAGCGACATCCGCAAGGTCGTAACACCCCGAACCGACCCCCTCTACACACGCGCCATAAAACGGATCAAGCAAGTAGAAGCCAGACAGGTACTGACGCACATTGCCCTGGGGCAACCAAGGTCCTTCCAACTCGAACAACGCGCTGGGCATGCCGCCGTGGGGATACAGGTACAGCGTCGTGGCCTGGATCGGCCAGATACAACCTAGGGCCTCGAACAAGGTGGCGGCGAAGCTCGCTTGACCGATGTTCTCGGTGACCTGGGCCATCTGTTCGAACCATTGCGCAGAAGAAAGCTGGTCGTTTTCCACTTCAAAGACTCGTTGAAAGAACGGTAATGATCGTCCCACACCCAGGAAATCACCGAAATCACCCTATAGGGTGAGCTTGCATCCGAAATTTATGCTCACTTCCTAACTTAATAATATTTTATTTATACCCCCCCTCTCCCTACCTTGAAGTCATGCCCGAGCTGAATCCAACTGCATTACGCAAGGATAGAAACATGACTGAAGCAATAACAAAAACAGACACGCTGGTGGTAGGCGCCGGTCAAGCGGGCGTGGCCATGAGCGAGCACTTGAGCAAGCAAGGCGTGCCACACCTGGTGCTGGAGCGCAGCCGCATTGCCGAGCGCTGGCGCACCGGGCGTTGGGATTCACTGGTGGCCAACGGGCCGGCCTGGCATGACCGGTTTCCAGGCCTGGCGTTCGAGGATGTCGCCCCGGATGGCTTCGCGCCAAAAGAGCGGGTGGCGGATTACTTTGAAGCCTATGCGCGCAAGTTCAATGCGCCGATCCGCACCGGCGTGGACGTGATCTCGGTTGTACGCAATGTCGGCCGCCCCGGTTTCACCGTGCACACCAGCGAAGGCGTGATCGAAGCCAACCGGGTGGTGGCGGCAACCGGGCCGTTCCAGAAGCCAGTGATTCCGGCCATCGCGCCAAAAGACACGGCGCTGCACCAGATCCATTCCGCCGATTATCGCAACCCTTCACAACTGCCAGTCGGCGCCGTGCTGGTGGTGGGTGCCGGTTCGTCCGGTGTGCAGATCGCCGATGAACTGCAACGCTCCGGCCGCCAGGTGTACCTCTCGGTCGGCGCCCATGACCGCCCGCCGCGTGCTTATCGCAACCGCGACTTCTGCTGGTGGCTGGGGGTGCTGGGCGAGTGGGACCAGGCAGCCATGAAACCTGGTCGTGAGCACGTGACCATCGCGGTCAGCGGCGCACACGGCGGCAAGACCATCGACTTCCGCGAACTGGCCCAGCGAGGCATGACCCTGGTCGGCCTCACCCAAGCCTTTAACGGCAGCGTTGCGACGTTCCAGCCGAACCTGGTGGAAAACCTGGCGCGTGGCGATGAAAACTACCTGGCCTTGCTGGATGCGGCGGACGCCTACATCGAGCGCAATGGCCTGGACTTGCCACTGGAGCCGCAAGCCCGCCACGTGTTCCCCGACGCAGACTGCATCAAGCAGCCGATCCTGGAACTGGACCTGGCCAAGGCGGGCGTCACCTCGATCATCTGGGCCACCGGGTTTGCCGTGGATTACAGCTGGCTGAAGGTTGACGCATTCGACGCAGCCGGCAAACCGCAGCATCAGCGCGGCGTGTCCAGCGAAGCCGGGATCTACTTCCTCGGTTTGCCGTGGCAGTCGCGCCGTGGTTCGTCGTTTATCTGGGGTGTCTGGCACGACGCCAAGTACGTAGCCGACCATATCGCCATCCAACGGCAATACCTCGAGTACCGCGAAGCCGCCCCCGTGGTTCGCCAATCCCCTGTCAGCGCCTGATCATTTTATTGCCGGAGTTTTTTTGATGCCTACTCACACTCGCATCCGCATGTTCAACACCAAGGAAACCTACCCCAACCAGAGCCTGGACAACGACCTGTGCCAGGCCGTGCGCGCCGGCAATACCGTGTATGTTCGCGGCCAGGTGGGTACTGATTTCGACGGTAACCTGATCGGCCTTGGCGACCCGCGCGCCCAGGCCGAACAGGCGATGAAAAACGTCAAGCAATTGCTTGAAGAAGCCGGCAGCGACCTCAGCCATATCGTCAAGACCACCACCTACCTGATCGACCCGCGCTATCGCGAGCCGGTGTACCAGGAAGTCGGCAAATGGCTCAAGGGTGTGTTCCCGATTTCCACCGGGCTGGTGGTCTCCGCCCTGGGCCAGCCGCAATGGTTGATGGAAATTGATGTGATCGCCGTTATTCCCGAGTGAGGAGCCGCACATGACCTTTTCAATCGTCGGCCGTTGCGCCGACACCGGCCAACTGGGCATCGCCATCAGCTCATCGAGCATCGCGGTGGGTGCCCGTTGCCCGTGGCTGCGGCCCGGTGCGGGCGCGGTGTCGACCCAGAACATCACGCTGCCGGCCCTGGGCCCGGACGTGCTCGACCTGCTGGAACAAGGCCTGACGCCCGCCGACGCGATCGACAAGGCCCTGACCCGCAACGGCTACAGCCAATACCGGCAACTGACGGCGATTGATCACCTGGGCCGCAGCGTGCATTTCAGCGGCAGCGAAACCCTCGGCACCCACAACGCCGTGTCGGGCGAACAGTGTGTGGCGGCGGGCAATATGCTTGCCGACCGCGCGGTGATTGAGACGATGGTCGCAGCCTTCGAGCAAGGCGAAGGCCAGTTGGCAGACCGGCTGCTGGCATCGATGCATGCCGCCATTGCCGCAGGCGGTGAAGCCGGCCCGGTGCATTCTGCGGCGTTGGTAGTGGTCGGCGAGCTGACCTGGCCGATCATAAATCTGCGGGTGGATTGGGCCGATGAAAACCCGATCGGCGAGCTGCAAACACTCTGGGACGCCTATCGGCCGCAAGTGCAGGACTACATCGACCGCGCCATCGCCCCGGACCGTTCCCCCGGCTACGGCGTGGCTGGAGACGACCGATGAGCAGCAGCCGCGACCTGCTGCAAACGCTGGTGGGGTTTGATACCACCAGCCGCGAATCCAACCTGCGACTGATCGAGTATGTGCGCGAATACCTGGCCGGTTTCGGCGTAGCCAGCGAGCTGGTCTACAGCGAAGATCGCAGCAAGGCCAATCTATTTGCCAGTGTTGGCCCGGTGGAATTGCCGGGTATCGTGCTGTCGGGGCATACCGATGTGGTGCCGGTGGACGGCCAGCCGTGGACAGTGCCGCCGTTTGAGTTGACCGAGCATGACGGCAAGTTGTTCGGCCGTGGCACGGCTGACATGAAGGGCTATATCGCCTGTGTGTTGGCGCTGGTGCCGGCGCTGGTTGAGGCGCCGTTGCGGGTGCCGGTGCATATCGCCCTGTCCTACGACGAGGAAGTGGGCTGCCTCGGCGTGCGTTCGTTGCTCGCGGTGCTGGAACAGCGACCGCTAAAACCGATGCTGTGCATCATCGGCGAACCGACCGAACTCAAGCCGGTGCTTGGCCACAAGGGCAAGTTGGCGATGCGCTGCGATGTGCATGGCGAGGCCTGCCATTCGGCGTACGCGCCGTCTGGCGTGAATGCCATCGAACATGCCGCCGAGTTGATCGGTGAGCTGGGCCGCATCGGCCAGCGCCTGCGACAGAAGCAGGATGCGCGGTTTGATCCGCCGTTCAGCACGGTGCAGACCGGAGTGATCAGCGGCGGCAAGGCGCTCAATATCGTGCCGGCAGACTGTCGGTTTGATTTTGAGGTGCGCGCGCTGCCATCCCAGGACCTGAGCGAGGTGGCTGCCGAACTCAAGGCTTATGCCGAGCAACAGGTGCTGCCGCGTATGCAGGCAGTGATTGCGCAGAGTGCGATTCGCTTTACCGAGTTGTCGGCCTACCCAGGCTTAGTCACGGACGAACGCAGCCAGGCCGCCGAGTTGATTGCGGCGTTCAGCGGCTCACGGGATTTCGGCACGGTGGCGTTCGGCACCGAGGGTGGGTTGTTTGATGCGGTGGGCATACCCACGGTGGTGTGCGGGCCTGGGAGTATGGATCAGGGGCATAAGCCGGATGAGTTTGTGAGCCTGGAGCAACTGGCGGGGTGTGATTCGATGTTGTGGCGAATGTTGGACTCGATTCGCGCCTAGTCATTTATCTACCAGACACCACAAATCAACTGTGGGAGCGGGCTTGCTCGCTAATGCGGAATGTCAGTCACTGCTGTTTTGGCTGATCCACCGCATTAGCGAGCAAGCCCGCTCCCACATTTTTGGCCTGCGTTTAACCAAGGATTCGGGCGAGCTCTTCGCGGCAGTAATCAACAAACAACTGCACCGGCTTGGTCAGCGGCGCCCGGCGCAGCCACACCGCCGACAAGCCAGACCCCGTGACGGTTTCCGCCAAAGGAATGCACACGACTTTCTGCCCGTCATAGGTGTACTCCGTGAACGGCTTGGTCACCAATATCGAAAACCCAAACCCCCTGCCCACCATCCCCCGCACCATCTCGATCGACGGCGAACTGAACACAATATTTGGCGTCAGCCCACGCTCTTCAAAGATGCTCACGAAGTAGGTCCGACTCGGTAGCACGTCCAGCAAAATCATCGGCTCCAGCACCAGGTCCACCAGCGACACCTTGGCCTGCTGCGCAAAACGGTGATCCGCCGGCAACAGCGCATACGGCTGCTGCGGCGGCATCAGCGGCGTGGTCTCGATGGTGCCGCCCAGGTCGTGTTCGAACAGCATCGCCACGTCGATACTGCCCGCGGTCAGCGCCTGCACCAACTCCTGCTGCTCGCCATCGCGAATGCGGATTTCAACCCCCGGCCAACGCGCCTTGAAACCCGCGATCAAGCGCGGCAGGTACAGCGGCGCGACGGTTTCAAAGCAGCCGATATCGATCTGCCCGGCCACCACGTCATTGTCCGCCAGGGCATTCTGTTCGAACTCATGGGCCACCCGCAGCAGCTCAAGGGCCTTACGGTAGAAGCGTGCGCCGCTGGGCGTCAGCGACACGCCCTGGGCGTGATGCCGGATAAACAGCTGCACGCCAAAGCTGTCTTCCAGCTGCTTGATCGCCGTCGACACCGACGGTTGCGCGATGTACAGCTTGCGCGACGCCTCGGCGACGCTGCCGCACTCGGCCGTGGTGACGAAATATCTGAGTTGGCGCAGGTTATAGGCAGCCATCGAGGCCTCCGAAAACGCGGGAATTCGCCCCATACCAGTGCGAAAAAATACCGCTTTATTGATCCATTCAAGCCTATGCAACATACCGGAGCAAAAACCCAGGCGAGCTATATTTTTTAAGGTCTATAGCAACAAACTTACTAATTTACCTCCCCGCCTCCATTGCAGATGATCACTCCAACAACAAAGCGTCGCCCACGCGCCGCACAGCGAAGTACGTCAACGTACTCACCTTGCCTTGGAGCTCGTCATGGTTACCACTGCAACATCCTCCGCCCCGCTTATCGAAAAACACACGATTGGATACGTGCCCCCGGAAGATCGCCATGGAAAGGTAAGAGACCTGTTCACCCTGTGGTTCGGCGGCAACATCGCGCCGTTGCCGATCGTCACCGGTGCGCTGGGTGTGCAACTGTTCCACCTCAACCTCATCTGGGGCATCGTCGCGATCCTCGTCGGCCACCTGGTCGGCGGCGTGCTGATGGCGCTGCACTCGGCCCAGGGCCCGCAAATGGGCATCCCGCAAATGATCCAGAGCCGCGCCCAATTCGGCTCCCTCGGCGCACTGCTGGTGGTGGTCATCGCTGGCGTCATGTACATCGGCTTCTTCGCCTCCAACATCGTGCTGGCCGGCAAATCCTTGCACGGGGTGGTCGACGCAGTGCCCGTGCCGGTGGGCATCGTGATTGGCGCCATCGGTTCCGGGATCATCGGTATCATCGGCTACCGCTTTATCCACGTGCTCAACCGCATCGGCACTTGGGTACTGGGCGCCGGGATTGTGCTCGGGTTTGGCTACATCTTCACCCACGTGCAGACCACCGACTTCCTCACGCGCGGCAGCTTCAACATCTCCGGCTGGCTGGCGACCGTATCATTGGCGGCGCTGTGGCAAATCGCATTCGCGCCCTACGTCTCCGACTACTCGCGCTACCTGCCGGCTGACGTACCTGTCGCCTCAACCTTCTGGACCACCTACCTCGGCTCGGCGCTGGGTTCGAGCCTGTCGTTCATCTTCGGTGCCGTCGCCGTCCTCGCCACCCCGGTGGGCATGGACACCATGGACGCCGTCAAACTCGCGACCGGCGCCATCGGCCCATTGATGCTGGTGCTGTTTTTGCTCAGCGTGATCAGCCACAACGCCCTCAACCTGTACGGCGCGGTACTGTCGATCATCACCTTGGTGCAGACCTTTGCCTATCGCTGGATTCCCACCGCGAAAAGCCGCACAGTGATCTCGATTATCGTGCTGGCCGCCTGCGCGATCGCAGCGGTATTCGCCTCCAAAGACTTCATCGGCCACTTCGTCGACATGGTGCTGGTGCTGCTCGTGGTGCTGGTGCCCTGGACCGCAATCAACCTGATCGACTTCTACGCGATCCATAAGGGCAAGTACGACATTGCCTCGATCTTCCGCGTGGACGGCGGGATTTACGGCCGCTACAACCCGCAGGCGCTGCTGGCGTATGCCGTGGGGATTGCGGTGCAGATTCCGTTTATGAATACGCCGCTGTATGTGGGGCCGATTTCGGAGCGCATCAATGGGGCAGATTTGTCTTGGGTGGTGGGATTAGTGGTGACGTCGCCATGGTATTTTTGGTTGGCAAGTCGGGATAGTGCGTATAAGCGCAGGATGGAGGGGGGCAAGTTGGTGGGGGAAATCTAGACAACACTCTGCGTCCCAAACACACGTTACTTCCTTATCAGCGCCGTGTTAGGCAATGATAAAAAAGCTAAAAACCTGCGATTTCGCAGGTTTTTTTTGCCCCCATTTTTTGGGCTCTGGAAAGGTAACGTATTGATATATCGCCTACTGGTAAGAGCTGCAACGAAAACTACGCGGCCGCTTGCGCTTTAACTTGTCGCATGAGTGCCCCTTGCGTTGAACAATTTCGCTTGAAGATACGAAGAAAAATAGCCCTTGGAGTTTCGATGAACTCGACTCTTGGAAGCCGATGTCTTACACCATCCCTAGCCACTATTTCCTTAGCTTTTGAGCCACTGCACTCACAAATGCCGCTTGCTCGTCATATAGGGAACTTGGCGACTCGGCATTCTTCCATGTTGACCATTGCACCACCACCAGCCGGTCTGCAGGATTGATCGCAATAGCTTGACCGTAGATGCCCAGCGCCCAGAACGTCTGGTTATTGTCGACGGTATCCGTCGGTTGAATGTTTGCATCCGTTGGCGGAGCGTTGTACCACTACTGATAGCCATACTGCCCTTTTAACGCGACAGCGGCAGCAATGCGTCTGCTGGTCATGTTGCCCGTCCGCCCAGGCGAATTGGTGCAGATGCGCTGGGAAGATGTCGACTTGGTGGGTGCCGATTGGCGTTATGTGGTGAGCAAAACCAAGCATCTGGACAAGAGCAAACACATCGTGCCGTTGCCTGAACAAGCCTTGGTTCTGTTACGCGAGCTACACAAAACCCGCGTGGTGGATAAAGAAAGCAAAGGCTGGGTGTTCGTCTCGCCGGTCTATCCGGGACGTCCCATAAACCCGACCTCCATGCACAAGTCCTTCCAGCGCATCTGGCCGGAGTACAACATCACAGCCCATGGCTTTCGCGCCACCTACCGGACCATTGCCCACGAGCACTTGGGTATCGATCCAATCGTGCTCGAGCTTTCGTTATCTCACCGAATGCCAGGAGCTCTTGGAGCTGTGTAGTGCAGCGCCCGGCACAGTCCCGCCCCTGCCATCTGTATCGGCAGCTGAGCCCTGGGCAAGGCAGGCGGGTGCTCTCCCGGCCTTAATCGCCGTCCGGTGTCACCCGCTCTACTATGACTAGCTTCCTCCTGCGCTGCGGCGTGAACCATAGCAGCTCAAATATTGGCGGAGTTCGGTTCTACCGCACGCGCATCGCGGAAGGCAAACAGAAACACCAGCACCACGCTCAGAGAGAAGCAGGCCGGGAATAACCAAATGCTCTGCCATTGATGGCCCGTAGGGGTGGCGTAGTAATCGGAGACATGGCCCGCGACCCAGAAACCGATCAGCATGCCAAATCCGTAGGTCGCCAGAGTGATCAGACCTTGAGCCGAGCTTCTGAAGCGCTCCGGGGTTTTCGCATCGGTATAGATCTGCCCGGACACAAAGAAAAAGTCGTAGCAGATGCCGTGCAGGGCAATGCCGGTGAACAGCATAAAGGCCAGGTCGGCATTATTGCCGTAGGCGAACAGCACATAGCGCAAGGCCCAGGCCAGCATGCCCATCAGTAACGCGATCTTGATGCCGAAGCGCTGAATGAACAGGGGCAGCAGGAGCATGAACAGGACTTCGGAGACCTGCCCGATGGCCATCTTCGCCGTGGGATTGGTCATGCCTATGTCGGCGAGGAACGGATTGGCATTCTGGTAATAGAACGCCAGCGGGATGCAGATCAGGATCGAGGCAATGAAGAACACCAAGTAGCTGCGGTCTTTCAGCAGGCCCAAGGCATCGAGGCCGAAGATCTGTTTAACCCCGGTTCGAGTTGTATCGGATTTCAGCGGTGCCGTACTCGGCAGCGTGAAGCTGTAGACGCCCAGCACCAGCGACGCCAATGCGGCCATCAGGAAGGTGTTGCGCAAGCCACCGGACGCAATCGCGGCTTTCGAGTCCCAGGCAAAGACAAAACTGATCACCACCCCGGCGACGATCCAGCCCACGGTGCCCCACACCCGAATACGTGAAAACTCCAGTGCCGGGTCGCGCATCTGCCGAAAGGCCACGGAGTTGACCAATGCCAGGGTCGGCATGTAGATCATCATGTAGGCCAGCACGTAGGGATAAAACGTGCCGAAGTCCGGCGCCCGATACAGCTGATAGAGCAACACTGCCCCCACCAGGTGCAGCAACGCCAGAATTCGTTCCGCATTGAAGAATCGGTCAGCGATCAGCCCAATCACGAACGGGGCGATGGTCGCGCCCCAGGACTGAGTCGAGAACGCCATGCCAATCTGGCCGCCGCTGGCGCCCAACTGGCTGGACAGGAAAGTGCCAAGGGTCACGAACCAGCCACCCCAGATAAAGAACTGCAGAAACATCATGGCGCTCAAGCGCGCAGTCATCCACGTCATAACAGTCACCGTCTTATTGTTATTCAAAGAAACTGGTGAAACTCAGGCGTCGGGTAAGCCCAGCAAACGCCGGTTGGAAGCCGTATCACTGGCCACGCTGACAAAATCGTCAAAGGCCTTTTCGCTCCGGGTAATCATGTGATCGCGGATGAACCTCGCGCCTTCGGCGGCACCTTGGGCGGAGTCTTTCAGGCAGCACTCCCACTCCAACACGGCCCAACCTGTGAAACCGTATTGGGTCAGCTTGCTGAAGATTGACTTGAAGTCGACCTGCCCATCACCCAATGAACGGAACCGTCCAGGACGATCGACCCAGCCCTGATACCCGCCATAGACACCGGAGCGCGCATCCGGTCGGAACTCAGCGTCCTTGACGTGGAACATGCGGATACGTGGGTAATAACGGTCGATAAAACCCAGGTAGTCCATCTGCTGCAACAGCAGGTGACTGGGGTCATAGAGGATGGACGCACGGGGGTGATGATCGACCGCCTCGAGGAAACGCTCGAACGAAGCGCCGTCGTGCAGGTCCTCACCGGGATGAATTTCGTAGCACAGGTCGACACCGGCCTCGTCAAAGCAGTCGAGGATCGGCAGCCAGCGCTTGGCCAGTTCGGCAAAACCTTGCTCTACCAACCCGGCGGGGCGTTGTGGCCAGGGGTACATATAAGGCCACAGCAAGGCCCCGGAGAAAGTTGCGTGGGCTGTCAGGCCCAGACGCTGGCTGGCCCGCGCCGCCAATTTCAATTGCTCAATGGCCCACTCGGTGCGCGCCTGAGGTTGGCCGCGCAGATGGTCCGGGGCAAAGTCATCGAACAGCGCATCGAACGCCGGGTGCACCGCCACCAACTGCCCTTGCAGATGGGTGGACAGCTCGCTGATTTCAACTCCGGCGCTGGCGCACACGGCCTTCAATTCATCGCAATAACTCTGACTTTCAGCAGCGCGCTCAAGGTCGATATAGCGCGTACCGGAGGTCGGCAGTTGGATGGCTTTGTAGCCCTGAGACGCTGCCCATTGAGCGATATTGGCCAGGGTGTCGAACGGCGCTTCATCAGAGATGAACTGTGCCAGGAATATCCCGGGGCCACGCAGGCCTTCAGTTGTCTGTTGGGTCATAGGCTGCACTCCAAAGGTGTCCACTTGTCGTTACTGTTGTGACTGGCAATGGCGGCCTCGATAAACGCCATGCCACGCAAGCCCACCTCGATCCCCGGCACACCCGCAGCGGTATGGCCTTCAACCTTGCCGCGAATGGCCAGGGCAAAGTCGCCATACAGATTGGCCATTGCTTCCAGGTAACCTTCGGGATGGCCGGCGGGCAAGCGCATGCGCTGGGTCGCCGCCTCGCACAGCCACGGCTGCCCGATGCCGGAGCGCAGTACACGCATCGGCTGATCCAACGAACGGTGAATCAGGCTGGCGGGTTGTTCCTGGCGCCATTCAAGGCCGCCTTTGTCGCCGTAGACACGAATGCTCAACGGGTTTTCTTCCCCGGCGCAGACCTGACTGGCGATCAGCACGCCACTGGCGCCCTGCTCCATCTGCAACAGCATCGCGGCGTCGTCGTCCATCTGACGGCCTTCGACATGCACGCCCAGGGTGGCGCACAGGTGGGTGACGGCTTGATCGGCCACAAACTCCGCCAGGGAAAAGGCATGGGTGCCGATATCGCCGATACAACCGCCCAACCCGGACAACTCCGGCTGCCCCCGCCACTTGGCCTGCTTATTGCCCTGCCCGGCCACATCCTGACTGAGCCAGCCTTGGGGATACTCCACCAGCACCTTGCGCACTGCGCCGATCACACCGCTGCGCACCATCTCCCGCGCTTGCCAGACCATGGGGTAACCGAGGTAGGTGTGGGCCAGGCCATAGAGCCCGACGCTGCTGTCCAAGCGAGTTTTCAACGCCTGCAGCTCAGCCAGGTTCAATGCCGCAGGCTTCTCGCTGAACACATGAAAACCGGCGGCCAGCGCCTCACTCGCCACCGGTGCGTGAAGATGATTGGGGGTGACGATCACCAACAGCTCCATGCGCTGCTCAGCGGGCAGTGCCTGCTCGGCCTCCAGCATCAACTGCCATGTGCTGTAGCAACGCGATTGCGCCAGGCCAAGCTGGCTGCCGGTGCGCTGATTGTTCTGCGCGTCGCGACTGAACGCACCGCACACCAACTCAAAACGCCCATCGAGGCCCGCCGCCTGACGGTGAGCTTGGGCGATAAAAGAACCTTCTCCCCCACCGACAAAGCCCATTCTTATTTTGGGTATCACTGTGTTCATCGCTGGCCTTCTCTGTCTTGTCCGGTTGGGCAAAGGCGTGAAACCGAAATGTAACCGGTTACATTTAAGCCAAAAGCTATGCTCTCTTGCGCAGGCTGTCAAATACAAGAGAGATTTTTTTAAGGATTTCGGCGCAGGCGCACCTGCTGTAAGCTCGCCCGATGCAACGTTTGAAGGTGAGGTGTTTTTGTCCAATATTCGAGAGGTCGCCCGGCTCGCCGGCGTCTCGGTGGCGACCGTATCGCGCACCTTGAAATCCCCCGATTGCGTGCGCGAGGCTACTCGGGAAAAGGTCAACGCGGCCGTTGAACAAACCGGTTATCGCCCCAATCTCATGGCCGTGCAATTCCGCTCACGGCGCACCGGGAATCTGGTGATTCTGGTGCCGAAAATCGCCAACACCTTTTTTGCCCGCGTGATCAGCGGTGCCCAGCTGGCTGCCCAGGCTGCCGGTTACCGGCTGTTGCTGTGCGACACCCAAGGGCGCGAGGACATCGAGCGCGAGTTTGCCGAGCTGGTCTATGCCCATCAGGCCGATGGCGTGATCCAACTGCGCGCCTACGATCCCTTCCCGGCTGACGGCCTTGAAACCCCGCCCATGGTCAATGCCTGCGAAGTGATCCAGAGTGGGCGCCACCCCACCATCAGTCTCGACAACCACGCAGCCGCCAAGGCAATGACTGAGCACCTGATCAATCTGGGGCATCGCCGCATCGGCCTGATCAAGGGCCCTAAAAACAGCCCTTTGACCCAGGATCGGGTAGCGGGATACCAAGCTGCCCTGGACCAGGCGGGCATCCCCCGCGACCCAGCGATAATATGCCACGGCGACTTCAGCTTGCGCGCCGGCTACGACGGCGCCGCCATCCTGCTGACGATGCCCCAACGCCCAACAGCGCTGTTTTGTGAAAGCGATGAGATGGCCATTGGCGCGCTCAAGCGCATCAAGGAAGCTGGCTTACGCGTCCCCGAAGACATTTCGCTGGTGGGGTTCGACGATATCCCGTTGGCGCAGTACTGCGATCCACCACTAACGACGGTCGCCCAGCCCGCCGAAGGCTTCGGGCGCCGGGCTGTAGAGATGCTGATCGAAATGATCGAGGGAAAAACCACCACGCATCTGCAGCCAGTGATACTGCCATTTGAACTGACGATACGGGAAAGCTCTGCCCCACCGTCGGCATAGGAAAAGATGGGCCACGCCATTGAAGTTCAGTTGAGAACAAGCGCCAGCGAGCTGCTGCAGACACAAGTGAACAAGCGCATGCTCGGAAACTGTTCACTCAAAGTCTCAGCCTTGGTTTTGTGATACATGAGCCTGAGGCATGGCGACCTCCCGGCGACGAACACGCAACCTGCCGTTGCGTTGATCCTGGACGGTTGACCGAGCGTCACCTTATTCGGTACCCCGAGGTTTACGCCCCTTGCCCTCGCAACAGCGAAATATCCCGCTTGGGAGAAACGCCAAACAGACGGCTGTATTCGCGACTGAACTGAGACGGGCTTTCGTATCCGACCTTGAACGCTGCGCTGGATACGTCCTGATGCTCATTGAGCATTAACCGCTTTGCTTCATTCAGTCGCAGCCATTTCTGATACTGCAGTGGGCTCATGGCAGTGAGTTGGCGGAAGTGGTGGTGAAAGGTCGGCGTGCTCATCTGCACTCGAGCCGCAAGATCATCGACGCGAAGTGCCAGGGTGTAATTCAACTTCAACCAATCGATGGCTTTGGCGATCCGATAACCTTGGCCATCGACAGACGTAATTTGTCGAAGCCGGCTCGCCTGATCACTCTGCAAGAGCCGGTAGTGAATCTCGCGTTGGATCAAGGGGGCAAGAACAGGGATGGACTCCGGTTCTTCGAACAGTCCCAATAAACGCTCGAATGAGGCCAGCATCGCAGGAGTCAGCGCACCAATTCCCACCCCCTTCGCAATGGATCGATCACGGGTGGGTGGCAGGTCACTTTGCGCTATCAACTCGGCCAACATACGCAGATCAAGTTTCAGCGTAAGCCCCAGGCATGGCAGTTCCGGGCTTGCAGCCAGCACTTCTGAATTGGCAGGCAAATCCAATGAGGTAATCAGAAACCGCGAGGTGTCGTAAGGGTAGCCCTCGCCCCCAACCCACAGCTGTTTCTCACCTTGCACAACGAGGATAATGCTTGGCTCGACCATGCAAACGATGGGCGGCGCTGGATGTTCCCGCTTGAAGACACCCAGGCCCGTAATGGCCGTTGCGTAGTCACCTGGTTTCGAGATTAGCTTGCCGATAATCCCCGCAAGCTTTTCTTGTGTTGATATGAGTTGAGAATCCGCGTTGGAGTTTTTCGTCATATTCATCTTTTACCTCTTCACGGCACTCTAACTCGCCAGCCCCCGACAGTCCTGCAGAAAAACAGATACTCATACAATCAGGCAAGTAATCCAGCGTAATGCACTACAGAGAGCCTTGGCAGACCGGGAAAATGGTCATTCGACAAATCCATTGAGGTCTCTCCCATGCTTGTACAAGCCTATGGCGCTTACGCTGGCGACATACCCCTTGAACCGATGCGGGTCAATCGCCGCGAGCCGGCCGCCCATGATGTGCAGATTGATATCGCTTTCTGTGGCATCTGCCATTCGGATTTGCACCAAGTGCGCGCCGAGTGGGCAGGCACGCAATTTCCGTGTGTACCTGGGCACGAAATTGTCGGTCGCGTTTCGGCGGTGGGCGCGCACGTGGCGGCTTTTAAAGTCGGCGACCTAGTCGGTGTCGGCTGCGTTGTTGACAGCTGCAAACACTGTGACGACTGTGACACGGGCCTGGAAAACTACTGCGATGAGATGGTCGGCACCTATAACTTCCCGACACCTGATGCACCTGGCTGGACGTTGGGCGGTTACTCGCAAAACATCGTAGTGCATGAGCGTTACGTCTTACGCATCCGCCATCCCGAGTCGCAGCTGGCTGCCGTCGCCCCGCTGCTGTGCGCGGGCATCACCACTTACTCGCCTCTGCGTCACTGGAAAGCGGGCCCAGGCAAAAAAATCGGCGTGGTCGGCATCGGCGGGCTGGGTCACATGGGCATCAAGTTGGCCCACGCGATGGGTGCCCACGTTGTGGCATTCACCACCTCTGAATCCAAGCGAGAAGCGGCAAAGGCGTTAGGCGCCGATGAGGTCGTCGTATCTCGCAACCCCGAAGAAATGGCGCTACATGCCAAGAGTTTCGACTTCATCCTCAACACCGTCGCAGCCCCGCACGATCTTGACGCGCTTCTGGTGCTGCTCAAGCGCGATGGGGCTCTGACGCTGGTTGGCGCGCCCGCCTCGCCACACCCATCGCCGAACGTATTCAACCTGATCATGAAGCGCCGGACGATTGCCGGCTCGATGATCGGAGGCATCCCAGAAACACAGGAGATGCTGGATTTCTGTGCCGAGCACAGCATCGTCGCCGACATCGAACTGGTTCGCGCAGACCAGATAAATGAATCCTACGAGCGAATGCTCAAAGGTGACGTCAAGTATCGCTTCGTGATCGACAACGCCACTTTGGTTGATTGACCTTTAAGACCGGGTGAACTCATTCCATTCGCGAAATTGCCCACCTTCTTCAAAAACAACCTCAAGTAGCCTCTCCAGGCATTGCCGCTGTCGTAGCCTCCTTCTGGGAGGTTACGACGCTTGGCGCAATACAGGATTCAAGTAATGAGTACTAACTCTCTCCCATTGCCCCGTGAATCATGGGCCGCCGTATTCGCGATGGCGCTGGCTGCATTCGTGTTGGTGGCCTCGGAATTCATGCCAGTCAGCCTGCTCACGCCTATTGCATTAGATCTGCATGTCACCGAAGGGCAAGCCGGTCAGGGCATTTCTGTGTCAGGGCTGTTTGCCTTATTCACCAGCCTTCTGATCGCATCGGTGGCGGCGCGGGTCGACCGCAAACCGCTGCTGCTTTCACTGACACTGCTGATGATCGTTTCTGGAACAGTCGTCGCGTTTGCCCCGAACTATTGGGTATTCATGGTCGGACGCGCGCTGATCGGCGTGGCGATCGGTGGCTTCTGGTCATTGTCGGCGGCCACTGCCATGCGCCTGGTACCTGAAAACCAGATCACTCGAGCCTTGGCAATCGTCAACGGCGGCAACGCGTTGGCGACAGTCATCGCGGCGCCATTGGGGAGTTTTCTCGGTGCTCTGATTGGCTGGCGCGGAGCATTTTTGTGCCTCATCCCAGTAGCAATAGTCGCTTGCGTGTGGTTGTTATTCAGCCTGCCTCAGATGAAATCGCAAAACGGCTCTGGTACCGGCAACACCTTCAAGCTAATGAAACGCATGCCCGTGGCCTTGGGAATGGTGGCGGCCAGCGTGTTCTTCATGGGCCAATTCACACTGTTTACCTATCTGCGTCCGTTTCTTGAAACAGTCACACATGTCAGTGTTTCCACGCTGTCGTTGATGTTACTCGTGCTGGGCCTGGCGGGTCTGGCCGGAACCTTCCTGATTGAAGCGTTCTTGAAAAACAACCTATATCGCACCCTCATCGTCATCCCAATCTTGATGGCGGTCATTGCGCTGGCGCTCGTTTCATTCGGCAGTTCGGCGGCCACCACCACTGTCTTGCTTGGCCTATGGGGATTGGTTGCGACAGCAGCGCCCGTAGGATGGTGGACATGGCTGGCGAGAACGTTGCCGAACGAGGCTGAGGCTGGGGGCGGCCTAATGGTAGCGATCATCCAACTGGCCATCGCGTCAGGGGCAACCGTTGGTGGGCTGGTCTTTGACTTCAGCGGGTATCAGGCGACCTTTGAGTTGAGCGCAGCAATACTGGGCTTGGCAGCGATCCTCGCCTTTGTCGCGGCACGACTAGCGATGCAGGAGTCTTCGGTAGTGGCGAAAATGGCGTAGCAATGCTCACAAGGCACTGCCAGGCCTGATATCGCCACGTGGACTGCTGCTGCGTGGTTGCTCGCGGCGGCGTACATACAAGCCTGTTTGCCGTGAGGAAGCCGGGGCCGCACAGCTGATCGCCGCGACCTATTCCGATATAAGCGCCTAACCAATTGATAACCGACCTCTCCGTTTTCTACAGACAAAAAGAGTGGTCACTGACCCTGGGAGTGAAGAACGTATTCGATCGCGAGATCTACGCGTACAGCACCGCGACTTCATGGATCAACCAAAAAAGAAGGACGTAAGACACGCCTGACGGGAGAGTATCGTTTCTAAGCCGCCGCGTGTGACCACCCAGGTCACCGATTTCTCAGGCGTAATGAGTGATGACGACCTTGCCAAACACATTGCGCTTGGCGAAATGCTCGAACGCGGCCTTGCACTCCTCGAAGGTAAAACGGCTGTCGATCACCGGGCGAATGCCACTCTGTGCAACAGCGGCGAGCACGTTTTCCAGGTCCTGGCGGTTGCCGGTCGCAATCGTCTGGAACCGCGCGAAGGTCAGGAACATGTCGAGGTAACCAGGCATCTCACCCTCCGCCAGCGCGCCCACCATCGACACCTGGCCGCTAAGAGCAATGGCTTTAAGGGACTGAGCGAATGTGCCCGGGCCACCGACTTCGACCACGCGATCGACGCCGCGCCCACCCGTGAGTGCCTTGACCTGTTCACCCCAGTTGGGATGCTCGGCATAATTGATCACATGGTCGGCGCCGAGTGCGAGGAGCCTCTGCGCCTTCTCGACCGACGATGTGGTAGCGATCACCTGGGCACCGCGCGCCTTGGCGAACTGAAGCGCGAACAGCGACACGCCACCGGTTCCTTGCGTCAATACGCGGTGATGCGGCCCGATACCAGCGACCGCGTTCCAGGCGGTGACGGCGGCGCACGGAAGTGTCGCGGCCTCCTCGAAGCTGATCGAATCGGGAATGGCGACCAATTCGTTCTGGTCGATGGTGCGGTAGTCGGCCATCCAGCCATCGAGCTGGCTGCCATATTGCGACACGAACTCGCGAAACGGCCCCGCAAACCAGCCAGGCATGAAGTTATTCGTCACACGGTCGCCGACCGCGAAGCGAGTGACCCTCGAGCCAATCGCCTCGACGACCCCGGCAGCATCGGACAGCTGTACGCGCCCTTCTTCGACGGGAAATGGAAACCAACCGTTGATGATCGAGAGGTCGCGAAAATTCAGCGAGGTGGCCTTGATCTTAACCAGGACTTCGTCCGGACCCGGCTCAGGCGTGGGCTCCTCGCACACCTCCAAGCCTTCGATTGAACCGATATTCTGCAAACGATAGATCTTCATACATAACCCCCTTGAATGTGGCAGGAGTATGACGGCGGTTGACCGGACCATCTATTGCTTTGAGTATGCAATTGCTAACCCATCGTCCGAGATTTTCATGCACCCCTTTGACTCCGTCATCAGCGCCATGCAGCTTGAGAGTTCGCTCTTTGTGCGCATGCGCGCGCACGCACCCTGGGCGATCTCGTTTGACAGCGGCGTCCAGGCACGGCTTGTCGTGGTCTCCCAGGGCAGAGGCTGGTTCACCCATATCGGCCACCCGCCGGTGGGTGTCCAGGAAGGCGACTGCCTTATCATCAAGCTGGGCGTCATGGGCATATTGGGTGATGCGCCGGATCGAATTGCCGTGCCCTGTTCGGAGATCGCCGACCATGTCACCGGCGAGACTGTATCGTTCGGCGGGGACGGTGAAGCGTTTGAGTTTTTCTCAACCTTGTTCACGTTCGACCACACCGCAGGCGAGCCCCTCTCGGCACTGCTACCCGATGTCGTCCATCGCGATGCCCAAGTCCGACGCGGGGCGAATGGTCTCTATCCTTGAGCAGATCGGGGCAGAGGAAGCACAAGCCTCCCTGGGCAGCGCCTATGTCACCGGTCGATTGCTCGACGTGCTGTTCATCCAGGCGATCCGGACCTGGGCCAATTCGCAGGGTAATTTGCCCGAGGGCTGGCTCGCCGGCCTGACTCATCGCCAGTTGGCGCAGACGCTGCAAAGGATTCACGCCAACCTGGCATACCCCTGGACGCTCGAGCAGCTCGCTCGCGACGCCGGGATGTCACGCTCCACCTTCGCGGCATTGTTCAAATCGATCGTCGGCATACCGCCGCTGACCTACGTAGCAACGTGGCGTATTTATCGCGCCAAGCTAATTCTCGCGGCCGGGCACTCGATTGCGGTGGCAGCGGAGCAAGCTGGGTACAGCAGCGACATTGCGCTCAGTCGCGCGTTCAAGGCCGCGACCGGTGTCTCGCCCGGACAATGGCGGCGCGAACGGCTGACTGCCGACAAAATGGGGCCGCGATCTGCTGGGTATGCGTCCGGGCCTCACACCTTGCGTAACCAGGCCGGAACTAGGGAGCCGGCAGATTCAGACGACGACGCAATTGGGGAGCAGTAAGGTGTGCCCGCCACCCTGCTTGGCAGGGCACTGCAAAATCGCTGCAAGCGTGATTTAGCACATAGCTTGAATAGACACGACGTGATTGAAACCCTCAACTACGTGCGAAATTTGCGCACCAACCCGTCCAGCTCATCTGAAAGCGACGCCAGGCTTTGCGAGTCAGTTCGCGCCAATTGCGCCAGCTCCACCACCATGCGTGCATCACCATGTATTTGGCTGATGTGCCGGTTGATTTCTTCGGCCACCTGATGCTGCTCTTCTGCGGCAGTGGCAATCTGGGTGTTCATGTCACGAATGACGTCCACCGATTCGCGAATCTGGCCAAAGCTGGTGCGCGCTTGGCCTATTTTGCTTACGGATTGCTGCGAAACCTCGAGGCTGGCATGCATTTGTTGTGCGACAGACGCCGTACGCCTGGCCAGGTTACCCAATAAACTGTCGATCTCGGCAGTAGAGTCGGAGGTACGCTTCGCCAAGGCCCTGACCTCATCAGCAACCACCGCAAAACCTCGACCTTGCTCACCCGCTCTCGCAGCCTCGATGGCAGCATTCAGGGCCAGCAGGTTGGTCTGCTCGGCGATCGAGCGGATGGTGTTCAGGATCGACTGGATGTCATTACTGTCTTTCTCCAACTGCGTCATGTCCTGCGCGGAGCGGGATATTTCCTGGCTGAGCCGGTCCACACTGTCTACCGCATCATCAATCTGGCGCTGACCGTGACGTGCCTGCTCCTGGCTGGTGTCGGCGGATTCGGCAGCCTGGCTGCAAGAGCGGGCAACCTCATTGGCGGTGGCAACCATTTCGTGGAAGGCAGTCGACACCATGTCTACTGCTTCGCGTTGGCGATTGGCCGCTTGGGCCATATCGCCCGACACTTGAGTGGCACTATGCGATGCCGCAAGGATGCTGCTGGCGGCAGTGGAAATATGTCGAATCAGGCTGCGGATCGCATCCAGAAACTGGTTGAACCAGCCGGCCAGTTGGGCTGTTTCGTCATTGCCCCGCACTGCCAACGTCACGGTCAAGTCGCCCTGGCCCTGGGCGATCCCTTCCAGGCCGCTCGACACACCGACGATAGGGCGCACGATAAGACGGGCGAATGCCGCGCCGATCAGTGCGAAGACCACGGCCAGTACCGCCGCAATGATACCTATCAGCCAAGCCAATTGATTGGCCGAGGCCATGACTTCGTTCTGTTTGATCAGGCCAATAAAACGCCAGCCAAGCTTGTCTGCCGGATAGACGTTAGCCATGTAGCGTTCACCGTTCAGTTCAACTTGTGTCAGGCCTTTGGCGGTGTTGGCCAGGTCACTAAAACCACCACCCAACTCTCCCAGCTTTTTGAAGTTATGTTCGGGCTGCTTGGGGTCGACCAATACGTTGCCGTTATTCTCCATCAGCATCAAATACCCGGTTTCACCCAGTTTGATCTGTTTGACGATGTTGGTCAGTTGTTTGAGTGTCACATCAATGCTCATCACCCCGCCCGAATTGCCCAAGGCGTTGGGGATGGCACGTACCGTCGCAATCATTACGGCATCGTCACCCGCCCAGTAATAAGCATCGGTGCGTATCGTCTTGCCAGGATGATCCATCGCGGTTTTATACCAGGGGCGCGATCGGGGATCATAGCTGTCGCTGAGCTTCTGCCCTTCGGGCCAGAAGGCATAGGTACCGTTGGCTAAGCCATACGAAATATAGGAATAAGACGGATGACTTTTCGCCATAAGATCGAAAAGCGCAACGATGTTTTTACCCACTGCCGGCTCGGGCAGGCTTGCCTGTTCAGGTGTCAGCGAGCTTTTAAGGCCCTCACCGGCTGTTGCTACCTGTGGGGACGACGCGAGAAAGTCGATGTTCTGACTGATACCGTCGAAAAACAATTGCATGCCGTTTTCGATTTGACGGATCTCGCGCCCGCTGTTTTCGACGAAATTTTCCGTCGCCTCTTCGCGCAGATTAACGATCACGACGCTGGCAACCACGATAATCGGCAGGCACGCAATAATCGCGAACGCGCCAGTCAACTTTTGCTTAATGTTCATGTCAGCTCCGTGATTATTGTTATATATCGCCAGTTGCGTTAACTCATGTGCCCCCCTGACAATGTACTCGCACCCTCACCAATTGAGCGGCTCATACATTATTGCAGCGGTTCACAAAGGCACTGAGGCCAAGGAGAAGATAGCCTCAATCAACGAGATTGAGACGATTTTTTAGTGCGACAGGCTAAATCCCAATCAGGATGCATCAATCCAGATCGTTTTCAACTCGGTGTATTGGTCATGAGCCCAGATGGACTTGTCACGGCCACCGAAGCCTGACTCCTTGTAACCACCGAAAGGCGTGGACGCATCGCCCTCTCCAAAACAGTTGACGGTCACGATGCCTGCGCGAATACCGCGCGAAAGCTTCAGTGCATTACGCAGGTTCCCGGTATACGCGGAAGCGGCCAAGCCATACACCGTGTCGTTGGCCAGTTCGATGGCTTCGTCGACCGTAGTGAATGTTGTGACGGTCAGAACGGGACCAAAAATTTCCTCTTTGAACAATCGACTATCACGTCCCACGCCATCAATGATGGTCGGCTCGACAAAGATATTTTGCGTGGTATTTCCACCCACCAGCACATTGAGCTTTTGCTCGGTGGCATGGTCAAGATAGGAACTTACTTTCTCAAAGTGAGCACTGCTGACCATCGAACCCAAGCGATTTTCAGGATCAAGTGGATCGCCCAAAGGCCAGTCGGCCAGGTGGACCTGCATACGTTTCAACAACTCGTCCTTGATGTCCTCGTGAACGATCAAACGAGACGATGCAGAGCAGTTTTCACCCATGTTCCAAAAGGCACCGTTCACTACATGCTGGGCGACCGCATCAATGTCTTCGACATCATTCATAACCACAGCTGGGTTCTTGCCTCCACACTCCAGAACAATACGCTTGAGGTTAGACTCGCTGGAATACTTGAGGAACAGCCGGCCGGTGTCCGTCGAACCGGTGAAGCTCACCATGGCCACACCCGCATGCCGGCCTAAAGGTTCACCAGCCTCTTTCCCGCTACCCGGCACCACGTTGAAAACGCCCGCAGGGATACCCGCCTGATGAGCCAGCTCAGCAACTCGCAGCGTGCTCAACGTAGTTTCTTTGGCAGGCTTGATCACGATTGAACAGCCCGCTGCCAGGGCGGGACCGATTTTCCAGGCAAGCATTAGAAGTGGGAAGTTCCACGGCAAAACAAGCCCGACAACACCAATGGGCTCACGCACTACCATCGTCACAGCGCCCGAGCCAACTGGCGCGGTGGCGTCATAAATCTTGTCGATGAGTTCCGCGTGCCAACGCAGCGTGTGGATTGTCTCAGGCACATCGATGTTCTGGCATTCACGAATCGGTTTGCCACTGTCCAGGCTTTCGAGTACCGCCAATTCGTGGGAGTTGTCTTCAAGCAACTGAGCAAAACGCAGCAGCACCGACTTGCGCGCCGATGGCGAGAGCGAATGCCAGCGTGCATCTTCAAAGGCTTCGTTGGCAGCCGCAACCGCCTCATCCACATCGCGCGAGTCGCAGGCAGCAATCTGGGCGAGCACTTCCCCCGTCGCCGGATTGGTGGTAGTGAAGGTTTTGCCCGACAACGCGTCACGGAACTTGCCGTTGATAAAAGCCTGCGCACGAAACTCAAGCTTGGCAGCAAGTTCACGGTAGGCTTCTTTACTAAGGAGTTCTGCCATTTCTAAACATCTCCAACTATTTGGGATACATTTTCTTTGAGCGTTCGAATGACATCGCTCAACGCTTGTTTCTCGAACTCATTCAACGGTTGCAGAGGCGATCGAACATTGCCGGCACGCAATCCGGACAACTCACTGCCGTATTTAATGGTTTGCACAAACTTTCCGCGCTCAAGAACATCCATCAACGGCAGCATTGCCGACATGATGCGACGCCCTTTCAGGAAGTCTTTTTCGATGACACACGCATGGTAGAGCGCGACATGTTCGCGGGGAACAAAGTTGGAACCGGCGCATACCCAGCTGCGCGCACCCCAGGCAAAAAATTCAAGGGCCTGATCATCCCAGCCGCACGAGAGTTGAATCGATGGGTGCGCATGAGCCAGGCGGTGCAGCCGATTCATCTCGCCGGAGCTTTCCTTGATCGCCACGATATTCTTGCACTGCGCGACGGCGTCGAAGAATTCATCCCCCATGGACACGCCCATGCGGGCCGGGTAGTTGTAAAGCATGATGGGCAGGCCAGCCGCTTTATCCACCGCCAACACATGCGCGGCGATTTCCTTCTGCGTCGGCAACGCGTAGGGCGGCGAACCTACCAGAAGAGCGTCTGCTTTGAGCCCCTTGGCATGCGCGGCAAAGTAAACGCAATCCTCGGTTCTAATTCCGCCCGTACCGATAACCAGCGGCAGGCGCCCATTGAGCACAGCTTTTGCGCGTTCAGCGATGGCCAGACGCTCCAGCGCCGTATGGGCGTAATACTCACCCGTCGATCCACCCACAATGATGCCGTTGACGTTGGATTCGACCAGGTACTCAATCACTTCATCAAAGGCGGAGTAATCGATTTGACCGTCCACGGACAATGGCGTAATCGCAGGGGTGAAGATGCCGTCAAAGTTCATGCTTATTCCTTCTTTGGATTGACTGTGTGGTCAGCGCACGTCACGTAGCCATTCAACGTCCGGCCACGGGCCGACTGTTGCGGTCAAGCAGGCCACGGCTCACGCGATCCAACAGCAAGGCAACGGCCACGATGGCCAGCCCTGCCCGCAAACCAAGGCCCATCTCCATGCGCGTGAGCCCTCGCGTGACTTCAGCGCCCAACCCGCCCGCCCCCACCAGCCCGGCCAGCACCACCATCGCAAGCGACAACAAGATGCATTGGTTCAGGCCCACCAACAGCGTCGGCGTGGCCAGCGGAATTTCGATCTTGAACAGAATTGAGCGCTTTGTTGCCCCCATCGCATTGCCCAGCTCGACCATTTCCTTCGGTACCTGTTTTAGTGCCAGCGTGGTCAAGCGCAGCATGGGAGGAATGCCATAAACCACCGTGGCGATGATCGCCGGCACACGCCCGAGGCTGAAGATCATTACCGCGGGAATCAGGTAGACCCACGGCGGGACGGTTTGCATAACATCGAGCACAGGTCGCAGCGCTGCATCGACGCGTTTTACCCGCGAAGCAAGGATGCCAAGGGGGAACGCGATAGACACTGAAATCAGTACCGCAACCGACACCAGCGCAATAGTTTGCATGGAAGCGATCCACAGCCCGGAAATCAAGCAATAGCCCAACATCGCTGCCGCCAACACCGCGACACGCACACGAATTAACAGCGCCGCGCCGATCGCCACGATTGCAATCACCGCTAACGGCGGCAATGCCAGGAGCGCACTTTCGATTGCTCGCAAACTGAATTCGACTACGACACTGATCGTTTTGGAGACGCCATGTAGATTGGTGTTGAACCAATCAACCAATGGCGCGAGATATTTACCCGGGGAAAATTGCAATTCTGGTGCACTCATAGCCGTTTGCCCTCCTGCGCAGTCGCGGCGCCCTGTGCCAGGCGGTCGAGTACCATGGTGAGAATCACGATTGCGATCGCCCCGTTGATAGACTTGGCGATGTCGAGTGTGCGAATGGCGCTGTAGATGGTTTCACCCAAGCCGCCGGAGCCGACGATGCCGGCGATCACCACCATGCCGAAAGCCATCATGAGACTTTGATTGATGCCCGCCATGATGCTGGGCATCGCAAAGGGCAGACGGATCTTCAGGAACATCTGCCAGCCCGTGACTCCACTTGCGTTTCCCAGCTCAATGAACTCATTGGGCGTCATGCGAATGCCCAGCGATGTCAGGCGAAACGCCGGTGGCAGCGCGACGACAAAGGTCGCGAGCAGCGCCGTACCCGTGCCATAGCCAAGCAGCGCGATAGCGGGCAGCAAGTAAATGTAAGGCGGCATTGTCTGGACCAGGTCGAGAGCTGGCTCGATGATGCGATCCAGCCTGGGGAGCAACCCGGCCAACACGCCCAAGGGAATCGCAACCAGCAGCGCCAGCAAGGTGGCGACGACGACCAAGGCCAGCGTGCCCATGGTTTCCGGCCACAAACCGATAAATGCGCAAAACAGCATGCCTATCAGCGCGATGATTGCGAAACGAAGCCCGGCCAGGCGCCAGCCCAACAGCGCGATCAGCACGGCCACCACGTAATAGGGTGTCAGGTTGAACAGCCAAAGCAGGCTTTCATAAGCGCCTTTGAGCACATCATTGATGGCGTCGAATAGCCCCGAACCGTTATCCGACAGCCATTCCAGTCCGGTGTCTACCGTCGAGTCAAAGGCGTCAGGGAAATTCTCGATACTCATGACGAGACCTCCGTCAGCGGCTGACCCGCCGCCGGAGCGTACTCGTTCGCCGTACCTTGCACGCCTCGAAGCAAGTCGCGCAGTGTGATGACGCCGCAGACAACACCCTCTTCAGCGACAGCAATGGCGTCGCGATCATTAACGACGGCGAGACCAATGACCTGGTCGAGGTCAGCGTCTGGAGAGGTTATGGGCAGGCGGCTAACATCAACATTGGGATGTGCCACCTTGTAGAGGGCAACAGGTGTCATCACCGACTTGGCCTTGACGAGATGAAGTCGCGAGATGCCGGCCACGAATTCAGCGACATAATCATCGGCGGGGTTGAGCACGATATCTTCGGCGGTACCCACCTGGATGATCATGCCGTCTTTCATGATCGCGATACGATCTCCCAGCCGGATGGCTTCATCCAGGTCATGGGTGATGAACACGGCCGACTTACCCAACTCCTTTGTCAGTTGACGAAACTCATCCTGCAACTGACGCCGAATCAACGGGTCGAGCGCACTGAAAGGCTCGTCCATAAGAATGATTTCGGGGTCGGCAGCAAGGGCACGCGCCAGGCCCACCCGCTGCTGCATGCCGCCGGACAGTTCGTCTGGGTAGCGCTTGATCCAGTCGCCCAGGCCGACCTTGACCAGCGCCGCCTCCGCGATCTTGAACCGCTCGGCTTTAGGTACGCCCTGTACCTCAAGGCCGAACGCGGTGTTTTCCAGCACCGTACGATGGGGCAACAACGCCACACTCTGAAAGACCATACCAATCTGGCGCGCGCGAACCGCGCGCAATTCTGCGGCGCTCAGGGAAGACAACTCACGCCCCTTTACCCGTACCTTGCCCGAGCTTGGCGTGATCAGTTTGTTAAGCAACCGAATCAGTGTGGATTTACCGCTGCCGGACAGGCCCATGATGCAAAAAATCTCACCACGGCGAACCTCCAGGTTGACGCCAGACACACCCACGACGCAGCTATAGTCCTGAAGAATCTGCTTCTTTGTCAGTCCTCTTTCGACAACGGCTTTCATTGCTTCGGCCGAGTTCTCGCCGAAAATCTTCCAGACTGACTCGCAGCTCACCAACACATCATTTACGTCTGAAGTTGTAGTAGTCATAGCAAATCCTATCGAACCTTTTTATAAAATATTGTTCGTTAAAGTTCGGCAGCTAAATAAATACCGGTGTTAATTTTTCTTGTTATTTTCCCAACGCTGGATCAAATCACCGTGTTTGGAGATCCAGATATTCACAGCTTCAACCACTGTCTTTCCGTCATTGATGTCGCCGTTGATTGCTTTGATATCCGCAATAGGGACGAAAACACTGGCGATCGTTTCTCGGGCGCGAGGGTTAGCCTCGGAAAAACCTTTGTGACCGATCCAGTAATAGGTTTGCGACGGAGGATAGACACCCTTAGGGTCAGCCAGATACTTGAGATCAAACCTCTGAGTCATCCAGGACGGGTCCCACATGGTGACCGCGATCCACTCCTTGCGATCAATGGCCGACTTCAGTGCCGCCGTCATCGCGGCGGTGCTGCCTTCAACCAGTTGAAGTTTAACGCCATAGGTTTTGATCGCTTCGCTGGTGCTGCGCATCAAACCAGCACCGGGTTCAATACCGATCACCTTGTCGCCGAATTTGGCCGAGTTCTCATTGAGCTGCTCGATCGTATCTATGTTTACGTAGCTCGGCACCGCGATGCCTTGATACAAGCCATGGGAAACAGGCGAGATTTTCTCATAACGGTTTTTACCGCGATCCCAATAGTCCTGGGCAAGGTAGTTCGCTTGCGAAACGAGCAACTGGATATCACCTTTTCCAAGCGCTGCGTGGGCGATACCCCACTCGGAAAACTCGGTGAGCTTCACCGTGTAGCCTTGGTCTTCCAACACTTTTTTGGTGATCAGGGAGATCGGCGACAAGTCCTCCCAAGCCATCGTGCCCATGGTGATGGTCTTGTCTTCGGCCTGAGCTGAAAAACTGGTGCCTATCACCATCAGTAAAGCGAACATCGCCTTCCAAATCGTCTTCATGGTGTATCCCCTGCAGCGGTTGAGTGATCGCCATTTCTTGGGCGATATTGCGTTCGTGATTGTTAAACTTGTTTTCCAATACGCAATGCTTGTTAACGGTACGTTGGGTCATCTCCTGGCCAGTTGCAGTACCTGCGATGCCTGCTTACTCTCGCCCTGCACGCCATTCGCGAAGCTTCAAGTCAGCCTTGGCGCCCAGACTCAAAAACGGCTGAGGCGGCAGGCTTTTTGGCGCGTCATAGCCTGAAAGTATCTGAACCAACTGAGACTTCATGCCTAACGCCGCTTCCGCCGCAGCGATACCGGCCGCGGTGGACTTCGAGGCGCCCAGGCCATTGCACGCACACGCGGCGAACAAACCCGGCTCAATCTCGCCAAAAATCGGCACGCTGTTCCACGTCAATGCCATGGGACCACCCCATCGATACTGCATTTTCAGCCCGACAAGCTCAGGAAAGCGGTCTGCAAACTTGTGGTCGTGTACGCGGCCGGCGCTTCGAACGTGCCCCTCATTGATCTCCAATCCCGCGTGATAGGAGTAACGCGAGCGAATCAAGATGCGGTCACCCTGCGCGCTGCTCACACGACGAACTGTAGTACCCATTGGCAAAGCTGGGGTCGCAGCCCAATCACGCTTTCCACTCAGACGGCGGTGATCGAAGGGTTCGGACATCGATGCATACGTGAAAACGTGCAGCATCTGCCCGGGAAAAAGGCCGAAACTCTGTGCATGGCCGTTGTTGGCAAGGATGATGCGCTTGGCGGTGACGGAACCTGACGCAGTCTTCAACAACCAGTGACCAGACTGTTTTTCGAACGACTGTACAGGAGAGTTTTCAAACAACGTCGCGGGGGCGCGCAGACTATCGGCGACGGCGCGGATGTAGGCCGCCGGTTGCACCATCACCGTGCCCGGCATGAACAGGCCCGAGGTGTAGAGACGGCTGCCCGTCACTTCATAAATACCTTTGGCGTCGAGGGTCTCAAAGGACTCCCCTAACCCTTGTAACTGCTGGGCATAGCTGGAAATGTGCGCGTCGCCTTTCTGACTGATGGCCACACTGTAGCGCCCGCAGGGATCGAGGATCTCACGCCCCCAACCAAACTCTTGGGCCATGTCCGTGGCTAGGCCGATCGCTGTACGGTACAAAGTAATATCCCGGCGGGCACGCTCTGTCGACGAATCACCGAAGTCCTCCGAGCTGACTTCGTGGGGCAAATCGATGATGAACCCCGAATTGCGCCCGGTAGCACCCTCTCCGACAACCCCGGCTTCCAGCACAGCAACGCGCAACGTGGGGTCCAGTTGGGATAGCCGCCTTGCGGCAGACAACCCCGCAAAGCCAGCACCTATGATCGCTACGTCGGCGCGCACGTCACCCTGCAGCGACAACGTGGGGTTTCGAGGCGCAAGCATTTCAACCCACGCAGATCGACTGCTGTTTTTCGGAAATTTACTGGCGACGTACATGACTTTGGCTCCCACGTCGTCAGGCGAGTGCTGACTCAAGATCGATCAATGGCTGCAGAGCCGCCTGGAGCGCACCGACCCTGTCAGCCGCTAAACGCGCCAATGGTCGACGTGGATGCCCTGCGCCATAGCCGGTAATTTCAGCACCTGCGTAAACGGACTGCACATAGTCGCCCTGCCAGATCAACGACATCACCGGTTCCACTGCGCGCCACAGCTCCCGGGCACGAGCCCAGTCCTGCTCCAGGGCCGCATTGACCACTGCCACGCAAGCGCGTGGGGCCATATTGGCACCGCCCCAAATCAACCCAGCAGCACCGGCGAAAAGTGCGTACGGCACCAGGGGATCAGCGCCATTCATGGTCGGCAAGCCCGTACGAATCAACGATGCTTGCGCGGCAAGGTCGCCACTGCTGTCTTTCACCGAGACAAAGTTGGGAATTTCGCTCAACTGCCGGAACAGCGACGGCGTCACTTCCACACCGACAGCCTGAGGCACGTTGTAGCCGATGATGGGCAGCCCGGCTTCGGACACGGAGGAATAGAAGTCGATGATCCCTTGATCATCCGTAGGGCCTTCGAAAAACGGCGGCAGCACCATGACGCCATCGGCCCCGCAGTCGGCTGCATGGCGGGTGCGCTCCACGACGTCTTCGACCAGCAAGGCCGACGTCTGGACGATCACGCGCGCCCGCCCGCCGATGACCTTGGAGCCGAACGCCACCAGTTGCTTGGACTCTTCTTTGCTCAGGTAAACGTGCATGCCCGTACCCGAGCTGAGTACAAATCCATGCACACCAGCCGCGATGTAACGCTCAATCAATTGTTCAAAACGGGGATAATCAATTTTGCCCTGCGCATCAAACGGAGTAGTGATCGCCAGATTGATACCGGAAAAAGCGAATGCGGACATTGATTTAAACCTCATCTTATTCTTTGCTGGAAAGTTCACGCAGACCATGATCAGCCAAATGCAGTGAGCGTGAAAAATTAGCCTTCGAGGCGCACCAAGCCGCCCTTGCGAAAACACTAACTCTCTCTACGTAGGCAGACAGATGAAGGCTAGGCCCATTGACCAGATCAGTTCCAGGCTTACTACTACCGGCGGGTCGCACTTGCACTTTAAATTACAAAAGTGCAAACACTCTTATTGCCAACACGCCTGTTGCGAATTAAGCAATGGACAACTAACGAATCATCTTCACTCTTCATCTCGACACATGCATTTTGTGTTCAACGTTTGTGATGAAAGAATAATGACAAGCGGGGTCGAGACACAGCAACTTTTAGGTTGGGCAATTGATGATCTGAGGTTATGCATCGCAGCAGTCAGGATTTTCGAGCAATCCACTGTCGAACTGTTCCATAAGCCAGTCACGCAGCTTGCAACAGCTGGGGTCGCGGGTTTTTTCTTCGTTGAAGTTCAGGTAGTGCAGGGTTTCCTTGTGTACCAGCTTTTCTTTGACGGGCCGCACCAGCAGGCCTTTTTCGACCAGGGGCGCTACAAGGTAATGCCAGCCCAGAGCCACGCCCTGATGATTCAATGCCAGTTGAACGAGCAGATTGTAGTCATTGGCATTGAAAAAATGCGGGGCTGTACTCGGTCGGTCTTTGAGGTCGACATCGTGATGGGCCAACCACCCGCTCCAGTCCACATGCTCGGCCACTTGCGAACGCCCATACGGACTCAGATTGAGCAATGCGCCATCACGAATCCCCTGAAGGCGTTGCACCTCAGGGTGTTGTTCGAGGTAAAGCGGCGTACACACCGGATAAATCACGTCACAGACCAACGGGTGGCTGTGATAACCATCATGACTCTTCATCATTTTGCAAATGATTATGTCTGGATGAACGCCCGTCTCGAAGGACAGGAAATTTTGTGTAACCACCAGGTTGACGTCGATTTCAGGATGGGCGGCAAAAAACTCGGGAAGTCGTGACCCCAACCAAAAATGGGTGAAGGCCGGCGAACAGCACAGTGTGACCACATGCTTGGAACTTGCGTTACTGCGCATGCGCTCCGCTGCCTGGGCGATGCTGCTGAACGACAGTTGCACCACGTCATAAAAATTGGAGCCCGCATCGGTCAGCTTGACCGCCCGCCCCGCCCGGTCGAAAAGCTCGGTTCCGAGGTGGTCTTCCAAGTCACGGATTTGACGGCTGATTGCAGCCTGGGTGACACACAGCGCTTCAGCGGCCCGAGTGAAATTTTGATATTTGGCGGCGGCCAAAAACGCTTTTACAGCACGCAATGACGGCATCTTGATCAGCGTCTGATCGGGCTCAGTCTGCTTAACCATAACAATAGATCATCATTAGCCCCTATAAAATATCGATTCTTAAGTCCGACGACCTCGCTCTAGACTGACCGCAAGGCACCGCCGTCCCCTATCAATCGGTGTGATCAACGGCAGGTTATCCGAATTGGCCTACACGTAGTAGCCCGTTCGTTTCCAGCGTGCCCGTGATCAAGCCGTCAGCGATACGGTTAGTACGAGAAAGCCCCCTCCCGAGGAGAGCATAAGAAGATGCTTCAGAACACCGCGGTTTTAGATCTGATCAAACAACGTAAACACCAACATGGCCTTCCCGGCGCAGCCTATGCAGACCCCAACGTGTATCGCCAGGAGCTGGAGCACATCTGGCACAAGGAGTGGATCTTTGCGGGCCACACCTTCGAGGTCGAAAAACCAGGCCAGTACCTGACGCTGCAGATCGGCGACTATCCGATCACGATAGTTCGCGGCAAGGACGGCAACATCCGCGCATTTCATAACGCGTGCCGTCATCGCGGATCGAAAGTCTGTACCGAAGACAAAGGTAAGGTGGCAAAGCTGGTATGCCCTTATCACAAATGGACATTCGAGCTGGACGGCAGGCTTCTGTATGCCGGGAACATGGGACCGGACTTCAATACGGCGGAGCATGACTTGCTGCCTGCGCATTGCGAAGTCGTGCACAGCTACATTTACGTCTGTGTCGCGAAACAAGCGCCCGACTTCGAAAATTTCCGAAACGCCGTCGCGCCGTTTATTGGCCCTCACCATTTGGAAGATTGCAAAGTCGCCTTCGAGGCCGATCTGGTCGAGAAAGGTAATTGGAAACTGGTGTTCGAAAACAATCGCGAGTGCTACCACTGCGACGGCACACACCCCGAATTACTCCAGTCATATACCGAGCTCCCATCGGTACAAGGCATCGGCGGTGAGGAAGCCCCGGAAATGACCGCCTATTGGGATGCTTGCGAGGCGGGCGGCCTGGCCAGTCGCCTGGTGATGGACCCCGCCGGACAGTTTCGTATGACACGCATACCGCTCGACCACGGCGCGAGCAGTTACACCCTGGACGGTAAACCTGCCGTTAATCGACGCATGGATCGCAGTGGCGTCGACAATATCGGCGCACTGCTTTACTTCAACTATCCATCGACGTGGAACCATTTTCTTGGGGATCACGCGCTGAGTTTTCGGGTATTGCCAAAGGGGCCAGGCGAGACCGTAGTCACCACCAAATGGCTGGTACCCAAGGATGCGCAGGAAGGCGTGGACTACGATATCGAGCGCCTCACCAAAGTCTGGATGGCCACCAACGATCAGGATCGAAGCCTGGTGGAAGGTGCACAGATTGGGGTGACTTCGCCCGCCTATCAACCTGGTCCGTATTCCCCCCTGGTGGAGAACGGCGTGTGTCAATTCGTCGACTGGTACTGCGATTTGATGAGCCAGCGCATGGCTGAAGCTGAAGCCGCTGCCAACGCGCGTTAACGATCAATGCGTCGGGATGTTTACCACTTAAAAGAACATCCCGATCACGTTGGCAACCCGCGCCGTTCAACCCAAAACAACAAGAGGGATTTAAGTGTGACTTCCCCGAACGCTGGATCCCCCTTTACACCTTTGCTCCCTAATGCCAGGTCAGTGTCGAACATCGGTTTTTTGCTGCTCGACAACTTTTCCCTGACCTGTTTCACGCAGTGCCTGGACGTATTGGTGACGGCGAACCATGTCCGCCCCGGCTCGATTAAAGTCCATACGTTCAGTCTCAACAGCTCTGAAGTCATGAGCGATTTGGGCATTCCCATCAGGTCGGACACACCGTTGACCGACATCCGCATTGCAAACCTTGATTTGATGGTGATCTGCAGCGGCATGCGGACTCCACGAACGATGCCAAACTGGTTGACCACCCTTCTGCACAAGCTGGCCAGCCTGCCTGTGGCGCTGGGCGGACTCTGGAATGGCGCTTGGTACCTCGGCAAGGCCGGCCTGCTGGATGGCTATCGTTGCGCCATTCACGCAGATCAGCGCACCGCGCTCGCCGAATACTCACCCAATACCACCGTGACACTGGACACCGTCGTCATCGATCGAGACCGACTTACCGCGTCCACCCCAGCGGGCGCATTTCACCTCATGATCAAGTGGCTCTACAGCGCGCTCGATTACAAGGTGGCCGACGCTGTGTTTGATGTGCTCGATTACGACCAGTCGCGCTTTCGAAAGACCGCTGACACCCCAAACCAGACAGTCACCGCGCCGCTGCGAGAAGTCATCACACTGATGAAGTCCAATCTGGAAGAACCTCTTGGCCTTGATCACCTTGCGCAATGCGTAAAACTTTCCAGACGTCAGGTCCAACGCTTTTTTCAGGCTCAGATAGGTACCCCGCCGCAAAAATACTATCTGGAGTTGAGGCTCACTGAAGCCCAGCGCCTGATACAAAACTCACGCTTCGCCATCATTGATGTAGCCATCGCGTGCGGGTTCGTCTCAGCCGGTCATTTCAGCAGACGCTACAGCGCCTACTTCGGTTATCCGCCCTCACGAGAGAGTCGCCATGACGTCTAATTCCCTTTAACCCGTGTATGGGCTATTCACGCCACTCAATGTCGCATGCTGCTGTCGGGGCATCTAAGAGGTAAGAAATCATGCACTACACGTGTGGTTTATCAGAACAAGAACTCTTGATGCACGGGGTGATTTTGCGAGAAGCGCTGCTGCGAATTCTTGTCCGATATTCACAAACGGGTGCCAGCAGCGTGGAGCAGGCTGAGGTATGTATTCGAGCCTTACGCTACGCGCGATTGGACATTGGCCTCGCCCCGTTCTCAGGCAGTGCACTGCCCTCTTCCCTGGCGCCCACCCTCGCTGAGGCGCTCTCAGATGCGCCTAGACCTGATCGGGACTTTGAAATCCTGCTCTCCACGCTTGAAATCCTGCTTCCCAGCAGCCGCTGGACCCAGCGATTCGCTACGGGGAACGATGAAGTCGAGTTTGAAGACAGGCATCGGCATGCCTTGATGTTTGGCAAGGGTGGGCTCTTTGAATGTTCAACCATGACCCTGGGCTTGGCCGTCATGGCGCCGGAACTGAATTACCCGTTCCACCGGCATCCTCCTGCAGAGTTCTACCTCGTTTTATCCGAAGGTGATTGGTATCGGGAAGACGCCGGATGGTGGAGCCCCGGGGCCGGAGGAATGGTCTTCAATCCGCGCTCGGCGATGCATTCAATGCGGTCAACCCGCAAACCACTATTGGCACTCTGGGGGCTCATAGACCCCGTGCCGCACATTGTTACATCAGGTGTTTCCAACAATTTCAATTTGACCACACCGTAGGGAGGGACCTATGCCACAGCCATTACCCGCAACAATGCACGCCGTGTTACTTAATGGGCTCGGCGGACTGGAGCAACTGGAATACCGCACAGATGTACCGGTACCTCAACCCGGTGTCGGAGAGGTACTCATTCAAGTCCGCACCTCTGCGGTTAACAATACGGATATCAACACCCGCATTGGCTGGTACTCCAAGTCGATCAGCAGCGACACCGGCGCTGGCGGCGCCACCGGCTTCGACAGCGTGAACGGCGATGATGCTTCCTGGTCGGGTGCAGCCCTGGAGTTCCCACGCATTCAAGGTGCCGACTGCTGTGGATACATCGTGGCCGTTGGGCAAGGCGTTGCAGACTCGCGCATTGGCGAACGCGTGATCGTCAGCAATCTTTTGCGTACCTATGTGAACTACAGGCCTTATGAATGCTGGACATTCGGCAGCGAATGCGACGGCGGATTTGCACAGTTTGCGGTTGCCCCCTCCAAAGAGACCCTCAGGGTGGAATGCGACTGGTCCGATGCAGAACTAGCATCGATCCCCTGCTCCTATTCCACCGCAGAAAACATGCTGCACCGACTTAAACTTGGCAAAGAAACAGTCCTGATCACCGGCGCCTCGGGAGGCGTGGGCTCTGCCGCCGTCCAACTAGCCAAACGTCGTGGCGCAACGGTAATCGCCCAATGCTCTGCTGCCAAAGCAGCGGAGGTCAGGATGTTAGGTGCTGATCGCATCATTGATCGCGGCGTCGACCTGATATCGGTACTGGGCGAGAACTCAGTGGACGTGGTCGTTGACGTGGTGGGTGGTGATGATTGGCCAAACCTTTTACGCGTACTGCGTCTTGGCGGTCGATATGCCATCGCCGGCGCAATAGCTGGCCCGATCTCGGAGATCGATCTTCGAACGCTCTACCTCAAAGACCTGACGCTTTACGGCTGCACGTTTCAAGACGACGAAGTGTTTACCAATCTCATTTCGTACGTCGAGTCGGGCGAAATACGTCCAGCTGTAGCCAAAACGTATCCGCTAAGTGAAATCCATCAAGCTCAGGAAGACTTTCTGAGCAAAGCGCACATCGGCAAATTGGTGTTGATCATTCCGCAGGTAAACCTATGAAAATTGCCAGCATCCATCTCTACACCCACGAACTACCCGTCGTGGATGGGCCCTATACAATGGCCAACCGGCTGGTCTATTCATTGACCACCACCCTGGTCAAACTGGTTGCCGATAATGGGCTGATTGGCTGGGGCGAGACCTGCCCCGTTGGCCCAATCTACGCCGAGTCACATTCGCTGGGTGCGGTAGCGGCGCTGACCGAAATGGCCAAAGGGCTGATCGGCACGGAACTGCTGCCCGTACCGTTGCACCGGCGCATGGACAAATTACTCAAGGGGCATAACTACGCTAAAGCAGCCATCGATATCGCTGCGCACGACCTGTTAGGCAAGCACCTGGGCCTCAGCGTCTCGGACCTTCTGGGCGGCGCCCTGACTGATCGCGTGCCCTCCTATTCCGTGGTTGGGATCACCGATCCCGAGGAGTCCGTTCGCCTCGCCATCGACAAACGCGACCAGGGTTATCCGCGCCTGCAGATGAAACTGGGTGGCCGGCCCATCGAGGAAGATATCGCCGCGATCAATAAGGTGTGGGAAGCCGTGGGCAGTTCACGCATCAAGCTGGCCGTGGATGCCAATCGCGGTCTGAACACCCGCGATACGTTAAGGCTCTGCAGGGAGTGCGCGCACGTCCCGTTCATTCTGGAGCAACCCTGCGAAACCATTGAAGACTTCCAGAAAATCCGCCCGCAGATCAGCCACGCCCTGTACATGGACGAAAGCTGCACCAGTATCAATACGGCAATTACTGTCGCGGGAACCGGTTTGGTCGATGGTTTCGGCATGAAGATCACCGCACTGGGTGGCTTGCATCCGATGCGCGCCTTCCGTGATATCTGTGCCGCACGCAACTTACCCCATACCTGTGACGACGCATGGGGCGGAGATCTGATGGCCGCCGCCTGCACCCACATCGGCTCGACCGTTGCACCTGAACTGCTGGAGGGCGTCTGGATCGCAGCGCCCATGATCGAGGGTAACTTCGATGCGAAAAATGGTATCCGCATAGAAGGTGGCCACATCAAGCGCCCACAAGGATTTGGCCTCGGCGTCGTGCCGGAAGAAGGCATCTTCGGCGATCCGGTAGCGTCCTTTTAAATCCCCCGGCAGGCGCTTGGCGGCAGTGCCAAGCGTCTCACGTAGTGATCCTGACGTTCTTTTTTAAATTTTCATGCTGGCAAAGGACTCTTCATTTCTAGCGATGCTGAGCGCCACACCAGACTTATATCTCCCATTGTTTAAATGCAGCTCTTGAGCAAGAGCCAACGCCGAAGCACGCTCGCCGTGAAGTGCTACCCCGAAACACCCACGATAGCTTCTCGCAAATTGCGGCATGGAGGCGAAGCCGCACAAATAACCTATGTCCATCAATGGCATTAACGTTGTCTTTAACAGCTGATGCGCCCTCAACAAACGCAGCCTGAGGTAATAGCGCGAGGGTGAACACTCCAAATACTTGTTGAACAGCCTTTCCAGTCGACGACGTGAAACGCCTAATCTAAAAATCAACTCGCTGATTTCAATAGGCAATGACAAATTTTCTTCCATTAATATGATAGCCGCTTGCAACGTGGGTTGATTCGTCCCAAGCGTATGCTTAAGGGGTACCCGTTGACCATCGTGATCACTTCGCATCCGTTCGTGTACAAGTTCCGCCGAAATCTCCACTGCCAGATCACGCCCATGTTTACTTCTGATCATGTGCAGTACCATGTCGAGTGGAGCAAGACCACCCGACGAGGTTAAGTGATCGTCATCGATAGAGAAAAGGCGCGCAGTCATTTCTGATTCAGGGAACTCTTTGCGCATCGCCACCAGCCTTTCCCAATGAACACTGCACTTATGGCCATTCAATAATCCGGCCTTGGCTAAAGCCCAAGTTCCGTTGCACACCGCACCTAATTTGCATCCTTGTTGAGCCTGGTCCTGCAACCAGTGCATATGTTCCCGGGCAACGTAGCTTTTAATATCCACGCCCCCGCATACAATTACTATATTGAGGCCTGAAGCATCTTTCATTTTGGCGTCGGGAGTAACTTGCAAACCTGCACTGGCGTTTACAGGACCACCGTCTTCGCTCAGTGTGAGCCAACGATACAATTGTCTACCAGACAGCTGATTTGCGATGCGTAACGGTGCCAATGCTGACGCCAGTGAGATTAAAGTGAAATTATCCAACAAAAGAAATCCGACAGTTTGAGGACCAGCCGCCTCCAGATTTTTCATCGCATTTTACTCCTCGCCAGACACCCCAGGCCTTTCTACGCACTAAGAAACCAGGATGGCTTGGATATATGCAGATGCGCCAGCACCCTGCCCGCCAAATATGCACGGGCAAAAACCATCACTCTGCATATCGCACTTTTATTTATAGTTATTATCACAGCAGTAGATAACATTTTTTTGCATCAGAGCAAAAGTAGCCAAAAACAACAAGACATTAAATATCATACCGTGATAATTTTTTGTTATGCGAAGTCACACATCTATTTACGTGTGTTCGTCCTCTAGATGCCCTCCAGCGATAGCGCCTTCATACGCGCTAACAGAACCTGCAAAGGATGGAGTATCTGCACGCCCTCCTGGCGCTTAACCTGGCTGCGGCAGGAATAACCATCGGCAACCACTCGCCCCGTCTGGTTGAATTTCCCAATCAGCCGCTTCCAGGATTGCCCGTAGATCGTGTCGCAGGTTTGGGCGTTTCGCGCCTCATGTCCGTAAGTACCCGACATTCCGCAACAACCGCTTGCCTGCACCAGAAGCGTCAGCCCAAAGCGTTCATAAATCTTTTGCCATTGGCCGATACTGCCAGGCTCATTGGTTTTTTCCGTGCAGTGGGGCAGGAAGTGATAGGGCTCATTCTCCTGCGCGGTTTCAACTTCCGGTAACGCGTCCAGCAGCCATTCCTGCGCCAGCATTACCTGGGGCGCATTGCCTGGTTGAAGGGTCTTGGCGTACTCCTGTCGATAGACCAGGGTCATCGCGGGGTCAAGCCCCACCAGTGGAACTTGATAGCGCTGAAGGCTGAATAACGACTGCCCATTGAAGTGGGCAGCCTTCTCAAACGCTTTCAGGAAACCCTGCACCTGAAGCGGTTTGCCGTTAGGCGCATAAGGTGCCAGGTACACCGTGTAACCGAGCCTCGAGATCAGCTCCACCCAATCAACCAACAGCGGCGTTTCAAAAAAACGCGTGAACGCGTCCTGAACGAGAATGACGCTTTTTCTTCGCTGCTCATCTGAAAGCGCATCAAGCCGTTCAGGCGTTGCTACCTGCACATCCCATCGCCGGCAGACAGCCGCAAAATCCACCAGGCTGAGTAGCGGGCTGTCGATCATTCCGGCGGCTCGCTCGAGTAACCAGCGCACCGGTCGCGCACTCATCACAACATTGTATGAACGCGGCATCCTGGCGATATAGGGCACCGTGTATTCCAGCGAGCCGATCAGATAATCCTTGAGCGGGCGCAAATAGCGGCTGTGATAGAGCTCAAGAAAGCGCGAGCGGAACTCCGGCACATTCACCTTAACGGGGCATTGGCCGGCGCATGACTTGCAGGCCAGACAACCGCTCATCGCCTCATACACCTCGTGGGAAAAATCTTGCTGCCCCAGCTTCTGCGCAAGGCTGTTCACCGCGCGGCGGGCCACATTCAGCGGTGCAGGTTCATTGACCGCCAGCACATCGACGCCCTGCTCCCCTTGCAATCTGAGCCATTCACGGACCAGCGATGCGCGCCCTTTAGGCGAGTGAATACGATTACGCGTCGCCTTCCAGGAGGGACACATTGCGTCATCAGGATCGAAGTTGTAGCACGCACCGTTGCCATTGCAATGCAGGGCTGTGTCGTAGCTTCGCCAGACGCGCTCATCAATGCTGCGGTCCAGTTCGCCGCGCAATGGCACTTCGTCAACGCGCGTCAATCGAGCAGCCGGGACGGTTTTCGGCGTGGCGATCTTGCCTGGATTGAGTTGGTTGCGTGGATCGAAGGCCGCCTTGAGCGCTTGCAACGCAGGGTATAAATCACCGAAATATTCAGGTACGTACTGCGACCTCAAGCCCTTGCCATGCTCCCCCCACAGCAGCCCTCCGTGCTTTTGCGTCAAGGCCGCGACCGCATCGGAAATCGGCCGGACCAGGGCCGCTTGTGCCGGGTCTTTCATGTCGAGGATCGGACGCACGTGCAACACGCCTGCATCGACATGGCCAAACATCCCGTATTGCAGGTCATAGCTGTCGAGCAACGCGCGAAACTCGAGGATAAAATCAGCCAGGTTTTCCGGCGGAACCGCCGTGTCTTCGACAAATGGCTGCGGCCTGGCCTCGCCTTTAACATTACCCAGCAACCCGACGGCACGCTTGCGCATCGCGTAAACACGCTTTAAGGCGTCAGCGCCGATGGCGAGCGTGTGCCCCAACCGAACCACTGAGGTATCGCGCTTGAGGTGCAGCACAAAGTCGTGAACACGCTGCTGCACCGAGGCTTCATCGTCGCCACTGAATTCAATGAGGTTGATGCCTAGGGTTGGCGTATCCGGATCTTGCGGGAAATATTCAGCAACGCCATGCCAGACAATGTCTTTCATCGCCAGCATCAGCACTTTGGAATCCACGGTCTCGATCGACAGGGGCTTCATTTCCATCAGCGCTTTGGCGTCGCGCAAGGCGTCCATGAATCCGGCGTACCGAACGTTGACCAGAATGGAGTATCTGGGGATAGGCAGGACGTTTAATTTGGCTTCAACAATGAATCCGAGTGACCCTTCGGAGCCGCACAGAACACTGTTCAGATTGAACTGCCCGTCGGTTTCGCGCAGATGCGCCAGATCGTAGCCCGTCAGGCAGCGATTGAGTGCGGGAAACGTCTCGCGGATCAAGTCCGCCTGATTATCCGCGATGTCCACGGCACACCGGTAGACTTCCCCTATCCGGTCACTACGTTTTGTCAGTGCCGATAAATGCTCCACGCCGACGGGGGCGCTGGTGAGGCGATCCCCCCCGAGCAGAACCGTCGAAAGCTCCAGCACATGATCGCGGGTCTTGCCGTAGGTGCAACTCCCCTGGCCACTCGCATCGGTGTTGATCATGCCGCCAATGGTCGCGCGATTCGAGGTCGAGAGTTCGGGCGCGAAGAACAGTCCATGAGGCTTGAGCGCCGCGTTCAGCTGATCCTTGACGACACCGCTCTGAACCCTGACCCAGCGTTCTTCGACGTTTATTTCGAGAATCTTGTTCAGGTGACGGGACAGATCTACCACCACACCCTCGGTGAGTGACTGCCCGTTGGTGCCCGTACCGCCGCCCCGTGGCGTGAGCACCACCGCACTATGTGCAGGCTCGGCCACCAGCCGTGACAAAATCGCCACGTCCTGCTCGTCGAGTGGAAACACTGCGGCTTGAGGCAGGCGTTGATAAATGGAGTTGTCGGTAGCCAGTACCGTCCGGTCGCCGTACCGACGAGCGATCTCACCTTGAAAACCGGCTGCATGGAGCGCGCCCAAAAAGGCTTCATAGGTCGTATTCTGAGTTTTCGGGGACGACAACCGCGCAATCATGAGAGAGTTCCTGCAGGCGAAAAGCTGATCTATACATTCAAACTACGTATGCTGAGCACAGAGCGCGCTGGGCAGTAGCAGATGGCTTTATCAAGTTTTGCTGCCGGAGGCTTTAATGACAAACGTAAATCCCGTTGGTTTTGCATGAGCTTTATGAATGAACCCCAGAAGACTGACCCCCTCCATGTCGTTATTGGTTGCCTTTGAGGCTGCCGCACGGCATTGCAGTTTTACCAAGGCCGCCGAAGAGCTGGCCTTGACCCAAAGCGCGGTCAGCCGGCAGGTGCAAACCCTGGAAGCTCAACTTGAAATCGAGTTGTTCAGGCGTGAAGGCAGAAAAATCGAACTGACCGCTGCCGGTGCCCTCTACCAGCACGAGTTGGCCGCCGCGTTGGGCCGTATACGAAGCGCAACTCTGCAGACCATTGCATTCAAGAATGACGGCGGGCCGTTGAACCTGGCAGTGTTACCGACGCTGGGCTCGAAATGGCTGCTGCCGCGGATGCATGAGTTCTACGCGAAACACCCGGAGATTATGGTCCACATCCATTCCAGGATCATTCGCGAAGACGTTCAGTCTTCCGCCCACGACATGACCGCCATCATCTGTGTGGGCTCTGGAGACTGGCCGGGCTTCATTTCACATCCATTGCTGACTGAAAAGTTGGTGGTGATTGCCAGCCCGATAGCGCTGCCCGAGTACCGCTCAATGACGCCTCGGGACGTCGCCGAGCAGTCATTGCTAAATGTGGTATCAAGGCCCAGCGCCTGGTCTGACTGGGTTGACAGCCAAGGCATCGACCACAAGGCCATGCGTGCGGGCCCGAGTTTCGAGCTCACGGCTCACCTGATTCAAGCCGTGTCAGCGGGGATCGGCATCGGGCTGGTGCCCGAAATCCTGGTGCAGGATGAGCTGCAAAGTGGCGAGCTCGTGGCCTTGTTCGAACCGCTGGAAAGCGGGCGCAGCTACTACCTCATCTACGCGAATCGCTACCAGAATCTCTTGTCTCTGCGCGCCTTCAGTGCTTGGCTCCTGTCGCTACCGTTCCCCCAATACTAGTGACTCAACCCAGCAACGTGATCAGGGTTTTGTAATGAGTCTGCGTCAGCACATCCAGATCACTGGCAAGTATACGTTCGTTGACCTGACGCCGTGATCTGTGCAACCCACGAACTACCGGGGTGCATTTCAATTGGCGTGGGAGTAGATATCGACACCTTGTAATCCCTTTAGCGCAGGGCCGGATCGCAACTGCCGATGAAGGTCATGCCGAGCAATCAGGCCCTGGTGGACAAGGCCGCCATACTCTTGATGCCCCGCTCGTAAGAGTGGCAGAAAGGATTTGGCTATGTCGGGCATCTGGACCACTTGTCGTAACGAGTTATGACCTAAAGGTAAACGGCTTAACGGCCTCGCTTGAAATACCTTTGAGCATAACCGTAGACTCAAGTAATCAGCTTCGCCCAGCCTGCGCGCTGTGCAGACGCTTGAGCCACATGCTTCAATCACCATGCAGGAACGGCGGCCCCGCCATAGACTTTCAGGATGACGTCACGAACAGCCTCAGTCTGGAAGGCTGCGACCAGCGTGGGCACCCACGGCGCATTGGCGTCGCCCTTGCGCACGGCGATGAAACACCGGTAAGGGTTATTCTCGACAGGTTCAGATGCGATCTTTTCCTTCTTGCTCAAGCTTGCTTTCAACGCCCAGTCGGTATTGATAACAGCCGCGTCCACATCATCGATAGCTCGGCCAAGCATGCCCGTATCGAGTTCCTTGAATTTAAGCCCCTTCACGTTCTCTGTAATGTCCTGCGGCGTGGTTAAAATTCCTTTGTCTGGATCGAGCTTGATCAACCCTTCCAACTCCAACAATCTCAGCGCGCGCCCCTCGTTGCTGGGATCGTTTGGAATGGCGATAACCGCGCCCTGGGGTAACTCGGCAGGCGTGCGAAATTTTTTGGAGTACAACCCAATCGGCCAGACAGCGGTATAGCCGACGGGGACAATCTCATAGCCCTTCACTTTTATCTGGTTATCCAGAAAAGGCTTGTGCTGAAACTCGTTGGCATCCAGATCACCATTGGCCAGCGCTTCATTGGGCAAATTGTAATCATTGAAAGAAACCGTTTTGACAATCAGCCCCTGCTTCGCCGCGACCTCGGCCACCGTCTGCCAAACCTCCTCCTCTTCCCCGCTCATGATGCCTACAACGACCTTGCGGTCAGCGGCGACCGACGCCTGACTGAACCCTGCCAACACACTCAGACAGGCGGCGAATAAACCCGTTTTGATAAAGCTGTTCATCTATAAACCCTCAAGTAATAAATAGTCAGTCGCCGAAATAGATGCCCTTCGCCTCGCCGGACGAAGAAATATCCTCGATAGCCCCCTGAATGTCGGAAATTACGTGTTCAAGCTCGCGAATAATGAAGGTCTTGTCCGTGGTGTAAGGCAAGTTAGCCAATAGTTGTTCAATTTTTGTTCTGGAGATCCACGCCTTGTGCCTTGCCCATTCCGAATTCAGCACAAATGCCGGATCAGCCTCTTGTAAATCCTTGAATCTGGAAACATCTTCGAAGTGAACATTCGGAGAAATATAGGCATTGACCATGGTGATGCGCTCGGCCGGCGTGGTCAGCTTATTCACTCGATGCAATACCATGTTTCCCTGCTGAAAGATGGCGAAGCCCGGCTGCGCAAACGAGCACTCCACGCGTTTGTCACCCACGATATCGCCGTCTTTTTCCAACAGCGAAATGCCTTCCTTCTTTGTTCCCTTGAACCAGACAAATGCCCCGCCTTCCAGCGCAGCCGGATCAGACGGCATCACAACGTAGTCGAAGCCGACACCGTCCCAATGCCACTTGTCCGTGGCCCGCGCGATGTCATCCGGTTGGTAGTTGATATGACCCAGCTGCAGCGGCATGGTGTGCGGCAACAGTGTTGTTGCGGCCATGTCGGAAAAAAACTCCGCAAGGATCGGACAGTTGCACAAGTCGTGCAGGAACCGCGATCTATAAACCCCGCCCCGGACCATCCTGGGAATCCGCGCAGTTGAAGTTGCATGCACTTCCAACTGCCGTGTTACTTGCAATAACGCCTTGGCGCCTTCTTCGCTAAGCAATCTGAAAGGCGTGGTAATCGCCAGGGAAGATGGACACTCTGCGATTTGCGCACGGGTGTAACCCAACTCCTCCAGGTCATATACCCTGGCCGGCTGTTCCATTGCCAGATGACGGGCCGGATCAAATGTCCACTGTTCTTCAAGCGCAGCATATCCCGGCGGCCGCGCGTCATCGAACAGCCTTGAAAAACCTTGAGAGGGGGCAGCTCTTCGCATTGGCAAACTCGCTCTAACACGTACTTGATGGATTGTCGGCAACTACCGGGCGCGTAAATAAGCCACGATCCGGTCGCCGACAAGTTGGATACCCCCCACCAACACAATAAGGATCGCAATGACACTGAACATGACCACGGTGTCGTAGCGTTGATAGCCATATCTGATCGCAAGATCGCCCAACCCTCCGGCGCCAATGGCGCCTGCCATGGCTGAGGCACCGATCATCGCGACCACCGTGATAGTGAAACCGCCGATAATGCCAGGCATCGCCTCGGGTAGCAGAACCCGGAAAATCACGTCTTTACGCTCACATCCAAGCGCCTCGGCGGCCTCTATTACCCCGCTGCTGACTTCTCGCAAGCTGACTTCTGCGACACGCGCAAAAAACGGTGTGGCGCTGATGGTAATCGGCACAATGGCGGCCCATATACCAATGGTTGTGCCGGTGAGAAATCGGGTCAGCGGAATCAAGGCAACCAGCAAAATAATAAAAGGCACGGCGCGAAACGCATTAATTACCCCGCCCAACAGACGATTTAATGTGAGCGCCTGAAATATCGCTCCAGCCGTTGTTGTCACCAATATCAGCGCCAGACCGATTCCCGCGAACCAGACGATAACGCTCGATATGCTGACCATCACCAGGGTATCCACGAAGGCCGTCCACAGCGCCGCCAACATGTATTCAGACATTGGGCAGTACCTCGGCCTTGCTGAATAATCCCTCTCTTTTCAGAAAGTCTTGCACCTGTACGGCGTTGGAACTTGTCGCCAAAAACAGCGTGCCCTGAGGCCTTCCCTGAACCACGTCAATGGCCGCATGAACCAACTCAACATCGCCCTGCAATGCGCGAGTTATCAGTTCCAATTTCGGAAACTCACCGCTTTCGCCCGAATAGGTCAGTTTAAGCAGGGTTTTGTCCGTGCCTTCGTAGTGTGGCGTGCAATTGTCATCGCCGCTGGCGTCGCCCGGCGATCTCAACAGCGCTTTGGCAGCATCGGACTGAGGCAGACCAAACACTTTCCAGACAGGGCCGGACTCCACGATCTCACCGCCCTCAATTACCGCCACGCGATCACATATGTTTCGTATTACGCTCATTTCATGGGTAATAAGAATAATGGTGATGCCCATTTTTTTATTTATATCCTTGAGCAGCGCCAGAATTGAAACCGTGGATTCGGGGTCCAGCGCGCTGGTTGCCTCATCGCACAGAATAATATCCGGATTCAACATCAAGGCTCTTGCAATACCCACCCGCTGTTTCTGCCCACCCGAGAGTCGAGAGGGATAAGTCCTGGCCTTGTCCGACAGCCCAACCAGCTCCAGTAGATTCGCGGCGCGCTCACGAATAAGGTCAGGCTTCACGCCACTGGCTCTTAGAGGCAGTGCCAGGTTCTCGAACACGGTTTTGGAAGAGAGCAGATTGAAGTGCTGAAAAATCATGCCGATCTTGCGCCGTATATCCACCAGCGCCCTACCCTCCAATGCTCCAATGTCGATGCCGCTGATCTTCACCGTCCCGGTGGTCAATCTTTCGAGCCGATTGATCGTGCGAATCAACGTGGATTTTCCCGCACCGCTGCGACCGATAATTCCGAAGATTTCCGACTGTTGTATGCCGAGATTAATATTCTTGAGCGCCGTGATCGGTCCATTGCTGGACGAATACGTTTTGCCCAGGTTGGCAAGCGTCACAATTTCACTGTTCGGCGCGCCCGCTATCACAGGTGAAACGTCGAAAGGCTGAGCGTCGTGATGCATGGTGATTTGATTCATGGTTCAGCCTTGCCATTGCTGGTGTTCAAAAAACGAACTCACTATCAATAGAATAAAAAGCTCGCACTACTACGCCACAAAGAACATACCGGAATATAAAAATTTTCTTAAATAACCTTAATGCATAACTATATGCAGCATGTTCTGGGTCGTAACGCGCCCTATCGTGCTAGATTCATGGGCTTGGTTAAACCCGGAGTCCTGCAGTTATCACGCCATTACTTTTATAAATCATAGGTTTATAGATGAGGGAACACTTTGAATACGACAAAACCTTTGCTGATCGACCTGGCCCGATCCCTGAGTGAGCAAATTTTTCCGCGCTCGCTGGAAATTGAATCCAGAAAAAACCTCCCACCCGATATCGTGAATGCCCTGAGCGCCGCTGGTTTTCTCAGGATGATGGTGCCTGAACAGTTCGGCGGGCTTGAGTGTGCCCCGCAGACTTTCGTTGAGGTGATCGAACAACTGGCCAAAGGCGATGCCTCGGTTGCCTGGTGCACCTATATCCATTGCGCCTCCTGCATCGTCTCCGCTTACCTTGCGCCTGACGTTGCCCACGAACTGTTCAGCCCTGGCACGGTGAAAATATCGGGTGCCTATGCGCCAACCGGTCGCGCCATTCGTACGGTTGAAAATGGCGTGAGCGGGTTTCGTGTTACCGGCAAATGGGGCTGGGGATCTGGCGCCGTGAACGCCGACCTGATGATCACCGGCTGCGTGATAATCAGCGAGGGGGGCAAGCCGGAGTTGTTACCCAACGGAAAACCACGGTTGCAGTCGATCATTCTCAAGCGCGAACAAGTTAGGCTGCTGGACAACTGGACCGCCTTTGGCCTCAAGGGCACCGGCAGTAGCGAGTTTGAAGTGCTCGATGAGTTCGTGCCCGAGCAGTACAGTACATGCCTGTTCACCGACCCACACTGTGACACGCCACTGTACCGATTCCCGCTGTTCGCACTGCTCGGCCTGGGCATCGCGGCCGTGGCACTGGGCCTTGCCGATGCCGCGATCAATGAATTGAAAAAAATCTCGAATGAGATAAAGGCAGGCATCAAAAAACAGACCGCGTCGCACCTGCAGGTTCATCAGATAACGGTCGCCAGGGCTGAGGCCAAGCTGTTGTCGTCCCGAGTCTTCTTTCTCGATGCCATTGAAACCGCATGGCGCCAGGCGCAGCATCCGCAGCCGGCCACCCTTGAGAACCGCTGCGCCGTCAGGCTTGCCACGACCTTTGCCGTCGACAGTTCGGTCGAGGTGGTCCAGTCGATGTTTGCACTCGGCGGTGGCACGGCGATCTTTGAAAGCTCCCGGCTCCAACAGTACCTGAGAGATATTCTGGTGCTGTCCAAACACCTGATGATCACCAGCGCCACCTACGAGCAACTGGGCTGCCTTTCGCTCGGTGTCGAGGTGGAGATCGACACGTTGTAACGTCTGAGGAAGCGCGGAAAAGGACTTCCAGTTTCGGCGACGACACCTGAACCTGCCATCAGCGGGTGCGCAAGACCTCGATGACCAACGAAAGCGCCGCAGAAATCTGTCGCCTGTTCGCGTAGTAAAGATGGTAGCCCGGAAACACCGGCCACCAGTCCTCAAGCACGGGCACCAGCGCCCCGCTGTCTAGATGCGGCTGCACCATGTCGAGTGGCCCGTACGTCAGCCCGAGTCCATCGAGGGCCGCTTGAAGCATCAGGTAGCCGTTGTTGAACGTCGCCTGACCTTGAACCTTCACGTTGATGCTCTGGCCGTCCCTTTCAAACTCCCAGGCGTAGAGGCTTCCGTAAGTGGGCAGGCGCAGATTGAGACAGCTGTGTTCGGTCAGTTCCCGTGGATTGAGCAGCGGTGGCCTGCCGGCCAGGTACGCGGGCGCACCCACGGCGGCCATGCGCATGTCCGGCGCGATCCGTACGGCGATCATGTCCTTGTCGATATTGTCCCCAAGCCGTATGCCTGCATCGAACCGCTGAGCCGCAATGTCGGTGAAACCATAATCCACATTTAATTCAATATGGATATCGGGATAGTCGCGCAGCAACGGCGCCAATCGGGGCCAGAGTACGGTTTGGATGGAATGGTCGTTTGCGGTGATTCGAACGGTCCCCTCCGGTTTGTCGCGCATTGCGCTGATAGACCCCAGCTCCAGTTCAATCTCGTCGATCCTGGGCGCGATCACGTTCAACAACCGCGCGCCCGCGTCGGTGGTCGACACGCTGCGCGTGGTGCGAATCAGCAACTGTGTGCCCAGCCTGGACTCCAGACCACGAATGCAATGGCTCAAGGCCGAGCGAGACAGCCCAAGCCTTGCGGCTGCGCGCGTAAAGCTGCGCTCTTGAGCAACGGCTATGAACGCCGCGAGATCGTTCAGGTTGGGACTGGCCATTGGTGAATTTCGTACACCTCTACATGCGGTTTTTACGATCTTATCAAACAGTTGATTAGTCCCTACAGTTGAATTTCACACCAGAAGAGGGAATTGATCATGCTCAAGTCCACGCTCAAGGCAGCGCTCTGCGCCGCAGCACTCGAAACCGGCGGCGCATTCGCCGGCGCCGAGGCGTCCGCTGATTCCAAAGCGAATCAGCACATCACGCGTGTCGGTAGCCAGGCGTCCATGGTAGGGCCTGCCGCCAACTTCACCGGCCAGGTACGCATCGACATGCTGTGGCCGGCTGACGGCGGGCTCAACACTTCCGGGGCGCTGGTCACATTCGAACCCGGCGCGCGCTCGGCGTGGCATACCCATCCTGCCGGGCAACGGCTGGTGGTTCACTCCGGCGTAGGCCTCACTCAGGAATGGGGCAAGCCGGTTCAGGAAATCCGCCCCGGCGACGTCGTGTATTGCCCTCCTGGCGTCAAACACTGGCACGGCGCAACGCCTGGCACAGCGATGACTCATCTGGCCGTAACGGCCACGCAGCCCGATGGGGCCAACGTCGAATGGATGGAGAAAGTCAGTGACGACCAATACAGCACCCGCTAACCGCCACAGGCTGCCTGCCCTGCTCTTTGCGCTTGTAGGGTTAAGCGCAGCCATCTACCAGCCTGCAGCTACTGCCGAGGTATCGAGCAACATGAGGGTATCGAAAAACACATCCGCACCGCTTACCGCGCAGCAGCGCGCAATCATACCCGTGGCGTCCCTCGCGGCGGCTGGGCACATCGACAAGCTGAGTATTGCCCTCAATGACGCGCTTGATGCAGGTGTCAGCGTGAATGAGGCCAAGGAAATTCTCGTGCAGGTGTACCCCTACGCAGGCTTTCCAAGGAGCCTTAACGCGCTGGCTGAATTGATGAAAGTCACCGAGGCGCGAAAGTCCCGTGGCGTGCAGGATGAGCCAGGTCGTGAGCCGAGCAAGCCTGTTGCGACGGGCACTGAGTTGTTGAATGCCGGCACTGCCAATCAAACCAAACTGGTCGGCACACCGGTCAAAGGCGCGCTGTTCGAGTTTGCGCCGGCCGTTGACGAATACCTGAAAGCCCACCTGTTCGGCGCTATCTTCGAACGGGACAACGTCACCTGGCAACTGCGGGAATTGGCCACCGTGTCGATGCTGGCCGCCATTCCCGGCGCAGAGGCGCAGTTGCAATCCCATATGCGCATCAGCATGAACGTGGGATTGACCGAGGGCCAATTGCGCGAGCTTGCGCAAACCCTGCATGAACAGGTGGACCCGCAAAATGCCAGGCGCGCGAACGAAGCGCTGGATGCTGCCTTGCGCGCGGGTGCCAAAGCATGAGGTGGCGCGCCCTGCAACTGCAAACCAGGCCGTCTCGTATCCTCGCGGTATTGGGGTTGGCGGTCGGCGCTGTTGCATGCTCGGCGAGCTATGCGGACACACCGCTAAGGGTGTCCACCGCGTCCGGCGCCGTAGTCGGGACCCTGCATGACGGAGTTGAGTCATGGCAAGGGGTTCCCTACGCCGAGCCTCCCGTAGGTGCCTTGCGATGGCAGCCGCCCCAGCCAGTGAAAAACTGGACAACGCCGATCAAGGCCAACGCACTGGCCAACAGTTGTGCGCAAAACGCCGACCTTGGAGTGTTTGCCCGCGCCGGGGGGACTGAAGACTGCTTGTACCTCAATGTCTACCGAAATCCGGCAGATACCGGAACCCGCAAGCTGCCGGTGTTTGTCTGGATACACGGCGGCGCGCTTCAGGTTGGGCAAGGCGGTGACTATGACCCGAGCAAACTGGCGATTGAAGGGCATGCCGTGGTGGTGACCCTGAATTACCGGCTGGGCGTGTTCGGCTTTTTGTCCCACCCCGCCCTGGATGCAGAGGGCCACGACTTCGCCAACTACGGCTTGATGGATCAACAGGCAGCCCTGCAATGGGTCAAACGCAACATTGCATCCTTTGGCGGGGACCCTGGCAACGTGACCATTGCAGGAGAATCATCCGGTGGCAACAGCGTCATGGCGCACATTGCTTCGCCGGGCTCCGCCGGGCTGTTTCAGCACGCTGTCGCGATGAGCGGGGGCGGCATCATGGCGCGGCATCCGGCCTTCGGCGCGCCGCAACCCCTGAACGTTGCGCGGGCAGTGGGACAGGGTTTTGCCAAAGCAGTCGGCTGCGAGAATGGCGACGCAGCATGCCTGCGTGCGGTACCGACCAAACGCATTCTCGACGCCCAGCAGCCCTTTGCCCTGAATGAATTTGTGATCGATGGGCGGGTTGTGCCGATCCATCCGGCAGATGCCTTTCGTGAAGGCAAGATCAACCAGGCAACGCTGATAAACGGAAGCACCCGCGACGAGGGCCGTTTCTTCGTGGCGTTGCCTGAGCTGTTGACTGGCAAAGCGATGACTGACGCGGACTACCCTGTCGAGATCGAGCGGATGTATGGCCAGACGCTTGCCCCCAGGGTCATGCAAGAGTACCCGGCCACGCACTACGACAGCCCGAGCGAAGCATTCGCGGCTGCGGCAACCGACAGCCTGTTCGCCTGCACCGGCCGCGCCATGAGCCGGGCGCTAAGTGACAAGATGGCCGTGTATGCCTACGAGTTCAGTGACCGCACGGCGCCGTCGTATGTCGGCCCGACGACCTTCCCGATGCTGGCCGCTCACACTTACGAGCTGTCCTATGTCTTTCCAGGGTTCCGCGGCGTCGGCAACGTGCAGGTTGAGCTCAACCCGATGCAGGAAAAACTCTCCGACCAGATGGTGAGTTACTTCACCAACGTCGCCAAACTGGCGAGCACCGATCACGCGTGGTCACGCTACGATCCGGGTACCGACAACGTAATGACCTTTGTTCTGCCTGAGGCAAAGATGGTGTCCGGACGGTTTTCCCAGGCGCATAAGTGCGGGTTTTGGGACCAGTCAGATACTTACTAGATGTCATCGCTTTTGCTCAAGCTTCAGGCTGTTTTCTCAAGGCCTTCGCCTGCGCATTAAGCGAATCAACCTGATCAGGCGCGCCCCAGGCCTGCCGCTATCGCTGATAACGTCAGGCCTGGAGCGCGCTCCCGGACCTTAAGCCAGCAACTTGATCAGGGTCTGGTAGTAGATCTCGGTCAGCACATCCAGATCGCTGGCCAGGATATGTTCGTCGACCTGGTGGATCGTGGCATTAACCGGCCCCAGCTCGACCACTTGCGTGCCCATGGTGGCGATGAAGCGGCCGTCCGAGGTGCCGCCGGAGGTTGACGGCTGAGTGTCGCGCCCGGTGACGGCCTTGATGCTGGCTGCGACGGCATCCAGCAACGCGCCCGGTTCAGTGAGAAACGGCAGGCCGGACAACGCCCAGTCGATATGCCAGTCCAGCCCATGCTTGTCGAGTATCTGCGCGACACGCTGCTTCAAGCCTTCGACCGTCGACTCGGTCGAAAAGCGGAAATTGAACACCGCTACCAGCTCGCCAGGGATCACGTTGGTTGCACCCGTGCCGGCGTTCAGGTTCGACACCTGGAAGCTGGTGGGCGGGAAGAACGCATTACCGCTGTCCCAATGCTCACTGGCCAGTTCGACGAACGCCGGCGCTGCGAGATGAATCGGGTTTCTGGCCAGATGCGGATACGCTACATGCCCCTGCTTGCCACGCACCGTGAGGGTCGCGCCGAGCGAACCGCGTCGCCCGTTCTTCACCACATCGCCCACCAATGTGGTGCTGGACGGTTCGCCGACAATGCACCAGTCCAGCCGCTGCTGACGCGCCACCAGGCGCTCGACCACCGCCTTTGTGCCGTGATGGGCGGGGCCTTCTTCATCGCTGGTGATCAAAAATGCCACGGTGCCCCGGTGATCCGGGTAATCCACCACGAAGCGCTCGGCCGCCACCAACATCGCCGCCAGACTGCCTTTCATGTCGGAGGCGCCTCGACCGTGCAGCATCCCCTGCTCATCGAGCAAAGCATCGAACGGCGGGATCTTCCAAGCCTGCAAGGGTCCGGTGGGCACCACGTCGGTATGCCCGGCGAAACACAATACCGGCCCGTCATTGTTGCCGTGGATGGCCCAGAAATTATCGACGTTCTCAATTTTCATCGGCTCCAGCGCAAAGCCGACGTGCGCCAGGCGCGCCATCATCAAGGGCTGGCAGCCAGCGTCAACGGGGGTAACAGAGGGACGTCGGATCATGTCACGGGCAAGTTCGAGGGTAGGCGAGAGCATGCGGCAAGCACTCCGTAGGGTGGTTGAAAAGCAATTGTTATACTATTACATTATGTTACAGAGGTATTGCAACACCATTAGCCTGGCGTTCAAGCAGAACAGCCGATGCGTAATCCACCGTACCGAGAACCTGAGATGAACGACGCTTTAGCCCATCTGCAGTCCTACCCGTTTGAAAAATTGCGCGCCCTGTTGAACGGTGTCACGCCAAACGGCAGCTTGCGTCCTATCGCGCTGTCTATCGGAGAGCCCAAACACCCCTCGCCCGCGTTCGTCAAAGAGGCGCTGGCAGCCAATCTCGACAAGATGGCGATCTACCCTGCGACGCTGGGGATTCCGGAACTACGCGCAGCCATCGCTGGCTGGTGCCAGCAGCGCTTTGACGTACCTAAAGGCTGGCTGGACCCTGCCCGCCACATCCTGCCGGTCAACGGCACGCGCGAAGCGCTGTTTGCCTTTACCCAAACCGTTGTCCGCCGCGAAGACGATGGCTTGGTCATCAGTCCCAACCCGTTCTATCAAATCTACGAAGGCGCAGCGATTCTAGCCGGTGCCACCCCCCACTACCTGCCCTGCCTGGACAACAATAGCTTCAATCCGGATTTTGACAGCGTGCCGGCGGCCATCTGGAAGCGCTGCCAACTGCTGTTTCTCTGCTCGCCGGGCAACCCAACTGGCGCGCTGGTGCCACTGGAAACCCTTAAAAAACTGATCGCCCTGGCCGATGAGCATGACTTTGTGATCGCGGCAGACGAATGCTACAGCGAGCTGTACTTCGACGAATCGTCACCGCCACCGGGCTTGCTGACGGCGTGCGCAGCACTGGGTCGCAGCGATTTCAAGCGCTGCGTGGTGTTTCATAGCCTGTCCAAGCGCTCCAACCTGCCGGGCCTGCGCTCGGGGTTTGTCGCGGGCGACGCGGACATTCTCAAGGCATTTTTGCTGTACCGCACCTACCACGGTTGCGCCATGCCCGTGCACAGCCAACTGGCCAGCGTGTGCGCCTGGAAAGATGAAGCCCATGTGCGTGAAAACCGCGATCTGTACCGCGAAAAATTCGACGCAGTGCTCGCGATTCTGGCGCCGGTGATGGACGTCAAAAAGCCCGATGGCAGCTTCTACCTCTGGGCAAAAGTGCCGATGGACGACGCGCAGTTCACCCGTGAGCTGTTCGAGCAACAACACGTCACCGTGGTGCCAGGCTCCTACCTGTCACGGGAAGTCGACAGCGTCAATCCAGGGGCTGCGCGTATCAGAATGGCGTTGGTCGCGCCGGTGGACGAGTGCGTGGAAGCAGCGCAACGCATCCGGGATTTCCTTCTGCAGCGTCGCTGATCACTCCACTGCTGTTCCTGTCAAATTTTCGTCTAACGGATCTGGTGAGCATGAAAAAAGCACTTTATTTACTGCTGACGGCCTTAATTGCGCAGTACGCGATGGCCGGGCAGTCCGATGCCGAGAAAAAGCTGGTCACTTACGTGGATCAGCATCACGCCGAGCAAGTGGCCCTGCTGGAAACGCTGGTCAACATCAACAGCGGCACCGAAAACGTGAAGGGTGTTACTCAGGTCGGCAACCTGATGAAGCAAAAACTTCAAGCGCTGGGCTTTGAGACCAACTGGCATGAACTGCCGGCCGACATGAAACATGCGGGAAGCCTGGTGGCTGTGCACAAGGGCAAGTCGTCCAAGCGTCTGTTGCTGATTGGCCACTTGGATACGGTGTTTCCCGAGGACAGCAAATTCCAGAAGTTCACCTACATCGAAGACGGCAAAAAGGCCAAAGGCCCCGGCGTGATCGATGACAAGGGCGGCATGGTGACCATGCTCTACGCCTTGCAGGCCTTGAATGCCAACGGTTCGTTGCAGGACATGAACATCGCCGTGGTGCTGGTGGGCGACGAAGAACTGGCCGCCAAACCAACCGATATTTCGCGAAAGGCACTGATCGACGAAGCCAAAAAAAGCGACATCGCCCTGGGTTTTGAATTTGCCTTGTCCGCGAACCAGTTGGTGACCAACCGCAGAGGCTTGAGCGAATGGTTCCTCACCAGCAAGGGCCTGGAACACCACTCGGCAACCATTTTCCAACCCGACACGGGCTTCGGTGCCATTTATGAATCGGCGCGGGTGCTCGATCAAATCCGGGCGCAACTGTCGAACACACCTGGGCTGACGATAAACCCCGGTATCGTGCTGGGCGGCGCGAGTGCAGCGGAAGACATCGAGAATGGCAAGGGCGTTGCGTCAGGCAGAAAAACCAGTGTGGCAAAGACTTCGCTGACTCATGGCGATCTGCGTTTCGCCAGTGACGAGCAAAAAGATCAGGCTGAATCGAAGATACAGGCAATCGTCAGCCAGCCATTGAGCCAAACGAGCAGCACGTTTTTGCTCAAACCGATCATGCCCGTCATGGCGCAAACCCCAGGCAACCTGGAGCTGTTGAAGCAGTACAGTCAGGTCAGCCAGGATCTGGTGGGACCAGCGCTGGAGCCAGTACCCGCGACGGAACGGGGTGGCGCAGATATTTCCTACGTGAGTAAGTTTGTCAGCGCAAGCTTGGATGGCCTGGGCGCAGTGGGCGAAGCGACCCATACAGAGAACGAAACCATCGAGCTAAATTCGCTGGCGGTTGCGACCAAGAGAGCGGCCGTGTTCATGAGCCGTTACAGCCATTAGCGGAACATTTCGGATAGCCCGTACGGCTGCACCCCACGGGTGGCGGCCGTCCGCGCTTATCAACGTCGCCCAATCCATGGGTGAGCAGCTTGTTTCGTCCCTGGCGACAGCGGTTTTTTTCAAAATGCTGGTTCTGAAGAATTTGGTGGAATTGAGTGCGATGCGCAAACGTATGTACCCAAACACATACTCGTGGACAGTGCGACCTATGAGCTGATCGACTACGTTTCACTCGGTGTAGAAATAGCCACCGACACGTTATAACCCCTACCTCCCATAAGTTGTCCCGATCGTTATAGGGCTCAGTCTTCAGCCAGTGCGATAGTGCGAAAAAAGAAGGGATTGGCATCAATGTACAGAAATACATCCACCCCGGCCGACGACGATGGCTGCGGCTGGTTCCACCTAAGCCCACCACGCCACGCGCGCCCCGCACATAGCGGCCGCACCAAGGCGCGTTGGGTGGTATTGGGCGCGGGCTTCACCGGGCTCGCCGCCGCGCGCCAACTGGCCCTGAAATTCCCCCAGGACGAGATCGTGCTGATCGAAGGGCAGCAGGTCGGCTACGGGGCCTCGGGACGTAATTCCGGCTTCGCCATCGACTTGCCCCATGACATCGGCGCCCCCGATTACATCGGCGATCCGGCCACCGCGCGGATGAATCTGAAGCTCAATCACTTCGCTCAATCAATGATCCGCACGTGGGTCGCAGACTATTCCATAGACTGCCAACTGCGCTCGGACGGCAAGTACCAGGCCGCCGTGGAGGACAAGGGTCTGGCGGTGCTGCAAGCCTACCGCAGCGGCCTGGACAAACTCGGCCAGCCCTACGAAATGATTGATGCCCGCGACTTGCCGGAACACCTCGGTACGTCGTTCTATCGCCAGGCGCTTTACACCCCCGGCACGATGCTGTTGCAACCAGCGGCCTTGGTCAGGGGGCTTGCCGACAACCTGCCAGCGAACGTCAGCCTGTACGAAAACACCGTCATCACCCGTATAGAACAGGGCGACAAGATCACGCTGCTTCACGCCGATGGCGAATTTGTTGCGGACGAACTGCTGCTCTGCAACAACGCCTTTGCCTCACATTTCGGGTTCTTGCCAGGCCGCCTGCTGCCGGTCTTCACGTATGCCAGCATGACCCGGCCACTGACCGAAGAAGAACAGGCACGCCTGGGTGGCAAGCAGGCCTGGGGCATCATCCCTGCCGACCCTTTCGGCACCACGTTGCGGCGTACACCCGACCAGCGTCTGCTGGTGCGTAACAGCTTCAGTTTCAACGCAAGCGGGCAGGCCCAGCAGCGCTTCCTGGACCGCGCTGCCCGCCAGCACCGCACGTCGTTTGACCGGCGCTTTCCGATGCTGGCGAACACGCCGTTCGACTACACCTGGGGCGGCTCCATGTGCATGTCGCGCAACCACTTGTCCTACTTCGGCAGCTTGGCGCCGAACGTTTACGCGGCACTTTGCTGCAATGGCCTGGGGATCACGCGTGGCACCGCCACGGGCACACTGTTGGCCAACTGGCTGGCAGGTGAACAGGACGAGTTGACGGCCTTCCTGCTCTCCTCGCCCGGCCCCAACCGCAACCCACCAGAGCCGTTGCTGAGCCTGGGGGTGAATCTGAACCTCAACTGGGGCCAGCGCCGCGCCGGCCTGGAAGCCTGAAGGAGACATCATGCAGAGTCTGGGCATCCTGGGAGTTGGCGAGCTGACCGAAAAAGTCGTGCGCGGCCTGCGCCGCAGCGGTTTCGACGGCATCATCCTGTTGTCACCGCGCAACACCGAACGTGCCCAGGCACTCGCCGATGAATGCAACTGCGAGGTCATGCCAAGCAATCAGGCCCTGGTGGACAAGTCCGGCATACTGCTGCTCGGGGTAAGGCCTGACAGCGTTGCGCAACTTGCCGCCGAGATCACCGTCAAACCCGGCCAGCACCTGCTTTCCCTGGTCGCCGGTCTGCACCTGCAGACGCTCCAGGCGACTTTCCCCGGTGCTGTCTGCGTGCGGGTGATGCTGTCCTACACCGCCCAGTTCAACCAATCGACCGTGGTCGTCTACCCGCCCGATGAAACGGCCCAGCAATGCCTGGGCCCTCTGGGTTCGCTGGTGGTCGTGGACAACGAACCGGCGTTCGAGCTGGCCACCGTGGCAGCCTGCATGAATGGCTGGTTCTATTTCCTGCTTCATGACCTGCAACACTGGCTGGTCGACAAGGGCATGCCTGCCGAACAGGCGCGCACGCTGGTACTGGGTAATCTGGAAGACTGCCTGTTCAGCGCCCGCGCCCATCCGGAACGCAGCCTCAAGGCGCTGGGCCGGGCAATCGCCACACCGGGTACATTCACGGCGACGGGTCTGGATGTGCTCAATCACCAGCCAGGCAGCGCGACGTGGGGCGCGGCCTGTGAAGTTGTATTCGATGCCCTGCTCAATCGCTCGCCACTCCCCTCGCCTTAAAGCTCCGGGTCCACCCTGACGCTTTCGCCGAGGCGTTCAGTGTTGAAGCGTTCCACTTCATGCCGGCGCTTGCGGAAGCTGTAGGGCGTTTCACCATACTGCTTGCGAAACCACAAAATGAAGTGCGAGGCGTCGGAGAAACCGCTTGCCAAAGCGATAGTGGTGACGTTTTGGCTGGTGTTGACCAGTAGGCGACGGGCGTGATCCAAACGCAGCTTGCGCCAGTAGTTTGCCGGTGGTTCCTGAGTATTGGCCACGAATTCGCGGTGCAGTTGCCGTGGGTGTGTACCGACCGCTTCCGCCACCGTCTTGAGAGACAGCGACACATCCAGATTGTCACGCATGAAGGCGATGGCCCGCTCCACTCTGTCGTTCTGGTAGACCCGATTGGTCTGCTGCTCATCTTCGGCCCGGTCCTCCACCAACAGGTACTCCAGTCCTTTTTGCGCCCGCACCTCACCGCAATGACGGCGGATCAGGCTGGCGGCCAGGTCGATGGCGGTGCCGCCAGGGCAGGTGATGATGCCGCGGTCTTCCACGTAACTCTTGTCGATAACCGAGTTCGCCAGGGGAAACAACGTTTCGAACTCCTCGCGAATGGTGAAATGCACCGCGCACCGCCGACCATCGAGCAGCTGGGCCTTACCCAGTACGAAGGAGGCCGAACACAGCGCGATAATCGGGATCTCAGCCGCATGCACATCACGCAGCGCATCGAGCAGCCAGTCGGGCGGGTTGCGTGTTTCCCCCAGCAAACCTCCGGCGATCACGATGTAGTCGTACTGGGCGAACAGATTCAATGGCCGGGTTGGCGAGATCGGCATGCCACAGCTGGCGTAGATCGGCTGGTCATTACAGGTCATCCAATCCCACTGACAGTACACCTGCTGGCTGCGGAACGATTTATCGGCGGCGAAACGCAAAGAGTCGACCAGGCCTGCCACAGGCACCAGCGTGAACTGATTCAGCAGCACGAAACCGACACGCAGGTCCGGTTTAACCTTGGCGGGCTGAATGTTCATGTTTCGCTCTCCAGTGCAGCCGGGGGGGGATGATGTTCGGCAAGCTCAGTATAAGGCGGGCAACGGGTCCGAAATATCATACAAAGACAGCTATATCATAGATTCAGGACAAGCCAGCCGCTGACCGACCCCAGTGTCCTATCAATTGTCATGCCCGTAATAGCGGGCACCGGCGTGCGCTGAGCATCATGCGGGCAAACCCAAGAATAAAGGATTCGATCCGCATGAACCCCGTCACCAAGAGCAGCTATGTCAACGGCGCCTTCGTTCCCCTCGACAGCAGCAGCGACCTGCTGGAAAACCGCAACCCGTCCAACCCGCAGGAAGTGATCGAGCGTTTTGTGCGCGCCGACGAGGCCCTGACCGAACAAGCCATCGCCGCCGCCCGCCGCGCGCAGCCACAGTGGGCGCGCAGCAACCCGCAACTGCGCGCCGACGCGTTGGACTTTATCGGTAGCGAAATCCTCGCTCGCCGCGAAGAGCTGGCCACGCTGCTCGCCCGCGAAGAAGGCAAGGTCGTGCGCGAGGCGCTGGGGGAAGTGGACCGCGCCGGTCGCTCGTTCAAGTTCTACGCCCAGGAAGCGCTGCGGGCCTCGGGCGAGAAATACGAGTCGGTGCGCCAGGATGTGGGCATTGACGTCATCACCCAGCCCTTGGGCGTGATCGGCATTATCGCACCGTGGAACTTTCCAATTGCCATCCCTGCCTGGAAGATCGCCCCGGCGCTCTGCTTCGGCAACTGCGTGGTGTTCAAGCCCGCGGAGCTGGTGCCGTCCTCTGCCTGGGCGTTGGCTGAAATCATCTCCCGCGCCGGCCTGCCGGCGGGAGTGTTCAACCTGCTGATCGGCCCGGGTCGCAGCGTCGGCGATACGCTGATTCGCTCGCCACAGATCGATGGCATCAGTTTCACCGGCTCCGAGCACACCGGCCGGCAGATCGCTCTGCTCGCGGCGCAAGGCATGAAGAAGGTGCAATTGGAGATGGGCGGCAAGAACCCACTGATCGTTCTTGATGATGCCGACCTGGAACAGGCGGTCGAAGTGGCGCTCAACGGTTCCTTTTACAGCACTGGCCAACGCTGCACCGCCAGTTCACGGGTGATCGTCACCGCGGGTATTCATGATGCTTTTGTGGCGCGGTTGGCCGAACGAACTCGCGCGCTGACGGTCGGGGATGCGCTGCAAGCCGCCACCGATATCGGCCCGGTGGTGGATGCGCGGCAATTGGAGCAGAACCTGGCATACGTTGCCAGCGGCCTTGAGCAAGGCGCGACGCTGGTGTGTGGTGGTGAGCGCGTGGAAACCCCGGCGGGCGCACATTTGTTCACGCCCGCACTGTTTACCGACGTACGCCCTGACATGCGCATTTACCGCGAGGAGATCTTCGGGCCGGTGTTGAGTGTGCTGAAGGTACGCGATTACGAAGAGGCGTTCGCCGCTGCCGAGGACACCGTATTCGGTTTGTCTGCGGGCATTGTCACCACATCGCTGCATCATGCAGAACATTTCAAGCGCAACAGTTCGGCGGGGATGGTGATGGTCAACCTGCCGACCGCCGGGGTCGATTATCACGTGCCGTTTGGCGGCAATGGTGCATCGAGCCTGGGGTCGCGAGAGCAAGGCACCCATGCGCGGCAGTTCTTTACCCGGGTCAAGACGACTTATCAGTTGGCCTGAGCGGCCTGACGCTGACGAGCCCGCCCACAGAATTGGGCGGCGACGCGTACACTGTGTGGAGCGAGTTCGTGGCGTGACCGACTCGCCTACCTATGAGTAAGAAAAACAATGAAAGCTCAAGAAGCCAGCACCCGACACAAAGGTTACCGGCGGATCATTCCGTCGATGACCGCCCTCCTCCAGTTTGAATCCGTCGCCCGCCTGAAAAGCTTCACCCAGGCAGCGAAGGAGCTTGGGGTTACCCAGGCGGCCGTCAGCAAGCAGGTCAAGGTGCTCGAAGAAAACGTCGGGGCACAACTGTTTCACCGCTTGCACCGCAGCATCGAACTGACCAATGAGGGTCTGGCCCTGTTCGCGACCATTTCCGAGTCGCTGCAAAAAATCGCCACGGTATTCGACCAAATCAACCAGGAAGGCGGGCGGCGGGAAATCATCCTTGGCGTCACCTCCTCCTTCTCGCAGTTTCAGCTCCTTCCTCGCCTGTCGCGTCTGCGCGATGCGCTGCCGGACATCCAGCTTCGCCTGGTCACGCAGATGTTCACCGGTGACTTGCGCACCCAGGAAGCCGATCTGTACGTACGCTATGGCAACGGTCAGTGGGATGACGGCGAAGTGATCCTGTTGTTCGACGAAGAAATCTTTCCCGTCTGCTCGCCTGATTGGCTGGCCCGAAACCCCACGCCCGAAACCCTCGAGGCATTGGCGGGTACCGGCCTGCTGGACTCCGACTCTACCACCGAAGGCTGGATGACCTGGCAAGGCTGGTTCAAGCAGTTGGGGCTGATGACACACAAATTGCACTACACCCTGCGCTGCAACCTGCACGCCGATGTCGTCCATGCCGCACTCCACGGCCACGGCGTCGGCCTTGGCTGGGGGCGTGCGGTGGAACACCTGATAGACAGTGGCGAACTGGTTCGACTCGAGCCTTTTTTTGTTCGCCCCACCGATGCTTACTACGCGGTTATCCCGGATGGACGCAGCGCGACACCTGAAGTCTGGGCAGTGATCCGTTGGCTTCAGGACCGTACACCCCTGTCGGAAAAAATCGAAAGCTCACTCATAACTTGATGTAATACGAGCCGTAAAAATAGGCGCATTGACGGTATTTTTAGCCACTCAGATAATCCTTCCAGACGCATTGGTAATACTTAAAATAAAAATGCCTGAGGAATAACAATGAGCAGCGCGCCGATTAAAACGCACCGTGAAGTGATCGAGTCTCGGGAACTTGGCTGTGGTCTTCCAGGCGAAGTTTTCAGTCGACAGGATATATTCGAAACCGACGTCGACATATTCTTCACCCAGCACTGGATACTGGTTGCAGTGACCGCAGATATTGCCGAGCCCGGCGATGTCTTCACTACCGATATCGGCCAATCATCGATCATGGTGCTGCGCGATGATGATGAACAGATTCGCGCCTACCGCAACGTCTGCCGCCACCGCGGTGCGCGCCTGAAAGCGCCCGGCAAGTCCACCGTTGGCATGCTGGTTTGCCCCTACCACCAGTGGACCTACGACCTGGACGGCAGCCTCAAGCACGCGGCGCATATGGGCAAGGGCTTCGATCCAACATGCCGCAGCCTGATCCCGGTGCACTGCAAGGTGATCGGTGCGCATGTATTTGTCTGTCTGAGCGAGAACGCGCCAGCAGATATTGCCATCCAGGAAGAGGTCATGGGCGCACGCTTTGCGCCGTATGAGTTGACCAACACGCGCATCGCCTACGAACTTGACTATATCGAGAACGGCAACTGGAAACTGGTGATGGAAAACAACCGCGAGTGTTATCACTGTGCGGGCACTCACCCGGAGTTGATCGTCTCCTATCAGTCCGAAGACCTCGGCGTCAGTTATGAAGAAATGAGCGAAGAGGCGCGCGCCTCCTATGATGCCTATCAGATCCGCAAAGCCGGGATTGAAGCCAACTGGGAAAGTGAAGGTCACCTCTATACCACCGTGGAGTACCTGGACGGCGATACCGCTACCCAGTTCCGCACCCAGCGCATGATCATCGCCGGCAGCGGCGAATCCCAGACCCTCGACACCAAGGTCGCCTGCACCAAGCTGCTGGGCAACCTCACCCGTCGCGATCTCGGCGACACGCACCTGTGGGGCAACAATGGCTGGGCCCACGTGATGAGCGACCACGCGATGATCAGTTGGATCATCCCACTGGCGCCGGATCGTACCTTGGTGCGCACAAAGTGGCTGGTGCACCAGGACGCGGTTGAAGGTGTCGATTACGACCTACAGCGCCTCACCGAAGTCTGGGTTGCCACCACCCAGCAGGATGCCAACCTGGTAGCCATCACTCATAGCGGCACCCAGGACCCGGCTTATATCCCCGGCCCCTATTCCGAATTTACCGAGCCGTACGTTGACCAGTTTGTCCGCTGGTACGATGCCCGCCTTGCAGTGCATGGAATTTAACGGTGATGAGCATGCTCGAGAACATTGCCAGCCTGCGCGCTGACCAGCGCTTCGTCGATACCGATCACTGGGCCGCCCACGGCGCCCAATGGGCCAGCGGCGAGAGCAAACGCATCGAATGCCTGAGCGTGGTCGCCGAGACCCACGACGTGAAGACGTTCGTGTTCCACTCCCCGGATTACCCTGCCCTGGCCTACGAACCCGGCCAGTTCCTGACCGTGTCTCCCGTGATTGAGGGCCAGAGCATATCGCGCTGCTATACGCTGTCCTCCACACCGACCCGTCCGTTCACCTTCTCGATCACCGTCAAGCGAGTGCCGGGCGGCGCAGTTTCCAACTGGCTGCACGACAATCTCAAGGCGGGCGATGCACTGGCGGCCTCCGGCCCGGCGGGGATATTTACTCCGGTGGCAGGGCCGTCGCGCAAGCTGCTGTACCTTTCCGCCGGCTCTGGTATCACCCCGCTGATGGCGATGACCCGCGCCGCTGCCGACCTGCACGCAGACCTGGACATTGTCTTCGTGCACAGCGCGCGCACGCCCAAAGACATCATCTTCCGAGATGAGCTGGCCCGCCTCGAACGCTCCATGCCGCGCCTGCGCACCCTGTTCTTCTGTGAGGGCCTGGGCGACGAACCGGACTGGGCCGGCCCGATCGGGCGCTTGTCGATCAACGAACTTCAGCAGCGAATCCCCGACTTCATGGAGCGCGCCGTCTTCACCTGCGGCCCCAAAGGCTACATGGATGCGGCCAAGGCATTGCTGGGCAGTGCCGGTTTCAACATGGCGAGTTATCACCAGGAAAGCTTCGACATAAACGCCGACCTCGTCGTTGAATCTACGCCGATCACTGCACCCGGTCAGGCGCAGGATACCTTCACCGTGCGCCTGGCCCGCTCGGGCAAGGAATTCACCATGACCGCCGACCAGACCGTGTTATCGGCGGCGAAGAAGGCGGGTGCGGTGGTGCCCTCTTCCTGCAGCCAGGGTGTGTGCGGCACGTGCAAAACCGCCGTGCTCGAAGGCAGCGTGGAGATGAAACACAACGGCGGCATCCGTCAGCGCGAGATCGACAAGGGCATGCGTTTGCTGTGCTGCAGTCGCCCGACTTCAAATCTGGTTATCGACCTGTGAGAGGGCGCCTTCGGGCGCCTTTTTTCGATACCACTCCCCGGCATCCCAAAAATAAAAAGGTAATAGCCGATGCGTGCAAAAACTGGCCCGTTGAAGGGCCTGAATCCGGTGGTGACCATCGGATCGCTGTTTATCGTCACCGCTTTTGTGGTGCTTTGTGCTTCTTACGGCAACCAGGCCGCCGGGGTGTTTAAAACCGCCTCAGACGCCATTCTGAACAACTTGAAATGGTTCTACATTGCCCTGGTCAGCGGCGTGCTCGGCTTGCTGATCTTCATCGCTTTCAGCCAACACGGCACCTTGAAACTCGGACGCCCCGATGAAAAACCCGAGTTCAGCTTCGCCGCGTGGATCTCCATGCTGTTCAGCGCCGGCATGGGCGTGGGCCTGATTTTCTGGTCGGTCGCTGAACCCGTACTGCACTACGCCAACAATCCATTTTCCCCTGGGCTGAGCGATCAGGCGGCCTCGATGGCGATGCGCATCACCCTGTTCCACTGGGGCCTGCATCCCTGGGCGATCTTTACCATCATCGGTTTGGGCCTGGCGTATTTTGCCTATCGCGAAGGCCTGCCGCTGGCGCTGCGTTCGGTGCTCTATCCGCTGATCGGCAAACGCATCTACGGGCCTATCGGCCACACCGTCGACATCATCGGCGCCGCCGTGACCGCCTTTGGCGTGTCGCAGTCGCTGGGGATGGGCGTGGAGCAGATCAATACCGGCCTGAACCACGTGTTCGGCGTGCCGATCAGCCTGTCATTCAAGCTCGGGATCATCGCCGTGGTCACGGTGATTGCCTCGATTTCGTTGGTGGCCGGCGTATCCCGTGGCATGAAGCGCTTGTCGACGCTGAACATGTTCATTTCCCTCGGGCTGATGATCGTGGTGCTGGTCCTCGGCCCGACCCACTACATCATGAACCTGCTGTTCGAATCGACCGGCGACTACCTGCAAAACATCATTGGCCTGAGCCTTTGGACCGACACCCAGGGCGACAGCGGCTGGCAAAATTCCTGGACGGCCTTTTACCTGCCTTGGTGGATGACCTGGGGGCCGTTTGTAGGCCTGTTCATTGCACGTATTTCCCGTGGTCGGACCATCCGCGAATTGGTGGTCGGCGCGCTGCTGGTACCGACGCTGGTGACCATCTTGTGGATGGCGGTATTTGGCGGCACCGCACTGAAGGATGAACAAACGAGCCGTCACGCCTACAGCAGCCTGCCGGTAGCCGAACAAACGGTTGCTGGTCCGTTTGCTGGCGGCCCGATTCTGGAAGCCACTCGCAAAGAAACCACAACCGCGATGTTCACTCTGCTGGAGCGCCTGGATGGCCAGGTTCTGGGGGGCATTCTCAGCGTGATCGTCTGCCTGCTGTTGGCGGTGCATTTTGTGACCGCGGCCGATGCCGGCACCCAAGTGCTGTGCATGCTCAACTCGATGGGCAGCATTCACCCGCCAAACTGGCTGAGGGTGATGTGGTGTGTGCTGGAGGGTGCGATTGCCGCCAGCTTGATCATCGCCGGCGGCCTGGTGGCGATTCAGATGGCCAGTATCGTGATCGGCTTGCCCATTGCCATCTACATGGTGCTGGCGAGCTGGGGGCTGCTGCGCGCGCTGCGAGAAAATGCAGCGCTTGCAGTTCCCACCGAGCTTTCAGCGCAGCAAGCACGGCTCACCGAAATCAGCTGACGCACGCCCATCGCCGCGCCCCTTAACAGGATTTTGAGGGGCGCAAGCGTTACCAGAATGACATGCGTCGCCTTTCTCATCGATAACGCCGGAGCGAGTAGAGTCCCCCGAGCACCACCAGCAGCGCGCCCACCACCAGGGTATTCTCCAGCGCCTCGCCGAACCACACCACACCCAGCACTGAAGCGAACACCAGTAGGGAGTAATTAAACGGTTGCAAGGTTATCGCCGCCGTGTATTTCAACGCCTGCACCAGTAACATTTGGGCCATCACCCCGCTGACCGAGAGCACCAGCATCAGCACCGCTTGCTGCGCAGTCGGCGTCACCCATTGCGGCAGACCGATCACCGTCGACGCGACCGCCCCCCAGAAGCCCATGTACAGCAGGTTAGTGCCAAAGCTGTCGGCACTGCTGATCTTGCGTGTGAGCACGCTAAAGCAGGCGAACATCAACGCCGCCAATAGGGGAATCAACGATGCGGGGCTGAACACACCCATCCCGGGTTTGAGGATGATCAGGGTGCCGACAAAGCCGATCATCCCCGCCAGGCATTGGCGCAGGTTGAGCCGCTCCCGCAGTAACACAGCAGCCATGGCCATGGTCAACAGCGGGAAAACCGCGTAGATCGCATGGGTCTCGGCCAATCCCAAATAGCTCAGCGCCAAGCCGAAGACAACGATCTCGAAAACCCCCAGCAGCGAGCGCGCCATTTGCAGCCAGGGATGGCCGGTTTTCAGCGCATTGCCAACGCCGCCCTGTATCCGCACAAAACACAACGCGAACAGCAGAAACACCCAGTACCGCACCATGACTAACTGCGCCACCGGCAGGTCTCTGACCAGCGTCTTGGTAATCCCGTCCTGGGCCGCAAAGATGAACATCGACAGCAGGCACAGCATGATGCCAATACGCGCACCCTTTGCCCGCCCGTCTTCACTCATTGGCTGAACCACTGTGTTCATGATGGTACCCCCTTGGCAGACTCATTCATCCCACACCTCGCTGAACACCCGCACCCAGTTCGCCCCCATGATTTTGCGCACCACGCGTTCGGAATGACCGCGCTTGAGCAAGGTCTCGGTGAGGTTGGGAAACTCGCCGACGGTACGGATGCCCAGCGGATTGATGATCTGACCGAACCGCGTCAGGCGTCGCGCGTAACCCTTGTCGTGGGTCAAGTACTCGAAGAAGTCCTGACCGTGGCCTTGGGTGAAATCGGTGCCAATACCAATCGCATCCTCACCGACGATGTTCATGATGTATTCGATGGCCTCGGCAAAATCGTCGATGGTCGCATCCACGCCTTTGGCCAAAAATGGAGTAAACATGGTCACGCCGACAAAACCGCCATGGTCGGCGATGAACTTCAACTCTGCGTCGGTCTTGTTGCGTGGATGTTCCTTTAGCCCCGTGGGCAGGCAGTGCGAATAGGTCACCGGCTTGCTGGATGCCAGGATCACTTCCTCGCTGGTGCGGGAGCCAACGTGGGACAAATCGCACATGATGCCGACGCGGTTCATCTCCGCGACAATCTCGCGGCCGAACCCCGAGAGCCCGCCGTCACGTTCATAACTCCCCGTGCCCACCAGGTTCTGGGTGTTGTAGCACAGCTGCACGATGCCCACGCCCAGTTGCTTGAAGAGTTCTACGTAGGCGATCTGGTCCTCGAACGCATGGGCATTTTGAAAGCCAAAAAGAATCCCGGTTTTACCCAGCTCCTTGGCTTTGTGAATATCTGCGGTGGTACGCACCTGCATGACCAGGTCACTGTTTTCGCGGATCAGCTTCTGACTGGCCGCAATAGTGTCCATGGTTTTCTGGAAGCCTTCCCACACCGAAACCGTGCAATTGGCGGCGGTCAGGCCACCTTTGCGCATATCCTCGAACAACTCGCGATTCCACTTCGCGATAACCAGACCATCAATCACAATACTGTCTTCATGTACTTCGCGCGCATTCATGCCGCGTCTCCTTTTTCTATGAAAGTGTGGGCCAGTTGCCAGGCAGGACGAGCGTCCGCGGTGATAAGCTGATTAGCATCATAGGCACGCTGCTTCAGGGCGACCAGACTTGCTGATCACCTAGGTAATCGGCGTTTTTGCACTCATCACGTTGCGAGAGAAACGATCGTCATGCGCGAAGAAGATTGCCTCAATCCCGAATATCTTCTTCATCACTTACCCGTCGCAGTGATCATTGCTCGCAATCGCGTGATTCTGAACTGCAATGCCCTCGCACTGTGCATGTTTCGCGCCAGCGACGTGCAACTTGTCGGCGCGTCATTCGCGATGCTGTACCCCCAACAGAAAGACTTTGAAACCGCCGCCGAACATTTCGGCCCCCTGCTCTCGCGACACGCCGACTTCCATGACGACCGCCTGATGCGCCGCCTGGACGGCACGCACTTCTGGGTGACCGTGCGGGGTTACGGCTTCAACCAAAGTAATCCTTATGAGCTGGCCGCCTGGGTGTTCACCGAAGTGGACTCACCGGGACGCGAGGGCTTGAGGGAGAAAGTAAGCCTCACCGCACGGGAACGTGAAGTGGCTGCGCTACTGGTAGACGGCTTGACCAGCAAGGAAGCAGCGAAAAGCCTTGGCATCAGCCCCAGAACTGTGGACATTCACCGCGCCAGCCTGCTGCGCAAATACGCAGTCAATTCCACACCAGAACTGATCCGGCAGATCGTCAACTAGCCTGCGACGCCAGGCAGCGCAGTACGTACTGGCAAATCGTCAAATCCAGATGCGCACCGCCGGCGTTCTTGTACAGCGTGATGTCGTCGGGCCCACGCAGTATTTCGCCGGACTGGCAGATCTCGAAAAGGTCGGCCTCGATGCTCTCTTCGCCGATAAGCCCTGCCAGCAAGGGAATTCTGAGGTCGCCTGAGTTAAGCGCAGCTTTGCGATCATCCACATAGAGCCTGGCGCGCGTTACCAGCTCCGTGTCGGCCTCTTGCATATCAGGCCTGAAGCCACCGACCAGGTCGACATGCGTGCCAGGCCGTACTAGCCGGCCCTTGATCAGCGGCTCCGACGACGCCGTCGCAGAGACAATGATGTCCGCACGACTGACAGCCTCGTCCAGGTCAGCGACCAGAGTGGTCTCGATACCTCGCCCCCGAAGCTCAGCAACGAAGGGTTCGAGTTTCGACGACGTCCTGTTCCACAGCATCACCTGGCGGATGCCTGGCCGGATATGCAAGTAGGCCTCGGTCAACGCACGCGCTACTGGCCCTGCGCCAAGCACCAGCAAGCTGCTGCTGTCCTGGCGACTCAGGCGCTCACCCGCCAGTGTCGAATCCCCGGCGGTTTTCCAGGCAGTGATGGCCGGGCCATCGCACATCGCGACCAGCGCCTTGGTGTGCTCGTCGATCACCACGAAAAGAGCCTGCTCGGCCGGCAAGGGTGGTGTTGCCTGGAGGTTACCGGGGAAGATCGAGACAATTTTCACGCCGGCGCCTAGCCCCGGGAGGATCACGCCCCTGCTGAACAAACCACACTCGCCGTCACCCAGAAAATAATCATCAATCTGTGGCCGTGCGCCCAAATGCATGCGCCACAAGGCGTCGAGCACGCCGGCCCAGTCGAGTACAGCATTGATCTGTTCGGCAGAAACAAGCTTCATCTCAGGCAAATACTCCGTTTGATCTGGGGGTTATTACAGCCGGGCCGCCAGGTAAAACGGCCCGGACCGGTTTCAGGAGAACGTCTTGTGGGGGTCTATGACGAATTTCTTCGGCACGCCAGCATCGAACTCACCGTAACCCTTCGGTGCGTCATCCAGACTGATGACCTGCACACCGACCACTTCAGCGATGTTGATGCGGTCCCACATGATCGCCTGCATCAGTGCGCGGTTGTACTTCATCACCGGCGTCTGGCCCGTATGGAAGCTGTGAGATTTGGCCCAACCCAGACCAAAGCGGATGCTGAGTGCACCGATTTTCGCTGCTGCGTCGACCGCACCCGGGTCTTCGGTGACGTACAGACCTGGGATACCGATCTTGCCTGCAACCCTTACCACGCCCATCAACGAATTGAGCACGGTGGCCGGGGCTTCGTGCTTGGCGCCTTCATGGCCATGCCCACGGGCTTCGAAGCCAACGGCATCGACCGCGCAGTCGACTTCCGGTTCGCCAAGCAGGCTGACGATCTGCTCGTGCAGCGGCGTGTCCAGGGAAAGGTCCGCGATCTCGAAGCCCTGGGCCTTGGCGTGGGCCAGACGTGCAGGGTTCAAGTCGCCCACAATCACCACCGCCGCACCGAGCAGGCGCGCAGAGGCCGCGGCCGCCAGACCGACCGGACCAGCACCCGCGATATAAACGCTACTGCCTGGACCCACACCGGCCGTCACGGCACCGTGATAACCGGTCGGCAAAATATCCGAGAGGCACGTCAGGTCACGGATTTTCTCCATGGCCTTGTCTCGGTCCGGCAGCTTCAGAAGGTTGAAGTCGGCATACGGCACCAGCACGTATTCAGCCTGGCCGCCGGTCCAGTCGCCCATATCGACGTAACCGTAGGCACCGCCGGCGCGCGCCGGGTTGACGGTCAGGCACACACCGGTGTGCATTTCCTTGCAGGAACGGCAACGGCCGCAGGCGACGTTGAACGGCACCGAGACCAGATCGCCGGTCTGCAGATGCTCGACGTCTTTGCCCCTCTCGATGACAACACCGGTAATCTCATGCCCCAGCACCAGGCCAACCTGGGCGGTGGTACGGCCGCGGACCATGTGCTGGTCGGAGCCACAAATATTGGTAGCGACCACCTTCAAGATCACCCCGTGCTCGATCTTTCTGCCACGCGGGTCCTGCATCTTGGGATAGTCGATGTTCTGCACCTCAACCTTGCCGGCGCCCTGATAAACCACACCTCTGTTGTATGCACTCATGTTTGTCTACTCCTGTGACAGCTACGTGTTTAATCCTGCAGAAAACTGCTCTCGAACGGATAGTGGGTCAGCACCTCGCAACCACTCTCGGTCACCAGCAACTGATTCTCCAGCTTGATGCCATCGCGACCGCCCACTTCGCCTATGTAGGCCTCGACGCAGAGCGCCATACCCGGTTGCAGCACGCCCTCATAGCCATACGAATCGACATCTTCCGGGTAGCGGATGCACGGATACTCGTCGCACAGCCCCACACCGTGGAACATCACGCCGTATCGCTGGGCGCGACAGGACTCAGGCAGCCGGTGGCCGAGGGTCGTCAGCTCGGTGAAGCCAATGCCAGGGCGGACCAGCCCGGCGTTGAAGCTGATGTGTTCGTGGGCAATGCGATACAGGCGCTTCTGTTCAGCGCTGGGTTCTCGATCCCCACAAATCCAGCTGCGCGACATGTCCACGCACATGCCGTAGACGCCGATCAGGTCGGTGTCGAACGACAACAGGTCGCCGTCGCTGAGCACCCGCGGGCCGGACTCTTGATACCAGGGATTGGTGCGTGGGCCGGAGCTCAAAATGCGCGTTTCGATCCACTCGCCTCCGCGACGAATATTGCCAGCATGAAGTGCCGCCCAGACATCGTTCTCGGTAGCGCCGCTGCGCATCGCCAGGCGCATTTCGGCGATTGACGCCTCACAGGAAGCCACCGCGCAGCGCATGGCCTTGATCTCGTCCGGGCCTTTGATCACTCGCGCAAGCTCGGTGATTTCCTGGCCGCTCTGGACCTCCACACCCAGGGCGTCGAGCGCGCGCAGGCCGGCGATTTCGATACGGTCCACGGCCAGCCTGCGGTTGCCGCCGCCATGGGTTCGCAGCAAATCATCTATCTGTGCGGCGAAGCGTTCAGCGTGTTGCCCAGTGCGGTCTCCGGTTTCAAAGTAAAAGAACGAAGCGCCGCTTCTCAGCTCGCTGACCAAAGGCAGGTGCGCCGAAAGATGGTCGCAACCATGGAAGTCCCACAGCACCACATACCCACTGGCCGCTACAAAACAGGCACGGGCCGGGTTATGAGTAGTCCATACCTGCATGTTGGTGGTGTCGGTGGCGTAGCGAATGTTCAGGGGATCAAACAGCAGGATGCCAGCGACGTCACGGGCAACCAACTGCGCCTTGATACGCTGCAGACGGTATTCGCGCATCGTAGATAGCTGGGGGGCGTCGAGACCAAGCCGGGACCATTCTGCGAAGGCCAGTGGTGTCGGGCCGATTTCGGTGCGGTCGTTGTCATCCAGTGAGCCGTCGGCCTTGAGCGCGCGGCGGCGGGCAGGGTCGATTCGGCGGGTGTCGGCGGCGATGGAGAGTGGAGAACTCTTCATGATAGTCCGGTCATCCTGACGTCTCTTAGGATAGGTGTGGAACAGGCTCCTGCCGGGAAATCAGTAGCAGCCCGTTCTGTCAGCGGTGAGGATCAGTTACTCGCCTGGGTAGCTGCTGCACGCGCAGCCTTGACCCACCTATCAAACTGTTCCTGATGCGCAGCGATCCACTCTTTTGCATGCCGTTGGATATCCGCCATGGATTTCTCGCCTTGCTGCATTTTCAGGTTCTGCGCACTTTCATCTGCCGCAGGAATACTGACCAGCGACAGATACTTCACCGCTGCCGGGTTCTTCTCGGCAAATTTACGGTTGATGAGCGCCTGGACCTTGTCCACCGCAAAGCCCAGATTTTTGCCTTGGTATATGGTGTTAACCGTGTTGTCGCCGCCCGGCAAATCGGTCTTGGGCACCTCCAGCCAAACAACGTCACGCCCGTCAACCAGTACACCCGCAACCCATTGCGGCGACCAGGTGTAATAGAACACCGGCTTGCCTTCCTTGAACCGGGTAATCGTGTCGGCCATCAATGCGAAGTACGAACCCTGATTAACGTGAATCGACTTCTGCAAGTCGTAGGCTTTCATCTGGTGCTCAATCACCAGCTCACAGCCCCAGCCAGGATTACAGCCGGTCATGTCGGCCTTGCCGTCGCCATCGGTGTCAAACAGCTTGGCGATCTCCGGCTTTTTCAGGTCGGTGATGTACTTGATGTTGTATTTATCGGCGGTCTTCTTGTCTATCACGTAGCCCTGCAAAACACCCGGCAGAATGTCGCCGACCTTCAGCATATTTTCGTCGCCACCGGCCTTTTTGTAGAAACTGGCGTGCAGCTTGTCCCAGAAATTCACAGTGAAATCGGCATCGCCGAAACCGACCGCCAGGACCATCGTGGCGTACTCGGTTTCCTTCGGTGTTTGCACCTTGTAACCCAGCTCACGCAAACCAGCCAAAGCGATTTCGCCACGGAAGCGCTCTTCATCGACAGAAGGAAACGCCGGGGTGATCTTCACACCCTCCCCTGGCTTGTCCGCCGAAGCGCTTGCGCTAAGGCAGACAACACTGAGCGCAAGTGCCGAGGCGCACTGCAGGAATCGACGAGTGAATTTTGAGTCGTGCATCTTCGCGTACCTTTTATGGTTATTGTCTGGATTGCGGTAGATAGAATGGAGAGTCTTACGCAGTCTCGCGCCGCACTTTAGGTTGGCCGATACCCATCAAGCGCATCAGCACGCCCACGGGGCCGGTGTTAAACCAGCGCCGACTCGGGTCGGAGGCCCTCGCGCCCATGGCCTGGGTCAGGCGATCCAGAAAGATCGCGAGCAATACCAGCCCGACACCGCCAACGGTGGCGAGCCCCATGTCGAGTCGGCCAATGCCGCGCAGAACCATTTGACCCAGCCCACCGACTGAAATCATCGAGGCGATCACCACCATCGACAGTGACAGCATCAGGGTCTGGTTGAGGCCGGCCATGATGGTCGAGCTGGCCAGCGGCAACTGGACGCGGGTCAGCATTTGCCGTGGCGTGCAGCCGAAGGCGCGGGCCGCTTCGATTTTGTCTTCAGGTACCTGGCGGATGCCCAGGTTGGTCAAGCGCACCAGCGGCGGCAGAGCGAATACGATGGTCACCAACACACCCGGCACGTTGCCGATACCGAACAACATCACCACCGGTACCAGATATACGAACGCCGGCAATGTTTGCATCGCGTCTAGCAGCGGCCTGATGACCCTCTCCAGACCGTCGCTACGCGCACAGGCGATGCCCAGCGGGATGCCGATCAGGGCGCAGAAAAACACCGAAGTGAGGACCAAAGCCAGGGTAGTCATGGATTCCGACCAGACACCGATCAAGCCCAACAGCGTCAGCGTGACAAAGCACAGCAATGCCATGCGCTTACCCGCGAGTTGCCAGCCCAGCAGTGACGATAGAAGGATGCCAATGGTCGGTGGAATGCTCTGCAACGTGAACTCGATGCCATTCAGCACCTGGTCAATCGGCCAGCGGATGGCCCGGAAAACATCACGAAAATTGTGAACCATGTAGTTCAGGACACTTTCCACCCAGACGCCCAAAGGGATCGTGGCGGACTGGAAGGGATCGAGAAAACTGAAATCAGACATCGTGGCTTGCCTCTCTTGTCAGGTCGCTCAGTGGTGGCTCTGCACGTGGCTCAGCGTTTTTTGGCAGACACCGCAGATCGCAGCCGTATCCACCGCAGGAACGTCATCGCTGTTGAGCAACCGCGAAACATCGAAGCCTTTGAAAAACGCACGCACGTAGTCGTTGGCGGGCTGGTTGATCAACTCCAGCGGCGTACCGATCTGGACGATGCGCCCGCCCTCCATGATCGCGATGCGATGGCCGATACGGGCGGCTTCTTCGATGTCATGGGAGATGAAAATGATGGTGCGTTGCTGCTCGGCCTGCAGGCGGATCAGCTCACCCTGCATTTCGTGACGGATCAATGGGTCGAGAGCGGAGAACGCTTCATCCATCAGCAAGATCGTTGGGTCGTTCGCCAGCGCACGTGCCAGGCCAACACGCTGTTGCATGCCACCTGAAAGCTGATGAGGGTAACTGTACTCCTGGCCGGCGAGGCCAACCTGGGCCAGGGCTTCACGAGCCCGTACATGCCGTTCGTCTTCACTGACACCGGAAACTTCCAGGCCAAACGCCGTGTTTTCAAGCACGCTCATGTGCGGCATCAGCGCGAAGGACTGGAAGACCATGCTCATCTCTTTGCGCCGTACATCGAGCAGCGCCTTGTCGCTCAACCCGGTGATTTCCCGGCCGTTGAGAAAGATGCTGCCAGAGGTGGGCTCGATCAAGCGATTGAACAATCGAACCATGGTCGATTTACCGGAACCCGAGAGGCCCATGATCACGAAAATCTCGCCACGCTTTACGGAAAAACTGGCATCAAACACACCGACCACATGGCCGGTCTTTTTGAATATCTCGTCCTTGTCAGCGCCATTGTTCAACATCTTCATGGCCATGTCCGAATTGGGACCAAAAATCTTGTAGATGCTCTTCACGCAGAGAATGTCATCGGTATGGTTCATACGACCCTCTTTTTTATATTTTTAACCGAACGAGCTGAACTCTATCCCGGTCGATACGCGCTGAATTGTATGAGAGGGTCAATTTGTATTATCCCGACACCGAAATAACCCGCCTCGTGGCGTTGCACCCAATGACCGGTCCTTTCTGTTATATGCACCTCGCCGACGCCAGTGCAAAAGTAACGACAGTCCCACCGCCGTAATCCTTGAACCTAACAAGCTTCTGAAGGAAACACTTATGAGCCAAGTCTTAACTGTCGTTCGCAACGCCGCTGCTTCGCCTCTGGACGAAACCGCGCCGGCGCGCCTGCCGATCGGCGAGCCGATTGCCCTCGCCGCCACCGGCCAGGCCCAGAATGATGACGCCGTTGGCGCGAGTATTGGTGTGTGGGAAAGCAGCCCAGGGGTGTTCCGCCGGCACCTCAAGAACCGCGAGTTCAGCCACATCGTCAGCGGCTGGTGCACTTTCACCCCAGACGGCGGCGAACCGGTTGAACTGCGCGCTGGAGATGCGGTGCTGTTCCCCGAGAACTGCGAAGGCGTGTGGGACATCCGCGAAGCGCTGCGCAAGACTTACGTGCTGTTCTAAGGAGCGGGTGATGATTGAACGTATCAACATCGGCCCACGCGCCAGCCAACTGGTGCTGGTGGACGGCCGAATCGAAACCAGCGGCATCGTTGCCCTGGCGCCTCAGCAAGCGATTGCCGAGCAGACCCGCTGTGTACTGCAACAGTTGGAGCAGTGGCTGGCCCAGGTCGGCGCGGGCAAGGCAAACCTGACCCGCATGCAGATCTGGCTGGCCGACATGAGCGAGTTCGACGCGATGAACGAAGTGTATGACGCCTGGGTGGGCGACCAGCCGCCGGTACGCGCCTGTGTCGGGGCCGCGCTCGCTATGCCGCAGTACCGCATCGAGATCCAGGCGTTCGGCCAGCTCTGACGGCCCCTGTGCAGTCCTCAAGCTGTCGCGGGCCCATCTGCCCCGGCAGCTTTTTTCATTATGTGATCGCACGTCAGCGTCCTTCTATCAATTGTCCCCTGTGTCATAGCGAACGATTGGCGCCGCTGCGCACCATACGCTCACAAAACAACAAGCTCGAAGGCACCCCTTATGTACCGTGGACTCTGGTATGCCCAGGCGCTGGACCTGGACAGCGATCTGGCCCCTGCCCTGCAGGAATCGATTCAAGCCGATGTGTGCATTGTCGGCGGTGGCTACCTGGGTTTGTGGTCAGCCATTCGCTTGAAACAGGCCAGCCCGGAAAAGAATATCGTCATCGTCGAACGCGACCGCTGTGGGGCCGGCGCCAGCGGCCGCAACGGTGGTATCGCGACGAACTGGTGGGGCAAGTACCTTTCGTTGCGGACCATTTGCGGTGATGTCGAGGCGCGGCGTATTTGCGAAGCCGCGGAGTCGGCGATCAACGAGATCGGCAGTTTCTGTGAGGAGCACGGCATCGACGCGCAGTACCGCAAGGACGGCTGGCTGTGGACGGCCACCAACCAACGCCAGATGAATTCCTGGCGGGTGCTGACTGAAGGCTTGCAGAACCTGGGCGTCAACCCGTTCCAGGATCTGGACCGGCAGACCATTCAAAGTCGAGTCGGCTCGCCCCTGGTGCTGGGTGGTATCTACGACCCCAACGCCGCCACCGTACAGCCGGCGATGCTCGCCCGAGGCCTTCGCCGTGTCGCGCTGAAACTGGGTGTGAAGATTTACGAGAAGACCCCGCTCACCCGCCTGGAACAAGGCGCCAACCCAGTGGTACACACCGAGCATGGCACCGTGCGGGCCGACCGCGTGGTGCTGGCGATGAATGCCTGGGGCGCGCGCTTCCCTGAGCTGCGCCGGATGATCGCGATCATGTCCAGCGACATGGTGGCCACTGCACCGATAAAGGCCAAGCTGGACGCCATTGGCTTCAGCGGCGGTGAATGCATGACGGATTCGCGCACCGTGCTCAACTACTGGCGCAATACCCCGGACGGCCGTGTAGTCTTCGGCAAGCCGTTGGGTCAGTTCGCCTACGCCGGGCGCATCGGCAACCTCTACGAGAAACCTTCGCCAGCGGCCGACAAGGTCGCCGCCGAGCTGCGTCGCCTGTACCCACAACTGTCCGACGTCCCGATCGTCAGTAGTTGGACTGGTCCGATTGACCGGGCGATGAAAGGCTTGCCGAACTTCGGCTACCTCGACCACCACCAGAACATCGCCTACGGCATCGGCTTCTCCGGCAATGGCGTGGCCACTACCGTATTCGCCAGCCGCATCATCAAGTCACTGGTCGAACACGCCAATGACGAGTGGGCCAACTGCGGCCTGGTCAACCAGAGCATGAAGCTCCTGCCACCGGAGCCGTTTCGCTTCTTTGGCGCACATATGGTACGTGATGCCTTGGTGCGTAAGGAGTCTCTGGAGGATCACGACCAGGACGCCGGCTTCGTCACTCGCCAACTGGTCGCCATGGCCCCTGCCGGCTACGTGCCGGCACAGAAGAAATAAGGATGTGATCATGACTGAACAGATCGTGTTCCTCGACGACGAGGGCCTGGCGGCCTCCACGCGACTGAAGCGCCCGAATTGCGAGCACAGTTGGCAGCAATTCGCTTACACCCGCCCGGAGCAGGTCATTGAGCATCTCAAGGACGCAACTGTTGCGCTGACGTGCAGCGTACCGCTGCGCGAAGAACACCTGCGGCATTTGCCGAAGCTGAAGATGATTTCGCTGGCCCTTACGGGGCGAGATATTGTGGATGTCGATTACTGCGACGCGCATGGCATCGAAGTGTCCAGCGTTCCGGGGTACGCCGCCAATACCGTGGCTGAACACAGCATGGCGATGATTCTGGAGTTGTTCCGTCGCCCGGCGGCGTTCACCCGGCTGATGCGCCAGGTGAGCACCGGCGAGGCGCCCTACCAGAATATTTACTTCAACCATCGCATCCGCGATGTGCGCGACAAACAACTGGCGATCATTGGCAGCGGGCCGATCGCCATGCGCCTGGCGCACGTGGCGCGCGCCTTCGGAATGCAGGTGCTGTTCGAGGATCGGGGTGGCAAACGCCCTGGCCCAGACTGCCGCCCGCTGGCTGAATTGCTGAAGAGCTGTGATGTGTTGTCCATCAACTGCCCATTGACGCCAGAGACCCATAACCTCATCGCTGCCAAAGAGTTGGCATTGATGAAGACAGATGCAGTGGTGGTGAATACCGGTCGTGGTGGAGTCATCAACGAAGCGGCGTTGATCGATGCATTGCACAACGGCAGATTGGGCGGCGTGGCACTGGACGTGGTCGAGCATGAGCCGTTGCACCCAAGCAATCCGCTTTTCACGTTAATCGATCGAGATGACTTCCTGCTCAACCCGCACATTGCCTGGAGCAGTGAGGACGCCATGCAGGAACTGATGGACAGCGCGGTGGACAACATCAGTGATTTTGTCTCTCGGCAGGGTTCAGGAAAACGGGTATCACGCGCTTGACTTCGGTCAGGAGTGGGACGCGTTCATCCAGCGATAGGCTGGCACAACACGAATGCTTCACCGACGAAGAGTAATGGCCGTCCACCCTCCGCTCATTCATCACCGATAACAACACTAAGAGGTGAACATGAAACACGTTGTTCTCTCAGCTCTGCTGGTAGGCCTGACATGCAACGCGCTGGGCGCCGACCTCACCGTGGTGTCCTTTGGTGGCGCCAGCAAGGCCGCGCAGAGTAAGGCGTTCTTCAAGCCTTTCGAACAGACCACAAACAAACAACTGATCGTCGGTGAATGGAACGGCGAAATGGGCAAGATCAAAGCCATGGTGGATACCCAAAGCGTGGTTTGGGATGTGGTGCAGATCGAAGGTTCCGAACTGATGCGCGGCTGCGAAGAAGGCCTGTTCGAAAAAATTGATCCTTCGCTGTTCAGCGGCGCTGCAGACTACGTACCTGGCACTCTCACCGAGTGCGGTGCTGGGGTGCTGGCCTGGTCGATGGTGATTACCTACGACAGCAACCGCCTGAAGGTCGCCCCCAGCGGCTGGGGAGATTTCTGGGACTTACAGAGATACCCCGGCAAGCGCGCCTTGCGTAAAGGCGCCAAGTACACCTTGGAGATCGCCCTGCTCGCCGATGGCGTAGCACCTGATCAGTTGTACAAGGTACTGGGCACGCCAGAGGGCGTGGCGCGTGCGTTCCAGAAGCTCGATCAGATCAAAAAGTCGATCCAATGGTGGGAGTCCGGCGCCCAACCCTTGCAGTTCCTGGCCAGTGGCGACGTGGTCATGAGCACGGCCTACAATGGACGTGTATTTGCTGCCCAGCAGGAAGGCGCGGCAATGAAGCCGGTGTGGAATGGCAGCCTGTACTCGATCGACTCGTGGACAATTCCAAAGGGCAGCGCCAACAAACGTTTGGCCCAAGAATTCATGGCGTTCACACTTCGACCCGAACAACAAAAAATACATACCGAACTGCTGGGTTATGGCTCAACCAATGTAAAGACTAACGCCCTGCTCTCTCCTGACCTTGTAACCCAACTCAATACCGCGCCACAGAACATGTCTGCGGCGTTTCCACTGGATTTGGGCTTTTGGGCGGATCACGGCGAAGATCTGGAGGAGCGCTTCATCGTCTGGGCCGCAAAGTAGGACAAACGGGCGCTGAATGCTGGCTTCGACCCGAACAAAGTACATGATCCATGCATCACGCTGAACCACGACAGCGCGCTGGCAGTCATTGGGTCTTGCCAGCGATTGCCCGTCATTGTTCACCGGGTGGATAGGCAATGGGTGCGTCAGTGATGATCCTTCAGCTAGATCTCCTGTGGATGCTGTCGGCGGCAGCACAATCAGCAACGCCACCGGCGAACTATTAGCTCGTTGCACATGCAACTGCTATCCCAGCCGTTATCCCGTATGCCGCTACTCGGCAAGAAAAAAGAATATTTTGACCCAGCCTCCCCTCATTGGCCTTTGGCCCTCAATTTCGGCGGTACGCCCTATAACTACCCGACCCGCCGTGCCCAGGCCCTCAATGCCATGGGCTTAGTGGTGAACATCGACTGAGGGGAACGCCGGACACATAAAACAAGGTGTGGCCAAACTGAAGGCACAAGGTCCACACTAAACAAGCTGCATACGACATTCCCCCTGCGACAGCTTTTTTTGACTCTATGCGCATGCGCGCGGTTCGGCGCAAAAGGATGATCCCGTACGACACAGTTCGTCTAATTCAAATACCAAACCATGCGCTTCTAAGCAAGATGGCATGACTGTTCCAATGATATATACAAACTGTTTACTTAAAGCTGAAGCTCATTATGGCGACGCGAAATGTTGTGCTAACCCCTCACTCGCCAGAAACAGATCAACCATGACCTAGTTTAGTCTGGCCGCAATCAGAATGCCCGCGAAGTGATGCGAGACGGCTTATGGCTATCAAAGGAGCGCGTCACCGAACACACCGCCAAAACTGAGGAACTGCGCCAGGCGACCTCGATCGGTATCAGGGACCTTAAGCACTGGCGCTTCACCCAGTTGAACGAAGGGGATACAGCGCGCTACCTGTAGAGCGTGAGCCTGAGGGGCAACCTCCCTGCCCCAGAGAAACACTGAGCATTCCTCACTATCGGATCCACCGCGGCGCGCGCCGATATGGTCGACATTCTCATGCTCTCCCAGACGTAGTTCGGTGATCAAGCACACCAGCGCTACCAGCGCGCAGATCCCTACGGCGCTGCAAGCGATCCCCAGGCTTTCGCAGCTATCACCTCAACTCAAGCCAGCGGGCCAATCAACCTTATGGGACTGTCAAAAGCCCAGGACATATCCTGTTCTACCGTGTGATAGACGATGACATCGTCGAGGTAGTGAAACTCCTCCATGCCGCCATGGAGGTGGAAGAGCTCCTCGAAAACCACCACGCCGAGCACGATAATTTCGTCAACCGTGTTCAATATTATTCCCGCCGGAGCATGGTGTGCAGCGCATTAAGTAACACGGCGCTCCCGGTGCTCGACCCTTTTCCCTTGGGCAACGCGAAGATCTTGCCGGTCAGGCTTTCACCGCTCAACGGATGGTGTCGATTTACAATTTCACCCGTTGCTGGGTCGTCCCTCCAAAAGCTCAGCATGTTTGGCGCAGAGCTCTGCCTGGCCGCTACCACCAACCAACACTCGGCCTTTTACTTTTCATAAGGTCAGTCTGTTGTCAAACGGGTTATTTATTGTTGTTCATTTCATCCACTCAGGCTAAATCTCAGGAACCGCTGTTCATATGGCGCCGTAGGGTGATGCTGTGACGCAGCGAGTCCTTCTCCAAAGTATCCGGGCCTACAACGTCTTCAATGCACGCCCCTGCTTCAACTTTTTCAATCAGCTGCAAAATCGCTTTCTTCATGAACCAGTGCGAGGTGCGATCCAACTTTTCCGAGACTGACTTGAGCCGGGTGCGGGTTTGCTCATCCAGCTTGACGCCCATGGTGGTAGCCGACATACATCACCTTCCAATAATTCGATTTCGTTTGCCTGTAAAACAAGTCACTCGTGCATCAAACCCCACAACGCCAGCGAGGGAGCCTGCGTCGATTTCATCGCATGGACAAAGGACAGCGATTGAAAACGACACCCCCTGCCCCTGACTCCACTACCCCACATTCTCCCGATACCAGTCCCCTGGCGACAGAACGAGGTAGAACTCAGCAGGCGGATGTTGGTGATAGGGATAGCAGGTCTCGGGCATTATGAGCGCCAACCCCAAGGTCAAGGGGGAACATTCAAATAACCCTCCTGGGCCGGCGATCATCCCGTGACGATTCCGCTCCACGAAAGCGCTGTCCTGGTCGGCCCGGGCCTGGCGGTTTATCCAGGTGAGATGAGGCAAGAGCGTGCTCAACGCATCCCGTATCGACACCAGTTCCCCATGGGTTCCTGGTGCAGCGTCAAGCGCCTCGGATAAATGTCCTTCCAGGAAGCCCGGCAGCGCGTTTGAAATGTCCCCCGTCTTCCTGATCGTCCATTGGGCGGTATCTATAGACGCGGCATGTGCTTGCGCCTGATCGCAACCGCTGCCAGACAGGACGTTCTGAAGCGAACGCCTGAGCACGTCGCCGCTACTGATAATGTCCTGGTCCCACGATGGATTTTCATTGCTGTTCATCATCGTTTTCGATCCCATTTACCGAGCCACGTATCGAACCGGCTTACAGACGGCTCAGTTGTTCCAGCAGGTCAACGGGAACACTGATCCCATCATCCTGCGAGGTGACCATTGCGTGTTGCCGTTCCCATCCCGGCCTGTGGACGCCCATCTGCGTCAGACGGGTCATTTGACTGGCAAGCCGCTGCCCAAATCCCGTTGAAAAGAATTCCGGTGCCAGGAGCAGAATCAACAGGCCAAAGCCAGGCGTCTGGCTCCCTGGTTGAACGCCGGCGCATCCAGCGACCAATTGGCGCCCGTGAGCCCACCGCCAAAACCTTGACCATGAGCATCAGATTGGCCCCACGGTGACCACCGAAAGGCAGAAACGCACCGCTCAGCGCCGCCAAGGCGTTGCGTGTGCCGTTTACCTCCAGATCCAACGCCCAGCTCTTGAGAATATCGCTGCCCGTCGAAGCGGCGTGGGCGATGTTCACGAATGCCGCGGCACTGCCGGCCTGGTCGAACAGCAAGGGGATGCCATCGGTCGAGAGCGCGGCAAATGAGAGCGGATTGGTCGAGTAGTCTTGCCTTTGGCAACAGGAACGGCAACCAGCGCCGGCCCGTTTGCGATCGCCAATGCAATCAGCCCGGTCGGGGCAAACCGCAGCGTGTAGTCACCCAGTTCACCGCTGGTGAAACTATTGCGCTGGCTCAGCGTGGCCATGCCAGTGGCCTGCGCGGCGTGGCACAGCGAATCGAAACAGCGGTCGACACCAAGCTGGACGATTCCGCCTTGGGCATCAGAATTGAAGATAATCGCGCCAGCAGAGGAGATGTATGGCTCGGCGCGTGGATTGATGCGTCCGGAGAAAAACCCCGGCAAATAATCAGCGAGGTTGCGAAACCCCACGGCCTGGTTACGCCGCGCTTGCGCAGCCACAGTGGCGTGGGCCAATGAGAGGGCAACCGCTGGTGAGCAGCCCTTCGCTTCGCAGAGGTGCGTCACCCAGCCAATTGCTTCATCAAGAGTAAAGCGACGATAAGTTGTGGTCTTCAAGGGTATCGCCTGAATATTCGTTCGATGCATCCGATGCCCTTCCACCGAGGGCATCGGATGGCAACACAACTATTGGACGGCAACAGCCATTACTGGGCCGGTGGAGCTGAAGCGGTCTGGCTGCCGAACATCGCTTCGAAACGAGGCTTGTTGGCGGCGTAGTACTCTGCAACGACCTTGTCCGCCGAACTGTCACGGGCGGACGACATCAACATCTCAAGGTCAGCCTTGGGAATCTTGAAGTTGGCGAAGAACCGGGCGACATCGGGGTGTTCGGCACTGAAGCCTTTGCGGGCAACCGCGTGAATTTGCTCGGCGCCACCGAAAACCTGCTTCGGATCATCCAGGTAGCGCAGCGGCCACTTGGCGAACATCCAGTGTGGACTCCAGGCGTTGATCAACGACCATTTGTCACGTTTGAGGTTGCGATCCAACTCGCTCAACATGCCGGACTCTGAAGAGGCGACCATCTTGTATCCATCGAGCTTATATTCCTTGATGGCCTTTTCCGTGAGCTTGTACTGGCCGTTACCCACTTCCGACGTCAGGATCTTGCCGCCGAGCTTTTCCCGCACTTCAGGCTTGTTCAGGTCTTCGACACTGGCCAGTTCGCTGGTGGGGATGGAAGTTGGCACGGCCATACCGATCCGACCTTCATACAACACGCCAAGGTCTTCGAGCTTGTCTTTGTACTTGTCATAGAACGACTTGTGAGTGTTCGGCAGCCAGACCATCGGGATCAGGTCGATGTTGCCATTAGCCAGGGCCTGGAACTGAATACCAATGTCGGCCAGCACCAATTTGACCGGTTGCTTTAAGTGGTCGCGTAATGCCGTGTCCGCCAGCTTTACGGCGATTTCCGTATCTGACCAATTCACCCAACCGATACGAATGGGGGTGGGTTCCTCGGCTTGGGCGATCAGACTGCCACAGGCCAATGCAAGGCCCGCAAACCAGCCGATAAAAGTTTTATTGGATAACGTCATCATGTGCATCTCCGCAGACTGTATTAATAGTTATTGGCAGGGCAGTAGAAGCATTCATTCCCATCAGGAGCGCCAAATGGCATCGCCTTGCAGCAGATTTCATTTGATGCGCGGACAGTTGTAGTTATGGCAGATCAGTCGAGTTTCCAGGTCGGTCGGCCCTCCCCCGCCTTTTGGCGGAGTTGATGCGCTAATAGATTCACTCAAGCCTCGTTCACAACGCCTTTTCGAGCGCCGGCAGTGCTTCGAACAGGTCCGCCACCAGCATGTAATCCGCCACTTGCGCAATCGGCGCCTCAGCGTCCTGGTTGATCGCGACGATGACTTTTGAACCACTCATGCCCGCCAGATGCTGAATGGCCCCGCTTATACCTGCGGCGATATAAAGTTCTGGCGCGACGATTTTCCCGGTCTGTCCGACCTGCAAATCGTTGGGCGCAAACCCCGAATCCACAGCAGCGCGGGAGGCCCCTACGGCACCGCCGAGCTTGTCGGCCACGCGTTCGATCAGGTCGAAATTCTCTTTGCTCTGCATGCCGCGGCCACCGGACACAACGACGCGGGCGCTCGCCAGGTCGGGCCTTTCGCTGGCCGTCAGTTGTTCGCTGACGAAGCGAACGTTGCTTACGCTCTGTCCGCCCGCCACCGCCACCACTTTGCAGCGATGCTCATGGGCCAAGGCTTGAACGAATGCCGAGGCGCGGACGGTGAGCAACTTGATCGGGTCGAGGGACTGCACCGTGGCGATGGCATTGCCGGCATAAATAGGCCGCTGAAACGTGTCCGTCGAGACGATCCGGGTGACGTCGGACAGCATACCGACATCCAGGCTGGCCGCTACTCGCGGTAGCACATTGCGACCCATGCTGCTGGCGTCGGCAACGACGTGCGTATACCCCTCGGCCACCAGTGAAGTGATCAGCGGTTGGATATTTTCCGCCAGGGCGTTTTCGAACATCGTCCCTTGTGCGAGCAGCACCCGGTCCAGGCCCTGGATCAGCGCCGCCTGCTGCGCCGCCGTCGACGCATCCGTCCCGCCCATCACCAGCAAATCCGTCTCGGTACCCAACGCCATTGCGGCGGTCACAGCACTCCACGTACCTGCCGTCATCTGACCGGCGTTGTGCTCGGCGATCACCAATGTGCGCATCAAATCCCCCCCGCAACGTTCTTCAATTTATCCACCAGTTCGGCTACCGAACCGACTTTTATGCCCGCCTTGCGAACGGGAGGGGCAACAACCGCTAATAATCGAGCGTGTTCCTTCACACTCACGCCCAAGGTGTCAGCGGCAATGATTTCGAGTGGCTTTTTCTTGGCTTTCATGATGTTTGGCAACGAAGCGTAGCGCGGCTGATTCAGGCGCAGATCGCAGGTCACCACTGCCGGCATGGCGAGGGCGACCACTTGGCTGCCACCGTCGACCTCACGCTCGACGACCCATTGCCCGTCGACCTGATTGACGGCTGAAGCGTAAGTGGCCTGACCGCTGCCGATCAACTGCGCGACCATTTGCCCGACCTGGTTGTTTTCCTGGTCAATCGCCTGTTTGCCGAACAGGATCAATTGCGGCTTTTCCTGATGGATCACTTCGCTCAGGTACTTGGCGACGTTGAGCGGCTCTAGTACCGCACTCGTCTCGACCAGCAGCGCCCGGTCCGCACCGAGTGCCAATGCCGTGCGCAGTTGTTCCTGGGCGACCGAAGTGCCCACCGAGACCACCACCACTTCGGATGCCAGCCCTTTCTCCTTAAGGCGAATCGCCTCTTCCACCGCGATTTCGCAGAACGGATTCAAGGCCATCTTCACGCCATTGAGCTCGACGTCTGAACCGTCGGCTTTCACCCGGACTTTCACATTCGGGTCGATGGCGCGCTTTACCGCAACGAGCACTTTCATAGTTCTTCGCACAGCCCCCTTGCACTCTGGATCGATGCGGGATGGCCGGCCGCACGAGCCGGGCTACCCCTGTTTTGACTGGATGGTAATCCTGGTTTTTCCGCCACGCAAGAAAAAATGTACACATATGTCCTATATCGTTGACATGGATGAACATTCGACATACCGTCATGTCAAAACCAAGCCTGATGTTCTGTTCCCGGAGCGCAACACCATGTCCAGCGATCCTCTGCTGCAGCCCTATAAGATCAAACACCTGACCCTCAAAAACCGGATCATGACCACCTCCCATGAACCCGCTTATCCTGTCGACGGCATGCCGAAGGACCTGTACCGCGCCTATCACGTCGAACGCGCCAAGGCCGGCGTGGCGCTGACCATGACGGCGGGCTCCGCCGCCGTTTCCCGGGACAGCCCGCCGGTGTTCAACAACGTGCTGGCGTATAAGGACGAAGTGGTCAAATGGATGAAGGACCTGACTGACGAGTGCCACGAACACGGCGCGGCGGTGATGATCCAACTGACCCACCTGGGACGGCGCACGCGCTGGGACAAGGCCGACTGGCTGCCGGTCGTCTCGCCGTCCCACCGCCGCGAAGCGTCCCACCGAGCCTTCCCGAAGAAACTGGAAGACTGGGACATCGACCGGATTATCAAGGACTACGTGGATGCCGCTGAACGCATGAAGGCCGCCGGCCTTGATGGCCTGGAACTGCAGGCCTACGGGCACCTCATGGATCAGTTTTGGTCGCCACTGACCAACGATCTCGACGGCCCCTACGGGGGTTCGCTGGAAAACCGGATGCGCTTCACCTTCGACATCCTGCGCGGCATCCGCCAGCGTTGTGGCGAAGACTTCCTGCTCGGCGTGCGCTACACCGGCGATGAAGACCTGCCCGGCGGCTTCGGTGCCAGCGACGGCCTCCGGATTTCCCACATGCTCAAGGACAGCGGGCTGGTAGACTTCCTCAACGTCGTGCGCGGGCACATCGATACCGATGCCGGCCTCACCGACGTGATTCCGATCCAGGGCATGCGCAACTCGCCGCACCTGGATTTTGCCGGCGAGATCCGCTCGGCCACCGGTTTCCCGACGTTTCACGCGGCCAAGATCCCGGACGTCGCCACGGCACGACACGCCATCGCCTCGGGCAAGGTGGACATGATCGGCATGACCCGGGCGCACATGACCGACCCGCACATCGTGCGCAAGATCATCGAAAAGCGTGAAGACGAAATCCGCCCCTGTGTCGGCGCCAACTATTGCCTGGACCGCATCTATCAGGGCGGCGCCGCGTACTGCATCCACAACGCCGCTACCGGCCGCGAAACCACCATGCCCCACGAAATTCCCAAGGCGTCGGTCAAGCGCAAGGTGGTGGTGATCGGCACCGGCCCGGCGGGCCTGGAAGCGGCACGGGTGGCCGGCGAACGCGGCCACGACGTCACGGTGTTCGAAGTGGCGGATCAGCCCGGTGGGCAGATCCGCTTGACTGCCCAGAGCGAGCGGCGGCGCGAGATGATCAGCATCGTCGATTGGCGCATGGCGCAATGCGAACGGCTGGGGGTGAAATTCCATTTCAACACCTGGGCCGAAGCCGAGACCGTGATGGCCGAGGCGCCGGACGTGGTGATCGTCGCCACGGGCGGCTTGCCCCATACCGAAGTGCTCAAGCACGGCAATGACCTGGTGGTGTCGACCTGGGACATCATTTCCGGCGAAATCAAGCCCGGCCAGAACGTGCTGATCTTCGACGACGCGGGCGACCACGCGGCGCTACAAGCGGCCGAGGTCATCGCCAACAGCGGTGCGAAGCTAGAGATCGTCACGCCGGACCGGTCGTTTGCGCCGGAGGTGATGGCGATGAACCTGGTGCCGTACATGCGCAGCCTGCAAGACCTGAACGTCACCTTCACGGTCACCTACCGGGTCGACTCCGTGGAGCAGCGCGACGGTCAGTTGGTGGCTAACTTCGGCAGCGACTACGGCCAGGTGCACAAACAACGCGTAGTCGATCAGGTGGTGGTCAACCACGGCACGCTGCCCCTGGACGACCTGTACTTCGACCTGCGCCCGCATTCGAGCAACAACGGCGCGGTGGAACAGCACAACCTGATCGCCGGGAAAACCCAGAACATCGTGACCAACCCCGAAGGCCAATTCCAACTGTTCAGGATCGGCGATGCGGTGTCGGCGCGTAATACCCACGCGGCCATCTACGATGCGTTGCGACTGGTCAAGGACATCTGAAGTCATGCCCCTGATCCTGGATCAGGGGCCATTTTTCCTATTCGACACGAGGCTCTTCCATGTCAGCACAGACCTTGAAATCAAGGGCTGCGGTCGCATTCGCGCCCAATGAACCCTTGCGGTTGGTCACCATCGATGTGGCGCCGCCCAAGGCCGGTGAAGTCCGGGTGCGCATCGTCGCCACCGGCGTTTGCCACACCGACGCCTTCACCCTGTCGGGCAGCGATCCTGAAGGCATTTTCCCCACGGTGCTGGGGCATGAAGGCGGTGGTGTCGTCGAGTCCATCGGCGAAGGCGTGGCCTCGCTGCAAGTCGGCGACCACGTGATCCCGCTCTATACGGCGGAATGCCGGCAATGCAAATTCTGCCTCTCGGGCAAGACCAACCTCTGCCAGGCCGTCAGGGCCACCCAGGGCAAAGGCCTGATGCCCGACGGCACCTCGCGCTTCTCCTACGAAGGCCAGCCGCTGTTCCACTACATGGGCTGTTCGACTTTTTCCGAGTACACGGTGCTGCCGGAAATTTCCCTGGCGAAGATTTCCAAGGACGCGCCACTGGACCGGGTTTGCCTGCTCGGCTGTGGGGTGACCACGGGGATTGGTGCGGTACTCAACACGGCAAAAGTCGAAGCCGGCGCCAGCGTGGCGATCTTTGGCCTGGGCGGTATCGGCCTGGCCGCGATCATCGGCGCCAAGATGGCCAATGCCGGTCGCATCCTGGCCATCGATATCAACCCAGCCAAGCGCGACGTCGCCCTGGCGCTGGGCGCGACGGACTTCATCAATCCCAAGGACGATGACCGGCCCATCCAGGACGTCATCGTCGAACTCACCGACGGTGGCGTGGACTACTCCTTCGAGTGTGTCGGCAATGTGCAACTGATGCGCGCAGCACTAGAGTGCTGCCACAAGGGGTGGGGCGAGTCGATCATCATCGGTGTGGCCGGTGCAGGCCAGGAAATCAGCACCCGCCCCTTCCAACTCGTCACCGGTCGCGTGTGGCGCGGCAGTGCCTTCGGCGGCGTGAAGGGCCGCACCGAGCTACCCAGTTATGTGGAAAAGGCCAGTCGTGGGGAAATCCCGCTGGAAACCTTCATCACTCACAACATGCCCTTGGACAAGATCAACGACGCCTTCGAGTTGATGCACACCGGGCAAAGCATTCGCACCGTCATTCATTTCTGAGTTTCGGTCGATCATCCAAGTACTCCCATAGAAAAGGAAACCAAGATGCCCGTTTTTACCCATGTCACCGTCGGCACCAACAACCTGGCAAAAGCACGTGCGTTTTATGACGCCACCTTGAAAGAGATCGGCCTCAAGCGTGTTGCCGATCTCGCCGATACCGGCTCCATCTGGGGCGTCGACAAACCGTCGTTCTTTGTCCTCAACCCGGCCAACGGCAGTGCGGCCACCATCGGCAACGGTGTCACCGTCAGTTTCGAAGCACCGAACCGCGCGGCGGTTCATGCCTTCCATACAACCGCATTGGCAAACGGTGGCGTTTGCGAAGGCCTGCCAGGCCCGCGAGGCTGGGCTGACAATGCTTATGCAGCTTATGCTCGTGACTTGGATGGGAACAAGTTGGCGGTGTACTGCTTCAAAGCGGAATAAATACGACGCCTAACGAAGCCCCCTTAAAAGGGCTTCGTTTTATCAAGCTTGAAGCCCTTGCGAGCAACCGCAGCGCCTTCCTGCAACGCCCTTCCAATCTGTTCTTCGAAATGCCCCTCACTCATCGCCTGCAAGGCAGCGGCTGTTACACCACGGTAGACGGCCAACGCATCGATAATTTGCTGGGCGTCGCGGCTCGCCAGCAATTGGCTGCTGTTGACTACGACATTTTTCGCCGCAAGCTGCGCGATGTCGCAAGGGATGCCGGCGAGCATCGCTTGATTGGCCTGCGCCGTCATCAACAAGCCGGAAAGGCCGGACCGGTGCCCGAGAGCGCCGAGAGATAATCAATGAAGTCCTCTTCCAGAACCTCAGCTGCCGTGCCCACGCATTCGAACGCGCGTTGCATGAGGTTTCTCGTTTTCGCCTCTACCTCTCCAGCACAATACCAAGGCGTGAAGGACTGCCCGATTTCCACCACCGCGCTGGGCATCGCACGCACGACCATCGCAGCCGAGGTCTGCTCGATGATCGCCTGTGCCTTGATCCCGGCCATCAGGGAAACAACAGTCTTGCCAGCCGCATTGATATTCAGGCTGGTGAAATGCTCGGGGCGAACCGCAATGATGATTACATCGCTGCGATCGACGAGATCCTGATTGTTCGTGACCAGGCAAGGGCCTTGTCGTGTCGACGGGTGGCTGCCCGAGCGATTGGAAATGATCAGGTTGCCCGCGGGCACCAATCCCTTCGTCAGGACTGCCTTGGCAATCGCGCCGCCCAACCAGCCAGTGCCGCCAATGATCCCCACGGCCTCATTGATCATCGCCGTTACATTCGAACGTCTCGGTCAAAGGAACAAAAATCCCAGGCTCTTTTTCGGCATAACCGAACTGCCCGTAGAAACGATCCAGCTCACGCGGCTTGGGGATTTTACCGGTGAAGATGCTTACGTAATGTGGGATGCGCTGAAAGCGTATGGTGATCAACTCAGTGGCGTTCATGGTAATGTAACCGATCTGCGTCAGATAGATCGTTCGAGCCCTCGCGTCAGCCCCCTGGGTGTCGTAGCCAAAGCGCTTGAACATACTCGCCAGGGCATTCATCCGTTGCTCGTCCACCACAGCCACCTCTTGGGCCACTTCAGCGGACTGAAGCGCCCAGCTGCGCACCGCGAACTCGAACTGCGAGTCGAACAATTGCGGGTTGAGCCAGCACTCGAACACATTTAGAATCGCCTCGGAAATGCTTTCGGCATAGCTTTCACTTTGCCGTATCAGCGCCCCCGTGTTGGTCTCTCGCCAACGCGAAAGCAACGCATCCAGCAGCTGCTCGCGGTCTTTGAAAAACCAGTAGAAGCTGGTGCGTGACAAGCCCAGGCGCTTGGCCAGCGGCAAGACCCGAACCGCATCGATTCCCGACTCCTTGAGGGCCTCGTAGGCCGCTTCCAGCCACCCCTCCGGTGAGCCCCGCCAACCTGCATCCTGAGCCTTTCCATGCGCCTTTCTTACCCGGGGCATCCTGCTTACCTTTTCAATAATGCGTGACGCAAATGTACGATGATGGCGTCTAAATGTACACCAAAGTACATTTAATTGACTTTTTCAGCTACTGAAAGGCGAATCATTGATGATAAAAAATCATGACGTACTGACATAAAATGATTTGTCAGCGAAAGGCACCTGGACGACTATCTCTAACAGGCAACGGACTCCAAACCAAAACAACAACGAGCCGCCATTATGAATCTTGCAGTGCACACCTCTGTAAATCCCTTCACATTCGGCCAAAGAATACCGGAACGACTGGCCTTGTCACATGTTTCTGCTGTTACTCATCCCCTGCCCAAACATCGATAACTGCTCGCGCGACGCCTCGCGCAGTCGCTTTGTCTTGCCTGCAAACCTGGCACGCGAAATTGCGTCCGGACGATCGCTGGCTTTCGATTTCTTTCCATCAGCCGGATCAGTGATATGTGGATTACCCAAGAAAAACTTCCCCTGGGCGAAATGATTGCCCGGTATGTCGATTGGTTGACGCAGCATGGCGCAGACGTATTTGACGCGATATCGCTGGCGCTGTCCGGGACCATCACTGCGCTGACTCACGTCCTTTTTTGGTTCAACCCCCTGGCTTTGATCGCGATATTTGCGTTCCTCGCTTATTACATCCAACGCAGGGTCAGCCTGACACTTTTCGTCACCTTCTCATTCTTGCTGATATTGAACCTTGGCTATTGGCAGGAAACCATGGAGACCCTGGCGCAAGTGACGTTCGCCACACTCATGTGCGTGATCGCCGGCGTACCGTTGGGCATTGTGGCCGCGCACAAGCCGATGTTCTACACCCTGATGCGTCCGGTACTTGATCTGATGCAGACCGTACCGACCTTCGTCTACCTGATCCCTACCCTGACCCTTTTCGGTTTGGGTGTGGTCCCAGGCCTGATCTCCACGGTGGTGTTCGCGATTGCTGCGCCCATCCGCCTGACCTACCTTGGCATTCGCGACGTTCCGGACGAACTGATGGACGCTGGCAAGGCCTTCGGCTGCTCCCGTCGCCAGCTGCTGGCGCGCATTGAACTGCCCCATGCGATGCCGAGCATCGCGGCCGGCATCACCCAATGCATCATGCTGTCGTTGTCGATGGTGGTGATCGCCGCACTGGTGGGTGCCGATGGCTTGGGTAAACCCGTGGTCAACGCGCTGAACACCGCCGATATCGCCATGGGTTTTGAAGCCGGCCTGGCGATCGTGCTGCTGGCGATCATCCTCGACCGAATCTGCAAACAACGCGAAGCCGTAAAAAGAGGTGACGTATGAGCATCATCCGTTTTGAAGACGTCGACGTCATCTTCTCTGCCCGTTCGAAGCCCGCCCTGGATCTGCTCGACCAAGGCATTTCGCGGACGGAGATTCTTCAGAAAACCGGTTTGATCGTCGGCGTGGAGAAAGCCAACCTGGAGGTCAACAAAGGTGAGATCTGCGTGCTCATGGGCCTGTCCGGCTCCGGTAAATCCAGCTTGTTGCGTTGCATCAACAGGCTGAACACCGTCAGCCGCGGCAAGCTGTTCGTCGAACACGAAGGCCGACAGATCGACATCGCCTCCTGCCCCCTCGCCGAACTGAAGATGATGCGCACCCAGCGCATCGCCATGGTGTTCCAGAAGTTCGCCCTGATGCCGTGGCTGACGGTGCGCGAGAACATCAGCTTCGGCCTGGAAATGCAGGGCCGGTCGGAAAAGGAATGCCGCACGCTGGTGGATGGAAAGTTGGAGCTGGTGGGCCTGACCCAATGGCGCAACAAGAAGCCCGACGAACTGTCCGGCGGTATGCAGCAGCGCGTCGGCCTGGCTCGTGCCCTGGCGATGGACGCCGACATCCTGCTGATGGATGAACCCTTCTCTGCCCTCGACCCGCTGATCCGCCAAGGCCTGCAGGATGAGTTGCTCGATCTGCAACGCAAGCTGAACAAGACCATCGTCTTCGTCAGCCATGACCTGGACGAAGCCCTGAAGCTGGGCACGCGCATTGCCATCATGAAAGACGGCAAGATCATCCAGTACAGTAAGCCCGAAGAGATCGTACTCAACCCGGCCGACGACTACGTGCGCAACTTTGTCGCCCACACCAACCCGTTGAATGTGCTGTGCGCGAAAAGCTTGATGACCCCGCTGGATCAGTGCGTTTTTGTCCGCGACGAATATTGCCTGGATACGGCTCAAAACTTTTGGATGGCGGTGAATCCGCAGCGTCATTTGGCCAGCCTTCGAAAAGGCGCCGCCGCCGCACACGTCCAATCATGGAATCCGACCGAGCGAATCGAAACCTTGGCGCGACAACCCACTTGCGTGCCGCCGATTACCACCATGCGCGACGCCCTGCAGATTCGCTATGAAACGGGCCATCCACTGATCGTGCAGGACGAGGCCGGTACTGTCCTGGGCATCCTGGGCGACGGCGAACTGTATCGGGCACTGCTGGGGCACAACCTGTCGCACCCGGTGCTTGCTGAGCCCGCAAGAGTATCTTCGGTGGCTTGAGTCAACAGGCACGGCGTTGGAACACACCTATGCAACCCAGCGATATCGATAAGAAGGTCAAGGGTTATCGGCGGTTGATACCGTCGATGACGGCGTTGCTGGAATTCGAAGCCGTGGCGCGTTTGGCCAGTTTCACCCTGGCCGCCCAAGAGCTAGGCGTGACGCAAGCGGCCGTCAGCAAACAAATCCGGTTGCTGGAAGATACTCTGGAGACCAAGCTGTTCCATCGGCTTCATCGGTCAATCAAGCTGACTCACGAAGGCTACGTCCTGCATCTGGTCGTCGCGGAGTCCATTCATCGCATGGCCAGTGTTTTCGATAAAATTGCCGAGGGCATTGGAGAGCAGGAGGTCACCATCGCCTGCACGGAAGCGTTTTCTCACTTGAGAATACTCCCCCGATTGATTGCACTGCGCACCCTGCAACCAAAGCTGAAGTTGCGCTTGCTGACGCAACAGGTCTCGCCCAGTTCGTACCGGGACGACGTCGACCTGGCTGTCCGTTTCGGCAACGGGAAATGGGAGGATGGAAGTTCGGTTTTCCTGTTCGATGAAGAAGTGTTCCCTGTTTGCTCGCCGGTCTGGCTTGCCGCCAACGCTGCCCCTTCATCCGTTGTAGATTTTTTGGACACGGCTCTGATTGACTCGGATTCCACCCTGGAAGGCTGGATGACCTGGAACCGTTGGTGCCGGGAACTCGGCGATATGCGCCCCAAGCTCAACTATTCGTTTCGCTGCAGTTCCTATAACGATGCGATTGAGGCGGCTATTCAAGGCCACGGCATTGCACTGGGATGGAGTCGACTGATCGCGCACCGACTCACCAGTGGTGAACTGGTCAGAATTACACCGTACGTGGTCAAGCCAAAAGACGCTTATTACCTGGTTATCCCGAGTGGTCGGAAACTTGAGCCTATTACCCAGGCATTGATCGATTGGCTGCGCGATGACAGTTACCTAAACTACTGATAAAAAGACTTTAAAGCCGATTTCTACGCATAGCGAAAAGTTATGCAAGCGTGAAATTAAAGCGCGTTGACGACCTTATCCTACCTTTCCAAACTGTACTCGCCGCCTGATCAACTTTGCGTTTGAGCGAGACCCATAATGACAATTAATACCGTGAAAACCCATCGTGAACTTCTGACCGACCGCACGCCCGGCCATGGCATGCCTGGCGGATTGTTCGGTCGCCAGGATGTTTTTGAAACCGACGTCGATATCTTCTTCACCAAACATTGGATTTTGGTGGGGGTCACCAGCGACGTCCCCGAACCGGGTGATGTCTCGACCATCGACATTGGCAAATCCTCCATCCTCCTGGTGCGCGATGACGACGAACATGTGCAGGCGTTTCGCAACGTCTGCCGGCACCGCGGGGCTCGCTTGAAACCGGCCGGCAAGTCGACGGTGGGCATGCTGGTCTGCCCCTATCATCAGTGGACCTACGACCTGGATGGCAGCCTGAAACATGCGGCACACATGGGCCAGGATTTCGACCCAACATGCAAAAGCTTGATCCCTGTGAACACTCGGGTGGTCGGCACCCACGTCTTCGTCTGCCTGGGCGACGAGCCGCCGGAAGACATCCTGTACCTTGACCAGGTCATGACACCGCGCTTCGCCCAATACGACATTGCTCACTCCAAGATCGCCTACGAATCGGAAATCATCGAGAACGGCAATTGGAAACTGGTGATCGAGAATAACCGTGAGTGTTATCACTGCGCCGCCACTCACCCGGAGCTGACCGCTTCCTTCCTGCCCGAAGATTTCGGTTTCTGCACCGACGGACTGGGCGAGGATTCACTTCAGGCACTGGCGGAGTATCACCGCCGCAATGCCGATACCAAGGACAACTGGGAACGCGAAGGTTATATCTGCGACGCCGTCGAACACCTGGGTGAAGACGCTGTGACCCAATTCCGCTCACAGCGACTGGCCATTGCCGGCAACGGCGAATCCCAGACCCTGGACACCCGCGTGGCGTGCACCCGGCTGTTTGGCGACCTCACGCGCCGCGATTTGGGCGACGTGCATCTTTGGACACACAACTCGTGGACCCACATCATGAGCGACCACGCCGTGGTCTCCTACATCATCCCATTGGCGCCCGATAAGACCCTGGTGCGCAGCAAATGGCTGGTCCATGCTGATGCCGTCGAAGGCGTCGATTACCAGGTGGATAAGCTGACCGAAGTCTGGGTCGCGACCAACCTGCAGGACGCCAGCCTCGTCGGCATCACCCACAGCGGCACCCAGGATCCTGCCTACACGCCCGGGCCGTTCTCGGCCTTTACCGAAACCTATGTCGACCAGTTCTTGCGTTGGTACGCGGCGCGTCTGTCCGCCCATGGCGTGTGAGGAATGGACATGACGACTTACGAAAACCCCACGCGCCCTGGAAGCGCCAGCGCGGCCCAGCGTTTTGCCGACCCGACCACCTGGGGTACGTTCGGCGCGCAGTGGCACAGCGGCGAACAGAAAACCCTGCAATGCTGCGCTGTACGCCAGGAACCCCATGACGTAAAGACCTTTGTCTTTCGGTGTGCGGACTTCAGCGCGCTGAGTTTCGAGCCGGGTCAGTTCATCACGATCTCACCCGTCATTAGCGGGCAGACCGTCGCTCGCTGCTACACCCTGTCGTCCTCCCCAACCCGGCCGTTTGCGTTTTCCATTACCGTCAAGCGCGTGCCGGGGGGCGCGGTGTCGAACTGGCTACATGACAACCTCAAGCCCGGAGACAGCCTGAAGGCGTCCGGGCCGGCGGGCAGCTTTACACCGGTTGGCCATCCGGCGACCAAGTTGTTGTACCTGTCCGCCGGTTCCGGCGTAACGCCCCTGATGTCGATGACCCGGGCCGCCTGCGACATGGCCGGCAACCTCGACATCGTGTTTGTGCACAGCGCCCGCACGCCCACCGATATCATCTTCCACGGGGAGTTGACGCGCATGCAAGCCGCCATGCCGGGGTTGCGGGTCATCAGTGTTTGCGAAGGTCTCGGCGACACCGCTCAATGGCAGCAGCCGATAGGCCGGCTCGACTTGTCGTTGCTGAGCCAGCAGGTGCCGGACTACAAGGAACGGGAAATCTTTACCTGCGGCCCCCAAGGTTACATGGAAGCGGTTAAGTCGCTGCTCAGGGAAGCCGCGTTCGATTTCGCCCACTACCACCAAGAAAGCTTCGACATTGCTGCGCTGAATGAAGAACCGTTGATCGAACAAGCCGCTCCGCTCGACCAGCAGGACGTCTTCACCGTGACGCTGTCGCGGTCAGGCAAGACGTTCAGCATGTCGAGCAATCAGACCGTGCTGTCTGCCGCCAAGAAAGCCGGCGCGATCGTGCCCTCATCCTGCAGCCAGGGCGTTTGTGGCACCTGCAAGACCAGCCTGCTACAGGGTACGGTGGAGATGAATCACAACGGCGGTATCAGACAACGGGAAATCGACAAAGGCCTGCGCTTACTGTGCTGCAGCAAGCCCACTTCTGACCTGGTCCTTGACCTTTAGCCTTACCTCGCTAATAAGATAGTCACTGCACACTGGCTTCTGCACAATATCTGTGCGCTTAACCCTTATAAGACAGTGACCCAGCCTGATGAAACTGCAACCCTTGCCGCCCCTCAACAGCCTAGTGGCGTTCGAGGCCGCCGCCCGCCACTTGAGTTTCACCATGGCGGCACGCGAACTGAACGTCACCCAAGGCGCAATCAGCCGCCAGGTCCGCTTGCTCGAAGACTATCTGGGTACGGCGCTGTTCACCCGCACGACTCGCGAAATAAAACTCACCGGCTCGGGCAGCCAGTATTGCGAGAGCATCCGCGATACGCTGCAGCAAATCGCCCAGGCCACCGCAGGAATGCGCCAATGGCAAGGCGCGCAGCAAGTCACCGTCGTCACCAGTACGGCGATGGCGTCGTTGTGGCTGCTGCCGCTTGTGTCGGAGTTCCAACGCCAGAATGAGGAGATTGACCTGCGCATCATCGCGACAGATCAAGTCAGTGATTTTTCCCGGCTGGACTGTGACCTGGCGCTTTATTACTGCAGCACGCCACCGAAAAACATGAAAGTCACGCCGTTGTTCAACGAAGAGATTTTCCCGGTATGCAGCCCTGCCTATCTGACACAGCACCCTGGGATTGAAACGCTGGAGCAATTGGGTGGATGCACCTGGTTATGGCTGGAAGACCAGCACCGGGACTGGATTGGCGGGAAAGAATGGTTCCAGCGCCTGGGTTACCCCGCACCAGAACCTCGCCGGCGCATCAATATCAACAGCTACGCCATGCTGATTCAGTCGGCGCTGGCTGGCCAGGGAATCGCCCTGGCCTGGTCAGGCCTGCTCAGCAATCACTTGCAAACCGGCAACCTCGTGCGGCCGACGCAAACCATCCTGCGCACCGACGCACAGTTCTGCCTGCTGGAACCCCAAGGCCGGGCCCCGAATAGGCAAAGCGTCAACCGCTTCCGCCAGTGGCTGATGGCGCATCTGACGGAGACGGTCGACGTCTGAGCGATTGTTTGGGCCAAGGATGGCCTCTATACCCGGGCAGTGGTCAACGGGCACGAACGTCACTGGGCGTCATCCCATAGCGGGCCTTGAAGGCGCGGGCGAAATGCGCCTGACTGGAAAATCCGTGGCGATACGCTATTTCTGCGATATCCAGGCGCCGCCCCAGAGGCGAAGCGAGCAAGTGATGAGCGCGCTCTAAACGCTTTTCCAGCAGGTAGCGGCTGGGAGTCCCGCCTTCCTGAGCGAAGAGTCGCGTCAAGTGGCGACTGGAAATGCCAGCAACCGTGGCCACTTGTTCACAGCTCAACGTCGGGTCGTCAAGACGGTCCTGAATGTACTGTTTGGCAGCCAACAGATAGGACGCGCTCAATGCACTGGCACGATGCTCACCTGTGTGGTCGCTGATAATGCTTGCCAGCAGATCGTAGATCTCTTCCTGGAAACGCTCGGCGCCGTCGTCCCACGGAGCATCGAAGAAATCCTCGGTGCGCTCACCGAGCGCGCGAACCAGCAGGCGCTGTACCGACGTTTCGGCGCCTAACTTAAGCGGTCCCTTGAAGTTGCGCAGGCAGCGCTCGGCAAAGTCGTCATGAGGGATATCAAAGATGAACTGGCGCATTGGCCCGGAGAATCCGAACAGGTACGGATTGTCAGTTCGGTAGATCACCAGTTCACCTGGCTGTAGCAAGTGGCAGCCGTTGTCCTGATAGAAAAACGACTGGTTACCCAGGACCAGCGAAACGAAGATCGACTCTTTGGGAACCGCGCGGACCATAGAGCGATCGCGTTCGATCACGTGTTCATTGCCGCCGATCCGGGCCATCCGCAGGCGGTCGAGACAGAGATTGTCCTGTGTCGCCGCGAAGCCAAGCGGAGAGTGCGATGAACATTTGAGTCCAACCAGCATCGAGGCGTTGTAGTCCTCCCAGAACGCCAGGCGTTGTTCCACCGGAATATTCCGAGTACTGGCCCGCCGGGTTTCAAGCAAGGTATGTTCGGACATTTTTATTTTTCTCGTCGAACGTTGCGTGGGGGTCCCGGAGTCAGGCAACCGAACCGGGCGCCCTGTTATTAATATCTTAATAATCGCTGCCGTCAATCGGCCTTCTGTCGTGATTGCCCCGCCAGGGGGCGAAGAGCTCCAACAGTCGCCAGACGGTGTCCGAACAGCACAAATATCTTGGCGGCCAAGGTCAAACCCGCCCTCCCCACGCTGTTTATAGTCGGCTTCACCGACAACAACGACAGAAGCCAATCATGCCCGAAGCCGCTAACCGTGAATTCTGGAAAGACTTACAACCCATCCCTAACTGCTTCAAGCCGGACGCCAAGCCGGAAGTCTATCTGCCCAATGCACCGACGGAAGACGAGAGCCTCTACGTGCCCTTCACCGAGACCGTGAAATCACGGCCCCTATGGATCGCACCCAGTGAGAATCGCTGGTGCGACATCTTGATGGCGACGAGCGCCGGCCTGGTTAACCGCCATTACCACCCCCACGAGGTTTTCGCCTACACCATCAGCGGCAAATGGGGCTATTTGGAACACGACTGGACTGCCACCGCGGGCGACTTCGTGTATGAGACGCCCGGCGAAGGCCACACCCTGGTTGCTTATGAACACGAAGAGCCAATGCGCGCGTTCTTCATCGTCAAGGGGCCACTGATCTGGCTCGACGAAAAGGGCAATCCGGATGGGTTCTTCGATGTCCACGACTACATCGCAATGTGCCGCGCGCACTACGAGAAGATCGGCGTCGGCGCCGCTTATATCGATTCCTTGTTCCGCTGATCCCAAGTGCGCACGTCTAGCGATTGCGCCCTTCCCCGCTGGCCGGCGAGCCCGGCCTGGAGCCCAACATGGCACATAACAAAAAAAACGCCAGTTACGAAAACGTCCTCCTCGGTGTGCTATTTCTAACCTTTGGCTTCGTCTTCTTCGATCGCCTTGCGCTGTCGTTCCTGTTTCCCTTTTTGCAGAAAGAGCTGCAATTGAGCAATAGCCACCTGGGAATGCTCTCCTCGGTGCTCGCACTGGCTTGGGCGATGTCTGGTGCGCTGGTGGGCGCCTGGTCCGACCGCCGAGGCAAGCGCAAGTCGCTGCTCGTGGCTGCAGTGATCTTGTTCTCGTTATGCTCGGCGTTGTCCGGGTTGGTGGGCGGCTTCCTCAGCCTGCTGTTGTTCCGCGGCATCATGGGGCTCGCTGAAGGCCCCATTCTGCCGCTTTCTCAGTCGTTGATGGTGGAAGCCTCCTCGCCGCACCGACGCGGTCTGAACATGGGCTTGCTGCAGGGCTCTGCGGCAGGGCTTCTAGGCGCAGTCATCGGCCCACCAGTACTTGTGGCCCTGGCGGAATCCTTCGGTTGGCGCCATGCGTTCATCGTTTCGCTGCTGCCAGGCCTGTTCATCGCCTGGCTCATCTGGCGTTATGTGCGCCCCGATCAGCCCCTCGAAAGAGGGCCGAAAGCCAGCGTCAAAGCCCCCAAAGCCAATCCCATGGCGCTGCTCAGGAGCCACAATATCCTGCTCTGCACCCTGATCAGCTGTGTGTTCGTCACCTGGTTCATCGTACTGATCTCTTTCACCCCGATCTTCCTGGTCAATACCCGTGGTTTCAGCCCCGCAACCATGGGCAACCTGATGAGTTGCCTGGGCGCCGCCTGGGTGATCTGGGGCTTCGCCGTTCCAGCGATCTCGGATCGCATCGGTCGTCGACCAACCCTGGTGATCTTTTCCCTGCTGGCCGCCTGCTGCCCTCTGGCCCTGCTCTATGCACCGAACGCCACCAGCCTCGGCCTTCTGCTGCTGCTGACCTACACCGGGTTAGGCTGTTTCACCCTATTTATGGCAACCATTCCGGCCGAAACCGTACCCCGCGCCGCCGTCGCGACTGCCCTGGGCATGATCATGGGCCTTGGTGAGTTGGTCGGTGGCTTCGTCGCACCCACCATCGCCGGATTCGCGGCAGACCGCTTTGGGATGTCCATCGTCATGTGGATGTCCTGTGGCGGCGCCTTGCTTGCTGCCTTTCTCTCGCTGTTCCTCCAGGAAACCGCTCCTGCCGTGTTGGCTCGTCGCAGTGGCCTGGATACCCATGTTCTACAAGGAAACCAACCATGAAAGCATTGCGTTGGCATGCCGCCCGCGACCTGCGTCTGAGCAACGTTGAGCTCCAAGCGCCAGGAGTAGGTCAAGTCGAATTGCAGGTCGCCTACTGCGGAATTTGCGGCAGTGACCTGCATGAATATCAGGATGGTCCGCACTCGATTCCCCAAACCGAGCCCCACCCCCTTTCGGGATGCCGCGCCCCCCTGACACTCGGCCACGAGTTCTGCGGTGTCATCAGCGCTATCGGCGCCGGCGTCACGAGTCTGGAGATCGGCGACCGAGTTGCAGTGGAGCCTGAGTACCGCTGTGGCGAGTGCCGTTACTGTCGGGAGGGCAGCTATAACCTGTGCGAATCGATGGGGTTCATCGGTCTGATGGGCGACGGTGGTTTCGCCGAACGGGCGCTGGTACCCGCCTATATGCTGCACCGCCTTCCTGACGGCGTCAGCTTACGCCAAGCCGCAGTGCTCGAACCGGCTGCCGTCGCTTTGCACGCCCTGCGCCGTAGCAGCCTGACTCCCGGGGATCGCTGTGTCGTGTTTGGACTCGGCCCGATCGGTTTGTTGCTGATCATGCTGGCTCGTCTGCGTGGCGTGGTGGACATCACAGCGGTCGATATAAGCCCGGAACGATTGGCCCTGGCCGGCGAATTCGGTGCCAGCCGAGCCATCGACGCACGCGAAGGTGATTTGGCTGCAGCGCAACTGCAAGAAGGTGCCGCTCCAGACTGCGTCTTCGAGGCCGCGGGTAGCCAAACCAGCCTCAATGCTGCCCTGACTTGCCTGCGTAAAGGAGGAAAATTGGTCCTGGTAGGCCTGATGGGCGAGATCCGACTGGACGCCTTCGACCTGGTCAACCGAGAGCTGAGCTTGATCGGTAGCGTCGGTTACCGCGACGTCTACCCCGAGCTCATTGCCCTGCTCGCCGACGGCAGCCTCGACCTGGCTCGTGCGGTGACCCGTAGCGTATCCCTTGAGCACGCGGTGGAACACGGCTTCGAAGCACTGCTCAGCGACAAATCGCAGATCAAAATATTGGTCAACCCCAATCCAGCCTTGGCCAACGCCTAAAGGAGCACTCATGGTTTTTCAGGACAATTTGTTTGCCGGTCAGCAGGTGCTGGTCACCGGAGGAACCTCCGGCATCGGCGCCGCCATTGCCATTCATTTCGCCGAGCTCGGTGCGCAAGTCCTGGCCCTTGGCCTGGCCGCGAATGGCGAAAACGCCCCACACCATCCCCGTATCAAATGCCAGGAACTTGACCTCACCGACCCTCAACGACTGGAGCACCAGTTCGCTGCCCTGCCGCGCCTGGACGTCCTGGTGAATAACGCCGGCATTAGCCGCGACCGCATTGAATACGACTTGGCCACCTTCGAGCGGGTGCTGCGCCTCAACCTGACCTCGACCATGCACGCCAGCGAATTGGCCCGACCACTTCTTGCGAAACAGGGCGGCAGCATCCTCAACATCGCGTCGCTGTTCAGTAGCTTCGGTTCTGCCGACCGGCCGGCCTACAGCGCAAGCAAAGGCGCCATCGTGCAACTGACCAAGTCGTTGGCCTGCGAGTACGCCCCCCAAGGCATCCGGGTCAACGCAATCGCCCCCGGCTGGATCGACACACCGCTGGGGGCTGGACTCAAAAGCGATGAAGACGCCACTGCCCAAATCATGCGGCGTACACCGCTGAAGCGCTGGGGTGAGCCCATCGAGGTGGCGAGTGCCGCGGTGTTCCTCTGTGGGCATGGCGCCAGTTTTATCACCGGCGCCGTTCTGGCGGTGGATGGCGGTTATCTCTGCGTCTGACGCTGCATCGAAACAGACCGGCCACAACGCCGGAATGCCTAAGCGGGAATAGGCGAACGTCACACAATAAAACAACAAGACGAGTACCTGACCATGAACATCCTTCGCACTCTGCCGGCGTTTTTTTGCGCCGGCCTCCTGAGCCTGTCGGCAAACTCAGCCGAGCGCTCCAGCAGCGGCCCGCTGGCCGGGCTTGGTGAACAGCTCCGGCTCAATGGCGTGAAGCCTCATGCAATTTTCTCCAATTTGTCGATGATGAACCTGGACACCGGCCCGCGCGAACACCGCTTCGGCAACAGCGGCGACTTATTCCTAGGCGCCGATGTTGATCTCGCCAAACTCGTTGGACTCGACGGCGCCTCGCTGCATGTTGAGGAAAGTGTATTCATATTCGACCGTGGCACCGGCCAACCGACCGGACCGACATGGCAAGGTGCGGTGGGCAGTTACTTCGGTGGCGCACCGCTGCATAACGACATTGGCGCCAATCAGTTGAGCCTGCTCACCTGGGAACAAAAATGGTTGGACGGGCGCCTCGATACCCATATCGGGCGGACCAACGCTCGGCGTTACTTCCTGATCTATAACTGCGAAACCGTAGTCACCTGCAACGACCCGGTCATCGACGCCTCCACAGGTATCTTGCCGCCGCCATACGGCACCTGGGGTGGCTACCTTAAATACCAGATGCTGCCAGACATCTACCTGCACGCGGGCGCCTTCGAGTCGAACCCAGTGGACTACCTCAAGAAGCGCCACGGCCTCGACTTCAGCACCGATGACGCCAGCGGCACTACGCTGCTGCTTGGGATCGGCCCTAAACAAGACGAAAGCATCGACCCCTACCGCTCGCATTATGAACTCGACGCCTACCTGAACACCGCCAACCAGATCGACCCGCTTACCGGCGAAAGCGACCATGGAAGTGCCGGTGGTTTCTTCAAGTTCCAGCAGCTGTTTTGGCGCGCAGATGCCGGGCAACTGACATCGCCACAGGCACTGGGGGCGTTTGGCTCGCTCTCGGTGTCGGCCGACGACAGACAGCCGTTTCGTCACTTCGCCGAGGTGGGCCTGACTTACTATGGCCCCTTCGACAGGCCTCAGGACAAACTCAATCTCAAGGCCAGCTACCTGCGCCTGAACAACCATCAGTTGGAGTTCCAGCGCGAAAGCCGGACGGCGGCGGGCGGCGATACGCGTCTAGGTCAGCGTGACGTATACGCACTGGAAACCAATGCCCATGTCGCTCTTACCCCAAACATCGCTCTGGAACCTTCGGTGCAGTACATCTTCAACCCGGACAATTTCTACAACCCCGGTGCCCGCGAGCTAAGCGGCGATGGTTTTGTAGTGGGCGTGCAACTGATGGTGGACATGGGCACGTTGCTTGGCCTCTAGAACGCCCGACGGGTATTGGTATGCCTGTCATGAGGGCTGGGGCACGCCGCGGACGGCGCTGTTTGTACCTTCAACCGGCTATCGCGTCCAAGCGCGGTGACTAAGAACACCCAATAAAGGTGCCTGCATGACTTTCTCTGCCCCCCGTTCCTTCGATTATATTGTGGTGGGCGCCGGCTCTGCCGGCTGCGTCCTGGCCAACCGGCTTTCTGCCGACCCCAGCGTCTCGGTCTGCCTGGTTGAGGCCGGCCCCAGCGACCGCACACTGCTTCCTGGCGGTTACATCCGTATCCCCGCCGGGATCATCCGCTTGATTGCCAACCCGAAGTGGAACTGGATGCATCGCTTCACCGCCCAATCCGGCACTGCCAACCTGCCTATCCCCTGCCCACGCGGCAAGGTTTGGGGGGGCTCCAGCGCAATCAACGGGATGATTTACATCCGCGGCGACCGCCACGACTATGACCGCTGGGCCGCCGCAGGCAACCGAGGCTGGAGTTACGACGATCTGTTGCCATACTTTCGTCGCTCCGAGCATTTCGAACCCGGTGAGTCACCCTGGCACGGTCGCGGCGGAGAGCTGAATGTGGCCGAGCAGCGCAGCCCTAGCTCAATCAATCAAGTGTTCTACCAGGCCGGGAAGGAAATGGGCTGGGCTTATAACGCTGACTTCAATGGCGAGCAACAGGAAGGCATAGGCCCCTTCCATGTCACGCAGATCAATGGCGAGCGTTGCAGCGCGGCACGCGCTTTCCTGCACCCAATCCTCCACCGGTCCAACCTCACGGTGCTGAGTAACACGCTGACCAATCGAGTATTGCTGGAGGGCAAACGCGCCACCGGCGTAGAGGTCTGTCAGGCCGGCCAAGTGACGCAATTGCAGGCACGCCGAGAGGTCGTCCTTTGCGCTGGTTCGATCAACTCGCCACAACTCTTGTTGCTCTCCGGCATAGGCCCGGCAGCTGAACTGGCGCGCCACGGTATCGTCCAGCATCACGAACTGCCGGGGGTTGGCGAGAACCTGCAGGACCATCAGGACATCGTACTCATGTATCGCACCGGAACCGAGCATGGCTACGGCCTCAGCGCCCATCCCAAAAGCTGGCTGCCGCTGCTGCTTTCGCCGTGGCAGTACCTGTTTGGGCGACGCGGTCCCATGACCTCCAATACGGTCGAGGCTGGCGGTTTCCTTCGTCTCAATCCACAGGCGCAGACACCCGAGCTCGGAGTGATCGTGGCGCCGGCGCTAAAAAACCAACCGCAACGGTTAATCCCGCTGGGCCACGGTGTCAGCTTCCACGTCTCCCTGATGCATCCGCAGAGCCGGGGCCGGGTCCGCCTGGCGTGCGCCGCCCCCAACGCCAAACCGTTGATCGAAGCCAACTTCCTGAGTCATCCAACTGATGTCGACATGCTGGTAGAAGGCTTCAAGCTGATTCGCGAGCTGGCGACAACCCGCACCCTCACTCGCCACCTCAAAGGCGAGTTGGTCCCTGGGCCGCAGGTGGCCAGCCGCGACCAGATCGAGAGCTGGATTCGCGCCAACCTTGGCACCGTTTTCCACCCCGTGGGCACCTGCAAGATGGGCCACGACGAACTCGCGGTCGTTGACGACGAACTTCGTGTGCAAGGTGTGGAAAGGTTGCGGGTCGCCGACGCGTCCATTATGCCGACGCTGATTACCGGCAACACCAACGCTGCGGCAATCATGATCGGCGAGAAAGCGGCAGACCTGATCCTGGGCAGGACAGCGCCTGGTGGCAGGTAATAATCCGAGTCCCGAAGGAGCGCGATTCAACTCCCTTTCTGACGGCCCTACACCTGGCCCATGCCGCCATCGACCGGAAGATCAATGCCGGTCACAAACGAGCTGTCATCGCTTGCCAGAAACAGAGCGACTGTTGCCGCCTCTTCCACACGTCCGACCCGGCCCATCGGCATGCCCGCAAGCATCGTAGGCAGCGCTTGCTTGATCACCTCAACCGGTACACCCAGCTTGCCAAAAATCGGCGTCTCGATCAGGCCGGGGCTGATCGAATTGACGCGGATGTTCCGGTTCTTTAGATCCGTCGTCCAGCTACGGGCAAAGGATCGTGTCGCCGCTTTGGTGGCGGCGTAGACCGAATGCAGCGGGGAGCCCTTTTTGTGCGCCACCGAGGCGTTGAGGATCACCGACGCCCCGTCGCGTAGCAACGGCAACGCCTTTTGCACGGTGAAGAACAGGCCACGAACGTTGGCATTGAACTGCCTGTCGAAGTCCTCCGGCGTCACCGCCTCGAACGGTGCGAGATTGTTGACGCCCGCATTGGCGAACAACACGTCGATCTTGCCAAAGCGCGAGCCGACCTCAGCATAGAGCGCGTCCAGCGCCGCCAGATCGGAAACGTCCGCGACGATGGCGACGGCGCTGTCGCCAATGTCGGCGGCGGCTGCATCAAGGGAAGATTGGGTGCGGCCAACGATGACGACTTTTGCGCCCTCCTGCGCAAACAACTTTGCCGAGGCAAGGCCAATACCGCTACCGCCGCCGGTGATGACAGCAACTTTTCCACTCAGTTTTCCCATTTCATGTACTCCTGGCATTGATAGGGTGCGATAAAACGCGTCGCACCGGCGCGGTTACAGCTGCCTTCCGGATCTCTCCGGCTTCGTTGGTGATGACGACCTTGCCAAACACATTGCGCTTGGCGAAATGCTCGAACGCGGCCTTGCACTCCTCGAAGGTAAAACGGCTGTCGATCACCGGGCGAATGCCACTCTGTGCAACAGCGGCGAGCACGTTTTCCAGGTCCTGGCGGTTGCCGGTCGCAATCGTCTGGAACCGCGCGAAGGTCAGGAACATGTCGAGGTAACCAGGCATCTCACCCTCCGCCAGCGCGCCCACCATCGACACCTGGCCGCTAAGAGCAATGGCTTTAAGGGACTGAGCGAATGTGCCCGGGCCACCGACTTCGACCACGCGATCGACGCCGCGCCCACCCGTGAGTGCCTTGACCTGTTCACCCCAGTTGGGATGCTCGGCATAATTGATCACATGGTCGGCGCCGAGTGCGAGGAGCCTCTGCGCCTTCTCGACCGACGATGTGGTAGCGATCACCTGGGCACCGCGCGCCTTGGCGAACTGAAGCGCGAACAGCGACACGCCACCGGTTCCTTGCGTCAATACGCGGTGATGCGGCCCGATACCAGCGACCGCGTTCCAGGCGGTGACGGCGGCGCACGGAAGTGTCGCGGCCTCCTCGAAGCTGATCGAATCGGGAATGGCGACCAATTCGTTCTGGTCGATGGGGCGGTAGTCGGCCATCCAGCCATCGAGCTGGCTGCCAAATTGCGGCCCAAACTCACGGAACGGTCCTGCATGCCAGCCCGGCATAAAGTTGTTCGCCACCCGGTCGCCCGCCGCGAAACGAGTGACCCCCGCGCCAACTGCCTCGACAACGCCGGCGGCATCGGACAATTGCACACGCCCTGCTTCAAGGGGGAACGGGGACCAGCCGTTGATGATCGTGAGGTCACGAAAATTGAGTGAGGTTGCCTTGATGTTTACCAGGACTTCGCCCGGCCCTGGCTCAGGAATGGGTTCCTCGCACACCACAAGGCCGTTGATTGAGCCGATATTCTGCAAACGGTAGACCTTCATGCATAACTCCCAGAATGTGGCAGGAGTATGGTGGCGCTTGACCGGACCCTCCATAGACTGGAGTATTCGATTCATAACCCATCGTCCGAGATCGTCATGCATCCCTTTGATTCCGTCCTCAGCGCTATGCAGCTCGAGAGCTCGCTCTTCGTACGCATGCACGCCCGAGCCCCGTGGGCGATCTCGTTCGACAGTGGCGGCCAGGCACGGCTTGTCGTAGCTGCCAAGGGCCGGGGCTGGTTCACCCAAGTCGGCCACCCGCCGGTCGTCGTCCAGGAAGGCGACTGCCTAATCATTAAGCAGGGCGTCATGGGCATATTGGGTGATGCGCCTGAGCGAATTGCCGTGCCCTGCTGGGAGATAGCCGACCATGTTACCGGCGAAACCGTATCGTTCGGCGGAGACGGCGAAGCGCTCGAGTTTTTCTCGACGTTGTTCACGTTTGACCACACCGCAGGCGAGCCCCTGTCGGCGCTGCTGCCCGATGTCGTCCATATCGCGATGCCGAAGTCCGACGCGGGGCGAATGGTCTCGATCCTTGAGCAGATCGGGGCGGAGGAAGCACGAGGCGCCCTTGGCGGTTCCTATGTCGTCGGCCGGCTGCTCGACGTGCTGTTCATCCAGGCGATCCGAACCTGGGCCAGTTCGGAGGACAATTTGCCCGAGGGCTGGCTCGCCGGACTCACTCATCGCCAACTGGCGCAGACGCTGCAAAGGATTCACGCCGATCTGACATACCCCTGGACGCTGGAACAACTTGCTCGCGACGCCGGTATGTCGCGCTCTACATTTGCGGCCCTGTTCAGGTCCGTCGTCGGAGTCCCGCCGCTGACCTACATCACGACGTGGCGGATCTATCGTGCCAAGCTCCTCCTCGCTGCCGGTCACTCGATCGCGGTCGCGGCGCAGCAGACTGGATATGGCAGCGATATCGCACTTAGCCGCGCATTCAAAGCCGCCACAGGCGTGTCACCCGGACAATGGCGGCGCGAGCGCCAGGCTTACGACAGGAGCAACCGGCGACCCGCCGCTGCAGCCTGGAACGGCGGGTAACCCGGCGATCTAGCCGACCTTCACGTTCATGGTGATGCGCGCTGTGAAAACCTTCACTCCGGCCTCGTCGAAGATCTCAACCGGAACAATCTTGTCGCCCGAGGTCTGCCAATCTATTTCGCTACCGTCGGCAATCGCGTGAATGGAAGTCTTGGCCTTGGCCAAGTATTCGACGGTCATGCCTTTAGGAATCCAGCGGGCACCGCTGGGGATGGACACCTCTGTCATCATGCCGCCCGCCAGTTCTGCAGCATTGCACAACGCGATCGCGTGAACGGACGCCAGGTGATTGGTGATTTCCTTGCGAAACGGCACGTTCACTTCAGCACGACCGGGGGTCAATACAGAAATTTCCGGGTTGATGGTGCCGAAGTACGGTGCCATCTGGCAGGCCATATTGCTGAAGGCGCACGGACCAACGCTTTGGTACATGCTGAGAGTCTGGCTCATGGGATATCTCTGGTCAGGTGGATTGGAATCACTTACAGAATATTGCTCTGTAAAAGAACATTATTCTGTTAGTGCCCGCCCTGTCAATCGCTCGTGCCTAGCCTTCGTTTCAATTACCATGGCCCCTTTTTGCCTGAGCCGAAAAATGGAACCTGTCGATCTCCTCGAGCGCTGCTACCCCGGGCGTCGTGCCGAGTCCAAGCGACACATCCTTCGATGTGCGCTGACGCTGTTCAACCTACAGGGCATAGAAGCGACCACCATCGATATCATCCGTGCCGAAAGCCAGATGAGCGTGGGGGCCATTTATCACCATTTCGAGAACAAGGAAGGCTTGGTCGCGGCGTTGTACATGACCGCCCTGGATGATCAGACGCGGCTCAGGGACAGCTACCTTGGCGCTGTCACGTCCACTCAGGAATGGGTGCATGCCCTGGTATTCAGCTACGTGGATTGGGTGGTCAGCCAGCCCGATTGGGCGCGGTTCCAGTACCAGGCGCGCTTTGCGGTCGCGCGCAGCAGCTTCAACGAGCGGCTCGCCGAGGCAAATCTCGCGAGGAGCGCCGCACTCAAGAAATGGTTCAGCGACCCCGCCCACCGCCAGGATTTGCAGGACCTGCCTTTCGAGCTGGTCCCGTCACTGATCATCGGCTCGGCGGAAAACTACTGCCGCGCTTGGCTCTCCGCCCGAGTCAAACGCAGCCCTGAACTCTACCGGCACCAACTCGCGGAGGCGGCATGGCGTGCAGTGGGATGTCCGGGTTGATCATGCCGACTCGAATTTATTCCGCTTTTCTTTAGAAAGCGCATCTCCACGCATAAAAATTTACTCGGCCCCGTATTTCAGCCTTAACAGCTTACTCCCGTAATGAGGGTGTCCCGAACAACGCTATGCATGCGCATCACTCGGGCAGTCCACTACTCTATGATAAAGACTCAGCAAGCCCATTTTTTCATTTTTCAGATTGATTGGCTTACAGGTTTAGTTCCCATGGACTTAGCATCGCTTAGTATCTTAAACAGAGGCGGACCTATGGGCTTGATTTTGGACGACAGGTTAAGAATTTTGCACTCTCGGCAATGGACCATCCATTCCGATCACGCCATTATTTTTGTAGTGGAGCAATCCTCTGACGGGGCGTGCATGAGCGACCAGCAACCGCAGGAGAGCATCCAAGGTAATTAACTTTGCCTGCCCCCCGAAACAAATCATGAATGAAAAAATCAACTATTAGATAAATGGAACAACCTCCCCGGGTTGAATCTAAAAGAGTTAGTAATGCTGGAGGCTGAGCCATGAGGAATGGAGGTCCGGCGGTATATGGCTGATTACGCTTTTCATCCTCAAGCGAAGCTCTTCTATCGGCCCATCGAGGCCGCGTTACGTTGGTGCAATCTTATGCATCATGAGTCAGAAATATTGAAAGCTGCATGGTCTAGGCCGGATATTTTCAGTGACTTTCTCTCTCAATGGCCGAGCCTTCAAATAGCTGTTGAAAAGATCGAAGACGCCGTACGAAATGGTGATTTGCGCTACGGCTGCCTCGGCATTCCGGTTCCAATGGGAACATACGTGGAGCCTCAACAATTGACCATCCGCCATTCCGATCTTCTCAACTGGATGCAAGTTTTCTACCCAGATCAGAGGCCCGCCTTTCTATTCGGGCGCAGCAGAAACACCCTAGAGACAATAACTTTAGGAACCTTTCTTGCATTGCAGGCAGATCGAGATGTTCTGCTGCGAGAGTTAAAAATATTACAGCGCCAACACCATGAGATTTTGCTAGATCTTCAAAGGATTGGAGTTGAAAGGGACGATCTCAAAGCAATGGTCGAAACTCATGGGCGCCTGAGCGAGCGTAGCGAGCTCACCTACAAAAATATCATCGGCGTCCTACTCCGCCTCTTTTTAGAGCATTCGCCTGCCGGCAAGCCTCTCTCAGTATTCACGAGTCAATCCGCAATCGTCGATGCAATTATCGCTCGCTATGGTGGGATACCTGGGTTAAGCAAGCGGACACTAGATGAAAAATTCGCAGCCGCCAATCGAAGCCTCAAAAAAAGATAAGCAGGCTAGAGCATTGCACTGCAACGCATTCAATTGCAGCGCAATGACTCCCTGCCGTTTCTGCTATTCAATTCAGGTCACTTCCCACCACGCGCCAATCGACGCCAGGAGCGACCATCATGCCCAACCGACCCTCCCCCATCACTGAAGCAAATCAACCATCGGTCGAACGTCACATCATGCGTCGTGACGAGGTTGAGCGTAAAATCGGCTTCAAGCGAGCCCACATCTACAACTTAATGAAGGAGGGTAAATTCCCTCAGGCTAAACGCATTGGACTGCGTGCCGTCGGCTGGGACTCGCTGGAGATCGAACAATGGATCACCGAGCGTTTGGCGCAGCAGGCCTGATGCCATGCGTGTGGTATCAGTAGTGTCCACCAAAGGTGGGGTAGGCAAAACCACAGTAACCGCCAATCTCGGCGGTTTGCTGGCGGATGCTGGTCTTCGTGTCCTACTGCTCGATCTGGATAGCCAACCCACCCTCTCCGGTTATTACGCCTTGAGCCAGAAAGCTGTCGCTGGCGCGTACGAGCTCATTGCGCTCAACTTAACAACGCCTGCACAGATTGTTTCCAGCACCGTGATTGCGGGACTCGACCTGATCATCTCCAACGACGCTCGCGGGCAGTTAAGTACATTACTTCTGCACGCCCCTGACGGGCGATTGCGGTTACGCAATTTGCTAGATGATTTTCGCCCCCGTTATGACCTGCTTTTGATCGACACCCAAGGCGCACGTAGCGTGCTGCTGGAGATGGCTATCCTCGCCTGCGATATCGCCCTGTCCCCCATCACGCCAGAAATGCTAGCCGCCCGAGAACTACGCCGCGGCACCTTGAGGCTGTTCAGTGAACTCGAACCATTTCGTCACTTGGGTATTACGCTGCCACCGTTGCGACTGCTGCTGAATCAGGTAAATAGCATCCGTATAGACACGCGATCGATCATCCGTGGCCTGAACGAGGCCTTCATCGGGGCTCCCAACATCTCAGTCCTGAAGACCGCGGTTCCGGACCGAGTGGCTTACCTCAATGCCGCCTCCCATGGTCTTCCAGTCCACCGAGTCGAGACTCGCCAGTCACGTGAACGACGCTCGCAATCAGCGCTGGAAACCATGCAAGCGCTGGCCATTGAGTTGTTTCCGGAATGGCGCGAAGCGATTTCTAAGGTGTGAAGACATGCAGAGTTTCGATAAAACGAATCCCGAAGACGCTATTTTTCATCAAATTATTTTTTTCAGTCTTAAGGCCAACAGCGTTTGGCAAGGAGTCTTTAGATGTTGGATCAATGTCCCATTATCGTTCACCCATCCATTCGACAAGTTCTTCCTCCTGGCGAGGAATACTACACCGTGGTCTTTCGTCTGCAGCGTGGGCGCTCGGCCATGGGGTGGTTTCTCGCCCAACTGTCTCGGTATTTCGACGGTTCGGGCACTGCCGAGATCGTCAAGTTCGCGGTCGGTGATCATTTGCGTAACCGGCGTTAACTGAGGCTGCTCCAATGAAGAAGCTCAGTCAGGAGGAGATCGCCGACAAACTGCACCAGGACCACTTTCCTCTAGGACCAGAGATAGAGCGGTTGTCCGATCCACTCACTGATACGCCTATGCTGGTCACGCTGGAGCAGTTGCGGCCCTACGAACACAACCCGCGCTTCGTCCGCAATCCACTGTATAACGATATCAAGGCGTCCATTCGTGAGCGCGGGCTGGACCAACCGCCGCCGATTACTCGCCGCCCGGGAGATGCCTATTTCATCATCCGCAACGGCGGCAATACGCGCTTGGCGATTCTCGGCGAACTGTGGCAGGAAACCCGCGATGAGCGTTTCTTCCGCATTCATTGCCTGTTCCGACCCTGGACCAATGAAATCACCGCCCTACTCGGCCATCTGGCTGAAAGCGACCTGCACGGCCAACTCACTTTCATCGAACGTGCTCTGGCGGTGGCCAAACTCAAGACCATGCTTGAATCAGATGGCGCAACACTCTCGCAACGTGAGCTGGCACGACGTCTTGCCGCTGGGGGCTACCCCATTTCACAATCGCATATCAGCCGGATGCTCGACACCCTCGAACACCTACTGCCCTCCATTCCACAAACCCTGTATGCCGGATTAGGTAAACCCAAAATTGAACGCCTGATCGCTCTCCGTAGCCAGGCTGAACAAATCTGGAATCGTTATCCGACCGATGCCTTTGCGTTCCCCGAGTTTTGGCTCGACACCTTGGGCCAATTTGATACCGACCCTGAGTCCTTTGATCTTGAGCGAGTCCAGGATGAACTGCTCGAACGCATGAGCCGCTTACTCGGACAGTCCTACCGCATGTTGGCCCTGGAGCTGGGCGATACCCAACGGGTCATCCGGACGCCCGGCGTTGTCGTCACGCCCCCTAAGAACAACCCTCTGCCGAGCGTCGATGAGCTCGCGGCCGAGCCTCCCCCCTTCGAGCCGCATTTCAAATCAGCTGAAACCAGGACGCAGACCGAAACAGAGCGAGAGGAGCAGGTCACCCTGCCCGAAACGAATGTCGCATCAGCAGTCAGCCCTCCGTCACGTGTCCAGCAGATCCGCGAACAGATTGAGCGCGCCGCTGCCCCCGAAACAGCACAGACCGTCGCAACCTGCCCGATCGAAGACATCTGGATCATCGCACCAACACTTGATACCCCCGAACAACTGCGTTTAGCCATTGCCGGCCTGACTAGGGAAATGGCGGCCTATGCCGGACATCCCGAGAGCATCATCGACCAAAAGTACGGCCTGGGTTTCGCCCTCAACATCGAGCAGCTTGATCTTGCAGCGCCTCGTGCGGCCGGCGTTCACCTATTGCTGTTGGCCCTGCTACGTGCCCAAGACGAGGTGAACTGGGAGGATCGCAAGCAATTGCCCTCAGCCCTGTTCGGGCAACTGCTATTGGGGGTCTATCAGCTCCCGCTGGCAGATCGCCCCGCCGTGGACGTAGGACTGGAGCGACTGCCCGATTATTTGTTAATCAAACTGTATCGCCTCATTCGCTTAGCCCGGCGCCTGATCGACTTAACGCTTACCCATGAAGACGATTCACCAAAGGAGCTGCCATGAACCTGTCCTTCAATGTGCTCAACCAGGCCATGCTGACCCAGGTCCTTCACGAGTTGCGCCTGGGTAATCTGCAACGCTGCAAAGCACTCGGACTGGGTGAAGAGGACATCTACCTGTTGCAATCATTACCGCCGGCCACACTGTCACGCCTGGCCCATGCCACTGTCCCCTGGGTTGAGATCAAGATTGATTCGCCGGTGTTGCATCGGTTGATCGACCAGGCCGAACGTGACGAACAGAACGAGCGCCTGATCAACCGAGCGCTCAAGCTCGGTGCCAGCAGTACCATCATGTACCAGTACTTCGGTTTGGCGCATTCGGAAACCGCCCTGCGCCGACGTCTGCTCAAGATAGAAACCCGTAAGGGCCGCCCACAGAACCTGAGCGAAGAGCAAGAACATGCGCTCTGGCAGCGTTGGTGCCAACTACGCGATCAGGACGGTGCTGAGGATCAGCTCGACGCCATGATGATGTTGGCGGAGGAGCAACAGATCAGCTTGACCATCGTTTGGCAGCAAATCGATCATTACAGCAACGGAACATGAACACTGCCCCGCCCGGTCGCTGGCAACGTGTCCTGCAGCAATGCACCCAGCAGCTGAGTGAACGCTGGCCCGCACGCCCCACCACTGAACATCCCTCCAACCAGGTCCTTCAGGCTGGCTTCCTGTTCAGTGGCCAATCACACGAAGTCGTGCCGCGTCGGCTTCTGTTAGATAGTCGGCTGACGCCATTGGAACGGAACGCCTGGCAGGTGTTCCGACTGATGCTGCAAGGTCAGGGCGTGGTCACACCGCGTTATGAGGATTTAAAGCCCTATCTGTCAAGCGTGCCCTACGGTGCGTCAGCCTCCCGCGAGACCATCGCTCGCGTCTTGACGGTGCTCAGATTGACGCGCTGGCTCAGTTTGGTGAGTCGTGGCCGCGATCAGCTCAGCGGGCGCCTACAAGGCTCTCTGTACGTCCTGCACGATGAACCGTTAACACCCGCCGAAGCCATGGAGCTGGACCAGGATTACCTGGAGCTGGTCGGGCATGCCCTCGATCATGCGACCAAGGCTGTGCGGATTGTCGCTCAGCATGTTTTGGAAGAAATCCGTCAAGATACCGATATCGATCTGGATCGACTCCCCACCCGGCTCGACAGTTGGAGCGACCATTGGACACAACAAGGATTGAATAAGGCGCCCGATGAAGCGTCACACGATTCCGAACTGGGTGGCGATCACCGCGTTCGGAATCGTGTAGAACCTCGTTCGGATTCCGAACTGCGTCTGAACGCCAATGTTTCCGGCAGCGTTCGGAATCCGAACACTGCCTGTACTGTATTAAAAGAAAGTATTTGTACTGTACCGCGCGCGACCCCAGCGGTGGATAACCTGCACTGGCCTGATCCGCTGCACCTGAGTCCGAGCGAGCGGCAGACCGTCACCGTGACGCTGAACAAGCTGAAACCAGCGGATCGGCAGGCGGTGCTCAACGAAGCTGGGGCGCGATGTGCGGCAGGAAGCGTCCGCAAACCGGCGGCGTATCTGATGGGCCTGATACAGCGGGCGTTGAAAGGCGATTTCCGCCCTTGGGCAGGTCAGGCTGAATCATTACCCATGACAGAGCCGCCACCCGCTCCCCCGCGCCAACTTAGGAAAAAGGGCGAGCCCGCCTCTGCCCTCGCCCAAGCGTGCCTGGATGAACTACGCCAGCTGCGTAGCAAACGCCCTGGACGTCAGTAGATTTGATGCCACTGGCATCACTGACGAGCGTCTCGAAAACCAACCGTCTCGAACCAAATCGAACAGACAGCATTCAGCTTTTCGGATGTCCTTTACCTTCGTCTGTCGCAACGTTCCCGACCAAGCCTATGCGAGGACGACACCGTGGCCGATCACTATCAGCTCAACCTTGGCTCATTGCGCAGCAGCATCACCCTGACACTGCATACCCACCACGCCGCCCGAATCTGGCAAGGTCGAACCGCACGCGAAGGCGTCCACTCGATCATGGGTATGGCGGGCTACATCAGCGTCACTAACCTGATCAAACAGGCCGCAGCGCAGGACGATCCTTATGCCGACTGGGCGATCGTGCAGCTCGAAGAAAAATTGATGCAGGCCAAGGCTGGGATGCTGGAACTGACCCAGCAGTTGGACCGGATCAGACAGGACCTGCCGACGCAGATCGACATGGGCGATAACCTCAATATCCACCCCGTCACCTTACCCTTGTACATTGGCAGCCAGCTGGGGTTTCTCGCCGTCTACCTGCTTACTGACTACGACACGCTGGTGCGGCATACCCTGTTGGCTCATCACACCGCCTTGATCGGTCGTAGGGACATGGAAGCTTGGATCGACGACGGTGCCCATCTGCTGCGCAGCCTGTTCGGTCAGGCGCAGCGCTATCGACATGCTGGCGTCACCCGTGATGACATGGCGGCGAACAACGCTCGTGCTATGGCGGCCATGGAGAAGTTTGGATTACCCCCTATGGACATCCTTGAGGGGCATCGCCGCTCCCAGTTCGCACCACCCATCATTCGTCGTGGTGCTGTGGCAGTGGATAACGCTGACGCGTTGGCAGAAGAAACTGTCGAGCTATCTGGAACAATCGATGAGCCGGAGGACGAAGTATGAACCCTCTAATCCCGACTCAACCAATGCCTCTCGAAACACTCACACCGGATGCCTATCGACAGCTCGAACACGCTGCCTCCCTAAAAGGCCTTTTAAAACCTTTTAAGGGTAAGGGGGAGCTGGAATACCTGGCGCAGTTGGCGAGGGAAATCGAGGCGCAGTTATGTCGCCTGATGGAGGCTGTGGCGCAGCAGGCCGGACAACCGCCTTACTCGTTGCTGGATATTCGATTGGTGCTGCAGAACACCAGTGCGCCCAGCACCTTTTTGCGATGGCGCACCCGCGATTTCGCCCGTATGGGCGCTGCGGTCTGGGAACGCCAGGTCTCCAACAAGGCCTTGCCCCAGGCAGTACGCGAGGGATTGCACCGGTTCGAATGCGAGCGTATCGCACTGAACTTGCAGATGAGCGTGGTGCATTCGCTCTACCGCCAGGCTTCAACCTGCGCGATCAAAATGGCCAGCGCCGAACGGCTGCTGCGCCAGTTCACACCAGCAGCGGAGATATCACGATGAGTACTTTTTTCGTCGGCGAAGGCAACATCGGCAGTGCGCCAGAGTTTCAGGAGTTCCTGTCAGGCAATGAGGAGCCACGACGTTTGCTGCGCCTGAATGTGTACTTCGACAACCCCGTGCCACGCGATGGCAGCTATGAGGATCGAGGCGGCTATTGGGCGCCGGTCGAGCTCTGGCACCGCGAAGCTGAACACTGGAGCACGCTGTACCAGAAAGGCATGCGCGTGTTGGTAGAGGGCCGCACCGTACGCGACGAGTGGGAGGACAGTGAAGACAATGCCCGGGTCACCTTCAAGATCGAGGCGCGTCGTGTCGGCATCCTGCCTCACCGGGTGTACAGCGTGCTCATGCGGGAACGATCCAGTGAGCAACCAACAGCGGGTAAACAAATCGAGCAAAGTACAGACCGAACCATCCTCCATAGTGCTTCACCCGCCACCAAGTCCAGGAAACGCAAAGAATAATCGGCTTGTAACTGACGGAAACCGTCATCTACTTTGCGCCTCTGCGTGATACTCAAGGACAGTGGAGGTTCGTGGCTCGTAAATAGGAAAAGTAGGGACCTCTTCATACTTGAGATCAAAAGCCAACTGCACCCAAGGCCACGCTTCGGAGATCGCTTCTTTCGCTATAAGCCAGGTGAGGAGACCTTCGAGGAAGCAGGTATCCGATGCATCTGGGGCGACATTTCCATACCCCAGCGTATGGAGGAGCAAGATGCATATAGGGCCATACGCCTCAAACGTGCGCGTTCAGTGCGTCGATTCTACCCAGGTGACATTTTTTGGGGCGCGACAAAACTTGAGCGGCATCTTCATCTATTTGAAAAATATAGAGATAGTTATTCTGGCCTATAATTTGCTGCCTGAGTGCTGCCGTCCCTTGCGGCACTCGTTTCCTCCATCCCTGCGATGGACGACCCAGCCCCAACGATGCGGCTGGCGTTTCCAAGTGAAGCGAATCACCTATCTTGCCGACAGCGCCGTCGGTATGTGAAATCAGGCCCTCCTTCCCCGCCTGCATTTCATCCCAGACCCTTTCTGATCCATCGCAGACTGTCATGCCTGGCTTCTTCCGGCTGGCTAGCGCTGTGGTGGACGTGCGGGCCTGGTTTCCAGGAGTCTTCCCAATGGCTATGAATCGTCGTGCTTTCCTGCGTACGTCCGCGATTTCCGCTGCGGCATTGTCCACCTTGAGCCTCAAGAGCTTCTCGGCGTTTGCCGCCGAAGACGCGATCAATATCGCCTCGCTCTATGACAACTCCGGTGGCCTGGACATCTATGGCAAACCCATCGTCGATGCCTTGACCTTTGCGGTCGAAGAACTCAACAGCGGCGGCGGCCTGCTGGGTCGTCCGCTGAACCTGATCAAGTACGACACTCAGTCGAACATGCAGCTCTACGCGCAATATGCCCAACAGGCAGCGCTCAAGGACCGAGCCGCAGTGGTGCATGCAGGTATCACGTCGGCCTCGCGAGAGGTGGTGCGCCCGGTACTGGACCGCTACAAGACCCTGTACTTCTATAACAACCAATATGAAGGCGGTGTGTGCGACCGCAATTTCTTCGGCACCGGTGTGACCCCCGGCCAGACCGTCGAGAAGCTGGTGTCCCATGTCACCAAAAAGTGGGGCAAGAAGGTCTACATCGTCGCCGCCGACTACAACTACGGGCAGATCGTCACCGCCTGGGTCAAGAAGTACGTGGAACAGGCTGGCGGGCAAAGCGTCGGCATCGAGTTTTTCCCGCTGGACGTGACCAACTTTGGCGCGACCATTTCCAAGATCCAGGAAGCCAAGCCCGACTTCGTCTGGTCGGCGCTGGTGGGCGGCGCGCACATGTCGTTCTATCGCCAGTGGAAAGCTGCGGGCATGACCGGCAAGTTGCCTATCGCCTCGACGACGTTCGCCGGGGGTAACGAACACATCGTGCTCTCATCGGAAGAAAGCAACGGCATCCTCATCTGCCAGAACTACGTACAGGAACTGGCAACGCCGCAGAACCAGGCATTCGTCGAGCGTTTCCACAAACGCTTTGGCGCGGATTACCCGTACATCACCGAACTGGCGATGGGCGCTTACCAGGGCATGATGCTGTGGGCCGAGGGCGTGCGTCAGGCTGGCACTGTCGAGCGCATGGCGGTGATTGAGTCGCTGGAAAAAGGCATCAGCCTGGAGTTGCCCAGCGGCAAAGTCAGCGTTGACCCGGCCACTCACCACTGCGTGCTCGACGTGCATATCGCCGAGGTGCGCGACCGACGCCTGGAAGTCATCGAGAGCTTTGCCCAGCAAGGCCCATCGGACACCGCCGCCGTGTGCAACCTGGTGAAGAACCCCCGCGACGCAAAACAATACAGCATCGCGCTGTAAGGAGGCGGACATGGATTGGGCTGCCATTTTCTCCCTGCAGATCGTCAGTGCGATCGCCACGCTGGTGCTGTTGAGCATCGGTCTAGCGGTGGTGTTCGGGATGATGAAAATCATCAATCTGGCTCACGGCGAATTCATGATGCTGGGCGGTTACGTCGCCGTGCTTGCCACCCATAATCTGCATGTGCCGATCTGGATCTCGATCCTGGTGCTGGCGCCGCTGAGCGTTGGGCTATTCGGCATGCTGGTGGAGCGTCTGCTGGTACGGCACCTGTATGGCCGCATGGTTGACACCATGCTTGCGACCTGGGGGCTGAGCCTGGCGCTGACCGGCACCGCCACCATGTTGTTCGGCAACACCACGGTGGGCATCAGTTCGCCGCTGCCGGGCATCTCCATTGGTGCTTATCAAACCAGCGGCTACGGGTTGTTTGTCATTGCCGTGGCGGTCGTGGTGCTGCTGGGCATGTGGGCATTGCTGCGCTTCACCCATTTTGGCCTGTGCGCACGCGCCACCATGCAGAACGCCAAAATGGCTGCCGCGCTGGGCGCAAATCCCGGGCGCATCTACAGCCTGACGTTTGGCCTGGGTGCAGCGCTGGCGGGTCTGGGCGGCGCAGTGCTGGCACCGTTGACCGGTGTGATTCCTACTCTGGGCGCCAGCTACATCGCCAAAGCGTTCATCACGGTGATCGGCGGTGGCAGTGCAGTGATTACCGGCACCCTCACAGCAGCCAGTGGCTTTGGCTTGATCAGCCAGGTGGTGACCTTTTTCAGCACACCGGTCTTTGGTGAAGTGGCGTTGCTGTTGGCGGCCATTGTGCTGATTCGAGTACTGCCTCAGGGCATTACCGGTCGATTCTTTCGGAGGGCGTTCTGATGCCTGTTGATACCCGTACGCTATTGCCCGTGCTCGGCTGCGTCATGGCGGCCGTGCTGGTGGCAGTCCTACCGCAGTGGCTGGACCTGTTTACCCTCCTGTCGCTGACCATCTACCTGGTCATGGCGCTGCTGGCCCTGAGCCTGGCGTTCATCTGGGGCTTTGGCGGCATTCTGTGCTTTGGCCAGGCCGCGTTCTTCGGCCTGGGCGCTTACGCCTACGCCATCGGTGTGCTGAATATCGGCGACAGCACCTGGCCGGTAGTGCTGGCCATCGCAGTACCGGCGCTGGTCGCCGCCGCCATGGGTTACTTCATGTTCTACGGCGGCATCAGCGATGTGTACCTGGGCGTGATCACCCTTGCAGTCACCTTGATTCTGTTCAACGTGATGAACTCCACGTCTGGCTCCGAATACCAAATCGGCAGCGCATTGCTGGGCGGGTTCAACGGCATTCCGGCGATTCCCACGCTCAACGTACCGTTCAATCCGGATCATGTGCTGGAGCCTGAAACCCTGTTCCAGGTGATCGGCGCCACGCTGATTCTGTGTTACCTGGGCCTGTGCGGCCTGCTGGCCAGCCGATTTGGCAAAGTGGTCGTGGCGATTCGCGAGAACGAGCAGCGCGCCGGGTTGCTGGGCTATGACACGCGCCTGCACAAGTTGATCGTGTTCAGCCTGGGTGGCGGAATCGCCGGCTTGGCCGGTTGCCTGTTCGCCAACTGGGGCGCGTTTGTAAGCCCAGGGGTGTTCGGCCTGGCGCAATCGGCGCAGATCATCATCTGGGTCATTGTCGGTGGGCGTGGCACCTTGTTCGGGCCGATCCTGGCGTGCGTTGGCATTCAGGCGCTTATGGCGCGCCTGGGTGAACAGCAGCACGTGGACAGCGGCTTTGTTCTGGGCCTGATCCTGCTGACGTTCGTGATGCTATTGCCGCGTGGCTTGCTGCCCGCACTGAGCACCCTGGCGACGCGTGTCGTGAAACGTCGCCCCCAAGCGACCCCGGCACAGGAGCGCGCCCTATGAGCCAGCTCGAAAGCCCCATGAACCTGCTCGAAACTCAGGGCCTGGGCGTCAGCTTCGGCGGCGTGCACGCAGTCAAGGCGGTCGATTTCACCCTGCAAAGCGGTGAATTGCGCTGCCTAATTGGCCCCAATGGCGCTGGCAAAAGCACCTTTTTCAAAATGCTCAGCGGCCAGCTCAAACCCACGCGCGGCCTGTGCCACTTCAAAGGCCAGCGCATTTCCGGGCTGGCGCCTCATCAGGTGGCGCGACTGGGGATTGGCATCAAGACACAGGCGCCCAGCGTATTTGACGGCCTGGACGTGCTGGAAAACCTGCGCCTGGCTGCCAGTCGCCTGCAGGCCCCCGGCGAAGCCCGCGACACCGCCGAGCAGACGCTGGAACGCATCGGCCTGACTGAACTGCGCTCACGGCCTGTCGGCGACCTCGCCCATGGCCAGCGCCAATGGGTCGAGCTGGGCATGATCCTCGCGTCGCGCCCGACCCTGGTACTGCTGGACGAACCCGCCGCAGGCATGACTTACCAGGAAGTTCGCAAGACCGCTGCCCTGATCAAAGAAATCAATGCCCACAGCACCGTGGTGGTGGTCGAGCACGATATGGAGTTCATCCGCCTGATTGCCGGCACCGTCACCGTCTTCAACCAAGGCGCGGTCCTGGCGCAGGGCAGCTTTGCCCAGGTGACCCAGGATCCGGCCGTACGTGAGGCCTATCTGGGCAAGCAGGAGATCAAACATGCTTGACGTCATCGGTTTATCTGCCGGTTATGGCCGCATTCCCGTGCTACGCGACATCCACCTCAACAGCGCCGCGAATACTTGCGTGGGCGTGCTGGGCCGTAACGGCATGGGCAAGACCACGCTGTTGCGTGCGCTGATGGGCGAGTTACCGGCGATGGCGGGCAGCCTGCATTTTGCCGGCCAGGATCTGAGCACCGCTGCAGCGCACCAAAGGGCCCGCGCCGGTATCGGTTACGTGCCCCAGGGCCGACAGATCTTTCCGTACCTGAGCGTGCGGGAGAACTTGCGCATGGGCTGCGTCAAGGACTTCGCCTCGGCAGACGACACCATCGAACGCATCCTCGCGTACTTCCCGCGCCTGCAACGCCTGCTCGACCAACCCGGCGGCGCGTTGTCCGGCGGTGAGCAACAGTTGCTGGCCCTGGCTCGCTGCCTGTGCGGGTCCCCGAAAATCATTCTGCTGGACGAGCCCACCGAAGGCATCCAGCCCTCCATTTGTGACGAAATCATTGAAACCCTGCAGCGCCTGCGCGTGGAACAGAACCTGGCGGTGATCCTGGTGGAGCAGGACATCGAGTTTCTCAGCGCCTTGTCCGATCGCATCCTGATCATCGAGAACGGCCAACTGGTGGACGAGGTCGACCCGGCCCACACCAGTGCCGAGGCCATCGCCGAGCGCTTCATGGGCTTTCATTCATAAGGAATCTGTCATGTCTATTCAACGCCCTACCCCGGCTGATCTCGCTGAGGTCGGCCACCGCCTTGGCCTGGAAGTGGCAGCGCCGCTGCTGGACGAATACGCCCACATTCTCGAGGCCGTCTGGCAGGACTACGACCGCCTGGACGAGATCGCCAGCGCACCAGCAGCACCGCGCTATCCAAGGGACGCCGGTCGGCCCCCCGAAGACAACCCCTACAACGCCTGGTACGTACGCACCGACATTCAGGGTGCCGCGACCGGCAAGCTGGCAGGCAAGCGTGTGGCCCTCAAGGACAACATCTGCCTGGCGGGCGTGCCGATGATGAACGGCGCATCGACGCTGCACGGTTATGTACCGGACATTGACGCCACCGTCGCGACCCGGGTGCTGGATGCCGCAGGACAGATTCTCGGCAAGGCCCATTGCGAGTTTTTCTGCGTGTCGGGCAGCAGCCACACCAACGCCACGGGCGCGGTGCACAACCCGCGTAATCCGGGGCACTCCACCGGCGGGTCGTCCTCGGGCTGCGCAGCGTTGATCGCCGCTGGCGAAGTGGACCTGGGTATCGGAACCGACCAGGGAGGCTCGGTCCGCATCCCGGCCGCCTACTCCGGCATCTACGGCATGAAGCCAACCCATGGGTTGATTCCCTATACCGGCATCATGCCCATCGAAATGACCCTGGATCACGCCGGGATCATGAGCGCCAACCTGGCCGACAACGCGTTATTGCTGGAGGTGCTGGCGGGCGCCGATGGCCTGGACCCGCGCCAGGACCGGGTCGTGCCCACTCAGGCTTACACCCAGGCCCTAGGCAAAGGCTGCGCGGGCCTGCGCATCGGCGTGGTGAGTGAAGGGTTCGGGCATGCCAACTCCGAGGCGGATGTCGATGCGGCAGTGCGGCGCGCGGCGGCATTGTTCGAAGGCCTCGGGGCTACGGTCGAGGACATCTCCATCCCGCTGCACGCCCTGGGCCATGCGATCTGGACCCCCATCGCGGTGGAAGGCACCACCCAGTTGCTGCGCGGCTACAATTACGGCTCGAACTGGAAAGGCCTGTACGTGGAAAGCCTGATGAGCGCCCAGCAGGACTGGCAAAGCAAGGCCGGGGCATTCCCCCATGACCTGAAAACCTGCCTGTTGGCCGGGGCTTACGCTTACCAGCGCTTCGGTGGGCAGTATTACGCCAAGGCCCAGAACGCGGCGCGGCAGTTGCGTGCAGCCTATGATCAACAGCTGCAGGATTTTGATGTGCTGTTGATGCCCACCGTCCCGCTCAAGGCGCCTATTCTGCCTGCCGCGAATGCTTCGGCCAGCGAGTGGGTGCAACGGGCCCTGGAAATGAACGCCAATACCGCGCCGTTCGATGTGACTGGCCACCCGGCCCTGTCGATTCCCTGCGGACTCGCGGCAGGCCTGCCGGTGGGCATGATGCTGGTGGCACGGGATTACGATGAGGCCACGCTGTACCAGGCCGGGCACGCGTTTGAACAACATATCGACTGGGAAAGCCTGATTTCATGAGCATCTCTGACTACAAAGTCGGCCTGCTGTTTTCCGAGAACAGCCTTACCGCTGCCTCGGAAACCACCCAGGCCAATGCCACGCACCTGGCGATCGCCGAAATCAACGACGCCGGTGGTATCCATGGACAGCTGCTGGTGCCGGTGGATGGCCACCCTGGCGCCGAGCCTGCGGACTATCGCGACAGTGCCGTGCGCCTGTGTGACGAACACCAGGTGCAAGTGCTGTTCGGCACGCACATGTCGAGCACCCGCAAAGAGGTGCTGCCGGTTGTGGAAAGCCGCCGCCGACTGCTGTTCTATCCCACGCTTTATGAAGGCTTTGAGTATTCACCCTGGTGTTACTACACCGGCTCCGCGCCGAACCAGAACTCGGTGCAACTGGCGCGTTACGTGCTGGAGCATTTCGGCAACCGGGTGCTGTTCGTTGGCGGCTCCTACGTCTACCCGTTCGAGTCCAACCGCATCATGCGCGAGCTGTTCGAGCAGGCGGGCGGCGAGGTGGTGCACGAGATCTACGTGCCTTTCCACGCCACCGCCGAAGACTTCGAGCGGGTGATGCAACGGGCCCAGGCCACGGCGCCGGATGCGATCTACTCGACCATCGTGGGCTGTGACATTCCGGCCCTCCACCGCGCCTATCGGCAGGCGGGGCTCGACCCGTCGCGCATGCCTATCGTCAGCCTTGCCACCAACGAAGTCGACGTGTTGCAGATGAGCGACGAGGAAGCCGAAGGGCATGTTTCGGCGGCGCCGTGGTTCTCAACCCTGGCGACGCCCGCCAGCCAGGCCTTCGTCTCCCGCTACCGCGCACGCTTTGGCGAAGCAGCGCCATTGACGGCAGGCGCCGAGGCGGCATATTTCCAGGTGCACCTGTTCGCCGAAGCGGCTCGGCGCGCGGAGGGCTCCTCCATCGAAGCACTGCGCAAGGCGTTGGCGGGCGCGCAATTCGACGCTCCCCAGGGTCGCGTGCAGATCGACCCGGACACCCAGCACACCTGGCTGTGGCCAAGGATTGCCCGCCTCGACCACCAGCGTCAGTTCAAGCTGGTGGTACAAAGCGAGCAGCCGGTGAAACCCAGCCCCTACATGGTCGACTACCAGTTGGACGTGCAGCCATGAACGACGGGAGTGCGAGATGACCCAGGCACCTTCGCTACTGCGCGAACTCATGGGCCTGCGCGTGCTGGTGATTCATCCGGTAGACGCCGAGGCCCGCGTGGTGCTGGACCAGTTGCAGCGTATCGGCTGCATCGTCGAGCAATGCTGGCCGGTGCCCGCGCACTTGCCAGAACACACCGACGTGGTGCTGCTCGCCGTAGAACTGAGCCAGCGCCTGAACACCCAGGCGCTGATGGGAGGGTTGAGCGAGCAGGCGCCACCGATCATTGCGGTAGTGGGCTACGAAAACCCGTCGATGCTGCAACTGGTGTTGGAAACCCAGCCCGCTGCCGTCATCGAACGCCCGCTAAGACCCTTCGGCCTGCTGACCCAGCTGTTGATGGCCCGCGCAGCCTGGCGTGCACGCATCGACATGCTGGCGCAGTTGCGCAAATTGCAGACTCGCCAACCGGCGGTGTCGAAAATTTCCATGGCCAAGGCCCTGCTCATGGCCCGCCATCGAATCGGTGAAAACGACGCTCACCGGCGCCTGCAACGAGACGCCATGGCCAGCCGCACCAGCATGGAAGCGGTGGCCCAGGTGATCATCGACGCCGGTCTGCCCCCTCAACCCGAATAAGCACGTCAGTGCATCCAAGAATATGTAGAGGTGACTCATGCAAGCTTTTAACTTCAGCACCACCGCCCACCTGATCTGCGCCACGGGCGCCGCCGCCCAGCTGGCAGAACATTGCGCGGCCCGGGGTGCTCGTAATGTGTTGCTGGTTACGGACGCCGGGATCCTGCGCCACAACCTGCTGGAGTCGGTGTTGCCCGGCTTTGCCGCTGCGGGGATCACCTTGCAGGTGTACAGCGACGTACTCGCCGACCCGGCCGAAGAACTGGTTTTGGCCGCTACTGAACAGGCGCGGGCAATGGGCGCTGATCTGATCGTCGGCTTCGGCGGCGGCAGCTCCATGGACACCGCCAAGCTGGTCGCCTACCTCGCCCACCCTGCGCAACGCCAGGGGCTGAGCGACATTTATGGCGTCAACCAGGCCAGCGGCGCACGCCTGCCTTTGATCCAGGTGCCGACCACTGCTGGCACCGGGTCAGAAGTGACGCCGATCTCCATCGTCACCACCGCGACCGGTAAATCAGGCGTGGTCTCCCCGCAGCTGCTGCCGGACCTTGCGATACTCGACGCACAGCTCACGGTAGGCCTGCCGGGCCCGGTGACTGCCGCCACGGGTATCGACGCGATGGTGCATGCCATTGAGGCCTACACCAGCAAACTGCGTAAAAACCCGATCTCCGACCTGCTCGCCCGGGAAGCCTTGCGCCTGCTCAGCGCGAACATCGAGCGAGCGGTGCGTGAGCCGCAGAACCTTGAAGCGCGCCAGGCCATGCTGCTCGGCGCGTGCCTGGCCGGCCAGGCTTTCGCCAACGCCCCAGTGGCGGCGGTACACGCACTGGCTTACCCGCTGGGCATTACGTTTTACCTGCCCCACGGGCTGTCCAACGCACTGGTTCTCAACCCGGTGCTGACCTTCAACCTGTCCCACGCCCACGCGCTCTACGCCGAACTCGCGCCGTGCGTGCTGGGCGACCGTCTGAAGCCGGGGGATGGGGCCGCGCAACTGATTGAAGAACTGCTTCGGATCCATCAGGCCGTCGGGCTGCCTGTGCGCTTGCGCGACGCCGGAGTCACCCTGGAAAGCCTGCCGGAGCTGGCCCGCAGCGCGATGCAACAGCAGCGGCTGCTGGTCAATAATCCGCGCCCGGTGCTTGAGGAGGACGCGCTGGCGATTTATACCGCCGCATATTGATATAAGGGTGAACGCATTTCATTTACATACAAGTCGTAGCCGAGTGGGTTGCGGCCAAAGCAATAGTTGCTGGCACCATGCAAGTCTATGGCGCCGGCATCTCTCGCAACCGCTCCACTGCCGCATCTTAGAAAGCGTTTTGTGAGTACTGCGGAAGATTCAGCGGTGCGCCTAGAGCTAATCCGGCAGTGCCTCTACGACGTCGACGATGAAATGATACCAAGCGTCAATGCATTCTGCTGTCCGCTGTTTCGAGAAAACGACCTTATCGTCAGCACCATGGGTCCAAGCTCAGCCATGCCCCCCAATAGCCATACTCAAGGAAATTCAGGCAGGAAGCAGAAATAAGTAAACGGTTGAACACAATGACTTAGAACAAGGGGGTTCAATCACCGCTGCCAAACGTATCATCAGAGGGATGCTCGTCTATGGCCTCCGCGAAGACGGCTGACTGGAGAATGCTGTTTTTTCTTACTGATTGGTAGCCTGTCACATCACCCACTCTTGATATCCCTTCATAAATAGGAAGAACCCGCGATTCAGATTTCTCATTTCCCTAGTCTGCAGTTTCCAACAACGCTGCTCCGAACTCAACCCGGAGCAGTTCTATGCGTCTTTTTCTCTGCGAGAAACCCTCCCAAGGTCGTGACATCGCCAAGGTCCTCGAGGCCACACGACGTGGCGATGGCTGCCTGGTCGGAACCGAGACAACCGTCACCTGGTGTATCGGTCACCTGCTGGAAACGGCCCCACCTGAAGCCTATGGCGATCAGTACAAAACCTGGTCGTTGGATCATCTACCGATCATTCCCGCGCAGTGGAAGGTTGAGGTCAAACCCAAGACTGCCGCGCAGTTCAAAATCATCAAACAGCTGTTCAACGAAGCTACCACCGTAGTCATCGCCACCGACGCCGATCGCGAAGGTGAAATGATCGCCCGCGAGTTATTAGAGCTCTGCAACTATCGTGGTTCTGTTGAGCGCCTCTGGTTATCCGCACTCAACGAGGCGTCGATTCGCAAAGCACTCTCCTCGCTGAAGTCTAGTCAGGAGACCTTCCCGCTCTATCACTCAGCCCTCGCCCGCAGCCGCGCCGACTGGCTGATTGGTATGAACCTCAGTCGTTTGTTTACCCTCCTAGGACGGCGGGCGGGCTATGACGGCGTGCTGTCGGTTGGACGCGTCCAAACGCCCACTTTGCGCTTGGTGGTTGAACGAGACCGCGCGATTGCCAGCTTCGTCTCTGTGCCGTACTGGGTGGTGGATGTGCACCTGTCCTCAACGGGGCAACCCTTCATAGCGTCGTGGATACCGCCAACCTCAGGACGTGACGAAGCCGGTCGCTGCCTGCAGCAGGCGCTTGCCAGTCAGACCGCCCAAGCGATTTCTAGCAGCAAGACCGCCGCCGTAGTCTCGCTGCAGACTGAGCATTTGCGCGAAGCGCCACCCCTGCCCTTCGACCTGAGCACACTGCAAGAAGTCTGTTCACGCAAGTTGGGACTCGGCGCTCAGGAAACGCTGAACACCGCTCAAGCTTTGTATGAAACCCACAAAGCCACCAGCTATCCGCGCAGCGATTGCCGCTATTTGCCAGAGAGCATGTTCAACGAGGTAGCCGCGGTATTCGATGCCATGCTCAAAATGGATCCCGCGTTACGCCCAGCGCTCGCAAGCATCGATCGATCATTGCGCTCACGAGCATGGAACGATGCCAAGGTCACTGCGCACCACGCCATCATCCCCACCACCGAGCCGGCGAATCTTGAGCGCATGTCAGAACAAGAGCGCCAAGTCTACGAGTTGATTCGTAGCCACTACCTCGCGCAATTTCTGCCGCATCACGAGTTTGATCGAACCGAGGTTGAACTGGAGTGTGGCGCCGAATGTTTGACTGCAGTTGGCAAACAGATCCTCGTCCAAGGCTGGAAAGGCTTACTCTCCGACAACCCCGAAGACGATGAGTCCAGACAAAAGTCCCAGGTGTTGCCTGCCTTACAACAGGGCGCGCAGTGCGCAGTGGACGACGTCGAACTCAAGTCCATGCGCACCGCTGCACCCAAACCGCTCACCGAGGGCGATCTGATCAAGGCGATGAAAAATGTGGCCAAGCTGGTCAACGACCCGCGCCTTAAACAGAAACTTCGGGACACCACTGGAATCGGTACCGAAGCCACACGAGCCGGCATCATCAAAGGGTTGATTGATCGCGGTTACTTGCTGAAGAAAAAACGTGCCTTAATGGCCTCCGCTGCGGCCCATACCCTGATCGAAGCGGTGCCCGCTGCAGTCGCGGATCCGGGTATGACAGCGATCTGGGAGCAAGCTCTGGATGAAATCGAAGCGGGACGTCTGACCTTGGATGCATTCGTCGCCAAGCAGGCGCATTGGATTACGCAGTTGATCGCAAACTGCGGAGCGCTCACCTTGTCGGTACCGGTCGAAGCCGGGCCTGTCTGCCCCATTTGCAACGCCTCAACGCTTAGGCGGAAGGGAAAATCAGGGTCGTTCTGGTCATGCTCCCACTACCCGGACTGCAAAGGCACCGTGCCGATCAATAAAGGTATACGTCGTCCATGAGGCACCATTTGGCGCTCACATGAACCTTGGGGGATGTCGTCAGTGCATCATCAACGGCGCCTGATCCTTCTCCAAGTCGTCTAGCGGTTGTCCGATTTCACGGGCCAAAGCGATGCCTGTCGCTATCCATATTTGCCCCAGTTCGTTGAACGCTTTCAGGTGAGCAGGATCCTCGTTGAGCCAATGAACAAGGCTGTCGAGATGTGCAGGATTATCAGGGCAATCATGGATCTTGATGAACAGCTCCAGCGTTCGATCCCAGATCAGATCCATGTCTTTCTCTCGCTGCTCATCCATGCTCAACCTTGCCTCCTTTTGGTCCTATCAGACCGCTCAGTCTCACTGGTCACTACGGGCTCTGATTCCTGGAGGAACACATGTCACGTCGCGACAAATAGCTATTTCAGTCAATATAACAACCCTACAAGTCGATACTCAACCGATAGGGATGTTCATGTCAATGGGTCTTTGCTCAACCATTCGGGTTGAATTGGAGAACTCATCACTTGGCACATAAACATCCAACCCAAGCCCAAATCGGACGCATGATCGCGAAGCACCGCACCCAGCGTAATCTGACCCAGGAAGAGGTGGCAGAACGCCTGGGTATTGGCAGCGAAGCCATTTCGCGCCTTGAGCGGGGTGTGGTGGAGCTCTCCGTGGTCAAGCTGATGCAGTTAGCAGATATTTTCGACTGTCGAATGGATGAGCTGCTGACGGAGTCGAGCAATCGCCCCAACGACCAGGGCCAAATGATCGCGGGCCTGCTGAGCGGTCTTCAAGAACGCGACCGTGCCTTTATCCTGACGACCGTCGAACAGCTGGCCGCTCATCTCAGTAGCAAATAACCTCTTCGCTCACAGGCTTGACGTCGTCCCGCCCCCTCTGCTGTAGTGCTGCAGGATCATCGCTTACGGCGACCCAAGATCGATTCGCTCCGGGTAGCTCGGTCGGACTCCCTGAGTTCGGAGCCTTCTCTTCTGCGGAATTTCATTCCCGCTTTGTGCTCGACCGGATCAATGTGGCGGATGACCACTGTCGCCTCTGCCAGGCAGCAGCGGTCATCCGCTACGGCGATCGCATTCAGTCCCGGAGCCCGCCGGGGAAACACTGGGCACCCTTTGTGCGCGGATGCGTGCCAGCGTATTCCGACCCAGGCCACGATAAGGGTCGGTTGGCGAATCATGGCGCAGTTAAATCAAGTTTTGCGAGGAGCTTGTCGACTGCGTCAGACCGCCTAAGGTGGCTTTTCTATTCCTCGCCTGGAACCCCGCCAGGCCTACTCTTCACTTTCTTCCGTCCAGTGATTGCCACTAAATTCCGGCCTAAAAAAATCAGCTTACGGCGTCTTGACGCTCCCCTGTGACAGGCTTATACAAAGGGCGTGGTTCGCTGTCGTTGACAGCCCAGCCCAGGTAGCTTGAACCTTCAAGGCTACGCCACGGTTGTGGTGGTTTACCCAAGTGCGATCAGCATTCGGAGGCTCGCACGATTACCGCTTCAGCGGTGATGAATGCCCACTACCCTAGGTCCGCAGATATGCTGCGGATTTCTCCTCTGCTGCCCCCTATTCTCCAGGCGCATCGATCTGATGGTCATCGGCTTGCCGGTGACGAGTCGTTCATCGTTCGCCTTCACCTAACCCACCCTGACGGGGACTCACTTCCCCGTCAGGGGCTGTGCGTCGCCGTTTTCCCTTGAAACAGGAGAACCACCATGGCCCACACCAACCAATCCCAAGAAGCGAACACTTACTTCAATCTGCACACCGTCGGTATCGGCTACCTCAACCGTGTCCGCGAAGTACAAGTCCGCCGCGGCCAGCCGTTCATGGCCTGCGATATCGCCGCCCTGCACGGTGCCACCGATGCGGTCGAGTACACCCGCTTCGACTGCAAAGTCGCTGGGGGCGAAGCTGAACGCTTGATTCGTCTCTATATGGACGCCGTCAAAGCCGAGAAAAAGGTCTTGCTGTCGTTCCGTATCGGCGATCTGTGGATCGATCCATTTCTCTATGAGAAGGGCGATAAACAAGGCCAACCGGGCGCCAGCCTGAAAGGTCGTCTGCTGTACATCGACTGGATCAAGGTCAACGGCACGTTCGAATACAAAGCGCCTGCCAGGCAGGAGGCAACAGCACCTGCTGAGCAAGCGCCAAACAGTCAGCCATCCCCAACGTCGGCTGATATCGAAGCTGAGGATACCGACAACCCAACAAAGTCCAGGATTGAGCCTGAATCTGCACCCGCTCCCCGCACGGCCCGCCGTGTCGCTACACGTACTGTTCAGTCCGCCTGAACAATTCACGATGTTTACATCAAGGCGCTCAATCGAGCGCCTTTTCTTCAACCAGCACAGGAGAACCAACATGGAATCCTTCTGGCTTTGCGACGATTGCATGTTCGCTGCGGCTTACGAGGACTACAGCACGGTATCGCTCTACTACACGACGGATGAAATCGAGAAACGCATCGCCGGCCTCCATCGCGGGCTGGTTCGGCTAATGCCCATCAGTGCCGACTTCGACCCCGAAACTGGCCGTGGCATAAGAACCTTTTCCCCATTGCCCTGCGACGGTTGCGATTCACACCTGCACGGACAACGCCACCGATTCACACGGCTGTAAACAGCGCGTCATCGCGCAATGCCTGTGACTCTATATCCACCTCGGGGACACCACTCCCCTCGGGTGTGTACCCCCGGATTGTTCCCTTCGGAGGTCCCCATGAGCACCCAACTCACCCTGATTGAAACCTCGGATATCGAAGCTGATCGTATCGCCCAGGAAAACCAGCTGATCGACGAGGCGCTGCACATTCTGGATCGCCGGCTGTTCACCCGCGGCCCCGGCCTGACTTCACCTGACACCGTGGCCTCGTACCTAAAACTGCATATTGCGCCACAAGAGCATGAGGTTTTCGGTGTGATTTTTCTCGATGCCCGCCATCGCGTTCTGGCATTCGAAATCCTCTTTCACGGAAGCATCGATGGCGCCAGCGTTTATCCCCGCCAAGTCGTCAAGCGCTCCCTCGCACGTAACGCAGCTGCTGCCATTTTTGTTCATAACCACCCCTCGGGATGTACAGAACCCAGCCAGGCAGATCGCGTCTTGACCGCACGGTTGAAGGAGGCCTTGGCGTTGATCGAGGTTCACGTACTGGATCACTTCATCGTGGGGGAAGGTCGCCCACTTTCTCTTGCCGAATACGGTTGGCTTTAACCCTTACAGGCGCCTTCGGGCGCCTTTCATTTCCTTCTGGAGAAACCTCATGAACCCTTCACCCCAACCCCCAGGTCTGCTGGAAACCTCAAACCCATTTGCTCGTGGCTACGACAACTTGCATATCGAGCGACTGCTACTGATCACCTACGCAAACGACTGCCCTCCCTGCTTTCGCTCCGTACACGACGCACAATCCCATCTGCCTGACGATGCGTTAGAACTCTATCCCTGCGTGTTCAACGACGACTTCGCTCTGATCAGCGAAGGCCAGTGCATTCCAGATGAATTGAATGAACGCTTCCAGTCCACCGGGGTGGTGCGGCAAGTGATCTATGCCTTGACTGGCGAAATGCTCAACGAGCGACATCATGTCGGTGACCTGTACTCGCTGGAAGAAGCCCAAGCCATGGTCCATCGTTTGAGCTTCGAAACGGGCCACTACAGTCGAGCTTGGGAAATCAGTACCGTACACCTGACTGACGAAGCACTGCGCCACTTGGCAAGCCGGGTTGGCAATGTCGACTCCAAGCCAACTGGACTGCTGTTTGAACCCTTTGCCCTGCCAGACTGCAATGGCGTCGGGTGTAAGCTGATCGGCACGCCCTGGACCGACGATAACTTGGTGAAGATCGACGGCAACCCTTACTCTTCGCTGAGGCAAGAGCAGCTCGACGCCGGTACGCCAGAGGCCTTGGTCAACGTACTGTATCTGGCGGCATTAGCGGATGTGAGGTTGTTGATTTTCGACCCCGACGCTGCCGTCTTGGATGGGCTAGCCATTTATGACGAAATAGCAACGCGTTCAACTTAAACACGACCCGCCTTGAATCAACTTACTCACTGAATCGCTCCTTCACCTCATGTCAGGTTCTGCACTGAATCTGACATGAGGTTTTGTCCATGGAGCGTTTTTTCACGCCTGTCTGCCTGCTGGGTTTATTGAGTGCCTGCACGGCGCAGATCCCCACCCCATTGCCGACTAGTCCAGAGAATGCCGATGGTTCCAATCGGGCCCAGCTTTCGAGGAGTACAGCCGAAGAGAGTCGTCCGACAGAGCTCCGCTATGGCCGCTATGCGCTGGTCAGCACCGAGCCCACCACGGAACAACGTAATCTTCTCGCTCAAATCGTCGAAGTGAGCATTCCGTCCAACCTGAATCCTTCGGTACAGGAAGCGATGCACTATGTGCTGCAGCGCTCAGGTTATTCGCTCTGCCCTGCCGCCGAACAAGTAAAGATACTGTTTACCCGGCCACTGCCTGCCGCCCATTACCGGCTCGGCCCGATTTCATTAAGCAACGCTCTACAAGTACTGGCTGGCCCCGCCTGGCAACTCACGATCGATGAGGTCAGCCGTTCGGTCTGCTTCGAACGGCAAAAAAATGATGCTGCCGTCGTGCGGCTCGCACCCAGCGCGGCCCATCAGCCTGAGGCACGCCCATGAAAGCCACGACGTTTCAAACCCTCATTGTCGGCTCACTTTGCCTGGCGGTCTCCGGGCTGAGTGGTGGTTTGTATAACCAGAATCAACGCGTGATCGAGCTGGAAAATGCGAATGCCCAACACCTACAGACCCTGGATACCCTGCAACGTGATTCAAGCACCCTCTTGGATGCTCAGGAGAAGCTGCAGTACGCACTGAAAGACCTGAAGCAGATGGTCGATACCGGTGAGCAACAGGCCAATACCCTCGATCCGATGTTGGATCAATGGGCGCAAGAGATACAGGAGCTACGCGACGGTCTGGCAGACCGTGCCACCGAAGCCGACATGATCGCGCTACGCGCACGACTTGAGCACGTCGAGCAGCAACTCCTGGACCTCAAAAGCCAGCCACCACTCCCACCACCAACGCCTTCCTCGACCAAGCCGAAAAAAACCGCTCAGCCTAAGCCTGCCCCGCTCCTGCCGCCATTTTCAGTGTTGAGCGTCGAGTTCCGCGGTGGCGAGCGCTTTCTGGCGGTCGCACCTCCTGACAGTCGCTCGCTCAATGATATCCAGTTGCTGCACAACGGCGAGCAGTTTGGCACATGGCAACTGAAGGTGCTGGAGCCGAACGCGGCTATCTTCGCGGTGACCGCTCACCCAGACCAGACCGTGCACCTCCCTTGAGAAGCGATCATGAACAGAGCTCCGCTGAGCCCCATCGTCTGTTTCGTTTCATTGCTGAGCACGGGCGCTGCGCTGGGCAACCCTGTCACGACACCGTCACGGATCCAGGACACGCAGTCTGCTCCGCTGGAGCGTTCGCACTCTGAACAGGCGGCAAGCTGGGGTCTGACGGGGCAGGAGTGGACACGCTTCGAACAGATCCAATCCGGCCCGCGTGGTTACTGGAGCCCGAATCTCGATCCGCTGACTGCACTCGGCGTCGAAGCAGAGAACGACCAAGAGCGTCAGCGCTATGCCGAATTGCAGGTAGCGCTGGAAGCCAAACGTGCCGAGCGCGAGCTGGCTTACCAAAACGCCTACACCGCAGCTTGGGCCAAGCTGTTTCCTGGACTGTTGCCGATTCAGGGTATGGCATCCCCGCCCCCTGCCAGCTCATCGGTAGAGCCGCGCCAAGCGCTGTTTGTCGAGGACCATTGCCCAGCATGCACCGCCGAAGCACAGCGTCTGCAAAGCAGTAATACGGCGTTAGATATCTACCTGGTGGGTAGCCAAGGTGAGGATGAACATGTCCGTGGCTGGGCCCGGCAAGCAGGCATTGATCCGAGCAAGGTTCAACGCCGGCAAATCACCCTGAACCATGATCGTGGTCGCTGGTTCAGCCTGGGTGCCCCGAGACCGTTACCCGTCACATTTCAGCAGGTGAATGGACAATGGCAGCGTCTCGACTGATTGCTATTGCGCCCCTGCTGACAGTGCTCGCCGTCCACGCTGATGAGCTTCCGCCTCCGGCTTATCAACTGGCGGCGCATGACGCCAACATCCCTCCTACGGTGTTGTTCGCGATTGCCCTGCAAGAGAGTGGCGCCCGTCTCCGTGGTCGACTGTTGCCCTGGCCTTGGACACTGAATATTGCTGGTAGCCCTTACCGTTTCGCCACTCGTCAGACCGCCTGCCACGCCTTGCTTCAGGCGCTTGCTCAATATGACGCCAAGCGGGTCGATGCCGGGCTTGGGCAAATCAACCTGGGTTATCACGGACAACGTTTTTCCAGTCCCTGCGAAGCCCTTGAACCCTATCGCAATCTGGCCGTGACTGCCGCGCTGCTGCAAGAGCATCACGCCGTCACCGGTGATTGGGTGTCAGCTGCTGGCCGATATCACCGCCCGGCAGGAGGAACGCCGGCCGCGCGTTACCGCGCCGGCTTTTCCCGACAACTCGAACGACTGCAGGTTTCCTTTAAACAGGGCACACCACCATGAAGCGAATTCCCAGTGCGTATTACTTCGCCGTGCTCTTGGCTGCGCTCGCCCAGCCGGGACTGTCGTTTGCAGAAGTTCAGCCTGGCGGTTTCACCCGCCCCCAGTTTGAAGCTTCCAGGCCGCCAATAAACAACAAGACCCAGCCTGCTCGGGCCATACATGCAGACCTATCTGCATTTGCCGATGAAACCTGGATACTGCCCGTGCGCGGCTCTCACTTGAGCCCTGGCCAAATCACAACTCGTACCCTGGACATGCCGGGCTTGCAGCCATTTTTCCTTGTCGGGGAGGATCCCCAATCGTTGGCTTGGCTGCATCAGCGCGCGACTGAACTGCATGAAATGGGAGCGGCCGGCCTCGCCGTCGAAGTGACCGATACTGAAGCCCTGGCCCGAATTCGAGCAGCCGCGCCGGGCATCACCATCCTGCCGGTCAACGGCAACGAAATCGCCTCTCGCCTGAAAATTGAGCACTACCCTGTCTTAATCACAGCCACCTCACTGGAACAGTGAGTCTGGGTCATGGCCGAGCATGCGATGGAGTCCAAACTCCGGCCCGCAGTCGAGCTGTATACCGTGGCGATCTGTGTCGCCGCGGCAGTGTTATGCGTGTATTCGCCCTGGGCCGTGGCCCTATCACCCGAGATCGGTCTGATTGCGGCTCTGGCCTATGCCCTGTTCGGTTTGATCCGCCTCCGACAAGCCTGGGAGGTGTTGCGCTATCGGCGCAATATCCGCCGGCTGCCTCGCTACGAGCTGACCAGCCGGCAGATTCCGGTGAGCCGCAAACGTCTGTTCATGGGCCGAGGCTTTCGCTGGACCCGCCTGCACACCCAGCGCTTAGTCGAGGCCCAGGATCCGGCCGTCGCTCACTACGTCGACCAACCGACCCGTTACCGCCTGGCACGTGGACTCGAACGTCGCCTGGAACATGCACCGTTTCCGCTCTCGACACTGGCCCGTTTCACGGCCTGGGACAGCGCCTTTAATCCGTTGCGCCCTTTACCCCCAGTCGGTGGCTCACCGCTGTTACATGGGGTCGAGCCCGACGAAACGGAAGTCAGTCTGCCGCTGGGTGAACGAGTCGGGCATACCCTCGTGCTGGGCACGACCCGTGTTGGCAAGACGCGACTCGCCGAGGTGTACATCACCCAGGACATTCACCGCGTCGAACATGAGGTGGTCATTGTCTTCGATCCAAAGGGGGATGCGGACTTGCTCAAGCGCATGTATGTCGAAGCCAAACGCGCCGGTCGGGAAAAAGAGTTCTATGTCTTCCATCTGGGTTGGCCAGAGATCTCTGCCCGTTACAACGCGGTGGGACGTTTTGGACGCATCTCAGAAGTGGCGTCGCGCATCGCTGGGCAGCTCAGTGGCGAAGGTAACTCGGCGGCGTTTCGCGAGTTCGCCTGGCGCTTCGTCAATATCATCGCCCGGGCTCTGATCGAGTTGGGTCGACGTCCAGACTACCTGCAAATCCAACGGCATGTGGTCAACATCGACGCGCTGTTCATCGAGTACGCCCAGCAGTTTTTCGCCAAGACCGACCCTAAGGCGTGGGAGGTGATCGTCCAGCTCGAAGGCAAGCTCACCGAGAAAAACATTCCCCGGCATATGATGGGACGCGAAAAGCGGGTGGTGGCCATCGAGCAGTATCTGGCGGTGAAGCGGGTATTTGATCCGGTCATGGACGGACTGCGTTCGGCGGTACGCTACGACCGTACTTACTTCGACAAAATCGTTGCCTCGCTACTACCGCTGCTGGAAAAACTCACCACCGGCAAGACCGCCCAGCTACTGGCTCCCAACTACACCGACCTGGATGATCCGCGGCCAATTTTCGACTGGATGCAGGTCATCCGAAAACGCGGCATCGTTTACGTCGGCCTGGATGCACTGACCGATGCCGAGGTGGCCGCCGCGGTGGGCAACTCCATGTTCGCCGACTTGGTCTCGGTCGCGGGCCACATCTACAAACATGGCATTGACCACGGCCTGCCCGCATCACGCAGCGGCAGTGACAAGCTGCCGATCAACCTGCACGCTGATGAGTTCAATGAGTTGATGGGCGAGGAGTTCATCCCGCTGATCAACAAGGGAGGTGGCGCCGGCATCCAGGTAACCGCCTACACCCAAACCCTTAGCGATATCGAAGCGCGCATCGGTAACCGGGCGAAAGCTGGCCAAGTGATCGGCAACTTCAACACCCTGCAGATGCTCCGCGTGCGCGAGACCGCCACCGCTGAATTACTCACCCAGCAGTTGCCCAAGGTCAACGTACTGAGCAAGACCCTGGTCTCGGGCGCCACCGACACCTCCGATCCTGAGGCCAACACCGATTTCACCTCGTCCTCACAGGACCGTGTCAGCAGCACCAATGTGCCGCTGATCGAGCCCGCTCATATCGTCAGTTTGCCCAAGGGGCAGATGTTCTCCTTCCAGACCGGTGGTCAGCTTTGGAAAGTCCGCATGCCTTTACCTAAGCCCTCCAACGACGACGCCATGCCCAAGAACCTGCAGGAGCTTACCCTGCGGATGCGGGCCACCTATAACGAACAGGCAGGGCAATGGTGGAGCGCAAGCGGTGGCGGTCCAACCACAAACTTCGATCTGGATCAGGTGGGATAGACCTGCCTCGCCACAGGTTTCGATTCACCAAACACGTATTCGGCAGGCGCCGTGGCGGCATCAACTCAACGGTGCGCAATGGAGTATACGATGGCGACTTCCGTCCAGAACACGCCGCCACAACCGATCCAACGCCCGGGAATAATCGTCTCGGCGATTGGCTTGGTTTTACGCATCATCGGTTTGCTGGTCGCCTCGTTGTTGTTTTCGATCCTGATCGAATTCGCTGGCCTGCTGCTGTTCTGGGGTGATCAGGGTTGGCGGCACAGCCAAGCTATGTTGACGAACGAACTGGACTGGCTGAGTGAGCACTTCAAATCTTCTCTCATCCTCCAACAGCCCGGACAAACGATTGTCCAGTGGCTGGATTTTCTCAATCAGTGGTTGTTGGTCAAGACAGGCTTCGCAGATTTTGCCCAGCAGGCGCGGGTATCGAGCCAGGGCAACAGCTTTTGGAGTTGGACCAATCAGCTATACATGAGCATTGAGGATTTCGGGCTGGCGGCGGTCTATGTCACCTTTACCTTCGTGGTGCGCCTGACCATTCTGATCCTGGCCACGCCGCTGTTCTTGCTGGCGATGTTCACTGGTTTTGTCGATGGTTTGATGCGCCGTGACCTACGAAAATTTGGCGCGGGCCGAGAAAGCAGTTTTGTCTATCACCGCGCTAAGCGTGCGGTAGTGCCAGTGCTGCTGGCGCCATGGGTCATTTATTTATCCCTACCTTTTTCGCTTAGTCCCATGGTTCTGTTTTTGCCTAGCGCGACCATGCTGGGTTTAGCCATGACAATCACCGCAGCAACCTTCAAAAAACACCTCTGAGAAATCAAATTTATCCTCCAATGTCTATGGAAAGCAGTGCCGGCTACGCACATTCGCCAGTTACACACCTTCGTTGCAGACTCGTATTGAACAACGGCGAGCATGTGAAAGTCCCAACCTTCCCAACCATCAATGTTCAAGCTACTTTGGCAAAAGTGGTCTATTTCACTGGGGCATCCGTCAGAACCGCTGCACATCTGCCTGCGTCAAACGTATCTGGAACACTCAGGCTCTACTTCGTTTATTACGCACTGACACCAAATGATTTACTTCTGCCACCGTTCTTGAGAGTCGACGGGTTGATTCCGAACTGCTTACGAAACGCCGTGGCGAAATGGCTGGCGTTGGCATAGCCGAGGTCCGAGGCGATGCGCATCACAGATTCATCGCCGCTCATCAAGCGGCTGCGCGCCTGGATCATCCGGGCTTGTTGGAATACACCGTAGACGCTGTTGAAGAACAGTTGGCGGAACCCGCGTGTCAGCTTGGGCTGGCTCAACCCGGACTCACGCGCCAGCTCCGACAGGCTCGGCGCCTTGCCCAGGTCCTCGAGCAGACGATCACGGGCACGTACCAGTCTTTGGCGGTCTGTGTTACTGACGCGACACGTGCATTCGGCGTCCTGGCGCGCCTCAAGGAAAAGACTCACCAAGGTGACGCTTTGCCCATACAGCCACAGGCTGCTGCGCGGCTGGGCCGGCGGCAGGCTGGCGCCCTGGTCCATTGCGGTGCCGAGCATATGCGCGGTGGCGCTCATTTCGCCGCTGCGATGACCATCGAGAAAACAATGATCACAGGCCAGCGCCTTGTTCAGCAACGGGTCGAGTTTGAGTTCCCACTGCGCGAGCACTGCGGGGCGGATCATCACGGTGATGTTATCGATCTCGCCATGCTGGTGATAAACGCCATGGCGGCACCGCCCGAAGCTGATGCTGCCGGCACCCTCGTCAATCGCATAGCGCCGTTGCCGACGCCCTTCCTTGAAGCTGCACGCGGCCTTGCCCTTGAGCAGGTTGGTGAAACTGAAATGGATGCACCCGCTGTCGTCCTGCAAGGGCAACTCGATCGGCTGCTCGAACGTGCTTTGCCAGCGCACGATGTCCAGCCCGTCCTGCAGTGCCACGCGGGTGACGCGACAGTGCGCCCCTGGTCCGAGGTCGCTTCCATACCCTCCCGTAATGATTCGCGAGACCGGCATCGGCTCCCCTGCGCCTCCTTGAACGGCTGACATCGTAAATCTCCTGCCTGACCGGATACGGCTCGAATCAGATCACATCGGGGTGGAATTGTGCAATTGATAATTATTAGCATCTGGCGCGCTGCAAAGGCTCCGCCAAATCGCCGCTGCCACCCAGCAACGCGCGCCGATCAAAATCCTCAGTCAAGGTCCCATCATGTCTGCACGATGCAACACGACGGCTACCAGCCAATTTTGCTACAAACGTAATACTCTAACAATAGCCATGAGTTTGACACTGGCCAATTCGGCGCTCGCCGCTACCACCAGTGAGCCCGTGCAACTGCCGGCCTCGACGGTAACTGCGCGCATGGAGCAGGAAGACCCGAAGGAAGTGCCCATCAGTCTCAGCGTGATCAGCGGCGAACAACTGCGCACCCAGCGCCTCGACACGCTGGAAAGCACACTGCGCAACACTTCCGGAGTGAGCGTCAACTCCTCCGGCGGGCCGAATGACTTCAACGTGCTGATCCGCGGCGTCGGTTCGCTGTACCAGATGTCGATGGATGACAGCTCGGTAGCATTCAATATCGACGGCGTGCCGGTGTCGTCGCGCAGCCTTGGTATCGGCACCCTCGATGTCGATCGCATCGAGGTGCTCAAGGGCCCGCAGGGCACGTTATCTGGCGCAATTGGCCAGGCGGGCGCGGTGAACATCACCACGCGCCAACCCACCCGCGAACTCGAAGGTTATGTGCGTGGCGAAGTCGGCCAGGAAGGCCAGTTCCTCACTGAAGGCGCCATCGGCGGGCCGATCAGCGACAGCCTCAGCGGGCGCCTGGCCGTGCGTCGTGCCGGCTACGACAGCTGGATCGACAGCGACCAGACCAACCACCCCATCACCAAGCCGCGTAACGAAACCTATCGCGGCAGCCTGCTCTGGGACCTCAACGATGACACCCATGTATTGCTCAGCGCCGAACGCCAGAAAACCGAGCGTGCCACTAACTCTCTGGTGCTGCGTCCCTACGGCAGCGACCCCAGCCTGGACCTGACCCCCGGCCTGTTCGACGACAACTACAAGACCACCGAGCGCTATACGCTCAAGGTCGATCACGACTTCGCCAAAAGCCGCCTGACCTCCACCACAGCCACATCCACCGCCGACTTTGAAGGCCTGATCGCCTACGACAGCAAGCTCATGGGCGCCCTGTACGGCACGCCGAGCGAGTTCTGGGTGGTGGACAAATCCTTCGAGCGCAGTTGGAGCCAGGACCTGCACCTGAGCTCGCTGCCTGACTCCGACGTGTTCTGGGTTGCGGGGCTCGCCGCCAGCCGCAACGAGCGCAGCTACGACACGCCACGCAACACCTACGGCACCTCCGGCGCCAAATACCGTGACTTCACCACCACCACCTACGCCGGCTACGGCGAAGTCACCTTCCCCCTCACCGAGCGCCTGAAACTCACCACCGGCTACCGCCACTCCTGGGACCGCAAGACCTACGACGGTCAGTACTTCTCTGGCAGCAGTGCGGTGCAAGACTCCCGCAAGCTGACTGACGACTATGGCACCGGCCGCGTCGCCCTGAGCTACGCCCTGACGCCGCAAACCAACGTCTACGTGCAACTCGCGCGGGGCTATAAATCCGGTGGTTTCAATGACTATGCCTCGCAGGTCACCGACAGCGAACCCTACAAAGCCGCCGTCAGCAAAGCCGCCGAGCTGGGCTTCAAGAGTGAAACCGAAGACCGTCGCGGCAGCCTCAACGGTGCGCTGTTCTTTACCCGTGTGCACGACGATCACCTGCTCGGCTACGACGCAGCAACCTTCGCCACCAATGCCTTCAACGCCGACACCCGCACCCGTGGTGCCGAATTGGAAGGCAGCTGGCGCTTCGATTACGGCCTGACCCTGGCCGCCAGCGCCACCTACCTCGATGCCAAGATCGCCAGCGGCGTGCAAGGCATCCAGGCCGGTGATGTCGCTGCCGGCAACCGCACCCCGGATGTTCCGCGCTGGAGCGGCAACTTCAACGCCAGCTGGAAACACCCACTGGGCACCTTCGCCAGCCTCGGTGAAACCACCCTCAGCACCAGCTTGAACTATCACTTGGTGGGCGAGCGCGCAGCCGACCCGCAAAACCACTTCAACCTGGACAACTACGAGAAACTCGACCTGCGCGCGGGCCTGGAAAGCAAATACGGCGAAATCTATGCCTTCGCCGACAACCTGCTGAACCAGACTTACGACACCTACGGTTTCTACAGTGACCCGGTGGCCTACGGTGCACCGGCACGCCGCCGCACCTTGGCCGTAGGCTACACCTATCAGTTCTGACCCGCCCCCGTCGCCGGCAAGCCGGCTCCTACACTAATGGCAACCTGCAGGAGCCAGCCCGCCGGCGGTGTCCACAACTGGGGTTCAGAACTGGTAGCTATACCCCACACCTGCCGAACGCCCGCGTCCTGGCATGCCGGTCAGTACCTGGTCGGTGGAGTACGAGCCGTACAGGTCGTAGCGCGCATCCAGCAGGTTGTCGCCCCACAGGTAGACCTCCGAACCGCCACTTTCCAGGCCTAGGTGCAGGTCCAGCTTGGCGTAGCCCTTGAGGTCGTAGTGGTTCTGCGGGTCGGCCGGGCGGTTTTTCTGTACGCGGTAATTGAGCAAGGTGTTCAGGCGTGGCGCCGGCAACCCGAGCAAGGCCCCCAGGTTCTTTTGCCAAGCGACGCTGAAGTTGCCGCTCCACAGCGGCACATCCGGCACGCGACTGCCCGCCGCCACGTCACCGCCGGACACACCCGGCGCATCCGACGTCACCACCGCATTGGTGTAGCTCACGGCACTGCCCAAGGTCAGTTCATCGGTTAGGTGCCAGGTGGTCGACAGCTCAGCGCCCTTGCTGCGGGTGTCGGCATTCACTGCGCTGACCGCCAGGGTGTTAAAGTCGTAGCCAAGCAGGTGGTCGTCCTGCACGCGCGTGATGAACAACGCCCCTTCCAGGCTCAGGTCGCCCCCGGCACTTTCATGTTTGAAGCCTAATTCGGCGGAATTCACCTTGGCGGCCTTGTAGGGCTCGCTGTCCTTGATCGACGTGGCGTAGTCGTTGAACCCCGCCGACTTATAACCCCGTGACAGCACCGCATACACATTAGTCTGCGGCGTCAGCGCGTAGCTCAGCGCCACGCGTCCGGTGCTGTAATTGTCCTGCAAACGCCGGCTGTCGCTGACCTGCGCGCCGCCACTGGAATAATCGGCACCATAGGTCTTGCGGTCCCAGGTGTGGCGCAGGCCGGTGGTGAGTTTCCAGTCTTCGGCAATCGGGTACGTCACCTCACCATAGGCCGCGTAGCTGTTGGTGCTGAAGTCGCGCAACTGTTGCGCGCCATTGGTGAAGTTGTTGGAATCGAAACTGCGTTCGGAGCGCGACAGGTTGAGCCCCGTCACCCAAAACACATCGGCATCCGCCAGTGATCCCAGACGCAGGTCCTGACTCCACACGCGCTCATGGGCCGAGTCTTCGATCAGGTATTCGAACGGGGAACCGTACAACGCCCGCGTGATGTTGCGATCGTAGCCTTTGACGGCATTGAAGTCGGTACTGGTGTAGGCGCTGATCGAGGTGATGCGCGAATGCGCCAAGTCGTGGTTGAGTTCGAAGGAGTAACGCTCGTTGGTCTTCTGGTTGCCATCGAAGGTACCAGGCGTGTAGTCCAGGCTCGGGCGATTGCCAAACGGACGCAACAGTTCCAGGCCCGCATAGTGCTCGGCGCGCTGGCGCTCGGAGGTCAAAAGGCCGGTGGTGCCCTGGTCGTTGTCCCACAGCAGGCTGCCGCGCAGGGCCAGGTCCCGGGGTTTGGTCAGCGGGTCGCCGTCCTGTTGGTCATCGACCCAGTTATCAAAGCCGCTGCGACGCACCGCGATACGCCCGGCCAGCGAGTCGGTCAACGGCCCGCCCACGGCGCCTTCCGTCATGAACTGGCCTTGGTTGCCCACTTCGCCACGCACATAACCCTCCAGCTCGCGCGTCGGTTTGCGGGTGGTGACGTTGATCGCGCCCGCCTCGCTGTTGCGCCCCAGCAATGTGCCCTGCGGGCCCTTGAGCACCTCCACCTGCTGCACGTCGAGCGTCGCCAGCGCCGCATTGCGCACTGACATCGGCACGCCGTCCACATTCAACACCACCGAACCGTCATCCATGCTCATCTGGTTCAGTGACCCGACACCGCGGATACGCACGTTGGCGTCATTGGCGCCGCCCCAGGAGTTCACATCCACCCCCGGCGTGGTGCGCAGCGCGTCTTCCAGTGTGCGCAGGCGCCGGGTCTCGAGGGTTTTCCCATCGATCACCGAGAGGCCAAAGGGGATGTCCTTGGCACTCTCCTGACTCAAGCGCGCGCTGACCGTCAGCGGTGCCAGTTCGATAGCCTCCGCGGAGGCCTCCGGCTGATAGTCAGCGGCATAGGCCGTGCACATCTGGCTGGACAAGCCCAGCGCCATGGCCTGGGTCAAGACGTTTGCCCGCCAGCCGAGGGGACGGCGCAGCGGTTGGATTAACAGTGCAGATGACATGACAAAGCTCCAAAAGGCAGGGATGGTTCAAATTCATTGCGCAGGGCCCCAGCGCTCAAGCGCAGCGGCAATCGCGTCAGGATCAGGCGCGCCCAACAAGGGCTGGATCGCAGCCGGCCATCCCTGGCCGTTTCGGATGGCGGCGGTCATTGCCGTCAGTTGTTCGGGGCTTTGTTCGGTGGTCCACGCCAGGCTCGCCAGCGCTGCATAGGTGGCGGCCCAGCCATGCTCGCGGGCATCAGCCAGGGTGCCGACGGGTTCGCCGTCATTGCCCAGCGCGCGGGTCAGGTCATCGGCCATGAGTTTCACCAGTGCCGCGCGCGCCTCTGGACCGTCTACATCCGCCACACACAGCAAGCCGATCGCGCCCGCCACGCCCTGGCTCAACCACAGGTAACCCGGCACCTGCCGCAGGTCGCTGGCGTCAATCAACACCCGGCGGGCAAGCAACTCGGCAATATGCGCACGGCGTGCCGAACGCCCGACGCCGGTCGCGGCCACGTCCCAATCCGGCGATTGGGCGAGCAACAGCTGGCCGTGGCTCAAGCGGCTGTCGCCCATGCCGGTCGGCCACTGGCTCACGCCCTCCACCATCGGGCGACTGCCCAGGCGTCGCGCCACACAGGCGCTCATCAGGTCCAGGTCTTCGCGCACTTCAACAGCCGTTTGCTGCCGGCTGGCATCCGCCTTTGCCTGCAAACTGTAGGCAAAATCCAAGGGCGCCGCGCTGTAACCGTTGAAGTCCTGCCCATCAATCTCAACGTGCCATCGCCAGTCGCCCGCCGGCGCGATGGCCTCCACGGCGACGGCGGAACCTGCCAAGGTGGGCACGTCGGCTGCCAAACCGACCTCGCTGCGTTGCACCGGCGCACGCAGTAGCCGCTCGCTGTCCAGCCCCAGGCGCGGCATAACGCGGCGCGCTTGCAGCCACACACCCTGCGGCCCCAACCAGAACGCTTCGCCTTCCGACGGCCAGCCGTTGGCGCTGACCGTCCAGTTCAACTCCACAGTGCAGGCGTTCGTCGCACAAGGTGCCAAGGGAACGCGCAGGTGTTCGGTGGCCTGTTCGAACGCGACCGGTTGCCCCATCACGCTGACTGCCGTCACCTGCAAGCCTGGCGGCAACTCGGCGTCCAATTGGCTGGCCACCACGGCGTCAAGCGTCCACTGGCCCTCAACCTGACGCGCAGCGGAATCCACGCGCAGTTGCACGCGCCCGCCCGCCACCTGCCAGGCCGTTGCGCCGGGCAGCCAGCGCTGTTCCCAGGCGGCGCGTTCAACACGCTCCTCGGCCACCGATTGGTAGTCGCCCTGCTCCACCAGGTGATGGTGCAAAGCCACGCCACTGCCCAGCAGACCCAAGGCGCCCAGGGCCAACACGGCGAGCGGCAAAGGCTGGCCCACGTCAGCGAAACGGCGGCGCTCGGGACCGCGAGGCAATACCAGTGCGGCCACGCCGACCATCACCGCGCAACCTGCGAGTTTCCAGCCTGCCAGGGTGCCGAGATACGGTAACCCGGGCGCCCAGCCGGCGAGCTGCGACAACGCCACATGAGCCGGTATCCCCATCGCATAGGCGGGGTAGCTGACCAGCCCCAATTCGTGGTTGAGCACCAGGAAAAACGTCAGCAGCATTGACGTGGCGTACGCGAGCCCCGAGCGGCGAATCAACGCGTGCACCAGCACCGTCAGCGCGGCCAGTTCCAGCAGCGGCGGCGCGAACACCAGCGCTTGGTAGACCAGTACAAAGCCCGGCGCCAGGCTGTCGGGCACAGCGATGGCGCTGATCAGCAGGCTGGCAATGCCTGGCACCAGCGCCAAGGTCAGGGTCGCCAACAACACACAGGCCGTACGGCCGAACAATCGCAGCCAGGTCGGTGGGGGGGTCGCCTGCAACATCGCCCCGAGGCCTTCGACGTCATCACGCCGACACACCAAGCCCACCAGCGCCGCGATAATAAAGGCAATCACCAGGAACAACGCGCTCGACAACAGCGGCAGGGTCAGATCCGCCCGTGGCACCATCGGCCCGCGCGCATGCCACACGCCGTGGACAAAACCACTGAGCACGCCCATCACCAGCAGCAAGCCGAGCGCCACCCACCAGATCCGCCGTGCAAACAACTGGCGTACCTGCCAGCGCGCTTCATGCCACAAGGCGTGCGTCCAACGACTGGCCGTCAAAGGACCCGGCAATTGCACGTCACGGCTGCGCAGCATCGGCGGTTCCGTCAGCACCGCACCGCTGCGCCTGCCCATCAGGCCCTGGCGCGTGGTGCGCGTCAACACCACGGCCAGCACCAGCAGCGGCAACACACACCACAACGCGCGGTTGAGCCAGAACCCCGGCGTCAGCGCCAACAGCGACTGCGACTTCTGCGCGGTGCTCCAGGTTTCGACCTGGGCCTGGGCAAAGGTAAATAGCGACGGGTCCAGGCTGGCCGCCAACAGCGGGTTGATATGCCCGCCCTTGAGTACGACCACTGCAAACATCCACAGCAGCATCAATACCGTCGCCAGGGCAAAGGGCGCAGCCAGGCCACGGCTGCGCAACGCCAGCAGGTAATTCAACGCACCGATTCCAGTGCTCACCGGCAACAGCAAGGCGACCCAGGCAAAGGCCAACGCCGACCAGACCGGCGCACCGATACTGGCCGCTGGTACCCAGCCGAGCCAGCCCAATACCGGGCTGACCAGGAAGCCGATAATCAACGCACTGGCGAGCAACCCACCCACCAGCGCCGCGCCGATAAAACGCCCCCACAGCAGCGCCGGCAGCGACAGCGGCAAGGCCAGCAGCACCTCTTCCAACTGCGCCTTGCGGTCGCGCAGGGCCGGCTGCGCAAACACCCAGGCCCAGGCAAAAAACAGGAAGAACATGCAACCGCACGACATCAGGTAAATCAGGCTGGGTGCATTGCGGGCGATGTCGCTGGCGCCCATTTTCTGCACGTAGTCGGCATTCGTCAGGGACATCAGCAGGTAGCCGGTGAGGCCGAGAAACACCAACAAGGGAATGCCACTGCGCAGCCCGGCACGGACTTCCACCCAGGCTTCACGCAACAGCAAGGCGAAGGTATTCATGCGTCCACCGCCTCGCCGGCCTGGGCCAGCGCCAGGTAATAGATATCCTCCAGACGCGGCGCGTGGGGGCTGAAACGCGGGTCTGCCGGACGCTCGCCGTGCACGATCACGCGACTGCCTTGTGGGCTGGCGGCCACATGCAATGCTTCGGGCAACGATTCACCACGGCTGAACGGCGCTTCCCACAAGCGACCCTGTTCGGCAGCGAGCAAGTCGGCCGGGCGACCTTCGACAATAATCTGCCCGCCGGCCAACACCGCCAGGCGGCTGCACAGGTTCTCGACGTCTTCGACGATATGGGTCGAGAGCAGCACGATGGATTCGGCGGCGACATCCGCCAGCACTCGATGAAAACGGTTGCGTTCGGCCGGGTCGAGGCCCGCCGTGGGCTCATCGACGATCACTAAGCGCGGCGAGCCCACCAGTGCCATGGCGATACCGAACCGGCGCAACATGCCGCCCGAATAGGTCGCCAGCGCACGGTGGGCCGCCTGCTGCAAGTTGACCTTATCCAGCAGGACCTCGATTTCCTCGCGGCGCTGGCGGTTGTCGGTACGGCCCTTGAGCCAAGCGAACCGGTCGAGCAAATCCCGCGCACTCACGCCGGGGTACGCGCCCAGTTGCTGCGGCAGGTAACCCAGGCGGCGACGCAGATGATCGGGGCCGCGCAGAACGTCCACGCCGTCCAGGTGAATGCTGCCGGCGTCCGGCAGCTGCAGGGTCGCCAGGGTGCGCATTAGGCTGCTCTTGCCGGCGCCGTTGGGACCGAGCAAGCCATACATACCGGGGCCAACACTCAGGTCCACGCCGCGCAGCGCTTCGACGCCATTCTTGTAGCGCTTGCGCAGGCCGCGCACTTGTAAACCCGAATCGACAGACATCCGCAACTCCATGAATAGGCCCTGCAAGAGGGCGGCGAGCGACGGTAGTCAAGGCCGTGGGCCGGGCTCTACCCGATTCAAGTCATTTTCCAACCGCATCGCGCGGCGTATCGACGTCATGTCCCGCAACTGCGCCCGTGCAATCGGCACTGGGCAAACGGATACGGGGCAAAAACGATTCGATCCGGGTAGTCGCCAAAATGAGAATGACTAGCATCTCCCCCATGCATTTGCCTGCCCCCAGCGCCTGGGCCAACCCCGGCCCGGGCCCTAGCGATGAGAAGACGTTGAGCCATGGCCACTCCCAGCACCTCAACCGCAACACTGCTGCGCCAATCCCTGTCCGACGCCCTTGGACTGCCCGCCGACCAGGTGCCCCTGGAGGCCAACCTGATCGAATGGGGCCTGGACTCCGTCACCCTGATCCGTCTTGCCGGCCAATGGCGGCGCCAGGGCCTGGCCGCGCGTTTCGCCGACTTGGTGGCGGACCCACGCCTATGTACCTGGCTAACCCTGCTTGACACCGCCCCCACGGCCCCCGCGCCGGTCAGCACCGCTACCGATGACGGGCTGCCGTTCGAACTGGCGCCGATGCAGCACGCTTACTGGATCGGTCGCGCCCCTGGCCAAGCGCTGGGTGGCGTGGCAGCACACTTCTATAACGAGTTCGATGGCCACGACGTTGACCCGATACGGTTGGAAGCCGCCGTGCGTGCCCTGCTCGCGCGGCACCCGATGTTACGGGCGCAGTTTCTCGATGACGGCCGCCAGCAGGTCCTCGCGCACAGCCCGTGGCCGGGGCTCACGGTGCATGACCTGCGCCAGGCCGGCGCCGAACAGGTGCAACAACTGCTGGCAGCCTTGCGCGCCGAGCTGTCCCATCGCAAGTTGGCCGTGGAACAAGGCCAGGTGCTGGATATCCAGCTGTCGTTGTTGCCCGACGGCACCCGCCTGCACCTGAACCTCGACATGCTCGCCGCCGATGCCTTGAGCCTGCGCACCCTGCTCGGCGACCTGGTGCTGTTGTACCGCCAACATCCCCTGCCCGCGCTGGACTACACCTTTGCCCGCTACCTGGCTGACCTGGGCCAGGAACAGGCCAGCATCGAGCAGCGGGATCGTCACCAACAGGCGCGCGACTACTGGTTGCAGCGCCTCGATCAATTGCCCGGTGCGCCGAGCCTGCCGATCAAGGCCCAGGGCGATGACCGCCAGGTCTGCCGCCGCCACCATTGGCTGCCGCCGTCAGAACGCCAGGCATTCGAACGCCAGGCGCGGGAGCACGGGCTCACGCCGGCCATGGCGTTGGCGGCGGTGTTCAGTGAAGCCCTTGGCGCGTGGTGCGATACACCCGAGTTGCTGCTCAACCTACCGCTATTCAACCGCACGCCGCTGCATGCCGACGTCGATCGCCTGGTCGGGGATTTCACTTCGTCGATCCTGCTAGCTTGGGACGGCCGGGTCGCCGGCACGTTTGCCGCACGCGCCACCACCCTGCAACGCCGCTTCCACAGCGATGTCGCACACAGCGCGTTTTCCGGCCTGGAGGTGTTGCGTGAACTGTCCCGCCAACGCGGTGAACAAGTCCTGGCTCCCGTTGTATACACCAGCGCACTGGGCCTGGGTGAGCTGTTCGCCGAGGGCGTGCAGGCCAGTTTCGGCCAGCCGGCGTGGATCATTTCCCAGGGCCCGCAGGTGTGGCTCGATGCGCAAGTCACCGAGCTGGACGGCGGCATCCTGATCAACCTCGATGCGCGTGAAGGGCTGTTCGCCGACGGTGTGCTGGATGGCGTGTTCAAGGCCTATACCGACCTGCTGCAACGCCTGTGTTTTGACCCGGACGCCTGGCATCAGGCACCGCCTGCGCTGATCCCCGCCGAGCAACTGGCCCTGCGCCAAACCGTGCAAGGCCAGCCTGCTGCCCTGCCCGCCAAGCGCCTGCACGAGGCATTTTTTGCCCAGGCACGCCTGACGCCCACCTTGCCCGCGCTGCTGCAGGGCAACCCTCCCGTCATCGGCTATGGCGAGCTGGCCGAGCGGGCCCTGCAAGTTGCAGCGTACCTCGAAGACCAAGGCATCCAGCGCGGCGATGTCGTGGCGCTGCAACTGCCCAAGGGCCCCGAGCAAGTCATCGCGGTACTGGGCATCCTCGCCTGCAGCGCCACGTACCTGCCGATCGGCATCGACCAGCCCGACGCGCGTTGCCAGAAAATCCGCGAAAGCTCAGGTGCGCGGTTGCTGCTCAAGGCCCTGCCACCTGCGGGCCCCGCGCTGGACGCGCCCCGGCCCGGTGCGGTCAGCGACCTGGCCTACATCCTCTATACCTCCGGTTCCACTGGCGAACCCAAGGGCGTAGAAATCAGCCACCTGGCCGCCGCCAACACCGTGGAAGACCTGCAACGGCGCCTCCAGCTGACCGCCGATGACCGCATCCTCGCGCTCTCTGCGCTGGAGTTCGACCTGTCGGTGTTCGACCTGTTTGCTGCGCTGTCCACCGGCGCGGCGGTGATTGGCATCGAGCCCGAAGCGCAGCGCGATGCCCCGCGCTGGCGTGAACTGGCCTTGCTGCACCGCGCCAGTGTGCTCAACTGCGTGCCGGCGTTGCTGGACATGTTGCTCGGTTGTGCCCCGGCCGACGCGCGCCTGCCGATGCGTGCGGTGTTGCTCGGAGGTGACAAAGTAGCCCCGGACCTGGCGCCACGGTTGTGGGCCCAGGCGCCGGGCTGTCGCTTCATGGCCTTGGGCGGCGCCACCGAAGCGGCGATCCACTCGACGCTGTTCGAAGCCCTACCCGGCCAGCCATTGGCTTGGCACTGCCTGCCTTACGGCAAACCGCTGGACAACGTCAGCCTGCGCATCGTCGACCACCAGTGCCATGACTGCCCGGACTGGGTGGCCGGGGAGCTGTGGATCGGCGGCGCCGGGGTGGCCCAGGGTTATCGCGGTGACCGCGTGCGCAGCGCCGAACGTTTTGTCGACTATCAAGGCCTGCGCTGGTACCGCACAGGCGACCGGGCGCGCTACCACCCCGACGGCACTGTGGAGTTCCTCGGGCGTAGCGACTTTCAGCTCAAGCTGCACGGCTACCGCATCGAAGCCGGCGACGTCGAACAGGCACTGCTGGCCTGCCCTGGCGTGGAGCACGCTGTCGTGTTGCTGACCGGCCAGCAATTGGCGGCGGTGGTCCGTCTGGCGCACGGCGCCGTGCAGCCCGTGCAGATCGACCTGCCGGGCCTAGACGAGCGCCTGCCGGCGTATATGATCCCCTCGCTGATCCTTGGCTGCGCGCAGTTGCCCTTGACCGGCAACGGCAAGGTCGACCGCAAGGCCTTGCACGCGTGGCTCACCCAGCATAGCCCGGTGCAGCAGGCCAACCTGACGGCGCCCTGCGGCGTCATCGAACAGCAGGTGGCCCGCGCCTGGCAGCAGTTGCTTGGCTGTGGTGAGGTGTGCCGCGAACACAGCTTCTTTGCACTGGGCGGCGACTCTCTGAGCGCCACCCGCCTGATGCGCCTGCTCGCCGAACAAGGGCTGGGCGGTGCACGCATCGCCCAGGTGTTTGCCAAGCCGGTGCTGGCGCAGTTTTGTCTCGACCTGCATCAACAGGCACAGGCCGAACCCGCACACACCGTTGTTGCAGACCTGGCGCAACGCCACGTGCCCTTCCCTATGACTGAGGTGCAGCAGGCCTATTGGCTGGGCCGCGACCCCAGCCTGGTACTAGGGGGCGTGAGTTGCCACTTCTACCGTGAATACGACGTCGAGGACCTTGACCTGCCGCGCCTGCAACACGCCTTGCAGCGCTTGATCGAACGCCACGAAATGCTGCGCGCTGTGTTCGACCAGAATGGCCAGGCGCGCATCCTGCAACAAGTGCCGGCCTTCGTGATCGGCCAGGGCCACGCCAGCCTGGAAGAGCTGCGTGAACACTGTGCCCACCGCGTGTTCGCCCCTCACCAATGGCCGCTGTTCGATGTGCAAACGGTGACCCACGGCCGGCACACACGCCTGGCGATCAGCCTGGACAATTTGATCCTCGACGCCCTGAGCATCCTGCGTTTCTACGCCGAACTCGATGCGTTGTACCGCGAGCCCGACATGGCGCTGGCCCCGTTGGATCTGTCGTTTCGCGATTACCAATTGCAGTGCGCCCCGGCACCTGAAGAGCTGCACGCCGCGCAGCGCTTCTGGCAGGAACGCCTGCCCGAATTGCCGCCCCATCCGCAGTTGCCGCTGGCCGCCGATCCCGCCAGCCTGGGCCGACCGCGCTTTGAACGCCTGCAAGGGCAGATCGATGCCAGCGCCTGGCAAGCGATCCTGTCCAAGGCCCAGCAACAGGGGCTCACTGCCTCGGCGGTACTGCTCTGTGCTTTTGCCGAAACCCTCGGCCGCTGGAGTGCACGCCCGGACCTGAGCCTAAACCTCACACTGTTCGATCGCCGCCCCGTGCACCCGCAGATCGACCAGGTAATGGGCGACTTCACATCGCTGACCCTGCTCGGGTATGTGCCCGTGGCGGGTGAGCGTTGGGTTGACCGTGCACGGCGTACGCAACAATCCCTGGGCGAGGCGTTGGAGCATCGCTGCGTGGGTTCCGTCAGCCTGCTGCGCCAGCTGGCCCGGGGCAATGGCGAGCAACAGGTGAGCATGCCGGTGGTGTTCACCAGCGCCCTGGGCGTCCCGGATGGCACGGCGGCTCCGGTGGACGGCCCGTTTGCCCACCAAGTGTTCGGCCTGACACAAACCCCGCAAGTGTGGCTCGACCACCAGGTCGTCGAAGCCAACGGTGGTATTGCCCTTAACTGGGACCGTGTGGTCGGCCTGTTTCCCGAAGGTCTGGTTGAAGCGATGTTCGACGCTTACCTGCAGAGCCTCAACTGGTTGGCCGAGCACGCCTGGGACAGCGCGCAACCCGACCTGCTGCCCCAGGTCCAAGCGCAACGGCGTGCCCAACTCAACGCCCCGGTCGACTGCGTGCCGGGCGACCCGACGCTGCACCAGGGTTTCTTTGAGCAGGCGCGCCATGCTCCGCAGCGCCCGGCCTTGTTATGGGGTGAACATGGCACGCTGAAGTACGGCGAACTGGCCGACCGCGCGCTGCGTATCGCCCACAGTCTGATGGACGCAGGTGTCGCACCCGGCGACCTGGTGGCCGTGTCCCTGGCCAAAGGGCCGCAGCAGGTAGCCTGTGTGCTGGGCATTCTGGCGGCCGGCGCCGCCTATCTGCCAGCGAGTGTCGATCAGCCATTGCAGCGCTGCCAGCGCATCCTGCAACAGGCCGGCGTGACCCTGATGCTCGCCGAGCACGACCCGCAACTGCCCGGCGTCAAGCACCTCAAGCCCTCCACCGCGTTGAAGGCCGAACCGCTGGCGGCGCCACGGCCTCTCGCAGCGGGTGAACTGGCCTATGTAATCTACACCTCCGGCTCCACCGGCCAGCCCAAGGGCGTGGAAATCACCCACCGCGCGGCGATGAATACCGTGGCCGAGATCAACCGCTGTTATGGCGTCCAAGCCGCAGACCGGGGCCTGGCCCTATCAGCGCTGGACTTCGACTTGTCGGTGTATGACCTGTTCGGCCTGCTCTCGGTGGGCGCCGCAGTGGTTCTGATCGACGAAGACCAGCGCCGCGATGCCCGCGCCTGGCTCAAGGCATTGCAACAGCACCGCGTGACCCTGTGGAACAGCGTGCCGGCGCTGCTCGACATGCTGCTGGAAGCCAACGCTCAAGACCGCCAGCCCCTGGACCTGAGGGTCGCTCTGCTGTCCGGCGACTGGATAGGCCTTGATCTGCCGCAACGTCTGCAAGAGCAGGCCCACGGTTGCCGCTTTATCGCCCTCGGCGGCGCGACCGAAGCGGCGATCTGGTCGAATCACTTTGAAGTACGCCAGGCAATGCCGGGTTGGCGTTCGATCCCTTACGGCGTGCCGCTGGCCAACCAGGCCTACCGGGTAGTCGATGCCCTGGGCCGTGACTGCCCGGACTGGGTCACGGGGGAACTGTGGATCGGCGGCGCCGGCGTCGCGCGTGGTTATCGCCACGCGCCGCAGCTGAATGCCGAGCGCTTTGTCGATGGCTGGTACCGCACCGGTGACCTCGGCCGCTACCACCCCGATGGCCTGTTGGAGTTTCTCGGGCGTGCCGACAGCCAGGTGAAGGTCCATGGCCATCGCATCGAACTGGGCGAAATCGAAGCCGCCCTGGCGCGTCACCCCTGTGTGAACAGCGCCGTGGCGCTGGTTGCCGACCACCGACTGATGGCCGCCGTTACGGCCAGCACCTGCGCCGAGGTGCTCGCACAGCATCTGGAGCAGTGCCTGCCGGCCTACATGCGCCCGGAACAGATCCTGGTGCTGGAACGCCTGCCGTTGAGCAGCAATGGCAAGGTCGACCGCCGTGCGCTGCTCGCCCCTTTGAGCGCCACAGCCCAGCCACGGGACGCGATGGATGAGCAACCACTGAGCGCCGGCGAACAGGTGATCGCCGAGCTCTGGCAGCACTTGCTCAAGGTGCCGAGCGTCTCGCGCCACGACAACTTTTTCCGCCTGGGCGGCGACAGCCTGTTGGCCACGCGTTTTCTCGAAATGCTGCGCAGCCGTCTGGGCGTGGAATTGCCCATGGGCCAGTTGTTCGGCGCTGCCAGCCTGTTGGAAGTGGCGCAGACCCTCGAACGCCTGCCCACCCCGCACACCGTTGTAGAAGGCGTTATCTGATGCCCGCGCAACCACCCTATTTTCCAGGAGCTGTCCCCATGCCCGCCGCCAAACTGCTAAGCGAACTCAAGTCCCTGGGCGTCGAACTCTGGCCCCAGGATGGCCAACTGAAATTCCGCGCGCCCCAGGGCCTGCTCGACACCGAACGCCTGGCGCAACTTCGCGAACACAAGCAACAGATCCTGCACCTGCTGGAGACACAGGAACGCCCACTCGTGCAGGCCGATCCGGCGCAGCACCACACGCCCTTCCCCCTCACCGATGTGCAGAATGCCTACCTGCTGGGCCGCCAATCGTCCTTCGGCTACGGCAATGTCGCCTGCCATGGCTACCTTGAACTGAGCTGGCCAACCCTGGACCCTCAGCAGGTGGAACAGGCCTGGAACCGCCTGATCGCCCGCCACGACATGCTGCGAGCGGTGATCGCTAGCGAAGGTTCGCAGCGTGTTCTGCCCGACGTCGACCACTATCCGCTGGCCATCGCCGATCTGCGTGGCGCCACCCGCGAGCAGCACCAGCACGCGGTGCAACAGATTCGCCAGGCCATGGAGCAGAAGCTCTACCCCACCGAGGTCTGGCCGCTGTTTGAACTGCGTATGAGCCGCAGCGACAACGGCGACACGCTGCACTTCTCCATGGACTCCCTGATTGCCGACTGGGCCAGTGCGCAGCTGCTGTTCAATGAGCTGGAGCTGTTGCTGCAGGATCCCCTGGCAACGTTGCCTGCCCTGGACATCACCTTCCGCGACTATCTACTGGCCGAGCGCAGTTTGCTCGAAGGCAGCCGCCACCAACGTGACCGTGACTACTGGCTGGCCCGCATCGACGCATTGCCCGCTGCCCCACAACTGCCGGCGCCCCTGAGCGGCGAAGACACCCGCGTGCCCCGTTTCCAACGGCACTCGGCGCAGCTTGAGTCGCAGCCATGGGCCGCCCTGAAAAGCGCTGCCAGCGAACGCGGTCTTACCCCATCCATCGTGGTGCTGGCGGCCTATGTCGCCACGTTGCAACGCTGGAGCCAGCAGCCTGCCTTCAGCCTCAACCTGACATTGCTCAACCGCCTGCTACTGCACCCGCAGGTGGATCGCCTGGTGGGCGACTTCACCTCGGTCAGCCTGTTGCAGGTCAACGATCCTGAAGGGCTGGACTTCACCGCCCAGGCACGCCAGTTGGGCAGCCAATTGTTTGCCGACCTGGAGCACCGGCTATTTTCCGGCATCCAGGTCATGCGCGAAATCGGTCGACGCCGCGGGCGTGAAGCGGCGGCCATGCCGGTGGTCTTCACCAGCGCCATCGGCCTGGGGATCGAGGCACCGCCGGCTAGTCAACGCCGGGTGGGCCACGGCATCACCCAGACGCCGCAGGTCACCCTTGACTGCCAAGTGATGGATGACGCCAACGGCCTGCACATCCATTGGGACGTGCGCCAAGGCGTATTCCCCGACGGCCTGGTGGACGACATGCAACAGGCCTTTGTCGCCGAACTGCAGTTGCTCGCCCTTGATCCGGCCGCCTGGGAACATCCGGTGCAAGTGACGCTGCCGGCCTGGCAACAGCGTGAACACCTGGCGGCGAATGCCACCGCCGCCCCGTTGCCCACCGGTCGCCTGCACGACGGCCTGCTGGCCATGGCTTGGGAACATCCCCACGCCCTGGCGGTGATCGATGCCAGTGGCAGCCTGACCTACGCCGCCCTTGCCGAACGCGCACTGGCCGTGGCCTCCACCCTGCGTGAGGCCGGGTGCGACGCGCAGGAACCTGTGGCGATCCTGATGCCCAAGGGTCTCGACCAGGTGGTGGCGGCCTACGGCGTGTTGCTCGCCGGCGCGGCCTATCTGCCCCTGGACAGCAACGCTCCGGCCGCACGCCGCGACCGCGTACTGCTAAGCGCCAAGGTGCGGCATGTGCTGGGGCATTCCCTGGCGCAGCCGAACACGCCGTTGCCCGAGACATTGCAATTGCACGCCGTAGACCGGTTGCCCTCGGCGGGCGCGGATTTCGAGCTGATCGAGGGCGGCCCCGATAACCTCGCCTACGTGATCTACACCTCCGGTTCCACCGGCGAACCCAAGGGCGTGATGATCAGCCATCGCGCCGCGCTCAATACCGTGCAAGACATCAACCGACGCTTTGACGTCAACGCCGATGACCGCGTACTGGGCCTGGCGCAGTTGAGTTTCGACCTGTCGGTGTATGACCTGTTCGGGCCCCTCGCCGTGGGCGCAACCCTGGTGCTGCCCGACCCGGCACGTGGCGCCGACCCGTCGCACTGGGCTGAACTGGTGCAGCGTCATCAGGTCACGCTGTGGAACTCAGTGCCGGCACAACTGCACATGCTCGCCGACTACCTGCACGCCGAACCCCGCCCACTCGACAGTCTGCGCCTGGCCTTGCTGTCCGGTGACTGGATCCCGCTGAACCTGCCACCGCAACTCCAGGCGTTGTTGCCCGACCTGAAACTGATAGGCCTGGGCGGCGCCACCGAAGCCTCGATCTGGTCGAACCTACACCCTATCGGCGCCATCGACCCGGCGTGGCGCAGCATTCCCTACGGCCTGCCGCTGGCCAACCAGGGCTTTCGGGTACTCGACAGCCATTGGCGTGATGCGCCGACCTGGGTGCCGGGCGACCTGTATATCACCGGTGTCGGCCTGGCCCAGGGCTACCTGGGCGATCCGGCATTGAGCGACGCACGTTTCTTTGCTCACCCGCTCGACGGCCAGCGCCTGTACCGCACCGGTGACCGTGGCCGCTATTTGCCGGGGGGTGAACTGGAATTCCTGGGTCGTGAAGACGGCCAAGTGAAAATTCGCGGCCATCGGGTGGAACTCGGTGAGATCGAGGCCGCACTGCTCGCCACCCCTGGCGTGGACACTGCGGTGAGCCTGGTCAGTGGCGACCTGTTGGCGTTCGTCACCGCTGCACGCGCCGAACCCGAGCCGCTGCCAGGCGCGCCGTTGCTCACGGCGGTCAAACGTTATGCCGACAGCCAGGTGGGCAGTTTCGATGCGCAACAGGTGCGCGGGTACCAGGCTGACCTGAGTGCCGCCGCATTGAGTTCGATGCTGGAGGTGTTGCTCAAGGCCGGACTGTTCAGCGGCGAACGGGCCGAACCGGACGCCGCCACAATCATGCACGCCTTGCAGGCCGAGCCGCACCACCATTGGCTGGTTCGCCGCTGGTTGGGCGCGCTGTGCGAGGCTGGTCTGCTGCACTACACCCACTCGCACTACCGCCTCACGCAACCTGCGCCCAACCCGGCGCTGGCGTGGGGCCGGGTGGAACAAGCGGTCGCCTCGGGGCTGTGCAGCCAGGCGCTGCTCGACTACCAGCTCAACCATGTGTGGCAACTGCCGCAACTACTCAAGGGCGAGGTCAACCCGTTCGACTTGCTGTTCCCCCAAGGCCAACTGGACTTGGCCTTGCAGTTGTACGGCGGGGATGCCGTGTCGCGCTACAACAACCACAGCATCGCGGCGCTGATCAACCGCCTGGCCACCCACCATCAAGGCGACGGCCCGCTGCGCATCCTCGAAATCGGCGCCGGTACCGGCGCCACCAGCGCGCCGGTCATCGGCTTGCTCGATGGGCTGGAAGTCGACTACCTGTTTACCGACATGACCGCGTTTTTCCTGCCGGCGGCCATGCAACGCTTTGCTGAACAGGCCTGGGTACGCTATGGCGTGTTGGACATCGACCAGGACATCCGCCCCCAGGGTTTGGCCAGCAACAGCGTGGATATCGTGCTGTGTGCGGGCATGCTCAACAGCGTCAAGGACATCGATAATGCCCTCGGCCAGATCACCGAGTTGCTCAGCCCTGGCGGCTGGCTGGTGTTCAGCGAACCGACCGGCGAATGGCCGCCGATCCTGCTGACACAGGGCTTCATGATGACACCGGCCAATGGCGACCACGACCAGGGCCGCAGTGGCCTGCGTGACGCCGATATCTGGCGGGCGCGGGTCAAGGCCTTCGGTGGCGAATGCCTGCCTGCCCTGCCCCAGGCCGATCATCCGCTGGCCGCCCTCGGCATGCAGGTATTCGCCGCGCGCTTCAAGTCCGGCGTGCAGCGCCTGAGTGTCGACAGCCTGCGCCGCGCCCTGGCCGAGCGCCTGCCGGACTACATGCTGCCAGCGCACCTGCAGGTACTCGACCGCTTGCCGCTGACCGCCAACGGCAAGGTCGACCGCAAGACCTTGGCCGGCTGGCGCCCTGCCGTCGATGCCCAGGCCTCCAGCAGCCAGGAAGCGCCGGGCGATCCGCTCGGCGCCGAGTTGTGCCGCCTGTGGGCCGACGCCCTGGGGCTGGCGCAGATCGGCGTCGAGGACAGCTTCTATGAAAAAGGCGCTGACTCGCTGATCCTCGCCCGCGTCGCTGGCCAACTGCGTGAGCAACTGCCCCAGGCCCAACGCCTGAGCTACGACACCTTGCTGCGCCAGATGCTCAACGAGCCGAATGTCGCCGCCCTCGCGCGCCTGCTCAATCAGGGCGAAGCTACGCCGGGCGCGATTGCCCCCAGCGGTGAAGCGCAACGCTCGTCCAGCAGCAACGCGCTGGTGGTGCCATTTGGCGGGGGTGACGTCGGCCCGGTCCGGGTGATGTTCCACGCCGCCCTCGGCACCCTGGATTATTTCCAGCACCTGGGCCGCGCCCTTGCCGACCAGCAGGCCGGCCCGGTGATTGGCTTTGCCGTGGCTGACACCGAACAGTACCTGGCGCTGGAGCCCAAACGCCTGATCGAGCGCGTGGCCGAGGACTACGCCGAGCGCTTGATTGCTGACGGCCATCAACGTTTTCAGCTGATCGGCTACTGCCTTGGCGGGCTGCTGGCCACTGAGGTTGCCCGGCGCTTGCTCGAACGCGGTATGGAGGTGGTCGACCTGAGCCTGATCGACAGCATCCCGATGTTCATCGACACCGACGAAGAGCTGGCCTACGAGGCGATCTTCGTGCCCAACCTGAACCTGGACCCAGTGAAAACCGTGTTCGGCGCGCACATCGAAGACTACGACGTGTACCGCGCCATCGACTTGTTGATGGCGCGAGACAACCGCCGCGTGCCGGCCGGGGCCATGGCGGCGTTGAACGGCGATCCGGGGCTGGACGCGCTGGCGCTGGCGGTCCAACAGCAATCGGCGCGCAGCCAGGAGGAGCGCCTGGCCGAATACGCACGCCTGGCCTCGGGCCAGGCCGGGGTGCCGATCGGCCCCGAACTGGTACCGACGCTGTTTCGTGTGTGCCGCCACAGCATGCGGGCGGCGCGGTTCGACCCGCCGCCGTTCCTCGGCAACATGACCTACCTGCGCTGCCTGGAGCAGCAATCGTTCGGCATTACCGGCGGCGTCGGGCATTTGGCCGCACCGTTCTGGGAAGACGCCTGCCTGGGCCGCTTCGAGCTGATCGACGTGCCTGGCAACCACTTCAGCGTGATCGAACCGCCCCACGTCCACACCGTTACTGCGCACCTGCTTGAGGCCCTTCGGAGAAACTCATGACCACTGCCTTGGATACTCTGAAACGCCCGGTCAATCGCCTCATCCGTCTTGGTGTGGCATTCGCCGCCCTCGGCGCATTGGTCAACCTGGTGCCCTTTATCGGCCTCACCGAACTGGGCCGCTTACTGTTGGCCGGCAGCGCCGACAGCAAGACCCTATGGCTGTGGGCCGCGCTGGTGGTGATCGCCCTGAGTGTGGGGTGGATGGCCAGTGGCGTGGCGCTGTGGTTGACCCATGTGGCTGACCACCGGCTGCAATCGAGCTTGCGCGAAGCCATGGTGCGCAAGCTCGGGCGCGTGCCGTTGGGCTGGTACACCGACACCACCTCCGGCGCCGTGCGCAAGGTGGTGCAGGACGACCTCGAAGACCTGCACCACCTGGTCGCCCACCACGCGGTGGAACTCACCGCAGCCATCGTCACGCCGCTGGCGGGCCTGCTGTGGCTGGCGACGTTGAACTGGCGGCTGGCGCTGCTGGCGGTGCTGACACTGCCCATCTACGCGGTGGCCTACACCCTGATGATGCGCGGTTTTGGCGCCAAGATGCAGTTGCTGGACAAAAGCATGACCCGGGTCAGCGCGGCGATTGTCGAGTTCGTGCACGGCATTGCCGTGGTCAAGGCGTTCGGCCAGGTCGGCCAGGCGCACCGCAGCTATCAGCAGGCGGTCAACCAGTTCAGCGAGCAGTACGCCGGCTGGGTCAAGCCGCTGCTGCGCCTGGAAGCCTTTTCCTCGATGGCCTTGAGTGTGCCGGTGATCCTGCTGGTGAGCCTGGGGGTGGGTAGCCTGTTGTTGGCGCACGGTTGGATCACACCGCTGGAGCTGTTCGCCGAAATCCTGGTGGCGGTGGTCATCCCGCAGTCACTGCTGGTGATCAACCAGAGCCTCACGGCCCAGCGTACGGCCCTGGCGGCAGCCGGTCGCATCGAAGCGCTGCTGGACGTTGAAGAATTGCCTACGCCCAAGGCCTGCGTCCAACCCCTGGGCAGCGACATCCGCTTTGAACAGGTGCAGTTCGGCTACGACGCCGAGCACCTGATCCTCAAGGGCGTCGACCTGCACTGCCCGGCCGGCAGCGTGACCGCATTGGTCGGCGCGTCCGGTGCTGGCAAGTCGACCCTGGCCAAGCTGGTGCCACGCTTTCATGACGTCAACGCCGGCCGGATCTGTGTGGGCGGCGCCGATGTGCGCGAGATCGACTCGCGCCAGTTGTATCAACACGTGGGCTTCGTGTTGCAGGACGCCCAACTGGTGCACGGCACCGTCGCCGACAACCTGCGCCTGGGCAGCCCGGATGCCAGCGATGCAGAGGTCGAGGCGGCAGCGCGCTCGGCGCAGATCCATGCGCGCATCCAGGCCCTGCCCCGGGGTTATCAATCGGTGATCGGCGAAGATGCGATCTTCTCCGGTGGCGAGGCGCAGCGCGTGTCCATCGCCCGCACGCTGCTGGCCGACACGCCAGTGTTGATCCTCGATGAAGCCAGCTCCCACGCCGATCCCGAGTCCGAAGCATTGATCCAGGATGCGCTGTCTGCCTTGGCACGTGGCCGCACGGTGCTGGTGATTGCCCATCGCCTCGCGAGCATCAGCGGGGTCGATCAGATCGTCGTCCTCGATCAGGGCCGCGTGCTGGAAAGCGGCCGCCATGAACACCTGCTGAACGCCAACGGTGCCTATGCCCGACTGTGGCGAGCCGGCACCGAAACCCCTGCCGTGGAGATGTCCCAGTGATTCGCAGCCTTGTGACCTTACTGGGCCCGGCCCATGCCCCGCGTCTCTACCGTTACCTGGCGTGGCTGGTGACCAGCGCCGTGCTGCAAGGCCTCGCCGTGGCGCTGCTGGTGCCGATCCTGCACGCGTTGTTCGCCGGCGACCTGCCCACGGCCACCGCCTGGCTGGCGGGCCTGGCGGCCATGGTGGTGCTGACCTGCATCGCCCACTACCAGCAGGCCATGAAGGGCTTCGCCCTGGCCTTGCTGGTGCTGACGACCTTGCATGATCGCCTCGGCCAGCACCTGGTCAGCCTGCCGTTGGGCTGGTTCAACTCGGAAAAGGTCGGGCGCCTGTCACGCAGCGCTACCAGCGGCACGTTGATGGTCACCGGTTTGTTTGCCCATTACCTGGGGCCGGTGGTGTCCGGGGTAGTGGTGCCGGCCACCGTGGCGCTGACGCTGTTCGTGTTCGACTGGCGCCTGGGCCTGACGGCTGTGTTGTGTGCGCCGCTGATCTACTTCACCCATCACTGGTCGGCCGCCGCCATCGGCAGCAACGATGCGCGAGTGGAAGCCGCCGCGACACTGGCCGGCAACCGGGTGGTGGAGTTCGCCCGCTATCAGCAAGTGCTGCGCGCATTTGGCCGCACCCAGGACGGCTACGCGCCGTTACAGGCGGCCAATCACGCACAAAAGCTGGCGGGTGGTTCGATGCTGTCGCAGACCTTTCCCAAGCTGCTCGCCGGTGGTTTGACCGTGCAACTGGCCTTTGCGCTACTGGTCGGCGTGGGCATTGCATTGGCGGCTCATGGTGAAATCGATGCGATCCAGTTGGTGGCCCTGCTCGCCCTGGCAGCACGATTCGTGGGGCCATTGGCCGAAGCCGCAGCACGCAGCGGCCTGTTGCGCATGGCCGGCAACGACCTGGATCAATTGGTGAGTATCCTGCGTGAGCCGCCGTTGCCCGAAACCGCCGTCAGCCTGCCCCTGTCAGCACCCGGCAGCCTAGCCTTCGAACACGTGAGCTTCGCCTACCCGAGTGGCCCGACGGTGTTGCGCGACCTGACCTTCAGCGCACCGGCGCATTCGATGACCGCGATTGTCGGCGCGTCGGGCTCGGGCAAGACCACCGTCACCCGCCTGTTGATGCGTTTTTTCGACACCACGGCGGGCAGCGTCAAGGTCGGCGGCGTGGACGTGCGCGATCTGTCCAACGCGGCGCTGATGGCGCAACTGTCGCTGGTGATGCAGGACGTGTACCTGTTCGACGACAGCCTGGAAGCGAATATCCGCGTCGGTAGCCCGGACGCCAGTGCCCGCGACGTCGCCGAAGCGGCACGACTGGCCGGTGTCGATGAAATCGTCGCCCGCCTGCCCCAAGGCTGGAACACCCCGGTGGGCGAAGGTGGCGCATCGTTGTCCGGCGGTGAGCGTCAGCGCGTGTCCCTGGCGCGCGCCTTGCTCAAGCGTGCGCCTATCGTGCTGCTGGACGAAGCCACCGCCGCGCTCGACCCGCACAACGAAGCCTTTGTACAGGCCGCGATTCAACGCCTGATGCAACACTCGACCGTACTGGTGATCGCCCATCGTTTGCCGACCATCATGGCCGCCGACCAGATCCTGGTCCTGGACGAAGGTCGCCTGGTGGAATCAGGCACTCACGCGCACCTGCTCAGCCTCAACGGTCGTTACGCCGGGTTCTGGCATGACCGTCAGCGCGCCGGTGGCTGGCGCCTGAATGCGAAGGCCAAGCCATGCTGATCGGGGTGCTGGGCGCCAGTGGCGACGTCGGGCTGGCCAGCGCACAGGCCTTGTTAAGCCTGGGCCTGCAGGACCTGCGCCTGGGCGGGCGTGACGCGCACAACGGCGCGCGCTGCCTGGCGCAGCTCCAGCAGCAATGGCCCGATGCACGCCTGCAATGGGTCGCCGTGGATTTCAACGACACGCCAGCCCTGGCCAGGTTCGCCCGTGGCTGCGACGTCTTGCTCAACTGCGCCGGCCCCGCCTGGCGCGTGGCGGACCGTGTCGCGCAGGCCGCCTTGAACGCCGATGCGCATTACGTCGACGCTGCGGGCGATATCCAGCTCGACCCGGCTTTATGGCGCGGACGCAGCGCGGTGCTTGGTGCGGGCCTGCAACCGGGCCTCACCGGCCTGCTGCCACGCTGGCTGGCGCTGCAGGGGTTTACACGGGTGCTGGGGCTGAACAGCTATTTCGGTCTGCGTGACCACTTCACGGCGGTCGCCGCCGACGACTTCCTGCAAGGGGCGGTAGGCGGCACCAGCGAGCCCTTGGCGGCCTGGCACAACGGCCGTTGCAGCCGCGCACTGCGACGCAGGCGCGATGTGCTGCTGCCGTGTTTCCCCGGGCCGGTGCAGGTGCTGCCCTACTTGAACCGGGAAGGCGAACGCTTGGCCAGGGACCTGCGCCTGGAAACAGGCCAGTGGTTCAACGTGATGACCGACGGCCATGTACTCAAGGCCCTCGACCAGGCGCACAGCCTGCCGCGTACCGAAGCGGTGCAACGCTTATGCACGGCCAGCCAGCTGGACCTCAGTGGCCAGCCTTCCTTTGTCACGTTATTGCTGCAACTCGATGGCCTCTGCGACGACCAGGCGTACACCCGCAGCCTGGTCGTCAGCGGCGGGGGCAATGCGCCTCTGACCGGCGCCATGGCGGCAGTCACGGTGGTGAGTGTGCTCGAAGGCGAAATCCGCCCAGGCTGCCATGACGCCGCGTACGCGTTGCCGCCCGCCGCCAGCCTTGAGCGCCTGCAACGCACTCAGGCGATCCGCGCACTGACCCTGCTGGACCACCCACTCGCACACCTGCAACACGCCGAAGAAGGTTGCCTATGAACACCGCCCTTAACGCACTGGAGCAACTGAGCCTGGGTGTCATGGCCGACGTGCTCCTGCGTACCCAGGCCTTGCCGATGCAGGTCTGGCGAACCGCCGCACAGCTTAACCAAGCGCTCGGCACCGCACCGCGCCACGCCTGGATCGTGCGGCGCTGGCTCGCGGCGTTGTCGCGTACCGAAGCCGTGCAGGTAGACGGCGAGCGGTTGGCCTGGAATGGCACGCCGCCTCAAGCCGCCATCGGCGATTTGCCAGGGTTGTATGCCGAGCTGGGTTTCCCGTCGAGCATGGCGCAACTCCATGCCCAGGTCATCGAGTGCCTGCCCGAGTTGCTGCGCGACCGCATCGCCCTAGCGCCGTTGCTGGTGCTCGCCGGGGACCCGGTGGCAGTACTCGGTGCGTACCAGCACAACCACTTCACCGCCGCGATCAACCAGACGCTCGCGGCCCGTGCGCGAGAAGCCAGCGCCGCCTGCGACGATGTGTTGCAGGTGCTGGAACTCGGCGGCGGTGCCGGCGGTACCACGCGCGCCGTGCTGGCAGCCCTGGAGGACCGTGAAATAGCTTATCGCTTCACTGATATCAGCTCACTGTTCACCGGCGCGGCCCAGCGCGCATTCCGCCTGGAGCCCGGTATGCAATTCAGCCTGCTCGATCTCGACCGCGACTTCAGCGAGCAAGGCATCGCGCCCCGTAGCCTGGACTTGGTGGTCGCCGGCAACGTGCTGCACAACGCCTGCGACCTGCCGCGCAGCCTAGCGCGAATCCGCGCTTGCCTGCGCGACGGCGGCACCTTGCTGTTCAGCGAATCCATCGCCGACAACCCGGCGATGCTGACCTTCATGCACCTGTTGCTGTCTCCGCCGGCCGGCGCGCCGCTACGGGCCACCGATGAGGTGTTCATGCCACCCGAAGTCTGGCGCCAGGCCTTGCACGTCGCGGGCTTTGAGTTGCTCGACCTGTGGCCCGCTGCGACCGACCCGCTGGCCGCCACCGGGCAACGTCTGTTCCATGCCACCGGAGTTTCCCGATGAACGTCGACATCCTGCTGATCGACCTGCCCACTGCGCCCTGGCAACTGCCTGCGTTTACCGACCTGGGCGTTCATCAATTGGCGCCGGCCCGGCTGTTGGCCTTGCTTGAGCGCCAACGCCCGGCTGTGGTGATGATGAGCGCCGAACAGCTGGAGCGCCTGCTGGATTCCCCCGCATTGGCGTTGAGTGATTTGAGCCACCTGCAACAGGTGCTGTTCGTCAGCCACCGCCCGGGTGACTGGCAGCTCGCAGAGCGTGCCGCGGCGCAACTCGATTGCCGCGTGCAAGGTTTCACGGAGCAATGGCACGACTTGGCCAGCGTCAAGCTGGCGCATCAACGCTGGCGTGAGCGCGCTTTGGGCCATCCGCAAGTCAGTGCCGTTGCCCTGCACGGCCAGACGCTGTTCGTGGTGCCGCGTCCCTGCCCAAGCAGGCCGGTGGACGATCACCTGGCCGCAACCGAGGCCGCTCTCGACCAAGCCTTTGAACCCGCGCAACTGGTGGAGGCGGTGCGACTCAATGATCGACTGGGTCACGCCGCGCTCCTCTCCATGCTCAATGGGCTTGAGCAGTGTGGGTTGCTGCCGGCACCGCTTAATGATGTGGCCCACAGCCTGGCACTGGCGGGCATTGCCCCTGGTCACCGGCCGTTGATTGCGCGCTGGATGGATGTGCTGCAGTCCCAAGGCCTGTTGCAACGCGTCGCCGATCGGTTGCAGCCCACCCTCGACGCGACTGCCTGGAGCGATATCGCCCTAGAAGCTATCTGGGCGCAGTTGAGCGTGGAGTGGGCGCGCAACACAGGCGGCAGCGGCACCCTCGCCTATGCGCGGGAAAATGCGCGGCAGTTGCCGTTGTTGATGCGCGGTGAGTGTGCGGCGGTGCACCTGTTGTTTCCCGAAGGCCGCACCGAGCGCGCGGCGGCGCTGTACCGCGAGAGCCTCGCAGCGCAATACCAGCACCGCGCCGTCGCGCACTGGATCGGCGCCTGGGCCGCACGCCAGCCGGCCGGTGTGCCGCTGCGCGTGCTGGAAGTCGGCGCGGGCACCGGGTCCACCACCCAAGCGGTGTTGCCCGCCTTGGCGAATGCCAGCGTGGACTATCTGTGCACTGACGTATCGCGCTACTTCAGCGAGCAAGCCGCCGAGCGGCTCAAGGACTGGCCAGGGGTGCGTCACGGCGTGTTCGATATCGACCGCCCGGCCCTGGCCCAGGGTTATCCCAGCCAGAGCTGGGACCTGATCGTTGCCGGGGGCGTGCTGAATGCCGCCCGCGACACCGAGCGGTCCCTGGCCACCCTGCTCGCCTTGCTCAAGCCGGGCGGTTGGCTGGTGTTCAGCGAACCGACCCAGGAGGAATTCTGGGTGATGGCCTCCCAGGCTTTCATGCTCAACCAGGCCAGCGACGAACGCCAGCTCAGCAGCGCCACCTTCCTCGACCTGTCGCAGTGGCAAAGCGCATTGGCGCGGGCCGGATTCCACGGCAACCGCAGCCTGCCCGCCGCCACACACCCGCTGGAGCCCCTGGGCCATCGCGTATTCGTGGCCCAGGTCCCGGCCCAACGCCTGAGCCGCGCCGCACTGGCGGCCCACCTGGAAGACCCCGAATTGCAGCTTGAGTTGCTCGACCATTTGCCCGACCTCAGCACCCCCAAGGACTTGCCATGACCCCGCTGGCCTACCCGTTCAACCGTTTCACCGACTTGAAGCTGGCCGAGCCCTATCGCCATGCCCAACAGGCACCGGGGCTGCTGCGCATCCAGATGCCCATCGGCGCCCCCGCCTGGCTTGCCACTCGCTATGACGATGTGCGCCTGGTGCTCGGCGACCGGCGCTTCAGCCGCAGCGAGGCGTTTCGCCGCGACGATAGCCCGCGTGCCTTCCCACGCATCGCCGGTGGCATCGTGATGATGGACCCGCCGCAACTCACGCGAATCCGCTCGCGCGCCGCCCAGGCTTTCACCCGCCGCCGCGTCGAAGCCCTGCGTCCCCACGCCCGCGACTACGCCCATCAGTTGATCGACCGCATGCTCGCCGCCGGCCCGCCGGCCGATCTGGTCAACGACTACGCCTTGCCGTTGCCTCTGGCGCTGATCTGCGAGCTGCTGGGTGTGCCGGTGCAGGACCGTGACCGTTTCAAGGTGTGGAACGACTCCCTGCTGTCGACCCGCCCTGAAGATGCGGATCAGACCCAGCGTCACTTGGGCGAACTGGCCGCGTACATCAAAGACCTGGTGGCCGAACGTCGACGCGCGCCACGGGATGACTTCATGACCGCCCTGACCCAGGCCGACGAAAAAGGCGAGTCCCTCAGCGAGGAGCAATTGCTGCTGTTGTGCATTGCGATCCTGGTCGCCGGTTACGAAGGCAGTGCCTCGCAGATCCCCAACTTTATCCAGGTGCTGCTGGAGAACCCCGCGCAGTGGCAACAGCTCAAGGCCGATCCCGAGCAGATACCGCAGGCGGTCGAAGAGCTGCTGCGCTACATCCCGCTGGCCTCGGCGGCGATGTTTGTGCACTACGCGCTGGAAGACATTCAGGTCGGTGAAACCCTGGTGCGCCAGGGCGACGCGGTGTTCGCCTCGATCGGCGCCGCCAACCATGACCCGGCCCGCTTTGAAAACCCGCAGGCGCTGGACCTGCAACGGGATGCCAGCGGCCATTTCGGCTTCGGCCACGGCCTGCATCACTGCATCGGCTCAGCCCTGGCGCGGGTCGAATTGCAGGAGGCGCTGCACGCCCTGGTGGTGCGCCTGCCCAGTCTGCAGCGCTGTGGCGACGTGCAATGGAAAACCGCGACGTTCTTTCGCGGCGCCCACTGCCTGCCGGTGACCTGGTCATGAGCCGCCCGGCTGCACGCAAACGCGTGATCGTCGCCGGCACTGCGTTTGGCCGTATCTACCTGCAGGCCCTGGCACGCGCCCAGGCCGACTATGAACTGGTGGGCATCCTGTCACGCGGCAATGCCTACTCGCGCGCCTGCGCCGCGCACTATGGCGTGCCGTTGTACGAGGCTGTCGAGCAAGTGCCGGATGACGTCGACATCGCCTGCGTGGTGGTGCGCTCCGGCGCCACAGGCGGCGCCGGCAGTGAGCTGGCCCAGCACCTGCTGCGACGCGGTATCCACGTGCTGCAAGAACACCCGGTGCACCACCGCGAAATCGCGGCGTGCATGCAGGCCGCTCGTCAAGGCCAGGCAGCCTACGCGGTGAACACGCTGTACCCGAACATCCTCGCGATCCGGCGTTTTCTCGCCGTGGCCGGGTACCTGCGCGAGCAGCAAGGGCTGGCGTACATCGACGCGGCCTGCAACAGCCAGGTGGCGTACCCGCTGCTGGACATTCTCGGGCGCCTGGCCGGTGGCCTGCGGCCCTGGGTGTTCGCAGCGCCGGCCACCGGGGTCGGGGCGCAGCCTTTCACGCGGCTCAACGCGAGTTTCAACGGGGTGCCAATCAGCCTGCGCATCCAGAACCAGGTGCACCCCCAGGACCCGGACAACCATTCCTTCCTGTTGCATCGCCTCGAAGTGGGCTGCGAAGCCGGCGTGCTGAGCCTGGGCGACACCCATGGCCCGGTGCTGTGGAACCCGCGCCTGCACGCCCCACGGGACAACACCGACCGCCTGATCATGGCCGGCCCCGGCAGCGAACGCCTGGCCGGGCCGACGATGGTGGTGCTCGACCCGCAAATCCCTGCGAACTACCACCAGGTGTTCAACCAGCTCTGGCCCGACGCGGTCAGCCTTGCGCTGGGTAAACTGTGTCGCGACATCGACGACCCCGCACGCCGCCTGCGCAGCGGCGTGTGGGCCACCGAGGTGTCCATGGCCTGGCGCGAAATGAACGGCCTGATCGGCATGCCCGAACTGATCGAGCCCAGGGTGCCGCGTGCGCTGTCACTGGCCGAACTTCATGCCCGTGCCGACGCCGTGCAACCCCCTTGCGGTGACGACACCGCCCAACTGCTGGGAGCCCTGCCGTTTTGAACACTGCCCAACCCTCTTCCGCCTGCAGCCATGTGCTGCTGTGGGTGCGTGACTTGCACCAGGCCGTGGCGAATTTTCGCGCCGCCGGCTTCGAGGTCACTTACGCCACCGCCGAAGCCAGCGCACAACACGCGCACATCTGGTTCTGCCAAGGGCCGATCATCGAACTGTTGACCACGCCGCGCCATGCCTGGCTGTTCAAGTGGCCCATTGACTGCCTGGCCGGCCGGGGTGCCGGACGGCGCATGTTGCGCTGGGCCGCCCAGGGCGAAGGCTTCTGCGATCTGGCCCTGCTCTGCGAAGACCCGGCCCTGGCGCCTCGCCTCAAGGGCCTGGCGGCTTGCGGGGTCAGCATGGGACGTACGGTGAATTGGCGGCGCACCTGCGCCGATGGCAGTCAGACGCGCTTTCGTTTCGTGTACCCGCGCCATGATCGCTTGCCCTTCCTGGTCACGCCCTACTCACCGTCCCAGCACCCGGCGCACAGGGTCCACCCCAATGGCGCTACCGGGTTGGCCGCGATTCACTTGGGCGTACACCCCGACGATCACGCCGCCCTTCACCTGCTGGCCGGCGATGATCCGCTGCTGCGCCTGCAACCGGCCACGCACACCGGCGTACAGGCGGTGCAAGTCACCGGCCTTGCGCACCCGCTGAATCTGCACGGTGCCCAGTTGCTGGGCTGCCCGACTGCCCAAGGAGATTGCCATGCTTGATGGATGCACTGACTGGCCCGACGACTTTATTCGCCGCTACCGCGAGCAAGGCTACTGGCGCGGCGTGCCCTTGGGCGAACTGCTGCGCGAGCAGGCCCGGCGCACGCCAAACAAGGAGGCGCTGGTAGACGGCTCGCGGCGCTGGAGCTACGCCGTGCTCGACCATCAGGCCGACCGCCTGGCCGCCGGCCTTGCCGAGCGCGGGCTGGTGGCTGGCCAGCGGGTGCTGGTGCAGTTGCCGAATATCGCCGAGTTCTTCAGCCTGACCTTCGCCCTGCTGCGTGTGGGCGTGATCCCGGTGTTTGCGCTGCCGGCCCATCGCGAACATGAACTGGCGCACCTGGCGCACCTCAGCCAGGCAGTCGCCTATGTGATTGTCGATCAGCACCTGGGCTTCGACTATCGCCCGTTGGCGCGCAAACTGCGCGAGCAAGTGCCGAGCCTGCAACAGGTGTGGGTGGTCGGTGCCGCCGAGGAATTCGTGTCGCTGGCGCAGTGCGTAGCCAGACCGCGCGAACTGCCTGCGCCGGATTCACGGGAGGTGGCGGTGCTGCTGTTGTCCGGCGGCACCACCGGCCTGCCCAAACTGATCCCGCGCACCCATGACGACTACGCGTGCAATGCGCGCCTGGCCGCCCAGGCGTGTGGGTTCGATGCCAATACCCGATACCTCGCCGCACTGCCGGTGGCGCACAACTTCCCCCTCGCCTCTCCTGGTGCTTTGGGCGTGTTCAGTGTCGGCGCTACCCTGGTGCTGGCGCCGGAACCGAGCCCGGACACCGCCTTTGAGCTGATCGAGCGCGAACGCATCACCCACACGGCCCTGATCCCACCGCTGGTGTTGCTGTGGCTGGAAGTCGCGCAATGGTCCGATAACGACCTGAGCAGCCTGCAATGGCTGCAGGTTGGCGGCGCCCGGCTCAAGGCCGAGATCGCCGCACGCATCCGCCCGGTCCTGGCCTGCGGCCTGCAACAGGTGTACGGCATGGCCGAGGGTTTGCTGTGCTTCACGCCACTGGATGATCCGCAGGCGCGGGTGTTCGACACCCAGGGGCTGCCGCTGACCGCCGACGACGAGATCCGCATCGTCGACACTGACGACCTGCCGGTCACCCCCGGCACCGTCGGTGAGTTGCTGGTGCGCGGGCCCTACACCATTCGCGGCTATTACAACGCCGCCGAGCAGAACCAGCGCGCCTTTACCGCTGACGGTTTTTTCCGCAGCGGCGACTTGGTGCGACGCCTGCCCGAGGGGCATTTGATCGTCGAGGGACGCAGCAAGGACGTGATCAATCGCGGTGGCGAGAAAATCCCCGTGGAAGAGATCGAAAACCTGCTGCTCGGGCATCCGCTGATTCGCGATGTGGCGCTGGTGGCCCTGGCCGACGAGTTGCTCGGGGAGCGCAGTTGCGCCTGCGTGCTGGCCCACGGCGAGCGGGTCGACCTGGCCTCGATCAACGCCTGGTTGCGGGAACGCGGGCTGGCCGCCTACAAATTGCCGGATCGCTTGCAGGTGCTGCGCGAGTTCCCGCTGACACGCCTCGGCAAGGTTAACCGCAAGGCCCTGGCGGAGCAGGTGCTGGCGCTGTGAGCGGCGTTGCATCGCCCTGGCTGCGCGTGCTGCGAGAAAGCGAACAGGCGCGGGCGCGTCTGGTGTGCCTGGCCCATGCCGGGGGCAGCGCGAGTTTCTTTCGCCCGTGGCTGGCACACCTGCCGGGAGATATCGACCTGTTGGCAGTGCAGTATCCGGGGCGTGAAGAGCGTTTCAACGAAGCCCATATCCCCTGCCTGGACAGCCTCGCCGGGCACATTACCGAAGCGCTGCAAACGCTTCCCGCCCGGCCCTTGCTGCTGTTCGGCCACAGCATGGGCGCGGCGCTCGCTTACGCCGTGGGGGTGCGCCTGCAAGCAGCAGGTTCTGGAGCCGCCCATGTGTTTGTCTCGGGCCACGCGCCTCCACATCGACAACCGCCCAGTGACCTGCACCGCCAGGACGACGATGCGCTGGTCGCCGACATCCTGCGCCAGGACGCCGACGCCGCCGGCCTGTGGGCCAACCCGCAACTGCGTGCGTTGTTCTTGCCGACCCTGCGCAGCGACTACCAGGCCATCGAAACCTGGCGGCCTGCGCGCCTCGCACCACTGGCGGCACCACTCGACGTACTGCTGGCCCGAGATGACACGCAAGTCAGCCTCGAACAGGCCCGCGCCTGGGCCGACCTTAGCGACCACAACCCGGATATCCGCCTGTTCGACGGCGACCACTTTTACCTCAGGCATCAGCCGCTACCGGTGATCCGTCACCTGTTGCGTCGCACCGCCTACCATCAGGGAGACTCGGTATGAAAACCCCGGAACACTGCACTGGCCTTTCGGACATTCGTCATGCCATCGACAGCCTCGACCAGCAAATCATCGACGCCCTCGGCCTGCGCATGCAGTACGTCAAGGCCGCCTCCGCGTTCAAGCCTGACCAGACCAGCATCGCCGCCCCGGAGCGCGTCGCGACGATGTTGCCGCAGCGCCGGCAATGGGCGCAGGCCGCCGGGTTGGACGGTGAATTTATCGAAGGGCTGTTCAACCAGATTATCCACTGGTACATCGCCGAGCAGACCGCCTTCTGGCTACAGAAAAAGAGTAAGGTCGTATGAACGCGGCCGCATTGCTCAAGGTGTTCCAGACCGCGCACCAGCGTGCGGTGGCGTATCAACGGCCAGTCATCGCGGTTTCTTCGCACGCCGCACCGACGCTGGAGGCCGTGGCCCTTTACGAAGCCCACCGGCAGGGTTTTTTCTGGTGCGCGCACTCGCCGGACCTGACGCTGTTCGGTCTTGGCTGCGCCTGGCAGATCGAGGCCAGCGGCGCCCAGCGCATGCTAGAAGTAAACCGCCAATGGTTCGCACTGTGCGCCGACGCGGTGATCGATGGGCCCAAGGCGCCTTTGCTGCTGGGCGGCATGCGCTTCGATGAACAGCGGCCATGCGCGCCACATTGGGCCGCCTTCGCTGACGCCAGTTTTCATCTGGCCCATTGGCTGCTCAGCGAAGACGCCGACGGCCGCTGGCTGCGCTGCCAGCGGGTAGTCGAACCTGGCAGCGACCCGGCGGCATTGATCCGCGACAGCCTCGCGGCCTACGCACAACTGCTAAACCCTCCCGCCTTGGCCGCCACCTCATCCAAAGTACTCGAATGCACCGCGCTGCCTTCACCGCAGTGGCAAGCCAAGGTGGACCAGGCGTTGCAGGCCATCGCCGCTGGCGAGCTGAGCAAGGTGGTGCTGGCGCGGCATGTCGACTATCAACTGGACGCGCCCCTCGACAGCGGTGCGGTGATGCGTCGGCTACACGCCCGTCGCAACGCTGCCCACTTGTTCGCCCTGCATCGTGGCGGGCACTGCTTCATGGGCGCCACCCCCGAGCGGCTGCTCAGTTGCCATGACGCCCGCCTGACCACCCATGCCCTGGCGGGCAGTGCGCGACGCGGCATCAATGCCGACCAGGATCACGCCATAGGCGAACGCTTGCTCGCCGACCCCAAGGAGCAGCACGAACACCAGTTAGTGGTGCAGACCATCACCCAGGCCCTGACCGGCAAGGTCAGCGAACTGCAGGCCGCGCCGCGCCCCGGCTTGCTGAAACTGGCCACGGTGCAGCACTTGAGCACGCCCATCGCTGCGCGGCTCAACACCGGCAAACACCTGCTGGACGGCGTGCAGGCGCTGCATCCCACGCCGGCGGTCGGTGGTTTGCCAAGAACCACAGCCATGAACTTCATCCGTCGCCACGAAGGCTTTGACCGAGGTTGGTATGCGGGGCCCGTGGGCTGGCTGGACTCAAAAGGTAATGGAGATTTCGTAGTAGCTCTGCGTTCTGCGCTAATCACGCATCAACACTGTCATTTGTTCGCAGGGTGCGGGATCGTTCATGGTTCATGGCCTGCCGATGAGTATGAAGAGACTCAGATCAAACTTGCCAGCATGGAGGAAGCATTACTGCTGTTTCCATGCCGATCAATATCTAGCAGCGAAGTGTAGCTACAACTGGATAACGTTCCACTTGAAAACTATGAAAATCTTCTTGGAGCACGTGTCGAACTTAAGTGAATTTTCTACCACCACCTAAACGCGACTGAACGTACTTCAGATTTTCTACTGAATGAATTATCTGCTCACTTGATGCTGCCTCCAAACTCATTCGGAACAGCATCATGTTGACTAAAAACATCCGCAGTTTTTTGCTACTTCCAATAGCATTGACCTATAACAGTAGCTATGCCGTTTCCGCCCAAGAGCAGGTCCAGCTCTGTCTTATCCAGCAGCAACTCGACACCATCGAACGCCTTGTGAAACGAGCTAAGACAGCCAACAAGGCTGAACCCGATGTCCGTTACCGTTTCGACTATCCCCGCCTGTCTCAGGACATCCAACGTATTCGCCAGGGCGTGCAGCGTTATCTGTCCCCCTCTCGCGCCCAACCCCGCGCCCCCTCTGAATTGGTCGGCGAATACCGCCTCGACACGCCGCCCGCGGAGCCGTCGCCATGAGCATGACTGACGCTCAGATCGCAGCGTTCCAAAACGCCTCCGGCTTCGCACCGCAGAGCAGCTCGACGCTGTGGCTGTCCCTTGTTCTGGTTCTGGCTTTGCTTTGGTGCGCCTGGGTGATGTGGACGGCTTACCGGAGTTGGGCCACCGGCAGTGTGCGCTTCGGCGCGCTTGGCGGAAGTACCGCACGCGTGCTGCTCACCTTGTTGGTCCTGATGTTCTTCACCCTGTCCTAACCCAGGAGATCGCCACCATGCTCAAGTGCTTTGCCCCTCTGAAAAACAATCTGCGAGATAGTGCCAGCCAACGCTTGATCGGTCTGCTGCTGGTACTCGGCCCAAGCCTAGCTTTCGCCGAGCTCCCAACCATGGAAGCGCCTTCGCGTGGTGAAGGCTCCGGGTTGATCGAGACGATCAAAAACTATGCCTACGACGGCGGTATCCTGCTCGGTCTGCTGATCGCTCTACTCGCGTTTCTCGGTGTGGCTTGGCATTCCCTGACCGTCTATGCCGACGTGCAGAACCAGCGCAAGACCTGGAAGGACCTCGGCGCGGTGGTCGGTATCGGAGCGCTGTTGGTGGTGATCATCATCTGGTTCCTGACCAAGGCAGCCGCGATTCTGTGAGATCGACATGAACGACACTATCGAACGTCTTGCCGACGGCACCTTGGTCTTTCTGCCGGAACGACTTAATCGTGATCCCGTCGTGTTGCGCGGTTTGACCAATGATGAGATGTGGGTGGCGCTCGGCGCAGGCGCATTCATAGGCCTGGTGCTGGGTGTTCCTCTGGCGATCGCCAGCGCCTCCATTGCCGTGGCGCCGACTAGCATGATCGTAGGCATGGCGGGGGTGTTATTCACCGGTGGCGCGCTACTGCGTCGCGCCAAACGGGCCCGCCCCGAGACCTGGTTGTACCGCAAAGTGGAATGGATACTGGCCAGCCGTTGGCGCCTGGCGCGCGGAAGCTTGATCCTCCGCTCCGGCGCCTGGACGGTTCGCCGTTCACGTCGACTGCGCCCTGCCCTGTCCCGGTGGCAGCCATGAGCCGATTTCGGAACAAGGTGGATGCCCAGCAAGCGCACATCTTCAGCCTGCGCCTGGCGGTGGTGATCCTGGCCCTGCTCTGTGCCGGACTCTGGTACGGCTGGCGCTCGGCACCGACCGATCTGACCGTGCATGTACCCCCGGATTTGCGCTCGGGCAGCACTCGCAAGTGGTGGGATATCCCCTCAGAAAATGTCTATGCTTTTGCCCTGTACATCTTTGGCCAGCTCAACCGCTGGCCCTCGGATGGCGAGCAGGATTATCGTCGCGCCATCTATGGCTTGCAGTCCTACCTGACACCCGCCTGCAAGGCCTTCCTCGACGGTGATTATGAGTACCGCAAGGCCGCCGGCGAACTGCGCCAGCGGGTGCGTGGGGTCTACGAAATTCTGGGCCGAGGCTACAGCGAAGATCCGGAACTCAGGGTCAAGCAACTCGATCGCGACAGCTGGCTGGTCACCCTCGACCTCAACGCCGATGAGTATTACGCCGCCGAACCGGTGAAACGGGTGGTGGTGCGTTATCCATTACGCGTGGTGCGTTTTGATCTGGACCCCGAACGCAATAAGTGGGGGCTGGCACTGGACTGCTATCAGGGCACGCCGCAAAAAATCTCCCTGCCTGGAGGTGAGCCATGAAGCGGATGTCTCCCCTGGGGCTCACCATCGCACTGATGGTATGGGGAGTTGCAGCGCAGGCCGTCGAGCTGATGCACTGGGAACGCCTTCCCCTTGCGGTCCCGCTGGTTATCAATCAGGAGCGAGTGGTCTTTGTCGATGAGGCTGTTCGAGTCGGTGTGCCCTCAACCCTGACGGGCAAGCTGCGCGTGCAATCAACCGGCGGCACGCTGTACCTGCGAGCGTCGGAAGCCATTGCTCCGACCCGCCTGCAACTGCAATCGGTCTCGACGGGAGAGATTATCCTCCTGGATATCGCGGCCACGCCCGGCGATCAGCCTCTGGAGCCCGTGCGTATTCTCAAGAATGCCCAGGTGCAAGCTACCGAGGCTGAATCGAGCACCGCCCCTGTTCCAGAACGTACGCCGATCCCGGTCGCTTTGACGCGCTACGCCGCGCAAAGCCTGTACGCGCCGCTGCGCACCGTAGAATCCCTGCCCGGCGTACGCCGCGTCCCGCTCAAGCTGCGCAGCGAACTGCCAACCTTGCTGCCGACCGAAAACGTATCCAGCACACCCATCGCCGCCTGGCGACTTGGTGACTATTGGGTGACGGCGGTGAGGTTGCGTAATCGTGGTTCAGACACGGTGCAACTCGATCCTCGTCGACTGCAGGCGAAGCTGTTCGCCGCGACCTTCCAGCATGCGTTCCTCGGACCGGTCGGCAGTGCTGAAGACACCACGATTGCCTACCTCGTCACTCGCGGTGCCGGCCTCGAGCAAGCCGTGCTGCTCCCTTCCGTTGCGCGAGGTACTGACGATGAAAGCTAACGCCTTGCTCAAATGGCTGGTACCGGCTGCGCTGCTGGGCGTGGTGCTGATCATCCTGAAAACCTGGGTCCCGGGTGGCAGCACACCTTCTCCAGAGCACCCAGTTGATCAGGGCAATATTCAATTATCCGCCGAGCAAGCCAAGTCGCTCGGCATTGCGGGCGATACCCCACGCGACACGGTCGCCACCCTGGTCGGCCAGGTGAAGGCCATGCGCAGCGACATGCTCGGTTTGAAGAAACACAATGACTCACTGCAGACGGAAAACAACCGCCTACGCGAGCGGGAAAACAGTGTCGATTCGCGTATCCAGACCGCGCTTGGCAGTGTGACCCAGCAGGTCGACGAAGGCCGCCGCCAAGCCAACGAGGCCCGGCTCAAAGCGGAACAAGACAGTCGTCAGGCTCGCGGCCTGCTGACGCAGTTGCAGGAACAGTTGTCGGGGCTGGCTGGCAAAAGCAAGGACATGCCGATCGGATTGGGGCTTGAGCCGGGCGATGGGGCCCAGTTCGAAGGACGGCATTCTGCCAACGATGCGCTGCAGTGGATTGAACCCTCGGATGCTCCGCCCACCGACGCCCGAGGCAAAACCAAGACCGCCTCCGCACTGAGTCTGCCTACTGCCTTCAACTCACTGGAGGGCTTGAACGATAACGCTATTGATCGCAGCCAGAAACAGCTGCGTGCAGTCACCCAGGGTAAGCATGACCTGACGCGATCCGTTGATCGTACCGAAGGCGCGAAGCCGATCTACACCATTCCCGAAAACGCGACATTGATGGGATCGGTCGCCATGACCGCGCTGATCGGCCGAGTCCCGGTGGACGGCACCGTGAATGATCCCTACCCCTTCAAGGTGCTGGTTGGTCCGGAGAACCTGACAGCCAACGGCATCGACCTGCCGGACGTCGCAGGGGCCGTGATGAGCGGCACGGCGTCCGGTGACTGGACCCTTTCTTGCGTACGCGGGCAAGTGGAGTCAATCACCTTTGTGTTTACCGATGGCACCATCCGCACGGTGCCTCAGCCGAAGGCGGTAGCCAGCCGCAACGCCTCCACCACCCAGAGCTCGAACACCGACAAGATTCGTGGCGGACTCGGTTACCTGTCCGATCCGTATGGCATCCCGTGCATTGCCGGTGAGCGCCGCTCAAACGCTCAACAGTACCTCGGCAGCCAGAGCTTGATCACTGCCGCCGGCGCCGGTGTCGCCGCCTTACTCGGGGATGAGCAGAACAACAGCAGCGTGACCAGTTCGGGCGGCAGTACGCTCGGAGTCACCAGCAGCAGTGGCAATAGTGCGCTGAATTCAATTCTCAGCGGTGGGGTCAGCGACATCCGCGAGTGGGTCAACAAACTGTATGGCGAGGCCTTTGCCGCCGTGTACGTGCCTCCGGCAGCACAGGTCGCACTGCACCTCGACCATGAGATCACCATCGACTACGAGCCCAAGGGCCGGAGCGTTCACCATGAAAAAGACCATGCTTCTCTGCCTGACTTGGATTAGCTTGCTCTGCTGGGTCCTGACGGGGTGTTCCACCGACAAAGACACGCTGCTGCCCCATGGCGAGCAAACCATGCTGGATATCTGGAACGGCGCCGGTTCGCAAGGCACTCAGCAGCAACTGCTGGATGCTCGACAGCAGTTACGCCGCCCGCTGGCTCAGGCAGATTTTTCCGCGTCTCTCCAAGAACCGTACACTCGCACAGCGACGAACGAGATCCACAACCTGTTCCCTCGCCTGCCCAATCCCGATCTAGTTCTGTACGTGTATCCGCACCTGAGCGGTACCGAGCAGGCACCGGTCCCGGGTTACTCAACCGTCTTTCCATTTTACCAACGGGAGCAGTACGCATTACCGGGTGAACGTCAGGAAGACTTGTAGTGCGTACCGGCGATTCGGGCAACCGCACTTCTGCGTGGAAAGCCTGGCGCAACCCACTACGCCCTCGCGCCACCTTGGCCGATGAAGCCGCACTCTATGCGCACAACCCCAGCTTCACCGATCACCTGCCTTGGGTCGAATACCTCGACATCGAGCAGTGCTTTCTACTGGATGACAATCGCTCGGTGGGTGCGGTGTTCGAGTTGCTGCCTATCGGTACCGAAGGGCGCGAACCCGATTGGCTGATGGCAGCTCGCGACGCCCTTGAGGATGCCCTGCAGGATAGTTTTGATGAGTTGGATCAAGCGCCTTGGGTGGCGCAGTTTTTCTGCCAGGACGACAACGACTTCACCTCCTATCTGAATCGGCTCACTGGCTATATCCAGGACAGCGCGCGAGGGACGGTCTTCACCGAAGCGTACCTGGAACTCACTCGCCGTCATCTGAAGGCCATCGCCAAGCCGGGTGGGCTGTTTGAGGACAAGGCAGTCACACGCCTGCCCTGGCGCGGCAACAACCGCCGAGTGCGCCTGGTGGTCTATCGCTGGCTCGGATCTGACGCTGAGGAGACGGGACTCACCCCAGTGCAATCCCTGCAACAGGCTTGCGAACGTATCGCGGATTTATTGCAGGCGTGCGGGGTGCAATCGACGCGAGTCGATGGCCGAGGTCTGTATGCCTGGTTATTGCCCTGGTTCAATCCGGCACCCAGGCTCACCGATGAAGCGCCCGAGGAGTTCTACCGCCGCGTGGCCTATCCGGAGTCGGGCGACGGTGAGTCGCTGGAACTGCCCTTCGATCATGACTTCGCCGAGCGGCTGTTCTTCAATGAGCCGCGTTCGGATGTGCAGCACGGACTCTGGTTTTTTGACGATCAGCCCCACCGGGTGATGGTGGTGGACAAGCTGCGCCGGGCATCGTCGATTGGTCAACTCACCGGAGAAACCCGTAAGGGCGACGCGGTGAATGCCCTGTTCGACCAGTTACCTGAAGGCACGGTGATGAGTCTGACCTTGGTGGTCAAACCGCAGGATGCACTTGAGGATCAGTTGAACCGCCTTGCTCGCAAAGCCATCGGTGAAAACCTAGCCTCGACCCAGACCCGCCAAGATGTTGAAGAGGCTCGTGCGATCATCGGTCGCCAGCACAAGCTGTATCGCGGCACCCTGGCGTTCTACGTGCGCGGTCACGATGAGCAGCAATTGCACCAGCGCTCGGTCAGCCTGGCCAACGCTCTACTGGGTGCGGGGCTGCAACCGGTACGCGAAGGCGATGAGGTCGCCGCCTGCAACAGTTACCTGCGTTGGTTGCCGATGACTTACAACCCGGCCCGCGACACGCGCAACTGGTACACGCGCCTGATGTTCGCCCAGCACTTGGCGAACCTGGTTCCGGTGTGGGGCCGTAGCACCGGCACAGGTCACCCGGGCATTACACTGTTCAACCGCGGCGGTTCGCCACTGAGCTTCGACCCTCTGTCACGCCTGGATCGGGCCATGAACGGTCATCTGCTGTTGTTCGGCCCCACCGGCGCCGGTAAGTCGGCGACCCTGGTCACCCTGCTGATGCAGGTCATGGCGGTGTACCGCCCTCGCCTGTTTATCGTCGAGGCCGGTAACTCATTCGGCTTGCAGGGCGACTACTTCGCGACACAAGGCCTGTCGGTCAACAAGGTCCAATTGAAACCCGGCGCCTCGGTCAGTCTCGCCCCGTTCGCCGATGCTTGGCGCCTGGTCGAGCAGCCGGATCAGGTGGCGAGTCTGTCGATCGATGAGCTGGACGATGAGGTGGTAACCAGTCGCGAAGACCAGCGCGACATTCTCGGTGAATTGGAGATCACCGCCCGGCTGATGATCACCGGTGGCGAGGCCAAGGAAGAGGCGCGTCTGAGTCGAGCCGATCGCAGCTTGATCCGCGAGTGCATTCTCGATGCGGCGCAGACCTGCGTCACCACGGGCCGTCAGGTGCTGACCCGCGACGTGCGCGACGCCTTGCTGCGCGTCGCCGCCGACCCGCACTTGCCGGAGAAGCGTCGCGAGCGTGCCCAGGAAATGGGTGAGTCCATCGACCTGTTTTGCCAAGGTTTCGAGGGTGAACTGTTCGATTGCGAGGGCACGCCTTGGCCCGAGAGCGATGTGACCATTGTCGATCTCGCCACTTACGCTCGCGAAGGCTACGAGGCGCAGATGTCCATCAGCTACATCAGCCTGATGAACACCGTGAACAACCTTGCCGAGCGCGACCAGTACCTGGGCCGACCGATCATCATGGTCACCGACGAGGGCCATATCATCACCAAAAACCCGCTGCTGGCGCCCTTCGTGGTCAAGGGGACGAAGATGTGGCGCAAGCTCGGTGCCTGGTTCTGGCTGGCGACGCAAAACCTTGCCGACTTTCCCACTGCAGCGCAGACCATGCTCAACATGATCGAATGGTGGATTTGTTTGAACATGCCACCAGCAGAGATCGAAGAGATCGCACGGTTCAAGAAGCTCACACCGGCACAAAAAGCCTTATTGCTCTCCGCCAGCAAGGAGCCGGGGAAATACACCGAAGGAGTGGTGTTGTCGAAAAAGCTCGAAACGCTGTTTCGAGCCGTGCCGCCTAGTCTTTATCTCGCCGTGGCCATGACGGAGCCCGAGGAAAAAGCCGAGCGTTGGACACTGATGCAGGAAAACGGCTGCTCGGAGTTGGAAGCGGCTTTTCAGGTAGCTGAGCGCATTGACCGGGCCCGTGGAATCGGGACGTAAGTATCTATTTTAAGCCCAAATAGCGTTACATCTGCAAAGGGCCGGAAAGCGGTTTGGTGCTGGATATGCCCGAACTATCTGAGTAGATTACTCGTCCGAATTCTGGTCGTGTCGGGCTTAACATGGACGTCGGTTCAACAGGAGGGCTGCAATGGATCTGAAGTTCAGTCACGTAGATGTACTGGTTAATAATCTGGAGGAAGCCTGTGCTTACTACGCACAGATACTGAACGCCAGGATCTCCAAAACGCTCGTCTGGGAACGAGGTGGTCCGCACGTGCGCTACGCGATTGCGCTGATCGGTCAAGAGCGCTTCATGTTGGTACAGCCGTTGGCAAGGAACCTGAGGGAGCTATTGGACGCCTCGGGCGAAGGGATGATTTATCGCCACTGCTATTCGACGCCGGACATCGAGAAGGCCTATGACGAATTGATGGTCGCCGGTGTTCAGCCAGAAGACGAAAACGGAAAGCCATTGGCCCGCGCGAACCTGCAATCCCCGTCTGGGACACGCATTATCTGGTTGCCCAAGCGCTTCGGGCACTTCTCTATCGAAATCCTGGAAGACAAGGCGCTAGAGGCATTTGTAGAAGCTGCATTTTCCTGAGTGGTGCGGCGATGAACGTCTGCTTGCCAAAAGCCGTCATCCGAAGCAGGCTTAATTCTGGACCTTTCGCCGCCTGATCAAGTGCGCTGAACCGCCCCGGCAAAGCGAGTCAGATCACTGGAAAGAAAAGAGATCGAATTCCTACGCCGTTAGCTCCTTCATCAAATACAGGTTCCTAGAGTTTTCATGACCCGTTTCAAGATGTTAGTCCATCTCAAGATTAATTTTTTATTCAAGGCAAGTGAGGCACGCTCGGATCAAGAGCATGCGACTCACTATCACGACGATTATTTGGAAGGCTTCGCCTTCGGGTCTGGACGGCACGGCTGCTTCAGTAAGCTGTCACAGAGAGGCTGTTCGGCTGGCATCTTTACTCCCTTCAGTTCACCTAGCACCAAGCTCGAAGGATGTTCTTTGTCATGGAGCAGCTTGTTTCGCGCCGGCAGTGAAAAGGTGTCGAAGCCGTACCCACCGGTACGCCCAGGGGCATCGATCCATATCCGCACGCGAGAGCCCGCGCGGAACGGATGAGAGAACGGTGGTATTTCAACCCGCCCCAAGGTGGGAGTGTCGGGCAGCATAGGCGCAATGGAATCCGGCGTATCGAGCCGCCAGGGGCGTACTTCGGTCGACTTGGAGGCATCAAGCTTTCGCGCAGACATGCGCAGCCAGCCTCGCTGCACATAGACTTCATGCCCGTCAGGTAGCAATTGCGTAAGCGTTACTTGAACGTCCATATCTGGACCTATAGGAGTGGATAGCCAAAGGTCTACGCTACCCGGCCCGTAGGTCATCAAGTCGCGACCAAGCGGGGGGCTGGTGTAAACGAGGCTACCCTCCTCCCAACCCGGCTTCAACTCGCCCCACGCGTTGTCCACCTCATAGGTATTAACGTCAGGCCCCGCAACCGGATAGTTGTACTCATCCGGCTCACCTTGGGACTTGCCCCCCTCGAGCAGCGTGCCGCCAGAACTCAAAGCAAAGCGTACGGGAGTAACCGGTACAGGCATTTGATCTCGCTGGATCACCCAGGCCGGCCTGGCGGTTTCGTTCAAATCGTGAGGCGTGTCACGCAGACTGCTCGTGGTTTCCTGCCAGATTTCAACGTGCGGTCCCTTTGTGAAACCGTTGTCCTTGCCCTTCACGAAGTGATCGAAAAAGCTGACCAACTTATCGCGAAACTGCTTCGACTCATAAAGATCATGCGGTCCATTGCTCTGGATCGTCCATAGCTGCTCAGGCTTCACGGTTTCGTGGTAGTAGCCTTCACGGGCCATTACCGCCTCATCCTGCCAGGCTTCGACAGAGAGAATGGGTACCTGGATCAGGTGGGTTCGCTCGCGAATGTTTCGCTGGCTGATCCACTCATCCCTCAATGGATGACGTATCAACTGGTAGGTCAAAGCATGCTTGCCGATATCGGCTTCGTTCCTGGCCAACTGGGCAAGACACTTTGCGTCGCCTTCACTTGTGGCGCTCGCCTTTACCGCAGCCCAGCGTTGATCCAGGTACCAGTGCCACGCGGTGACAAACTCTGGCGCTGGCACCCCACCTGGAGCCCAGCTGTCCCCTCGTGCATCGCCCAGAGCCATGCCTGGAGCGATTGCCTTGAGGCTGGCCGGGCGCTCTGACGCAGTCATGAGCTGCGACATCCCGGCCCAAGACCAACCGAACATACCTACACGGCCATCCGACCAACTCTGCTTTGCCACAAATTCAACGGCATCGCGCCCGTCAGTACCGTAGGCGGGACTGAGGAAGTCGAAGGTCCCTTGAGAACACCCGGTTCCCCGGGCCTGTACACCGACTACGGCGTAGCCCAAAGCGACCAGTTGCTTGTCGAGATCGACGGAGAACGTTTCATCATCACCGAGGTACGCGCTTCCCCCGATACTTCCCGAGTCATAACCGCTGTAACGAACCAGAACCGGGAATTTGCCTTTCGTATCGGGTAGCAATGCCGAATAACGAAGTTCCGTGCCATCGGCTGTTTTGATATACCCCGTTTCGCGCTTGGCCCAGAAGGGACTCCAACTACGCGAGGGAACATTGCTTACGTCTTGCCCAGGTACATCCTGAGCAAGCGCGGAACCGGAATAAATGGCGAACGAAAGGCTCAAAGCCGCCAGACTCACCGTGACATTAAGAGTGCGTAGACGCATGAATTGCACCTTCAACCGCTTGAGTATTTAGAAAATTTTTGAGACGGAGAGTAAAACGGTCGCGGAGCAGATGTCATCGATGCCCTGAGACGACTCACACTCTGCCTTTGAAAGATCAGTGTCGACATAAGCCAGTCGCCAACCCACGCCAAGGAGTTCCTTGCTGGCCGCCACTTCCCAGTCACGATACCCATTGCGGGCGCTCCCATCAGCACTCACGTAAACCGGATCTTTCGCGTCCGAGTAACCAAAACGGACATCCAGTGATGTCTCATAGGGAAGATTGAAACTGTAGGCGCCCCAGATGACACCGCGGTCACTCCCAAAGGGCTTCACATCATTGGTGTACTTCACACCCAGAGTGGCGTTGTAAGCCGTTGCGGCACCGATCCACTCACCGTAGTTAAACTCGCTTTCCTTGGGATAATCGTATTCGTAATAGATCAATGAAGCGCTGACATCGTCGGTGAAAGAATGCTCGATACCCGCGTAATAGTCATATTCGCGGCGTGTATCGCTATCAAAATCGACGTTGGAAGTGAAAACGCCCAATACCAGCCCGCTTGCGTGATGAAGGCTCGCGTCGAACTGCAAGGCAGGTTTGTTCAGGGTTTGCGATATGCCACCAGTCCTGTAGTCGCTCATCGCAGAGACCAGAAGGTCGACTCTGAAATCCTGGTTCAGTTCGATGGCCTGCACCGGCCCTGCAAGGCTCAGCGCGATGGCTGGAATAACGCTCAGTACGTTCAGCTTCATGTGCTCCGCTCCGTTATTGTTGTTGATGGCAGATTGGCACTGTTATGGTTAACAAAATTACTTTTGTTATTTTTCTAGACTTGCCGAACGGTTGGCTCTCAGTCGACGACGGCTAAATCTAGGATGTTTCTGGGCATTCGCTCTATCCATCTTGCGCACAAAAGCGGCTCAGGTTAGCTTGTTAGTTAAATGTATTAACTATTTTGGCGCAAGGGGTGGGTATGACGGTTTCAGCGAGGAACACACAGGAGTCCGAGGTGACTCATGTCGTCCTGCCCGGGTGGGAGGAGCAGTACACACAAATGTCAGCCGGTCGCCTCAGAGGGCGCCTTGTGCATGCAGAGATTGGGACGGTTCAGCTTTATGAAGAGAGCATCAACCTTCGTGTCGAGCAGGAGTTCCTCTCGCCTGCCGATGCCATGGTCTTCAGCTTCGACATGAACGAAAATGTTTTGTACCTGCTGGATGGTCAAACTCACAATGCATGGGTCACCCCTGAGCACTACCGTGAAGTCGCGGTTGTCTTGAAGCGCAATGCTGTGTGGGGCAACTCAACCACTGGCTTCGAAGAACTGGCACTCCAACCGCTGCAATCGAGGCATTGCGCTGCCTTCGCCGATTCGCTCAGCGGCTTCCTGGCTGACCTGGTAGATGGCAACACCAGACTTGAGAGTCCAGGATTCGCGCAGCATGTGGTAGACAGCTGCTTCACCCTTCTTGGAGAGACTGTCCAAGTTGAGTCGCGCTCGCGCTCAGAGCACCAGGCCAGGCGAGTGGTTGAAAGGGTAAAGGAGGTTATCAGGGACTGCCCTCAAGAAAACCTGGGCTCTCTGGAACTTGCACAACGGGCCGGCGTTTCGGTCAGGCATTTACAGCAATCCTTCCTGCGATATGCCGGTGTGCCCCCGACAGTCTGGCTCCGGAATCGACGCCTGAATGGGGCAAGGCTCGACCTACTTGCTGCAAGCCGTTGCGAGTTGACCGTTGCCGAAGTGGCAATGCGATGGTCCTTCTGGCACTTAGGCAGGTTCTCCCAGTCCTATCACGCGCTATTTGGCGAGCATCCCAATGTCACGCTCAAGCGGGGATTGGATCGCTGCAGTACCAGTTTTCCTGGAATCTGAAGGTGACACGCCACCCTCGGTTCGGATTACGACAGCCAGGAACGCGTCAGCTCACAGACAGCAATGGCAATGGCAATAGCGAACGAGCGGCACGCATAGCTGTGAATTGATGATGTATACCTCTTGATAGCTGTTTCAGGTATTGAAAGCCGGGTTTTCGATCATCAACGCCATGCCCTGCCCACCACCAATACAGGCAGCGGCGATGCCGTACCGCAGGTTGTCCCGGCGCAGTTGCCGGGCGAGGGTTTGCACAAGACGCAGCCCAGTGGCCGCCAGCGGGTGACCAAGGGCGATGGAACCTCCGTTGACGTTCAGCCTTTGAGGGTCAAGTTCGAGCGCCTGTATTACCGCCAGCACCTGAGCGGCTTGGGCCTCGTTGATCTCGAAGCGGTCGATCTGCTCAAGACGCAGTCCGCTGCGTTCCAGTAATAGGCGAATCGCCGGGGCTGGGCCGATACCCATGGTTTTCGGCGGCACACCAATCGCAGTTGCCATCAGCAGTCGCGCCAGGGGCGGCCGGGAACAAGCCGAGTAGCGACAGACCAGCGCCGCCGCCGCGCCATCCACTACCGCGCAACTGTTGCCGGCAGTCTGCACGCCGCCGGCATGCACAGCTCGCAGGCGAGCCAGCGCGGCACTTTCGGTGGGCCGTGGATGACTGTCGCGATCCACTTGGCTGACACCTCGCGGCAGCCCGATGCCTCGCGACAGGCAATCCTCGGCTTCAAAAGATTCGTCGCGGACGGTGGCGATTTCCTCGTCGAACCATCCCGCCAACTGGGCCGCGAGGGCACGCTGATGACTGCGCAACGCCCATGCATCCGCGGCTTCGCGGCTCAGGCCGTATTCGCGGGCGAGGTTTTCCGCAGTGCCGATCATGTCCACCCCGGCCGCCGGATCGAACAGCGCCTCCCAGAGAAAGTCCTTGAATCCCACCGACGCGCCGAGGCGAAAGCCGCTCCGATGCTCGTAGGCCGCGATGGGGTTGCGCGACATGGATTCAGCGCCAACACAGCACCTGTTCCACCCCGCTGCGCAACTGCTCGGCGGCCTGGCGCAGCAGCTCCAGCCCGGTACCGCAGATGCGCTGCACCGCCAGCGCCGGGACGACCTGGGGAACGCCGCTGTACAGGCCGATGTGGCGAGGCAGCATGTAGGAATCGAAGCTGGCCTGCGCCATGCTCCCGGCCAACACACTGTCCACCGTCAGCGGATCGACACCGGCCCGGGCCAGCACTTCACGCCCTGCCTTGATGCCCAAGTCGATGGGCGACACCTGAGCCAGCGCCCCCCCCCCCAGGTCCACCCAGGGCGTGCGAACCATCTCGACGATCGCCGCATCCTCAAAGCGACTGCACAGCCCGCCAAGACTCATGGCCGGGCCTGCGCGCGCAGCATCAGCGGCTCTTCGCCGCGATACAGCGCCTCGACCCACGCTGCCCGGCGCTGCAATACGGTGCGCTGGTTGATCGAACCCTTGTCGGTGATTTCGCCGTGGTCGATCGACGGCGGCTCGTCCACCAACAGCAGCCATTCGATGCGACTGGAGTTACCTTGGGCGTCGCGGTTCAAGCGCTCAAGCCAACCGGCGAACCAGGTCCGTACGGCTGCGCTGGCCAAGACATCCGAATCGCTGGCGTCCTCCTTCAGCCCAGCCAGTTGACGACACTCAGGCACCCGCGGGAAGACCAGGACGCCCAGGCATTCACGGTCCGGCGCGGTAACCACGATATCCAGCACGTAGGGCGAGCCCTCAAGCACCGCGCGGTTGCGAAGCGGACCGACACTGACGAAAACCCCGGAGGACAGCTTGAAGTCCTCGGCGATACGGCCATCGAACATCAGGCCGAGCTGGCTCTGGCATGGATCGGCGAGCTTCAGCGCGTCGCCTGAGCAGTAGAAACCTTCTGCGTCGAACACTTCAGCGGTCTGCTGCGCCGCGCGCCAGTAGCCGGGCATGATATGCGGACCACGGAAACGCCCTTCCAGCTTGTCGCCCACCGGCACCAACTTTACTTCGCAACCCGGCGCCGGCAGACCAATGTAGCCGGCCATGGACAGCGGTCCGGTGGTAAAGGTGCAAGACGGCGACGCCTCGGTCATGCCCAGCCCCGCCATCATGCGGATACGCTCACCGCAATGCCGCTCGGCCACCCGGTCAAGGCGGTCCCATACGCTTTGCGACAGCCCCGCCGCGGCAAAGAAAAACAGCTTCATGTTGGCGAAGAAACGCTCGCACAACGCACCGTCCTGCTCCAGCGCCTTCACCAGTTCTTCCCACCCCTTGGGCACTGTGAGGTAGGCGGTCGGCGAAATCTCCCCCAGGTTGCGCAGCGTCTCAGCGAAGCCCTGGGGCGTCGGCTTGCCGGCATCCAGGTAGAAGGTGCCACCGTTGTAGAGCGCGATGCCAAGGTTGTGGCTACCACCGAAGGTATGATTCCACGGCAGCCAGTCCACCAGCACTGGTGGCTCTTCGGCGAACACCGGGAAAGTCTGCAGGAGCATCTGCTGATTGGCGCAGAGCATGCGCTGGGTGGTGGTTACCGCCTTGGGTAATTTTGTCGAGCCGGAGGTGAAGAGGAACTTGGCGATGCTGTCCGGGCCGGTGGCAGCGAAGGCCGCATCGGCTTTGGCCAGATCGCCGCCTTGCAGCAGGCTGGCGAAATCGACACGGCGACGGCCCGGCACCTCACCTTGCACGCTGATCACCGACACCGAGATATCGAGCACAGCATCGATGGCCCGCTGGAATGGCCGAGTGTCGCTGACGAACACCAGCCCCGGGGTCAATACCTCGCAGACATGCCGCAGCTTGACGAAGTCGTGGGACAGCAAGGCGTAGGCCGGCGATACCGGGCAGTATGGAATACCCGCGTACATGGCGCCGAGGGCGATCTGCAGGTGCTCGATATCATTGCCGGACAGAATCGCCAGCGGGCGTTCCGCTGACAGGCCGAAATCCAGCAGGCTGGAGGCGACCGCCCGCACCTGCTGCAACATGTCCGCGTAACTGACCTCGCGCCAGGCACCATCATCCTGGCGCGCAGCGATTAACGTCTGCTGCGCACGCACCTCGGACCAGTGCACCAGGCGGTCCAGAAGGCGTCCGGGCAATGGCGCCAGGGGTTCGATGGCACGCATGCGCAGGATGCCGTCTGCCTGGCTCACCTCCACCTCGGAATGGCCGATGGACACCTGCCGGTAGCGCGGCGATTTGGCACGGTCGTTCGGCCGTGGACTGGCTTCGGAATTCACGCAGGTTGCTCCTTGTTCTTGTTGTATGTCGTGCCGCCGCCGGCAAGTCGCGGCAGCGGTCGGTAGCGCGTCAGATGGGATAATGCCGAGGACCGTGCTGCATCGTGACCCAGCGCAGCTGCGTGAACTGGTCGATAGCCGTGCGGCTACCGAAACTGCCGTAGCCACTGGACTTCACCCCACCGAAAGGCATCTGCGCCTCGTCGTGCACGGTAGGCCCGTTGATATGGCAGATTCCCGACTCAACCCGCTGCGCCAAGGCCAGGGCGCGGGAGGTGTCGCGGCTGAAGATCGCTGCCGCCAGGCCGAATTCGGAGTCGTTGGCCAACGCCAGCAGGGCCTCGTCGCCATCGCCACGCAGCACCACTGCCACCGGCCCGAAGGACTCTTCACGGTACAGGCGCATGCTTGCATCGACGTTGTCCAGCAAGGTCGGCTGCAAAATGCAGCCCTCCAGCTGGCCACCGCAGACCAGGCGCGCGCCCTTCGCCACGGCATCATCGATAAGCGCCTTGATCCGTTCACCGGCGGCGCTGTCCACCAGCGAACCGAGTATCGATGCCGGGTCTTGCGGATTGCCAGCACGTAACCCGGCGACTCTGGCCGCAAGCTTGTCGACGAAGGCGTCGGCAATTTGCTGGTCCACCACCAGGCGCTCGGTGGACATGCAGATCTGCCCCTGGTTGAAATAGGCGCCGAACGCGGCGGCCTGCACTGCAGCGCCCAGGTCAGCGTCATCCAGCACCAATAGCGGCGCCTTACCGCCCAGCTCCAGCAGCGCCGGCTTGAGGTGACGCGCCGCCAATTCGCCGACGATGCGCCCGACATGGGTCGAACCGGTGAAATTGACCCGGCGCACCGCCGGGTTGGCGATCAGTCGCTCGACGATCGCTGGAGCATCCGCTGGGGCATTGCAGATCACGTTAACTACACCGTCGCCAAGACCGGCATCTTGCAGCACCTGGCCAATCAGCCGGTGCACCGCCGGGCTCAGTTCCGACGCCTTGAGCACCACCGTGTTACCACAGGCCAGGGGCATGGCGATGGCGCGAGTGCCTAGGATCACCGGGGCGTTCCACGGCGCGATGCCCAGCACTACGCCGCACGGCGCGCGCAATGCCATGGCGAAACTGCCGGGCACGTCAGACGGAATCACCTCGCCGGTGATCTGGGTGGTCATGGATGCCGCTTCACGCAGCATGCCGGCAGCCAACTTGACGTTGAAGGCATACCAGTTGGCCATGGCGCTTGTCTCGCCAGCCGCGGCGATGAACTCGTCGCTACGCGCTTGCAGTTGTTCGGCGGCAACCAGCAGGCGGCTGCGTCGCTCATTGGGTGCCAGCCGCGACCAGACCGGGAATGCCGCCTGGGCCGCGGCGACCGCAGCATCCGCATCGGCCAGCGTGGCAGCGGCGACCTGCGACACTACCTCTCCGCTGACGGGATTGCGCCGCTCAAATGTTCGTCCATCACTGGCAGGGCACGAGCGCCCACCTATCAACAAAGGCACCTGCAACATGCTCATTCCTCTTTCTTATCGTTATCGGAAATCGTCAAAAGCGCGCAGAAACGGGCAGCTCTTTACAGGTGCTGCCCATCGACTTCAGCGCTTATAGGCCTGCAGGCCGGGCTTGATGCTCTTGTCGTCGAGGAACTGCTTCATACCCTGTTCGCGACCGCCTTCGGTGTCCAGCAGGCGCGATTGGTCGAGCTTGGCGTACAGGTAGTCTTCGTTCTGCTCCCAGGTCAGTTCGCGGCAGCGCTTGAAGCCGTGCTTGGCGGCGCGCAGCACCACCGGGTTTTTCTCCAGAAGGTTCTGCGCCAACTCGCGGGTGACGTTACGCAGTTGCGCCAGGGGCACGCTTTCGTTTACCAGTCCCATCTCGGCGGCCTTTTGCCCGCCGAAGGTCTTGCCTGTCATGATGTAGTACAGCGACTGGCGGTGCCCGACAGTATCGGCCATAGCCTTGCTGACCAGGTTACCCGGCGGGATGCCCCAGTTGATTTCAGAAAGACCGAAAGTGGCTTCGTCGGCACAGATCGCCAGGTCACACGCCACCAGCGGGCTGAAGCCACCACCGAAACACCAGCCGTTGACCATGGCGATGGTCGGCTTGGCATACATGCGCAGCAGTCGCCACTGCCATTGCGAGGCTTCGCGGCGGATTTTTTCCTGGAGGATTTCCGGGCCTGCGTCCACCTCACGGAAGTATTCCTTAAGGTCCATCCCGGCAGTCCAGGAATCACCCGCGCCAGTCAACACCAGCACCCCAGCCGCGGAATCCTGTTCCAGGGTCTCTAACACATCGACCATCTCACGGTTGAGGGTCGGGCTCATAGCATTGCGCTTATCCGGTCGATTCAGGGCGACCCAGGCGATGCCGGATTCCAGTTCGACCTTTACGGTAGTCCAGCGGCCTTCGTAGTTGCTCATGGAGATGCACTCTTGTTGTTCGTGGGCGATGAGGTGCACGCTAATTTAGCAAATTAGTTATGTCAATTAACTATTTGAAAATTACATTTTGCCTTCTCCGCTGGCCCAAGTGTCCGCAGTCCGCTTGCTAGCCATAGGCTACCCGGACGGGCAGAATGGGTAACTTTTTTACTCATGACTCCAGGAACCCCCTTTCGATGGTCAGGTCCGCCCGCAAAAACGAAGCTACACCCGAGCCCGCAGTGGCGCTGGATGCATCGCTCGAAGATCTGGTTGGTTACGCCCTGCGCCGCGCCCAGCTCAAGCTGTTTCAAAATCTCATCAGTTGCCTGACAGTGCATGACTTGCGACCGGCCCAGTTCTCCGCACTCGCAATCATTGAGCAAACCCCCGGTTTGATGCAGGCAGATCTGGCCCGGGCGCTAACCATCGAACCACCGCAAGTGGTGCCATTGCTGAACAAACTGGAGGAGCGCGCGCTTGCGGTTCGCATTCGGTGCAAGCCAGACAAACGCTCCTACGGCATTTTCCTCAGCAAGGCTGGTGAAAACCTCCTCAAGGAACTCAAAAAGATCGCCGCCGAAAGCGACCGGGACGCCACTGCAGCACTTGACGAAGATGAACGTACGGAGCTTTTGCGTCTGCTGAAGAAGGTCTATCAAGTCTAAGCATTCTTGGAATTTCGGTTATCTGTCCTACGAAATCGGGCCTGACTCTCGAGCTCACGCAGGTATCAAGACGACCGTAAAAAATGGCCGATAACCGAACATTAATTTCATTATCTATTCCTCATGACAGCCTGAATTCAGTGCACACAGCCTGCTGGCGCTAGCTCCACACCCGTGAAAGTCTCGACAGAAAAAAATGCTGTGATTTTAGTTGTGTTTGTTAATCTTATTTCTGCCCACGGGGGGGTGCTACCGCTACAGAACAAAAACAACACTGAGGTCATGCCATGCATTCTTCATCGCGTCGTCCGACGCTGACTATTGCCCTATGTTTCGCCGTCGCACTGATCGAAGGATTCGATCTGCAATCGGCCGGCACAGCCGCCGCCGGCCTACGGCAACGCTTCGAGCTCGATGCGATGATGCTTGGCTGGGTATTTAGCTCAAGCATCATAGGCCTGCTGCCAGGGGCTTTCTTCGGCGGCTGGCTGGCGGACCGTATCGGACGGAAGAAGGTCCTGGTGGCGGCGGTCATCCTGTTTGGGGTGTTCTCACTATGGACCGCCTTTGCGGGTAACTACGGACAACTGCTACTTGCCAGGTTCATGACCGGACTGGGCCTCGGTGCCGCCCTGCCCAATCTCATCGCCCTGTGCGCAGAAGCTGTAGGCGAACGGCGTCGAAGTACCGCCATCAGCATCATGTACTCCGGCGTACCTCTGGGTGGAGCGCTGGCCGCATTGGTGGCGATGTTCGCCCACGATCAATGGGAATTGACGTTCATCATCGGTGGATTGGCGCCTTTACTGGCTGTACCATTGATGTTGATGCTGTTGCCCGAATCAAGGGCCTTCCAGCTCACAACGAGACCGGATGAGCGCCTTTCGACTGCTACCGCGCTTTTCGGGGAAGGGCGTGTCAGTGCAACCTTGATGCTGTGGTTGAGCTACTTCTTTACCCTCACCGTAATGTACATGCTGCTTAATTGGTTGCCGTCGCTGCTTCTCGACCAAGGCTTCAGCAAGTCTGACGCCGGGTTGGTCCAGATGCTGTTCAACGTTGGCGGGGCGATCGGCTCATTGCTTGGCGGCGTGTTGCTGGATCGGGTAAATCCCGTGCGAGTTGTTTTGTGCATCTATGGAGGATTGCTGGCTGCGCTGGCGGGCCTTGGCCTGGCAGTCGGGGTCATAGCCATGGCTATTGCGGGATTTGCCGCCGGACTGTTCGCCCTGGCGGCGCAACTGGTGCTCTATGCCTTGGCACCACCACTCTATCCAACTGCAGTAAGAGCGACAGGCGTTGGCGCGGCAGTGGCAATCGGGCGTCTAGGCTCGGTCAGCGGGCCTCTGGCGGCAGGGCAGATTCTGGCCGCCGGGGCCGGTAGCACGGGCGTATTACTAGCAGCTTCACCGGGGCTGGTGGTAGCTGCACTTGCTGTATTACATATACTTCGACGCGCTAGGAGCGTATCCGGATCACAGGTGTCGGCGCACAACGGCAATGCTTGAGATGGCGGGATAACCAGTTTCTTGCCCGTACCCCAAGTTTCACCGGGCCATTTTGAGATAGCGATGGGACGCTCGCGAGTGATCACTGTTGGCAACTGACTATCGCGAACGTCTGTATATGGACTACTCCTCATTGCAAGCCCCTTTGCTTTGGCTACCGCGCCGACTGCACACGTATATTCGGCCTCTAAATACAGCATCGTTTCGATGCAGGGCCATGATGGGCTATTCGCGCGTCGGCTCCCGATTGCTTTTTCGTGCTTTTCGCACTTAGACATTAGAGGGTTTTGCCGACGCCGGTTCGACCGGTTTGCCATCGTTCAGGTTGCTTTGCAATCGTGGTTAAGAGTTGTTTCTCTCGTAGAACACGTTGGGTAAATGGATCAGGCCGCTGCCTGATCCGGTTGGTAATCAGTGCCGTAACGCAGCATCGCCCAAGCCATGCGTGCAGTTTTGTTGGCCAACGCAATAGCGGCCACATTGGGATGCGATGAGTCGCCTGGATATCCTGTTGTTCGATCGTCTTGATGGCGACGAATCGCGTGGTGGGACGGATCATCGCCTCACAGATCGCCTCGGCATCGTTCATGTCGTTCTTGTTGCTTTTGACATAAGGTTTAACAAACTGGGGGGCGATCAGCTTGACTCGAAATCCGCGAGCTTCGAGTTGCCGCGCCCAATGATGGGCGCCACCGCAACTCTCCATGCCGATCTCACAACCAGGTTCGATCTTCTCCAGCACCGTTTGCAGCCATTGATCACGAGACAGACGCTGCCGCCAGACCGGCTTCTCATGGCGATCCACACCGTGGATCTGAAATACGTTCTTGGCCAGGTCGACCCCAATGCGCATAAGCTGCTGCCTATTTGGATTTTTGGCATTGGCTTCGATTTACGAACCTTAATAAGTACGCTGCGCGAGTTGGCGGCGACCCAAAAGCTGAACTTTTGGCGATTTTTGATTTCCTTGAGTATTGGTTTTCAGAGCAAGATTTCAGAGGCTGCGCATTTGCTCGCGGTCTGAATGACTTTAATGATGACGCATCGAAAATTTTACGCGCCAAAGTCAGCGTGCATTTCGATGAATGGGCTAACTTCATTATGGCGAGCTTGTCCCTGTTCGTGGAACCCGAAAAGGCAGACATTATTCTTCCACAGTTTCTAAGCCTTATTACCGGAACTACCGTTGGTGCCCACGCCTCAGGCAATGTAAAAATCGCGCAACTAAACAAGCAGATAGCTGAAATATTATTAATTGCCAGAGCAGGCTAATTTTCAGGACTGTATCTATCCTCGGCGACTTCTTGATCCCAACTTTTCCTACCTTTTCGCTTTGCGTTTCAAGTCGTTGTCGCTGAACGACATTGCGCTTATGGGCCCCCCTGCTTCTAGTTGATATTGCGACATTACCCCTACTTAACCACCTAAATACGTTGCTAATGACCACCTAATTATCGTCGAATTAACCAATCGGCTTTGAAATGGTGACTCACTGGGAGCGGCTCGGCGAGAGGAGCAACTCGTCTCAGCGTAATTGGGTGGACGGGCACGGCGCATAGATACTCAAATAAAAAGATCAAAACCTTCGCCAATTTCATTTAAAGTGAAAAAACCCCGAAAAGAATGGAATAAATTTCGCTAACCTACTGATTTATCGCAACTTTCTCTTCAGTCGTACTGAAAATTCATGACTGGGGCCATCATCAAGATCGCAGCCGCGAAGACGCCTAGTTTCAAAGCCGGTAAGTCGCTGAAAGACGCGGTTAACTAGAAGCTGGTGGCGATTGCCCAATACCAACTCTGCGAGAGCGCTGGTATTGGGGCTTCAGCAGCCGAAACGCTTGCTGAACTCCGGGAGCCGTTCAAGCATGAGTATGAACGCGTCTTAAACGTCGTTTTTCTCAGCTTTGATTTGGGCTGGGCGAAACACTGCTTAGCCGCTGCTGAATCCTCAACAAGAATCCGGCTTCAAAGGCATCCTGGCAGTCACCGACAGGAAAGGTTTTGCGCGCTTGCGCCAACTCCCACCACAGTGGAATCTCGCCGGGCGTATCAAGCCAAGCCTGAGCGCATTGCACGCCACGTTCGATCATCGGGGCAAATTCGTTGCCCCAAGGCGTCAGAAGACTTGGGCTACCATCCGCCGCCGGAATTGAAATGTAGTTTTCGTCCATACACACCCTAGATTTCTGATTTTTTGTTAGACGCTGGGCCCAGCTTCGAAAAGCTTAACGACACCAAATGAATGCTCGATAACAGGCATGAGCATCAAATGGCCTAGATCAATACCAATGTAGACTATATCCCGTGGATTGAGAGTCCCTCAGAGCGCAATTTGCGCGCATGACTCAAGACTACGAACAGCTTCGTCTGCATCTGGCGGAAAACATCCGCTGGATGAGACGCGTGAAAAGCCTGACCCAAGAGCAGCTCGCGCTCATGGCCGAGGTGGATCGCACCTACGTCAGTCAGATCGAACGATGCACGGGCAATCCGTCGCTGTTGGTCCTGTGCAAGCTCGCCAATATTTTCGAAATTACCGCAGATCAGTTACTTGTGGACCCCGACATCCTGCGCAGCGCCCTTCACGTCAAATAATAGTCTCACGTCTCACAAACCCGATAGACCCGCCTTCATAATTTCCACTGACAGTCTTCAGTCCGTAATCGAACCTGCCCAGGCCATACACCGAGAGCCTGGATCATGCCTGTTGCCTGCTCGTCAATCTCGCCCACAAAGCTACGGCCCCTGGCGCTGAGCGTCCTGCTGGCGTGCGGCCCAAGCGTGGCGCTGGACACCGCCAGCATCACGTCCTCCGTGCTTTCGCCAAATTGCCTCGCCTACAGGGTCGTCGGCATTTGTTTCTGGCTCCTCTGCACGCCCTTCGGCTGCACAGTCAAGACCTCGACCAAGGTTCGTCATTTCATTCCTGAGCTGGTGGTGTCGAGCTACGCCACCACCGGCAATAACCCATGGACCGAGATGGCTACCCTCTCCGCTCCCATCAGTGGTGCAGAAGGTGGCGGCAACCTGATCACGCCGAACACCCAGCGCGACAACCTGCCCCGCTTCAAGAACGTTGATGGCATCGGCCACCCCGGAGGTTGGGCTGCCACGCAATTGGCTTCGCAATCCGGCTATGCCTGCCCCAGCGGTGCAACTGCGTTCATGCCCTACTACCTGAGCACCCTGGACTCACTGGCCTGGCGCCATGGCATTCCGGAAAGTCTTTACCCCGAGTCGCTCATGCCGGGGATCCGTGAAATCGGTCGTCAGGCCTCAGGAAACATGTGGGGCAACGTTTATCCCCGGCAGGGTTTTCTGTTGCAGCCCGACGATTTCAAGGCGGCCGCAGTCATGGCGCAACGGGCCGGCGATGTGATTACCCGCAATTGGCAGCCGCATGCGTACTTACCACTCACGCCCGCCAAACGCGACGGCTACTGGCCGCCGGGTCCGATCGTTGAAAACGACGCTTCGACCCACAAATGGCAATTGCTCTACCCCCAGGTGCAGCCCACATGCGCCATCTTCCCCAGCGATCCGGTACAGAGCGCGGATGGCGGCTACGCCTGGTCACTGTGGCGGCCCTATAGCTGCTGCAAACGTGAGGGACAGACCTTCCTTTTCAGCATCGACTTCGAAGGAGGTGCTTCATGAATCGACTTCGCGCGCGACCATGGTTGGGCGTGGTGAGTTTGTCGCTCTACGGACTGCTCGCCATGGCCACTCATGCCCACGCCGCCGAGGGCGATTACCGCCTGGGTACTCAAGGCGAAGTACTCGACGACCGAGTGATATACACCATTGGTGGCGGCTCGGCAGTCGGCTCACCGAGTTCGCTCTACCGACCCAGTGGTCTCGGTGTCGGCGGGTCCTGGCGAGCAAACATGATGTGCGGAAACATGAGCCTCACCAATACCCTGCAGAACCAGCTGAACGGTGCCACCGAAGGTTTCCAGCAGATCATGGGCAGCATTGTGCAGAACGCGAGCCAAGCCGTGATGTCGCTGCCAGCATTGATCATCCAGCGCGCCAACCCCGGACTCTATGAGTTACTCAGCAACGGGGTGATGCAGGGGCGTATCGACTTCGACCGCTCCAAGCTGACCTGCCAGGCCATGGCCGAAAAGATGGCGGACAAGGTCGGTCAAGCCGGCTGGGGCGCGCTGGCTAAGAACCAAGAAATGCAGGGCAATCTGGAGCAAACCGGCGGTGATGCGGTGGCTGCGGTAAAAAATACCGAGACCCATAACGGCAACAATGGGGTGTCCTGGGTCGGCGGGCAGAAGGCTGGAGGTAGCGGGCAGACGCCCATCCGGGTGACCTCCGACGTAGTGCGCGCGGGCTACAACCTGCTGCATAACCGGACGGTGGACGACAGTGACTCAATCAGTAGCAGCGACTGCTTAGGCGGCGCTATTTGCCAGACCTGGGCCTCGCCCCAAGAGGAAACCGAATGGGCTGTTCGCGTGTTGGGCGAGAGCGAAGTCGCGACCTGCGACACCTGCGAAACCCTGCGTGCGACCGCTGGCAGCGGATTGACGCCGCTGATCCAGGAGGCCTACAGCGAACGCCTCAAGGCCCTGCAAGGGTTGCTGTCCGGCTCTCTGCCGCCTACTTCTGACAATCTGGCTAAAGCCTCCAGCCCGATGCTGCCGGTGACCCGTGGTGTGATCGAAGCCCTGCGCGATGATCCCGACCAGGATCTGCTGGCACGGCGTCTGGCCAGCGAGACGGCCTTGTCCAGCGTACTCGACAAGGCGCTCCTGCTACTGCGTACGCTACTGGCGGGCAGCCACGAACCCAACATCGCCTCCGCCGAACCGGCCCAGACCGCCTTAACGAAAAACATCGACGCTCTGGAGCGCGAAATACGCCTGCTGCAGACCGAACTGCAGGTCCGGCAGATGTTGGCCACCAACACCGCCAGCCTGGTGCTCGATCGGCATGCCGGTGGTGCCGATGCTTCGCGCACCGTCGAGCAAGGCGACCCGGAGCCGGGACGACTCAATGATGCTGACGCCAGGCGCAAGTGAGCCATGAAACGCTCACTCCTATTCACTTTGCTTTCAGGTCTGGGGATTGCCGCGGTGATGATCCTGAGCGCCGCACTGGTCGCCTGGATCGGCCGCACTGCGCTGGGCAGTTTCGAGGTCTGGCAGCAGGCATTCGAATCCGTACGGCCCTATCTGCGGTGGTGGCGCGTCCTGCTCTACGTCGCCCTCTTTGCGCTCTGGTGGGATCTGCTTCGGCGCTACCGACATCGACCACAGGAGCGACTGCGCGTGAAACGCATCGGAGCATTAGGGCTCGTGCTCTTTACTTGCGTCGAACTCTCCCGACTGTGAGGTCACCACCATGCTCATGAGCACCAACAGCTACCTGGAGTTTTACCTCTCCCTGCTGGCCTGGATCATCAACAACGGCCTCTGGAGTGTCCTGTCCGACACCGGGCTGTTCGCCGCGCCCTTTGGTGCAATCATCTTGCAGGAATGGTTGTCTGCCCGTCAGCAAGGCGCGGATGAAGGCAACAAGGGACTGCTCTCGGTGCCGCGGATCGAGAACCGGTTGTGGCTGGCCTACATCGTCGTGTTGTTCGGTTGCGCGCCGGTCTTTCCGTTGAGCCTCTCGTCAATGACGTTCGATGATGCGGCGAGTCAGCGCTGCGGCGTGAGTGTGGCCAAACCGACGGAAACCGCCTGGGGGACGACCTTCAATACTATCGGCGAACGCTCCGCTAACGTACCAATCTGGTGGTTTCTGGTGCATGCCTTGAGCAAAGGCGTGACCGCGGCGGCCACCGCTTCCATCCCCTGTGCGCCGGATATCCGGCAGATGCGCATGGAGATCGACAGCTCGCGCATCGACAGTCAGGTACTGCTGCAGGAAGTTGCCGACTTCACTCGCGATTGCTATGGCTATTCCCGCTCTCGGCTATTCACCAATCGCCCGCAGTTGGACAAGGCAAAAAGTCACGACGCGTCCTGGATCGGCTCAAGCTATTTTCTCGATACGCCTGGCTATTACGACACCGATCGCTCACGCACGCCGCGAGTCAGTTGGTCGTATGACGAAAACCGCGATGCCTCATTGCCTCGATTAGAGAATGGTGCGGGCTACCCCACCTGCAAGCAGTGGTGGAGCGATAGCGGTGTTGGGTTACGCGAACGTTTGATCGAGCAGGTCGATCCCTCGCTGCTGACTCAGCTGAAAGGTTGGTTGACTGGCCGTTCGAGCAACAAGATCGAGGATGCCACCTTGCGCGAGCTGGTCAGCCCGCGCCAGCAATCGATGTCCATGTCGCCCGGACAGGTATACCAGGACTATGGCTCTAGCGCTCGTGGCGGCTCGATCAATCAGGGGCTCAATAACCTGGCCACCAACACTGGGTTGGCCCTCGGCTCCTTCAGCAACTTCCCAGCGATGAATGCGCTACGCGCCGCTCTGCCGATGGTGCAGGCCTTCCTCATCATGGGCGTCATCATCAGCTTGCCGTTGATCCTGCTGGTCAGTACCTACCAGCTGAAGACTGTCATGACCGTGACGTTCGCGCTGTTCACGCTGCACATGCTGAGTTTCTGGTGGGAACTCGCCCGCTGGGTCGACTCCAGCATGCTCGATACGCTGTACAACCAGGTTTCGGCGTCCAATCAAGTGTTGTTATCGCTGCCCACATCCGGGTTTATGGATGGGACGGTCACGGCGCAGGTAATTGAGTATGTGATGGGGGCGATGTTCATCGTGCTGCCGATGGTTTTTCTAGCCACCATGAGTTGGGCCGGATATAGCGTAGGTTCAGGCGTAGAAGGAATGCTCAGCAGGGGAACCCACGCAGCACAGACAGCGAGCTCTAACGGAACCTCTCAGTTGATGAGCGGTGCAAGAATTATTTCAGGTAAATCGGGCTCAAAATAACCACGAAGTTACTTTAGTGAACCCCATTTATCGTACCGCTCAGGCCAAGACGTCCTATGTATTGGATCATCGAGATCATCAATATCTGGAGTGTCTGAATCTTGAACTGGGATAGCTGCTAATGCGACGAATGTGCACACCAGAACAAACAACCAGAAGCTAACAAAAAGAAATGCACCAAGCAGGGTCAACTGGGCAATCCAAAAACTCCCGCGAACAAGTAATTTACCTGCGGGCATACCTGCCGCCACCGCACGCTCAGCTACGCGGGACTCAAACATTTTCAACTTACGGTAACCACACTTTACCGACATGCCACATGCGTACGCCCAGCGGTGGGCACATGAATTCTGAACAGGTTGCTGAGTCGGCATGGTCTCGCCCTCTTCTGAGCGTTTTCATGGTTGAGACAGGAATAACAGCCTACTACTGAAAACGGTCCGTGCCTGACCGTTTATCAGTTTACCCGGCCGAATAATCTTCACTGGAAGACAGAAGACTAGCCGCGTGAAACAGCGTCTCTACAGCGATTGACCCATATAAATCGTCCGGTTAAATACAAGGTACGGATCGCTGTTATCGACAGTACCCTGCCCAGGTAGCCAGAGCCTTCAAGGCTACGTCACTTTGCTGATGGTTCTCCCCAAGTGCGATTAGCGTTCGGTGGCTCGCACGGTGACCGTTTCTACGGTGATGAACGCCTATTGCTCTCCTGAGCGCCTTCCGAGCTCTGCTCGCCAGGCAAACCTTCTTGTTTTTCTTCAACCCACTGCGGGGAAATTCTATCCCCCACGGGATGGTCTCTTCGCGCTTTCAACGGAGACACACCATGTCCGACTCACTTACACCCGAAGCTCTGAACACCCTTCGATTGCCCATTGTGTTCACTCCTGGCGCGTGGCAACGCGCAGTACTGCTCGAGCGCTCAGGTCATCCTGAGAAGCTGCAGGTCGATCGGTTGAGCAACGTATTGCGCGCAGCTTTCGAGGCTCACCTGACCTCTCCACACGAGCCCTATGTGGTGTTCGAGGTAGCCCACATCGCGTCAACGGGTCATCCACGCCAAAACCCCTTGCTGCAACTGAGCCTAAGCCTGCTCCTCGAGCCAGGCCAGCCTAACGCCTTGCTGATAGCGCTTGCAGGAGAACATCAACGCTAAACGCATACGGTCGTACTCGGCCCCCCGATCCACACTCAGATGGCATGCAAGCCCTGCATCAATCCAACCATCACCCACCGGGGAACCCTCCCCGACGGGCAAGGCGTTCCTCCGTTTTCTCTCGAGGAAAATGCCATGCGCGATATCTACCAAGACGTGACTGACAAGATCGTGACCGCTTTGGATCAAGGCGTTGCCCCCTGGATCAAACCCTGGTCCTCAAGTGGCTCAGCTTACATCGGTCATCAACCCTACCCCATCAACGCCATCACGCATCGTCCCTACTCGGGGATCAATTTACCGTTGCTCTGGGCCGAGGCCAGGTTGCAGGGGTTCACTCAAGATCGTTGGCTGACCTTCAACCAAGCCAAAAAAGCCGGTGGGTACATCCGTAAGGGAGAGCAAAGTACCCTAGCAGTGCTCTACAAGCCGATGGAGCGCGAGGAACAGACCGAGTCAGGCCAACCCGTACTCGATGAAAACGGTCAGCCCAAGGTCGCTTACTTTGGCATTCTCAGGACGCATTTTCTGTTCAATATCGAGCAAACGGAGGGGGTCGAAATGCTCAATGAAACCCTGCTCGAGACGGAGAAGAGTGATCCCTTCCAGCCCAACAGCACTGCGGAAAACCTGCTGTTAAGTTCGGGTGCACACATCGTTCATCGATCTACCGACGAAGCCTTTTACCACCCGATCAGGGATCTCATCCAACTGCCGACAAAAGCGCAATTTCACGACGAAGGTGGGTACTACGCCACCGCACTGCACGAGCTGACGCACTGGACTGGGCATCACGCTCGGTTGCAGCGCGAAGGCGTGACCTCATCCTGTCCGTTCGGCTCGCCAGGCTACGCCTTTGAGGAGTTGATCGCCGAAATGGGCGCTGCGTTTTTATGTGCCTACACCGGTATACAGGGAGAGCTGCGGCACGAGGGCTACATCGATTCCTGGCTCGGCCTGCTCAAGGCTGACAAGCGTGCGATCTTTCGCGCCAGTGGACACGCCCGAAGCGCCTCGGAGTATGTTCTCCACCTGGAGCAGCAACTGAAGCAAGCGGTCTTGGATGACTCACTATGCATGAACGACGGAGCTTAATTGTTACCTCACCACTGCAAACGTTTCACAGGGCCCAACGCGAGTTGAGCCCTTTTTTCTGTTCCCTGAAAACAGACGACATTACGCTGCGAGCCCCTCACGCAAAGAACAACAGAGGGGCGCACACCCGCAGCATGCCGTTATGTATCCAGGTTCTGCGCCAGAAAATCCACCAGCTCGAGCGGACTCCGGCTATCGATCACCTTGTAGATCAGATCGCGTTTACTGCGCGGCAACTTCTTGACCACGCTCTTCGCCGAAGCCCTGACGGCTTCGTCGGTCCCATGGATCCGTGCCGCAAGCAGCAGCACGAGCGTGGCGTCAGTGAGGTTCATGGCAAGACCCAAAAATATGCACCGCAGTGTACCGACTCTTTTCTTTTCCGTACTAGCCCCCCAACAAAACTATGCCTAGCAGTATCCATATTCCGATTGCCGCACAAAGGGACACCAGCCAAAAGGACGGGTAAGGGTTAGAAGGGAATGGGGACTCAAGGGTAAGAGCCCTATCCGAAAAGGCTAAAAGGCCACTGACCCAGCCACTTCCCGGAGGTCACGATGCTCAACCTGTTTCGCCGCAAAAGGCAGACGCCTCCTCCGCCACCGACCGTGAGCATCGCCGAAGGCTACCTACCGATCGAGTCGGCCCACAGCTTGTTAGCCGCGGAGCACCGCCGCCAGTTACTCGATCGCATCTGGCAGTACACCGCCCTCTCCCACGCCCAATTCACCCAGCTCTATTTAAATCCGATCCATCGTTACGCCGAACGGGTCCAGCAACTGCCCGCCAGCGAGACGCACCATCATGCGTATCTCGGCGGCATGCTCGACCATGGCCTAGAACTGGTAGCCTGCAGTCTGAAACTGCGCCAATCCTATCTGCTGCCCACCGGTGCCGCACCCGAAGACCAAGCCGCCCAGACCGATGCCTGGTCGGCTGGCATCGCCTATGGCGCCCTGCTGCATGACATCGGCAAGATCGCCGTGGACCTGCTGGTCGAACGCCAGGATGGTAGTCCCTGGCATCCCTGGCAGGGTCCGCTGGATCAACCCTACCGTTTTCGTTACCTCAAGGGTCGGGATTACCATTTGCATGGCGCCGCCGCGGGTTTGCTCTACACCCAGATTCTCGACAGGCCGATATTGGATTGGCTCAGTGGATTTCCGTCACTGTGGGCTAGCCTGCTGTATGTCCTGGCCGGCCAGTACGAACGTGCCGGCGTGCTGGGCGAGTTGGTGATTCAAGCCGACCGTGTCTCCACCGCGCAGAATATCGGAGGTAACCCAAGCAAGGCGCTGCAAACACCGATTCATTCGTTGCAACACCACTTGATCAGCGGACTGCGTCATCTGGTTCAGCACGAGCTGAAACTCAACCAGCCAGGTGCCGCAGCATGGCTGACCCAGGACGCACTGTGGCTGGTCAGCAAAACGGTCACCGACAAGTTGCGAGCCTACTTGCTGTCGCAATCGATCGAAGGTATTCCCACGTCCAACATAGCGGTGTTCGACGAATTGCAATCGCATCGGCTGGTCGAGTCGACCCCCGAAGGCAAAGCCATCTGGACCGCACTCGTCGCCCAGGGAAACTGGCAAAAAACCTTCACCTTTCTGCGACTCCAACCGGCTTTGATCTGGGGAAATGAGGACCGCCCTGAAGCTTTCAGCGGAACGGTGAGCATTGCGGCCGATGACCACCCGACTGCCGTTCCGGTACCACCACCTGCGCCCGAGACAGTCAGTACAAGATCAACTCAAAGCCCATCGCAGCCCGAGCCACTGGCGATGGAAGATGCCGACTACCTCGGCACGCTGTTGGATATGTTCGAGCTGGAAGAGCCTGAGGTCAGCGACACATCGTCAGCAGGCATCCTCGAAATCTCAAATTCCTCATCGGACAACCCTGGTCAAGCATTCCTGAGTTGGGTCAAGGAAGGCATCCTGAGCCACAAGCTGGTCATCAATGACAGCAAGGCCAAAATCCACACGGTGAGTGGCAGCGTATTTCTGGTCACGCCGGGACTTTTCCAACGCTACGCGCAGGAGTTTCCTGGTATCTCACAGGGGGCCGATCAAGAAGTTGAAGAATGGCGCTGGGTGCAGAAGCAGTTTGAGAAACTGAAGATCCACAGGAAGCGAGACAACGGTCTGAATATCTGGGCGTGCCAAGTGCAAGGCCCTAGGAAGAAAACCATCCTGAAGGGGTATCTAATTAAGGAGCCGAAGCTATTTTTTGAATTGATACCACCCGATAACCCTTTTCTTAAAATCGAAACAGATTAATTCCCGTGGTGCTCAATGGCTGTCATTAATCCCTTTGTTTTCTCGACCTGCATAATTTCAATACCTGTTTGACCCTACGGGTAAAAACCAGTACGTCCCTCGTCCCCTGCATCTCCAACAAACTCAATAGGTTTAAGCAGTTCACGCGCGATCTGCTTCAGATCCTGATTTTCAAGAATGATGATCTGGCCCGGGCCGGACCAATTAGCAAGCCAGCTATAGAAGCGGTCAGTTACCGTGAGGACTGCAACATCTCGCTGCTCCTTACTTTTGGGGTCAGCATAAGACTTTAAAGGCGAGTCAATGACGACGAATCCGAGATGCGGGTACCCCTTTTCTATAGCATGAGCCATTACGGCAACGGTTAGCGCTGCCAAGAAAATGGATCGTTTACCTGCACCAAAATCAAGGCGTGCACGACCGTTAATGGTGAGGTCGCATACATTCGCATCTAGCAATACAGAATCGATCAGTTCAAAACCCCAAGCATGCAAATACTCCTTTGCAAGCGAAGCTACATCTGTGGCGGCATCGCCGACATTACGCTCGAGACGCGTTTGCTTGCCGCCTTTGAATTTTGACAGGCGTTCAATTTCGGCGATTAGGTGGCTTTCCTCTTCGAATTTGGCTAGATATTCAGAAAGCTCACTGCGACGCAAGGCTAGAGACTTAGGATCTCCGCTGAACTCCTGATGCGTTGATGCTGAACGTTTACGCTCTTCTTGTTCCAACTGTTTAAGGCTTTCGCTCCACTCTCGGCTTTGGGCATCAATCTCCGAAACGCGTTGGAGCTCGCGTTTCAGGGCATCAGCCAATCCGTGACGTAAAACAGAGATTTTTTCCAGCTCCACCTTCAGGGCTCGTCTGTAGAGATCTTGATTGCCTTGAATAAGCTGTCGCTGATCGGTTTGCACTCCAGGCGGAGCGCAGCACAAGGGGCATGGCACCTCAGTTAGCGCTTGAAACATAGACACACCCTCCCAGGTTGCGCCTAGCCGCTCACTATCACTACGATACTTTTCATCAAGCAACTCAAAACGGTCGGCCATAGCTCGACTGTGCTCACGTTTGGATCGAGCATCGATCAGTTGTCTTTCGACACTATAAATCTGCTCACGAACATCACGCAGATGCGACGCCCGCTCATCATAACGTTGTGTCATGGCTCCTAGAACGCTATCGACCCTTTCAAGAGCATCGACTATCTCGTCACGGCTCTGATCGGATGGCAGTTCCGATCGCACTCGTTTTAAGCTTTCTTCGGCTCCTAATACTTTCCCAACAATCTGTTGTTTTTCCGCGTTTGACTTGGTCAGCTCAATCGCAGCGTCATCGCTGCCAGTGATGAACATGTGGAATGCGGCAATACGCTGAGTCGCCGATACCACCTGGCCACTAGTCGGGTCTTCACTGATCATGTTCGGCTGCGATAGAAGAAACCAGTGACGTAAATCCCCGCCCGTTACAGATCCCTTTTTTGCACGAGATCGAAGTAAAAGCTTGCCAGCAGCACCCGACATTTTTACAAGAAAATCACCTATATCTTCTTCAAGCTCCTCACGAGCATGCACACCGTCCGCGGCTAATGTAAATGAGCTCAGCCTTGTCTCCCCTCCAGCCAATGCCCGGCGAACTTCATACAACTGCCCATCACCATCCAGCTGCAAGGTAAGGGTGTCGTATCCGGTTGCCTGAGGGATTTTCTTGGGGTTTTTCTCGCCACCAAGGAGTACCCATAAACAGTCGCGAATGTAGGATTTACCCGTGTCACTTGGCCCACGGACGAGTGTTGCTGGAAACTTAAAATCAATGAGCGCGTCTGGCTTTCCCGGTCCGGATGCCTTCAGCTGAATAAGCGCGACAGCCATGTCTACAATAGCCTCCTTACGGTCTCAAGTTCGGCACCCCACAGGTGCCCTTTTTCAGCGAACTCACTCTGCAACGCGCTTGACTCTTTTGCTCCGAATCGAGTTGCAACCCACCTGCATCTAGTCTCGAGCTCTCGCCAGTACTTTGAGGATAGGGAGCCAACCATCGTGAAGCTGCTTGGCCCAGCCACATAGGTCATACCTCGATCATCCAGTACAACATCGACCAAGCCACGCGTGCTCATCAGGTACAAACCCTGCTCGATTCGCTCACGTCTGCTGAACAACTCGGCGTTACGAAAGGGTACTGGAGTATGAAGACTATCGGGCCCTCCGACGTCGCTCGAGTACACAATTGCATAATCCAATAACACCAATTTTTGAAGATCAGCGCCTTCAGGTCGAAGCGCTGACAGCAGGTAAACCATCCTTAGCCCCAGCTCGAAAGGGGTATTGAACAGTTCGGGTTGCTTCCTTGATTTTATCGAACCCATTTTAAGTGCTTGTCATTAACTAAGTGATGGCATGTGCCCGGCAAATCTCCGCCCCGAAGTCGAGGATGCAGAGCACTATCTGTGAGAGCGACGCTACTAACTGCACCTATGGCTGCATCATGGCGCTCCATCCCCGTTTTTAAACTTGGGCTGTACACCTTTAGCTTGATCCCTTTTCTAACCATATCGAGAAGTTTTGCGAACTCGTCCTCTAGGTAAATATCGCGGCTAAACCGTTTTAGCCCTTCCGCAGAGTAAAAAGTCTCGCGAGCAGCAGCAAAATGGTCGTTGTAAATTTCTGAGTCGAGAACATCCTTCAATGCTATTGGCGTACCATCGAGCTCACCATACACATTAAGGAGCTCAGTCACATACACCATCTCGTATGCTTGAGCTTCATTCGGCACTTCGGGATCGTCACCGCGCTCAGGCTCGATGCCGAATAGCTTGTAGTGTGCGGAGGAATCTTGCTCGTGCCATGCAAGGAGGTCATGAACCAAGTACTCTTCGAAACGGCTGAAATCGAACGCGATCACAAACGCCTCCATCTCTGGAGTCAGCTTCGCCTTCTCAGGCCCTAGGCCTTGGGAACCCGATCTCCATGCAGCAAGAAACGTTTCGCGAAGCTTTTGAGGGTCAGCCAGCAAATCATGAAGATCAGGCCCTGCATTAAGAGGGGCACAAAAATAATACTTACGAGGAACCGGGTAACTTTTCGACAGTAAATGGCCAAGAAATTTAGCTATTTCCGGAAAGGCTTCACTGGGCGTCAATCGGTCTTTATAGTGTTTTGCTTGAAAAAGGTCCCAACCATCAGCCACAAGTGCACCCTGGAAGCGCGCTTCTACATCCCGTCCTTTGTCATTGGCATTACCCAGCCGCTTAACCTGAAAATACCTTCCGCCATGCCGGCAAGCATCCTCGATAAAAAGCTCCCATTCTTTATCCGATATATGCATCAGATACACTGAGGGAGGGACTGCTCCGCGCTTGACGACGAGTTGATTTGGGGCCGTTTTCTTGGGCATGAGGAGCTTCGGCAATATTCTTTTTCGGCGTTGCGCCCACGTTGCGAGCATACAACTCACTTGTGCTGCCACTATGCCATATTGCCATTCAATGGAACACATCGGGCTTGCTTGAGTGGAGCCGACTGCCAAAGCCCTCCTTAGGCTCACGCCGCTTAGAATTAGAAAGCCCCGAAAACCGCCACGTGAATGCATTATTCCATAACTGTCGGTACTCGGTGCCGCGGACCAGCTTGTGAATCACCAGCATGTTCGGATGCAGCGAGGACTAAAGGCTACATTTGGTAGATAGTATCCTGTCGCGACCGGTAGCTCGGCCACAAGCGGGCTCCAACCTGTAGCACTGACAGGCGTAGATCAGCAGAGACAAGGCAGTGCCCCATTACACCCCCTCAGACGTCGAAGCTAACTAGATCCAGAATATCCGTGGGAGTAAATGTGGGAGTATTTTTTCAGACATGAAAAAGCCCAACCTTTTCAGATTGGGCTAACTCATTGAAAAATATGGTCGGGACGGAGTGATTCGAACACTCGACCCCTAGCACCCCATACAGGGGTAGTTGGATATTGGCGCTTACAACGGCGATGGTCAACCGGACGGTAAAGGTCGCAGCCTAATTCTCATCGCCGATATGTCCATCCGCTCCTGGCCGCCCATCGACGAAGAGTCGAAGCCGAAAACCAGGTCGGTGCATAAGCCTGACGCGCACGAAGACATCGTCGCCATCGAGCGCACTAGCGAGTCGTTGCAGGCCCTGCCGCTGATAGGTAGCGGGTTCTCGGCACCGGTAAACTTCTGCGTGTCAAGCAGAACATTGTAGCCTCCCCCCGCCCGGGCAGGTCAAGGCTGTCTCGGCCGACCTGGCCCACCCTGGACCTCGTCGCCGGCTGCACCTTCGGCGAAAGCAAGTCGCGGTCGGAGTTGAACCTGCGCAATCACTACAGCTCGACAGGCCTGGAGACCAACATCCAGCTGTACCGCGTTGGTGTAGTCAGCGTTCTCAGCAGCCAGGCAAGCGCCAACAGCCCCAAGACCCAAGACCCAAAAAAGACTCGACGCTACCCACCAGGAAACCGAAGTTTGCAAAGCCCGACTGAACAGGGCTATGGCTGCTGATTATATTGCGACCAGTGAATTCCAGGCAGCTTTTGCAAGCAACACGCGATGGTGCTTTGGGCTTTTGTTAACCCTGCCTGAAAGCCAGGCGCGGGAGTAATTTTCTGCTGCACCCACGATTAGGGACGGTATCAGCTCCAGCGGCAAGTGGCTGAAACAGGCCTTTCGATCTTCCCTCTCCATCCATTCCAACAGTTGTTGATTGCGCTTTTTGTTGCGTGAAATCAGTTCATCCTTGAACGGACCGCTCATAACGGCAAATCGACTCTGGAAAACAAAGCGGGCCCACTCTGGTTGTTCGTCGACCCAGTCGACGAAGCTGAACACTAACGCTGTTACGCCAGACTCAGCAGTATCAGCGTCTTCCAGATAGTCGCTCCGCAGTGACGCTTGGTCTTCAAGAGCTGCAAAGAAGAGAGCCGCAATAAGGCCATCCTTATTACCAAAATGGTGATAGATCGCACCCACGCTTGTCTCGCACGCAACACGGACGTGCTCAATTGTCGTGGCCTCAATTCCTAATTCGTTAAAGCTAATGAGTGCTTTCCGGAGAATAGTGCGTTTCAGATCACTGCGCCTTCCAGGGTATGTACGCTCGATCAGATCTGGTGATTGCATGGGAAAAACGCCAAATGAGCAGATTTTTAGGTTAGTCAGCCAAGCTATCAAAAGCGCATCTTGACGCGGCGATAATTTACAGAATATTGTTCTTTAACAGAACATAATTCTGTTTAATTCTGAGGATTTCCCATGAGCCAAGCTCTGAGCATGTTCAATAGTGTAGGTCCAGCTGCGTTCAGCAATCTGGCGTGTCAGATGGCACCCTATTTCAGCACTATCTCTCCTGAGATTTCTGAGTTAAAACCAGGTCACGCTGTCGTGAACGTACCGTTTCGCAAGGAAATCACGAACCATCTTTCATCTGTTCATGCAATTGCTCTGTGCAATGCAGCAGAGTTGGCGGGTGGGATGATGACTGATGCTTCAATTCCTTCAGGAGGCAAATGGATTCCCAAGGGCATGACCGTGGAATACCTGGCAAAGGCTAAATCGAGTATTCGTGCTGTTGCTGACGGTAGCGAGATTGATTGGGCGACTGCTGGCGATAAGATTGTCCCGGTCGACGTGTACGATGAAGCGGGCGTGAAGGTCTTCACGGCGAAAATTACAATGAACGTAAAATTAGGCTGAGTCGTAGTCAGTTTTTGCGTGAATCTAAATTCGTGTGACATCGAATAGCGCCGCTTATGTTCAAAAGGCCCCTACACTTGAAGCCAGTGTGGGGGCTTTTTTGTGGGCCGGTGAAAACCAGTCCCCCCTGCGCTGGTACACCAACCCCCACAGCGGTGGTTTTACGCAGTGACCGCTAATTCGATCAGGAAGCGCCTTCCTGGCGTTATCCCTCACCTCAACAATAATGGGTGAAAGAATGAGCGTCATATTCTCGCGCAATGGTGTCAGCATGCCCGATCTGGTCCGCACCAAACTCGCCAACCACCTGGCACGCCTCGGCCGCGCAGCAGATGTGCATACCTTGGCATTGGCCCAAGAGCGCGCAGAAGGTTTTGTGGAGGGGGTGGAAGCCGCACGTGCGCTAACCCCCGCTACGATTGAGGGGTTGTTTATCGCCGTTGAAGACGCCGCCGCACGCCGCCGGCGGGAACTGGCGCCATTCAGGCACCTTGAGCGCCTTGGTCAGCCAGCCCGCGATCCGCGAAACGGGGGGGGGTGGGCCGCGTGGCGTGGATAACCACGAAGGGCAGCCCCCGACCCACTGCAGCCGGTCAGGGTGAGGGCGGAAGTCGGCAATGTGCAGCCGACGACTAAGCCGAAAGACGTAAGGCGTTTGGTGAGTAATGCAGGCCAAGCATCATTGGGCGTTTATGTACCCTGGGGATGGCGACTGAATTAGCTATCGATCATCGAGCCTTTGATGGCAATTTGCGCATTTAACTTGCTGGAGGGGTATGCTGCATCACCCCAAGATTGGAGTGCGCATGTTGTTTAAAGCATTGTTGGAACTCGTCCTCTCGCTACGTGATACCTCCATAGAGGTCCATGAGTGGAATCAAAGTGATGTGAGGAGCCCGCGGCTTGCGAACGGATCAACGCTAGACATGGTTTCCACTAAACACCGGGATTTATCATTCAGCGGTTGTCAACTCGCCCACGCCGTTGTGAAAGCGGATTACCTGGATACCAGAAACTTGACGATGCCCGGAATCGGATTTCTATTCCAGGCAAGCGGTATAATAGATTTTGGCTCCTGCCCACTTGCACTCAAGCTTGGGGCAGGACGGGCGTTGAACGACTTTTCGTTGACTGGCATTACTGGCCGGGTCGGACAGGGGTTGGCCATGCTTTATGCGCATCGAATGGGTTTGAAATTTGCCGCGCATCTAAAGTCATACGTCAGCTCTTTGCCCAGCGGAAGTGTCGGTGCTGCTCATCAGAACGAACGCATGGCGGACTTCCTTTTTTCGAACGATCACGAAACCGTGCTGATCGAGGCCAAAGGCAGCTTTACACTGCTAGAAAACAACCCTAGCGACATAAAAAAGGTGCTTAAAAAGGCCTTGGAAAAGCAGGTTGATCCGTGGATGCGCTATCTACAACCCGCACCAAGCAATGGATATGTCATTTATTCCTGCCTTCGAGATAATGCGTCAGAGCCTTCTGCCATGTTCATTGTTGACCCCGAAGGAGATGACACTGAGCCATCTGAGTTACCAATGACTGTCGAGCAGGTTATCAGGGAAAACTACGCTGCCTGGCTTCGTGCGATGGGACTTTCAGATAGTGCCGGTCGGTTGCTGCGGCGTACGTCGGACGTAAGCCCGCCAGTAGAGTACAGTTTTCTTGTCGTCGAAATTGGCGGCCGTAAGTTTGCGTTCGTTGATCACTATCTGCGTATCGGTAACAGCCTCGTTTGGTGCTTTGAGCCATGCTTGGGCCTGGACTTTCAAGTCCTCCGCGCCATTTCATCTGTAATCCAATCCTCCCAAGAGTCGCTTCAAGATCTCTTGGGTAATTTTCCGGACCCAAGCGAAGCTAGCCGGACGTACGTTAGCGTCTTCCCCGACGGATCGATATTCAGTTTGATCGACTGGGATAGGTATTATGTTGAGCGGATAGTGCTGTGACGGCCCCCTGCTCAATGAGGAATAACAGCCCGTTCTGCCTTTGAGACGGTCGCAAACGAAAAGTAGCGCGCTGGATTCGCTTGCGCGGTCGGGGGCAGAGTATGTGCTTGGTATGGCTGAACCGAAGTGGTGTGGATGCTACCTTCTATGACGCGGTAGAGTTCGACCCAATGCTGACGGTGACGATAGGCCGCAATCGGCCATAAGCGGTCACAGACTCCTCTACCAAATTGGGGTATTCAGAACGACGCGACAGGCTAGAACTAGCTAATCAGTTCAGTAGCCCTGTAAATCGTTCTTCTGGAAGTCCCGCAGCGGCAGTCGATTCGGCCTTTATCAGCGTGCCATCGAAATATACGGGCTTATCCAGCCCTATCCTTGCACTGGTGCTGTACAGCGTTGCATAACCGGGGCCCGCTAACACTGGGCAAGTGGTTTGTACGCACTGGGAATCGATCACGCGGTCAACTTTGCCGTCGGGCGAGTAACGTACAACTCGGCTAGGCGCTCCCAAGATAATTTTGAAAGCACCACTCAGCTATCAATGTATAGATTCTGCCTGATCCCGCGGCCCATCTAGAAAGCACTAGATGGAGGCGAGCAGATAAACGAGAGCCACCTTACCGGTAGTACATTTTAACTACCTCTAATGCGGCGACCGCACTTATATCACTACAATATTTTTGAAATTTGTCTTTCTTGTTTCTATCAGCCAAATCAGAAACAGCTTTTATACATAGAACTTTCGGGCGCGGACTCGCACACATTTGCGCAGCAAAGTACACTCCATAGCACTCCATATCGACAGCAATTGCTTTTCTATGTTGATGTAGGAAAGTGGCATGCTTAGACTTATCCTCAACTACAGCACTACCAGAGAGCATCGGGCCAACACGCAAAGAAGAGGGCTCGGACGGCCTTGACACTTGTGAAATCCAAAAATCATAGACGAATTTTTCCATGGTCTGAGCGAGTCCGACTAGTTCTGGGGTTGCCTCTTTATGATCTGGAGCAGCCTCAAACAGCCCACTATGTAACCACTTGCCACTTTGCCAATCCCAACTTCGATTTGAAATAATCAAATCACCTAATCTCGTACCTGGTAGCCCTCCGCAAATACCTGTCATGATTAATAATCGCGGGCAAAAACGATCAATAAGAGCCGCAGTCATAAATGATGCGGCAACGGTACCCATCTGCGTTGAATGAGCACAAATAAATGCAAGAGTTTTATCTCCAACAACCATAGTCCCCTCTTGAAACAAAACACCATTCCCAAGAGACTGCTCAGGCGACCAAGCTATTGGTAACTCCTTAATACTTTCCAACTCCGGATAACGAAGTGCAGTAACAAAACATACATCCACCTTATGATCTTTGGGCTGAGCTATTGCTCGCTCTATTCTTTTAACAAGCTTAGACAGAGAAAACTTCCACTCTTGCTCACCGGGTGAGATTAAGAGTATCTGAGTAGTATATTTATTAAAGCCCGATTCAAACGCTGATAGTATTTCAAAATCGGCAGTAGTACCGACAATATTATCCGGCGCAACATATTCACCATCATCCAAAATTTGCTTTAAAAGCTCCATACCAGTCTCTGGAACTGGTAAATCCCCAGTACGATTCGGCAAAGCCAGATCCAGCAACATAAGATTCAACGAGCCAGAATGCTCTTTAAGAGCACGTCTAGTATCAACTCCAGATTTGGCAACAATTATTCCATCCTCTTCTGCGCCAAGCTTTAAAAGCTCTGACTTTATTACTGCGATTTTAGAATCACTATCCTCAGAAACCAGAACCTTAAATTTCATAACCGCGACTCCTCGATCACAGACTTAAGTTTTTTTCTCCATTCCCCTTTTTGAGTAGAGTAGAAAACCACCGCCAACAATATTTTATTAAACTTCTTCATTAAACTCACAGTCAGCGCGTCTAAAGTCACATCGACACCATGAGTGGTTCGAAATTCGTTATACTGAGTAAGCACGACTGCCTTAGTACGTGGCGCCTCAGAACTAATGAACCTAAGTATATCTCGCCCGCCTCCAGACTGAGGCTCTCCACCGGTCTTATCGGCTTCAAAATCGTAACTGGGGATGGACATATCAACAATACACAAATCAAATTCTTCATTACTCAATTTTTGTATAGCCGACGTGAGCGACTTAGCAACAACGGGCTCAAAGTAATTTAAATCCTCATTGAGAAAATTAATTATTGCTTTCAACTTCGGCGCATCATCCTCAATTATGAGGATCGATAACTTAGTAGTTATAGATATCATAAGACTCTCCACGAAGATGAATAGGCACCATAGCCATCACTGAAAAAAATAAACCTTCCACACTAATATCTAGCGGATCGGGAAATATTTTTCGATCGAGATATCTGGAGAGTCGTGCAACTTTGGGGAAACCCGAGCCTCCCTCGCTCGCGACAGACTCCAAATCATAGTTAACCTGAAACTTTAACTTTATTTCGGAAAGCCTTTCGGGTGTCAGCTCTAAAGCGCGCTTTTCCGAGAGGGGATTTCTTACAATGAAGCACAACACATTGGCGTCGGACGTAGTCTTAACCTCGATATCAATAGCATACTTAGCTCCACCTAAACCAGAATACTTCCAAGAATTCTCGAAAAGCGTCGTTAGACTTTCTACTATCGCCGCCATTCCTACGCCAGATAATGGCAAATCTAATGTACTGCTCTGAACCTGTTTAATTTCACCATTGAATCGTCTATATATGTTGCTAGATGCTTTTGCAGCAATGCTAATTGTCTCCGAGAGTGTAAATATCTGATCTTTGCGATGGTTTTCTGCTTTAAACCATCTTGCTGCCACCAAGCATTTTTGACATGTAGCATTCTTAATTCTAGTCAGAGCACCTGAAAGCGCCCTGGATTCTTCACCAACCAAATCGATTTGTTCAATCGCCTGTTCAAATAACGCATTGGTTTTCCCTTGCATCTCATCGTCAAAATATTCAGCAAGCCGCTGCAGGGAGGGCCACAAAGAGTCCCAATAAAGATCGTAGCTGAGCGCTAAAAATTGATGAAAATCCAGCTTAGTAGTTACAATATCACCAACTCGGGAGAAGAACTCTTCATCAGTCTTAATTTCAATATAACCGTCTAACTGCCCTTCGCTCTTCAAACGAATCTTGTTATCCAAAACGTCATCAATCAAAGCTGATAAGCTTACCGATAGGTTAATTAAAGCTGGCTTCACAATCTGAATGTATTGCGACTGATCGATAGCTTCGATGAAACGATAGATGCTTTCATCAAACTGGCCATCAACAGCCAGAAGTCCTGCTTCGTCGATCGGCCCTAAATAAGTATTTTTCATTGTTCCATGACGGATACGAGCACTTAAGTAACAATGCAAACCATCTACAGGATCATACATAAACTTCTGCTGCAACCTATCGACCATATTTAAAAATAAACGACAGTCTTCGGACAGCTCATAATCAATAAATTCCTCTACGGTCTCCGAGGTTGTAGAAGTCACATACTGAACCATCTTGTTTATGAGTGTTTTTTTACTTTCATAAATATATGTCAGCTTCCAATTATCGAAATCTGATCTAATTTCCTTCTCAGCCCACCTGGTTATCCCAGCCTCATTCACGAAAATCCTTGTTTCTTCAATGTGAGCCAAACCTTCCCACATTGTATCTCGAAGGGTGATATCCATGATTGCATTCGCGTATCGCTGCTCATTTTCAGGATTTAGCTGCACTAACAATCGCAGAACCTCAAGCCTTTCCTGCATGACTTCCCGGCTGGTAGAAAAGTCCAAGAACACGAGATTTTTTTCAATCCAAACATAAGCATATAAGGTTATAAGCGCTTTTATTTTTTTGTCTTCGCTGTCGAACGACATCTCATCAAAGCTACCAGCGACACTCAAACCATTAAAGAAATTTTCTCTTTCGAAACTTTCATGGATTTTTTTGCAAGCCATTTTGCAAACATACAGTACATCTTCATTCGTATTGCCAAGCATCGCATTGGTGAAATGGGAAACTATTGCAATGATGACTGTATCAACACTCTTTAACTCTGACCATTCATAGCTTTCAAAAATTTGATCAAGTGGATACTCCCAAGCGCTTGTCGGGTTTAGCTCGATAATAGAGTAAGCAAGATCTACGACCTCTACCAAGCCACCATTCATACACAACAGCTGTATTCTAAGCTTACAAGCCTGCCTGCTCCAATAACGACTAACTTTTGATAGATAATCAATACATACAGCACATTCGGCATCACGTCTAGACTTAAGAAACTCACAAGCCAACCAAAATATTATTTGAGGCGAAAAACTATCATGCGTAGTAAACTCACTCGGTGATTCATAAGCTAGAAAAACCTTTTTTGCAATCTCAAGCGGATCATTTAGAAAATTTCTAGCGGCCTCATTTTCGATTACTCTAACTGAACGATAATCCAGACCGAAAAAATCCTCTATCCTTAACTCAGGTGAAAGCAAAGATATCCATGGCTGAATATTAATGCTAAAAGGATCACGCTTTATCAATTGTTTAGCAAAGTCTTGCAAAGCGAGACCCATAGAACAGAACCTTAATGAATGCGCATATTTTCTAAGCTTATTGAAATACTCACTAGAAGGCGCTCCATTATCAAGAATATCTGCGATAGAGGAAATCTCAGATTCTTGTACTTTAGACTTTCCAAAGCCAAATCTGAAGTCATCGGATTGACACGAATAAAGTGCCGAAACAAGTGTTTTACTAAGCGGATAATTATAGGGACTCACTTCAAACCCCTCTTGATCCCCACTTATAAAAAACCTTAGCTTTGTAAGTCTATAGTCGGTTACACCTGCACTTTTGAGCTGATCAATAGCACTCAACATAGCAGGAGCAAAATCTTTACATTGCTCTATGAAAGCGACTGACGAAATTGCCTCAACGACACTACTATAACAATCAATTAAAGAATTACTAAAGTCATTGCAAATCACATGCCCGAGAGACTTCTCGGCGTCTGTCATGAGGCCCAAGCCCCTAAATTCGTAATAGTGCTTAGCCTTTTCACTTTTTAAGGTTTTATTTATGCTCTCCTTCCAGCGAGACATATAGGCATCCACAGAATATCTATCATCCACCCTATCAGCAAACATAGAAGCTGCATATCCGACGACCCTTCCGCCAGCTTTTTCTTTCACGTATTTGGTGAATGCCCGCACACCCGAAGTGCCACTTAACCTATTGACTAAAAAATAAAATGTCTCCAACGCCCAAAAAGTCCATCCATTTAATTCCTGGAAAGCCTCGACCTTTTTTAGCGCAGCGGCATAGTCCTCGCGCAGTATTAACTCTTGAACCTCAAAAGTTATATCTGTAGACCTATTAATTTCATCGGAGTGAAGCTTTAACCATTCAACCGCGAATGCGAGGTCGAGCTCGAAACCTTTAGAATTTATGGCGCAATTATAACCTAACTCCCTTAGGTTACTTTTACCACTCCAATTTTTCGCACCACATCTTTTCTTAAAAACCTCATAATATACAGTTATCAGACTTCCGTATTGACTAGGCTGGAGTTGTTCCCTAAAACGATTAGTCTGCCTCAGTAGCGAGTCTCTTCCCTTTAGCTTTGCTGCTCTGTCCAGCTTCTTGAATATCAGCGTTCTTAAAGTCCTTGACATCGCCACTCCTAAATATTCTTGTTTTACAAACCCAAAATTTAATTTTTGAGCATGCAGATCGGCTCTCTGCAGCTTAAAGCAAAAAAATAAATCTGCCAATACAAACCTACGGACTTAAATAGTAGCAGCGCTAACGCGACCCAGAAGAAAACCGCCTACATTTCCAATGTTTTTTCTGATTAAGAAACCTTGTATTTTCTCGATCTAAATTTTGAGTAGGCAAGAGAAATTCGACTATTAGAATCAACGGATACATCATCGTTGCAGAGGAAGACACATTGAACCGACGGCGAATAAGGCAGCTGGGGCGGGCCTAGCTGCGGAGCAGCGTAGGCCCACAACACACATCTTGCCATCTGATCTTCTGTAATTCTAGGCAACTTGCCCGCCGTAGGCTCGCGTTACTGCCATTTCCGGCTATTCCTGACCTATAATTGCCCTGAATTTCTCTGAGTTGCGTTAAATTTCGCTATGAAGATAAAGAGTTTCCTTTAATTTTCTAAAACTTCCTTGAGTTGTCTGTGTCAGGTGCTGAGCACTAGTTCGATCATATAAACAGGAGACGCCTAATGATGGACGGGCCGAAAAGGTCTATCGCGGCGCAGGGCGAGTTGTCTTTCTGGCCAGACTTGATGACTTTCGTAAGCTGATAGATGCAGAGCATCCGCTAAGTGCGGTCTATGACGATTACGCCGAACAGCTTGGCATTGGCTACCCGCAGTTCACCAAATACGTCGGCAGGTAGGTACGAAAGGAAAAACCCGATGGGCACCAAAAGGAAGGCTCTGGGCAATTCTCATCGCAAAGCCTGACACCAGCCTCGATAGGAGTCGTAAGAGGACAGCCGGAGCCCAGCGCCACAAAGCCTCCCAAACCCGGCTCAAAACGTGCGGGATTCAACCACAACGCAAATAGTGGAAACATTCGGGACGACCTGATCTGACGTTCCACGAAATAGCAAGGCTGTGTAGCCCCTTTCGCCATCAGTAATACGCACAGACGCTGTTTCAGCCATGCAACCGGCAGCAATCGACCCAATGCTGACGGTGGGGATAGGTCAGAAACAGCCAGAAGCGCATGTTAACCTCATGACCAGGCGCCTACCAGCGCTCGGCGAATGCACGTGCACTGCCTTTGAGCGCATTACTAACGAGCAACAACGATAGATTTCTGATACACATTCACATTGTTTCCGCTTCTTGCATTATGAAATGAACAAGTTATTACGAACCCTGCTTCGAGAAAAGCTCTTTCACTACCATTGTTTCCGTCACGGATTGTACATTGCAAAATTCTTGAGCCTTGCTTTATGGCTACATCAGTGGCTTGTTGAATTAGCTCGCGGCCGTGACCCTGTCTCTCATGCTGTTCATGCACTGTTAGATGGCAAATTTCAGATTGATACCACTGGGTCTTTTTTAACTCAACGCAAGCGACTACTGCGTCGTTGATTTTTCGAAATAGATAGTTGCTCGCAGACTCAAGGATCATGGCTTCGGTGTAATTTTGGGTGAGTTGATTTCTGCGGTTAAGCAACTCTGCAATTTGTCGGGCGTCTGAATTTTGCATGGTTTATTTTGCCAGCCAACGATTAAGCTAAAGAGCCGCGGAATGCGGCCCCAGTGAGCGAAGCGAACGGTTTGGGCGCATGGTTAGGTTTATTAGACACTGCCTGCTCTTCTTGCTGGTAATTGATTATGCTTCATGTGAAAGCCATTGGGGCTGCTGCGTGCATAAATTGAAGCGAATTTTATGCCCCATGATAGATCTCTATAAAAATATAGGCGACCAACGTTGCCGTAAAGGCCAAGACTTAGTAGTGTTTCTAGATGAGTTTCAATTATTCTGTCTAGATTATCTGGAGTGTATACGGCGACAAAAGCCGGAACTAAATATTCGCCGTCAACTAAAAATGTTGATTGCGCGTACGTAATGCTTTGCCAAGCCATGCGCGTGAACTTAGACGTGGCGCCGTGAACTGTGTCAGACCATTTGCATTCGACGCCAAACCACTCATTAGTGAAGCCCGCTTCTTGCAGATGAGACCTCTGCCTTAAGCATGAGGTCTATCCGAACATTTTTGTTATATATCGGATGGTACCCCGGTACTTCTCGGCGAATTTCAAAGTCATGCCCGATATTCTTTATTAGCCGATCTATAAGCGCTGCTTCGGACATGATAAATAAACCTAACTATTAAGTGATATGCCATGTCCGTTTCTTATCGCGACAGCATGTCGTACAACGTTCCTTGTCACCCTGCATATCCTTGTCTAGCTTCGGCTGGTCATTGCTCAGAGAGAAGGCGATATGGATGACGGCAAGCCCTGCTGCCCTCGAGAGTCGAGAGCAGCATCCGTGACACTACTCATTTGCCATCACAGTGTCCACCGTCCACTTTTGGCCGATTGTGTTGAAAAAGTCGTTTTTCTCAACCTGCCAGAAGACTGATGGGTGGAAACGTCTTTTTTTGCGCGCTGCCACGTAAAATCCAAGTCCAGATACCTCAGCAACAATTCAAGATTTCGATCTCAGACGTGTACTTTTCGTCCATGGAAACTGACGTAAACTTTTTCAACAGAATCGGCCTGAAGTGGTCATAGATGGATTGACGCTCCCCTCGATTACGGGGGCCCAGACGAAAGCGGTTAAAGCGCATATCACTCACCACGACTACAGTTTTTACCTTGCTTTAGGCTTAAGCCGCGCTGATGAGCTACGACTAGCAATTTGGGTAATCCCTTCCCGTATCTCACACTACTTCGATTCCATCTTCTGTGAGGGCCTGGATTGCTGTGGGTAGCTGAGGCTAGTAACCCGTACAGAATCCAGACCAAAGGTGTCCAGCCATAATTCGTCTATTTCTTGGACACCATGACTACTTCCCAATGGAACTCAGGACGCCCTGGACACGATGCAAGCCAGCATTACTGAGCGCGGTGGAACGGGAAGCCTCCGAACAACACCCCTCCTACCAACAACGCGAGGCTCGCAAGCACTGCCCACTTCAGGGCAAACTTCTGGTGGTCACCGAGATCTACCTTGGCAAGCGCGACCAAAAGATAAAGCGATGGCACCAATGGGCTCAGCAAATGCACAGGCTGCCCAACGATCGATGCGCGGGCAATTTCCAGTGTTGTAAACCCGTAAGTGGTAGCCGTTTGAGCCAAGACTGGCAGAATGCCGAAGTAGAAAGCATCGTTCGACATGAAGAAAGTAAACGGCAAGCTCACCAACGCTGTAAATACCGCGAGGTATGGCCCGAAGCTGTCAGGTATGACATGCAGCAAGCTTTGCGCCATCGCATCGACCATGCCGGTCCCCGAAAGAATGCCAGTGAAAATACCAGCGGCAAAAATCACGGACGTTACGGCCAATACGTTCGCGGAATGTGAAGCTATGCGCTCCTTCTGCTGCTGCAGATGAGGATAATTCAACGTCACGCCGATACCGAAAGCGACCATGAACAGCACTTGAATAGGCATGAGCCCAAGCACCAGGCAGGTCAACAGGCCGATGGTCAGTATCAGGTTTGGCCAGAACATTTTCGGACGTCGATTCCTCGCGCACTCCTCCGCATCGCCGTTACCGAGCGCTAGCTCACCATTTGCAAAGTCCTCAACGTCGACGATGCCAAGGCGGGCACGTTCACGTCGACCAATGATGACTGCGGTGAGTATCAGCACAGCGCAAGCCAGGAGCATGGCTGGGATCATGGGTAGGAAAATATCCAGCGCATCGACGTGCAGCGCTGCAGCTGCCCGCGCGGTAGGGCCTCCCCACGGCGAGATATTCATGATCCCGCTCGCAATGTTGACTACACAGGTGAGCCCTAGAACGCTCATCCCCAGGCGCTGGTAAAGAGGCAGGAATGCGGCAACGGCGATCATATAGGTGGTGGAGCTGTCACCGTCCAGGGAAACGAACAGCGTCAGTACCGCAGTACCAACGACGACCTTGAGTGGATCACCTTTAACCAGCCGTAGCATGAAACGAACCAACGGGTCGAACAGGCCAGCATCGATCATGATGCCGAAATACAGAATAGAGAACGTCAACATCACGCCAGTCGGGGCAAGGGCCCTGATGCCGTCCAGCATCATCGCGCCCAGCCCTGTCCAGAAACCGCCGATTGCTGCAAACACAATCGGCACTAACAACAGTGCGATAAGCGCAGTCATGCGCTTGGTCATGATCAAATACATGAAGCAACAAACCATTGAAAAACCGAGAACAGCTAGCATGGAGATACCCTATCTTTAATTAGTTACTCAGACACAGGACAGTTTGATATCGAACTGTCCACTGCCTACGCTTATAGCTATAAAGATAAAATCCATTCCCCTTCCCCGGGGGGGCTAACATCTCGCAACGTGTTTGATGTGAGCATTGAAACTTCCTCATTCATTATTTTTGTCATAGGGAGGCCGTCAGCAGAACATTGACTGCCTGAACGTTGTGCGCATGCATTTATTCGGGCTTAACGAAAAGTCTCAGAACCGGCGTCTTAACTGCAAATAAGAGCAGCATGCCAGCCATTCCGCTGTGAGACTTGTTCATTGCTTGTGGCAATACCAACAGTATCTGCTACTAAAGTCAGGCTCATTTCCGTCTCCTTCCGCGAACCTGACTGCCGTCAGGCTCGCGATCTTATAGTTGTAATAGTTACGGAATATTAATTAACTTTGAAAAAAAGACCCTTTGAAGATTATTAAGCCTCCGTTGGCGTTCGTTGTTTGACTGGCTGCCCGTTCTCGGAAGAAAGCAGGCCTGCCAAGACGAAAGGTAGAATTCCTCCATTCGCGAAGTAGGTCGCTTCGATCGCGGTATCGATGCGGGCCAACAAGGTCACGTCTTGCTGGCGACCATCCTGGCGGGTGATCCGAAGCGTTATGTCTTGAGTCGGTGTAACGCCACTCTCGACACCCAGGATATCGAAGGTTTCCGTACCATCCAGCGCGAGAGATCTCACGTCGTCAGAGCCTTTGAACTGCAATGGAAGTACGCCAAGCCCGGCCAGATTGCTGCGGTGAATACGCTCGAAGCTTTTGGCAATAACAGCCCTTACACCCAGCAAGCGTGTGCCCTTCGCCGCCCAGTCCCTACTGGAACCCGATCCGTACTCCTCGCCGGCGAAGATCAAAGTCGGGGTTTGTGCAGCGATGTAGCTGCGCGACGCATCGAACAAGGTTGTCCGGATACCCGAGGGCTGAAGTATCGTGTATGGACCTTCGTCTGCCGATCCATCTGCCTTTGTCGCAAGCATCAGGTTCTTCAGACGAACGTTGGCAAAGGTGCCACGCACCATGACCTCAAAGTGACCACGGCGAGCACCATAGGTGTTGAAGTCCTTGCGCTCTACGCCATGCTCAGCGAGCCATTTTCCAGCACTCGAATCAGGGGTGATCGAGCCGGCCGGGCTGATGTGGTCTGTGGTGATGGAGTCGCCCAGGATGGCCAGCGCACGCGCGCCTAGGATAGGACGAGCAGCCTGGGTGGTGTCGAAGAAATCGGGCTCGGCGGCGTAAGTTGACTGAGGCCAATCGTACACCTCGCCCTCGCTGGTCTTGATCGAATTCCAGAGGTCATGATCCTTGGTCAAATCAGCATAGAGATCTTTGTACAGCTGGGCGTTTGCAGCCTTGACGCTCAGCGCTTTGATTTCATCGTTGGATGGCCAAAGATCGGCCAGCAGCACTGGCTTCCCGTCGTGGTCATAGCCCAACGGTTCGGTGGTCAGGTCAAATCGCGTGGAGCCTGCCAGCGCAAAAGCTACTACCAAAGGTGGGCTGGCAAGGAAGTTCGCACGCAGGTTGCCGTGGATACGGGCCTCAAAATTCCGGTTGCCTGACAGCACTGCGCTGCAGACCAAGTCCTCACCGACGACTACCTTTTCCAAAGCAGGATCAAGCGGGCCGATATTGCCGACACAAGCGCCGCAGCCATACGCGGCGATGTCAAAGCCAAGCTGACTGAGCGGCTCAGTCAGACCAGCATCCTGCAGGTATGCAGTTACGACCCGGGAACCAGGGGTAAACAGCGTCTTCACCCATGGTTTGGCGACCAGCCCCTTCTCGACTGCTTTTTTTGCCAGCAAGCCAGCAGCGATCAAAAGCTCAGGATTTGAGGTGTTGGTGCACGAGGTAATCGCTGCGACCAGCACATGGCCGTGCCCTACTTCGTAAGTCTGTTCCGGGCCAACCGCGCCAGCAGGTTTAGCAGTGACTGGGTACAACTCTTCAAGCTGATCCTTGCTCTTGGCGTAGCCACCGCTCTTGGCATCCTGAACCAGGACTTCATCGAACCGGCGCCCGAGCCCGGTGAGGTCAACGCGATCCTGAGGACGCTTCGGGCCAGACACACACGGAACAATCTGATCGAGGTTGATCGTGATTACTGTCGAGTAATCAACACTGCCAGCAGCAGGTGTGCCGAACATGTCCTGGGCTTCAAAGTACTTGCGGATCAGCTCAACCTGCTCAGCACTACGCCCGGTCTGGTTGTAGTAGTCGAGAGTCTTGTCGTCTACCGGGAAGAAACCACTCGTTGCGCCGTATTCGGGCGCCATGTTGGCAATGGTTGCACGGTCAGTCGCACTCAGGGAGCTTGCCCCCTCGCCAAAGAATTCGACAAGCTTGCCTACCACTTTGGCAGCACGCAGCGTCTGAGTGATCAGCAGCACAGCATCTGTCGCCGTGCCCCCTGGACGCAGACTGCCATTGAGTTCCACCCCGACAACGTCCGGCATCAACATGTACACTGGCTGACCCAGCATGCCAGCTTCGGCCTCGATACCACCCACGCCCCAACCCAGCACTCCGATGCCATTGATCATCGTCGTGTGGCTATCGGTGCCCACGAGCGTATCGGGATACACGACTGAATTCTTCTCGATAACACCTTGAGCCAGATACTCCAGATTGATCTGGTGGCAGATCCCGATGCCTGGCGGAATAACCTTGAATGTCTCGAACGCTTGCATGCCCCACTTCATCAGCTCATAGCGTTCACGGTTACGCTGGAATTCGACCTCCATGTTCTTGCGAAGCGCGCCAGGCACGTTCGAGAACTCTGTCTGCACCGAGTGATCTACAACCAGGTGAACGGGTACGAGTGGCTCAATGGCTTTGGGGTTACCACCACGTTTCTTTGCCTGGCTGCGCATGGCGGCCAGGTCGGTCAATAACGGGATACCCGTGAAGTCCTGAAGAAGGACGCGACCGACTACAAACGGAATTTCCCGTTCCCTGCTGCCGTGTGGCTGCCAGTTTGCGAGATCTTCGATATGAGATTGGAGCACCTTGCTGCCATCGCAGTTGCGCAATACCGACTCCAACAGGATCCGAATCACTACAGGAAGACGGCTCAAGTTCGGATAGGCCGCTGTCTGGAGCGCAGGCAATGAATAGTAGTGGTGTTCACGGCCATCGGACGTCTTGAACGACCGCAGACTTGTTTTGGAAAGCTTGTTGGCGTCGGTCATGTGATTCTCTCTAGGGCAACTCATCAGGTGCACGTTTAGAACTGGAACAATTCGGTCGGGGGTCCACCAGCACTTTCTTTCGGTCAGCGACATCCGGCAGCCAGCGCTTCAGATGCGCCAGCTGGGTTGAATTATGCTGAGTGCCTTCATGTTGGATAAAAGGCCAGTCGCTGGCCCAAAGCAGGCGTTCAGGGCCGAAGGCCGATGACAGCAATGAAGCTGCGATGCTCACGGCGTTCAGTTCAGCTCTGTCTATTGCGTGGCTGTCGAGTTTGTCGATAAAAGACTCGTACGCTGTATCGGACGCAGGTGTGAATCTGCGGCTTTCAATGAAGGGCAGCTGTCGATGAAAAACATGGGCATGCGTATCGATAAAACGAAGGTTTTCAGAGCTCATCAGGGCACCTGTCGTCCGGCGACGTTGGGTCCATGACAACTGGACATTGTTTATTTTATGCCGAAAGCGCAGCCAGACTAAATCCGCTCAATTGCGCTTGTCAAACAATAAACGCAACCAGAGATCCAACCCATAAAAAAACCACCATGCGGTGGCTTTAGCTAAACAGGCGATACGCGCTGAGAGTCAGCTCGCGTCAGTTTCCGGCTGAGCCTTTGAAGGCAACTGGAATACAGCGGAAACTGCCTTCTTGCGCCAAGCGCCTTCGATATGCTGACGCATATAGCTGGCCGCACCGAGGTTATCACCGGCTTCGATAGCATCCAGAATTTGTAGATGCTCTACCGCGAGCGCCTGGCGCGGCAGATCCAGCTGCGTTTGGCGGTATTCGGCCAATCGGCGCACCTGGTCAAGCCGACGAAGCGTCTGGAGCGCGAATCGATTACCCGACCATTCGGCTATCGTTTCATGGAAACGCGCATTGGACTCAAACCGCTCAATGGCGGTCATGGTCAGATAACCGCCGTCTAAAATCGCCTGCTGCTCTTCGCGCAGCAAGCCCAACTGCGCCGAGTCAGGCCTGAACTTGCTATTCAAAATGCCGGCTGGCTCAATAGCCAGTCGCAGCGAGTACATGTCCTCGTAGGCTTCCAGCGAGTCAATCATTGGAAGAAAACGCCAGCCGTAGCCTACTTCCTTTTCAACCCATCCTTCGCTCTGTGCTCGCGAAAGCACTTTTCCAATCTCGCTTCTCGACACGCCCAGAAGGCGAGTCAGATCAGCCTCCGTTACAGAATCAGCAACCAAACGATCAAAACGCGCGTCTGCCAAACGAAGGTAAAGCGGATCGTCAATTTCCTGAAAATGAACCTGCAACTCCGGTGGCAGATTGTCCACGTCCCCGTGCAGGTGATAGCCACGGTTTCTGTCGAATCGCATCAATCCGGCGCCCACTAGACACTCTAATGCCACCTTAACGGGTGAGCGAGACGTTCCGATAAGTTTGGCTAACGTCCACTCCGGTAGATGGGTGCCCATGGGCAACCGCTCTCGACGAACGTAGCTGATGATCTCGCGCAACGCCTTGCGCTGGCTTTTGGTCAGGTCCTGGGGCATGTCTTATGAGCTTAAAAGGCTTGGCAGAGCGTCGAATATACACCCGGCGAGCTGATGCAGGGATAAAGCGCAAATGTTAACAAAATTTGCCCTTGCGGTATTTTTGCGTTTGTTGTCGAATAAACGCATAAATCCCTGACAGTTCGCTGAGGTTCCCATGCCACAAAAGTCCTTCAAAGCCATTTACATGCGTGGCGGCACCAGTAAGGGGGTCTTTTTCTGTACTGATTGGCTGCCTGACGATCCTGAAACCCGAGATCGCATTTTGCTTCGCGTGATTGGAAGTCCGGACCCTTATGGTCAGCAAATCGATGGCATGGGCGGGGCTACGTCCAGTACCAGCAAAGTCGTATTGGTCAGTAAATCCAACGAGCCTGACTGCGATGTGGACTATCGCTTTGGTCAGGTTGCGATAGACCGGCCGATCGTCGACTGGTCCGGCAACTGCGGTAACCTGACCTCTGCCGTGGGCCCCTTCGCGATCGCACAAGGTCTTGTGGCCGCGCCGGCGGATGGCATCGCAGTAGTAAGAATCTGGCAAGCCAATATCAATGCAAAGATCATTGCCTACGTCCCAATGCGCGACGGACAGGTGATTGAAGAAGGTGACTTCGAACTTGATGGTGTGACCTTCCCGGCAGCGGAGATAAAAATCGAATTCCTCGACCCAAGTGGCGACGCCGAAGAAGAAGGGGTTAGTGGCATGTTTCCCACAGGGAATGCGATAGATACTCTATCTGTGCCTGGCGTGGGCGACGTTGAACTCACCATGATCAATGCCGGAAACCCAGCCATCTTCGTACATGCGGATGTTCTGGGCCTGCGAGGCAACGAGCTGCAGCAGCACCTCAACAGCAATCCCGAGTTGCTGGCTAAAGCCGAGGCGATCCGCTCTCACGCAGCTGTGAAAATGGGGCTGGCGCAGTCTCCCGAGCAAGCAACACAGTTACGCCCCCACACCCCAAAACTGGCTTTCGTTGCAGCACCAGAAGGTTACACCGCGTCTAATGGCAAGGTTGTGGATCCGGCAACGCTCGATATCAATGCGCGTATTTTTTCTATGGGCAAACTGCATCACGCCATGACCGGAACCGGGGCTGTTGCAATCGCTGTTGCAGCGGTCATTCCTGGCACAGTCATCAATCGTCTGGTGCCAGATTCCGCCGGCCGCCAAATTCGCTTCGGGCATCCGTCCGGAAGTCTTGCTGTTGGGGCAGAAGCGCTGCAGGTTGAAGGCACCTGGGTGGTTTCAAAGGCCGTCATGAGCCGTTCGGCACGCCGGCTCATGGAAGGCAGTGTTCTCGTTCCCTCGGACACGTTATCAATATGAAAACGATCAGCTCTGAGTTGCGTCGGTCCTTTGCCCTCAAAGAAGAGCTACGGGTGGTGATCAACTATGGAAACCCTATTTTGGCTCATCGCCCGTTATCGGGCGATGAACCCCAGGGAGTTTCTGTGGATATCGCTCGGCGTCTGGCTCAGGCATTGAGCCTGCGCTTGCATCTGGTAACGGTCGACACAGCAGGGTTCGCAGTCAAGGCCGTCGAGAACGGTGAGGCTGACGTCGGCTTTTTCGCCATTGATCCTGTGAGAGGTGCTCAGATCGCATTCACCTCCCCCTACGTCATTATCGAGGGCTGCTACCTGGTGCGCGATAGCTTTCCTGCACACTCACTGAACGATATCGATGTGGCTGGCAATCGCATCGCGGTGGGTGAAGGTAGCGCGTATGACCTATTCCTGACTCGTGAAATACAGCATGCGACGCTGTTTCGCGCCCCGTCCTCACCCGCCGTGGTCAATACCTTTATTGAGCAAAATTTAGAGGTTGCTGCTGGCGTACGCCAGCAATTGGAGTCCGACCGGAACTCGAATCCTGGGCTTAGGCTGATCCAAGAGCCTTTCATGCAGATCCGGCAGGCCATGGGCGTGCCCAAAGCGCGAGGGCAGCAAGCATCCGTGTGGCTCGACGATTTTATTAGGAACCTGATTGCCGAAGGCTTTATTCATGACGCACTTTTACGGCATTCCATTACTGGCGTGACTGTTCCCTGACAACGCTACTTACTGCGCCCCCAAGGGGCGCAGCTCTGCATCGTCATAACTACAATGGGTAGTCCATGATTACCCAGTGTTGTTTTATGGCTGCATTATTTTCGATAGTCGCCGGCGCTTGTGGTGGAGCTGGCAGGCTCCACTATGGCAGCGCTGGCCCGCCACGACAGGCGTTTCTGTCTTCTCCCCCCCAAGAGGTTTACACCCCATGGCTAAGGCCGCAGATGTCGTTGTGCAATGTCTGGAGAACGAAGGCGTTGAATACGTTTTCGGTATTCCCGGCGAAGAAAACCTGGACCTTCTGGAGTCCCTGCGCAAATCACCAATTAAGCTGGTGCTAACCCGCCACGAACAGTCTGCCGGGTTCATGGCAGCGACCTATGGCCGTCTGACAGGCAAGACCGGGGTTAGCCTCTCTACCCTTGGACCAGGTGCAACCAACCTCGTGACCGCCGGCGCCTACGCTTATCTGGGCGGGATGCCAATGCTCATGATCACAGGGCAAAAGCCCATCAAGAAGTCCAAACAGGGTCGGTTCCAGATCATTGATGTCTGCGACATGATGAGTCCTATCACCAAATACACGCACCAGTTTGCCTCGGCGGACAACATCCCGGCCCGCATGCGTGAGGCCTTCCGCCTTGCCGAAGAAGAGAAGCCAGGTGCTGTACATTTGGAACTGCCGGAAGACATCGCTGCCGAGCAGACCGACAGCCTACCGATCCCGCCGAGCCTCGCACGTCGTCCGCTGGCCGAGCACAAGGCCGTCGAAGCTGCAGTCGCAAAACTTAATACCGCGCGTAGCCCGATTTTGGTGATTGGCGCCGGTGCGAATCGCAAAATGACCGCTAAAGTCCTCAAGCAGCTGATCGACCAGACGGGGATTCCGTTCATCACGACTCAAATGGGTAAGGGCGTCGTCGATGAGCGTCACCCACGTTTCCTAGGCAATGCTGCGCTGTCGTCCGGCGACTTCGTGCACCGTGCCGTCGAGGCTGCTGACCTGATCATCAACATCGGCCACGACGTCATCGAGAAGCCGCCGTTCTTTATGGTCCGAGGCGGCACCGAAGTAATTCACATCAACTTCCGCTCTGCCGAAGTTGATGCTGTGTACTTCCCACAGATCGAAGTCATCGGCGATATCGCCAATGCCGTCTGGCAGATCGGCGAAGCCCTGACCGACGTCAGCCACTGGGACTTCACTCGGCTCCTGGCCATACGCGAAGCCAACGAGGCGCAGATCGTCGAAGGCGCCGACGACGACCGTTTCCCGGTTTACCCGCAACGTCTGGTAGCCGACGTTCGTCGCGCCCTGCCGTCCGAAGGCATCGTTGCGCTTGATAACGGGATCTACAAGATCTGGTTTGCGCGCAACTACAAGGCGCACAAGCCCAACACTGTGCTGCTCGACAACGCCCTGGCGACCATGGGAGCGGGTCTACCCTCAGCCATGGCCGCGCACTTGGTATACCCAGACCGTTCGGTGATCTCGGTATGTGGCGATGGTGGTTTCATGATGAACAGCCAAGAGCTGGAAACCGCAGTCCGTCTGGGCATGCACATTACTGTAGTGATCCTGCGTGACGACGGGTACGGCATGATCCGTTGGAAGCAGGCCAATATGGGCTTCGCTGACTATGGCCTGGACTACGGTAACCCGGACTTTGTCAAATATGCCGAAGCTTACGGTGCCAATGGTCACCGTGTGGAAAGCGCCGCAGGATTTCTGCCGTTGCTTGAGCACTGCATCAAGACTCCTGGCGTGCACGTGATCGATTGCCCTATCGACTACAGCGATAACGACCGTATCCTGAACTACGAACTGCGTGAGCGGGCTCTGGCAGTGTAAGCATCACCCGTTCATCCGCGAGAGCACCAAGAACCTCGTGGATGAACACCACTTTCATTTCGGACGATGCAAGCTACGCCAAGGCCCCTAGCATGTTGCGCTCTTGGTGGATCGCCATACCATGCCGACTTTTACCTCTCTCTATACCTCTGTCTCTTTTCAATATGCAGCAAAAAGCCCGGGGAACTGGAGACCGTACCCGGGCTTTTTTAGCGCTTGCTGTTTATCTAATGGCTTCAGCGAGCTTCTGAGACTTTGCGTTTTGACTACCGATGTAGAACACCAATATCACGCCCACAAAGCACATCCCGGCGATTGGCAACAACGCCAGCGGGAAGCTACCCGTTTTGTCCCGAATAACGCCCACGAAGTAGTTCAGCGTACCAGTACCCAAATGCCCCAAGGTGTTGACTGCTGCGATACCCACCGCCAAAACCCCCGGAGGAAGCGTTTCACCTGTAAGGGCCCAAAAAGGCCCTTTCAAGGCAAAATTGCTGATCAGTACCATGGATAGCAAGATCAGAGTGATTACAAGGGAGTCAGTCATCAGGGTGGCGACGAAGCTCAACCCCATGATCGCCATAGGAACCGCAGTGCTGAAGATACGGTCGCCAGTTTTGTCAGCACGCATACCCCAGAAAATCATGAAGGCAGCGCCGAGCCCGAATGGAATCATGTTCAACAGACCGGTCTGCGTATCAGTCAGGTGGAACGACTTAAGGATCTGAGGCATCCAGAGTGACAGAGTATTGCTGGTTGCCGATATGCTCATATAGATCACGGCGAGCAGCAGTACCCACTTATTGCTCATAGCAGCCCAGATCTTGCTTGCACCGTGTTTGTGTGGCTTGTTTTTCTCGCTGTGCTCGCGCTCTTTTCTTTCATCTTCAAGACGGCCTGAAAGCCAGTTTTTCTCGTCATCGGTTAGCCAGCGAGCTTCGGATGGTTTGCTAGGAAGAAAGAACAGCGTAGCAATTCCCATGATTACAGCAGGCAGTGCCTCCAGCATGAGTAACCACTGCCAGCCACGGTAGTCCCAGAGGCCATCCAATTTCAGCAAAAGAACTGACAGTGGCGAGCCGATGAAATTGGATAGCGGTACCGCGACCATAAACACAGCCACGATTCGCGCCATGTAAGCCTTGGGGAACCAAGTAGTGAGGTAAAGGAGTACGCCTGGAAAGAAACCTGCCTCAGCGGCACCGAGCAGGAAGCGCGAAATACCAAAGGAAATCGGACCGGTGATGAACGCAGTACAAAAACCGACGATGCCCCAGGTGATCATGATCCGAGCGATCCAGCGCCGCGCGCCAAATTTCTCCATGGCGACGTTGCTAGGCATTTCAAACAGCACGTATGCCACGAAAAACAATGTGGCTCCGAAACCGAAAATGCTGGCGGTCAGACCAACGTCTTTGTTCATTGTCAGTGCGGCGAAGCCAATGTTGACGCGGTCAATGTAGGCAATGAAGTAGCAGAACATCAAGAAAGGCAACAGCCGCAGCATCATTTTGCGCACGGCAGCCTTCTCGACCGGGGATATGGTTTTCGCGTCGGTGCTCATGACCGTTCCTCATTATTTTTAGATTCAGCCGCGAACCTTACGGTTTAGGCAGGTTCATAGCGTCTATTTGGGTCTACAAGCGTTGGGGACCTAACGCTCACATCGCTAACATGTAATCACGCCCTTTCAGTCGCGGACAAAGCAGGCCCGCTTGGCATGCCAAAACAACGCGTCATGCGCCATGATCCCGCAACCCATGCTCTAGCACTGGCATTCTGGGAAAGCTATTTAGGACTGAGCTGCCATAGGCTGAATCCAGCCAAGGAAAACTGCTTATTCGACCCCAGAAACGCAATCAGGCTATGCCTGCAGAGTTGCGTTTGTCAAATCAAAAAGACAACCAAGCCTTGTAAATGCCGGTGCCCATGGCAACGAGCTCTTTCGCTCAATGCCTCATTGGTACAAATAGGAGTCCTTGGGCTGGCTAGCTGGTGCCCTGATCGCCCTAGTGATCGCCTAGGACGAGAGCGTTGCATTCGTTAGTTTCAAGCCGTGGTCGCTTGACCCATGTACTAGGTTGCCGCCAGCGACTGCATTGCTGTCCAGGAGTTGAGCGAACAGTCAGGCCGGTGCCGCGAGTCTGCGGCGAATGGTGGCACCGGCAGGTCGTGTCCTTCCAGATCGGCCAGCCAGGGTCTATAAATTCAATTGCCTTGAGCCTGCTTGGCTAACAAGTCGGAAATCTACGCACTTTGCAAGTTTTTAATAAATCTCGCGGCCGCGTTGCCTCTGCCTCAGGAATACGTGATGTGTCGCTAAGATTTCCCATAAAAACGGAAGCTCACCAAAAAATGAGTGCAGCACCGCATCAACGTAGAGCTAGAGTGTTTGAAGGCTTTGGGTCCAGGCTTTGTAAAAACACCGCCGAGCAGTTCAGGTCCTGCGGTTTAAAACAGTATGATTCGATAGTGGACTTTCACGACCGGCAGCCTTTGTTCGGTCGTGGTCCTTCGAACAGCAACAGCTGGGCTCATTCATAAAATTGACCACCCAGCAAAATGGCCGCACAGCATTGCCATACGTTTGATCTACAGGAACTCACAGGGGAACTGCGGTTGCATACCACATTCAATGCTGAACAACCGCTTCCTGGGCGTTTTCCGTGTCCAGGCGCCTAGCATTTCCCTCCAACTGCAGGTGGACAAGCGGATCGATCTCCCTGGCGACCAGCGCCATTGCAATATCTCGCAGAGCAGGGGCATCTCACGATGCCAATTTCAGGACAGGTGCTGAAGGACGGCCGGGACAACTCCGACTAAGGATGTCGACTCATCTAACGACCAAGAATTTGCCAGATTCGGGCTGGTCATCCAGTATACGGAGGCGCACTGAATACCAGCCACGGCCACCTAGGTCCGTGTCAGAAATCGCCATTCGCGATCGCTCGAGTACTCGGTGCAATTGGGGGCAGAACTAGGGACATAATTCGTGTTTTTCAAGCTGAAACTACTGTTCTACAGCCAAGTCAAAATGTTCTTCGGCTTGCCTGAGAGTCTCTAACCCTCTCTGGACGGTCGAATTGGTTGTTTGATCACTTCGAAGCAATAAACGGGCGCAGCGATTCGACGTGCATCGCGGTTTCATTGCGCATCCCCTGCATTTCGAACTCCAGTAATGGTGCAGCGTCAGGCCTTTTTCAACGTTGGTATAACGCCAAATCAGTGCTTCTGCGTCCGGGTAAATATATTCTTTTTTTGCCGCGTCATAGATGAAGGCATCGTTATTGAAACACCCATCCGCTTTGGCTCCAGAGGTCATCTGGATTGGGCACATAGGCATTGATGCCTGCATCGTGACAAGCAAGAATCTCCTCGCTTTTCAAGTAACCTCGATCAGCCACTACCGACAGAAATTTTTCTGAAGCTACAACCTCGCGGGCCTGCATGGCCATCGAGCTGAGTAGATCGCAGTCGGGACCGACGTTAGTGACCTCATGTGCAACGATCAAATGGTGTTGGGTATCGACGGCTGTCTGGATCGGTCAGTGAAACCTGTGTGACCGGAGAGTCGTTGAGCTGGACTTCGTGCGCCCGAAGCTCCTTAATTTGAGTTTCGAGCTTGCCGATTTTCTCTTCCAGCCGCACGGCACTTGGCTCAGGGGCTGTCGATTCTTGCAGATCAGCATACCTTCATCTGTTGCGCCTCAAGTGCTCGCGTAGCTAGCAGGTGGGGTGCTGCCGGATGGGATGTTTTCTAAAAGCAAAGACTTAGAGTCTTAGCTCCCTTGGAAGCTGGGAGCGCGGTAGCAAATCAATAAGCAGTCGCACCGCGAATCAACCAGACGCCTCAGCTACACTCATGTAGGCCTGTACTTCAGAAAACATACATGAGCATGAGAGTTGATACAGCCGCTCTTCCAACGTGCCGCTCGCAACCTCTTTCATAAAACAAACAATAAACCGTTTATTCGATTGCGTTGATAGTGAAAATCACCACAGAACCATTGAAAACCTACCAACTGGATGGTAGCTTTGTTTAGTGTTTTAAATCACTACAAACAACGCCATCCCTGTGAGAATCCCATGCAAGATTGGAAGCAAACCCGCAAAGACATCAATACTCGTTTGGTAGAGCTCAACGGCCTGTCGCCGGAAACGATGAAAGGCATGGCCGCACTCGGCGCCGCCGGTGGGAAAACCAACCATCTAGACGCCAAGACTCGCGAGCTCATCTCCCTTGCAGTGGCCGTGACGACCCGCTGCGATGGTTGTATTGCCTTCCATGCTGCTGAAGCCAAGAAGCTCGGTATAACCAGTGAAGAGGTAGCTGAAGCTTTGGGTGTGGCCATCAACATGAACGCCGGGGCTGCAATGGTCTATAGCACCCACGTACTCGACGCGTTCGACAAGTCCTAATCAAACGCCGAATCCCCCCTTCAACGACGTCGAGATAAATCATGAATAAGCTGTTCACTCCTTACGATCTAGCCGGTACTCCTTTGAAAAACCGCGTTGTCATGGCCCCTATGACTCGCACCCGAACCTTGAACAACATTCCGAATGAATCCAACGCGCTTTACTACGCACAACGAGCTTCTGCCGGCTTGCTGATCACCGAAGGCCTGCCTATTTCCGATGAGGCTCGCGGCTATCTGTACACCCCTGGCATTTACGAAGATGTGCACTTACCAGGCTGGCGCAAAGTGACTGACGCGGTGCACGCCAAGGGCGGGAAGATTTTTGCGCAGCTCTGGCACGTAGGCCGTATGTCCCACACCTCGGTACACGGCATGGCGCCAGTCTCCTCGGGCACGGTGCCTGCGGTAGATACCACGGTGTATGCCTGGATCGAGCCCGGCAAATCTGGCCCTGTACAGCCAAGCTCTCCACGTGCACTGGAAACTGAAGAAGTGAAACGCGTCATCGCTGACTTCGTGAAGTCTGCACGAATGGCCATGGACGCCGGCTTTGACGGTATCGAAATCATGGCAGCCAACGGCTTTCTGTTCGACCAATTCCTGAGCAGCGCCCTGAACACTCGTACTGATCAGTACGGTGGCTCCATTGCCAACCGTCAGCGCTTCCTTCTGGAAACCATTGATGCGATTGCTGCTGAAATCGGCGGATCGAAGATCGGTGTGCGCTTCTCTCCTTTTGGTCGCCTCTACGACTTCGGTGTGTACGAAGGCGAAGAAGAAACCTGGATGAGCATGGCAGCTGCCCTCAACGAAAGAGAGCTGGCATTTGTTCACCTGAACTACCAACCGACCATCCTCGCCGCGCAAACGCCACCAGGTTTCGGCGCTGCATTCCGTGAAGCGTACAAGGGCACCTTGATGGCTGCGGGCGGCTTCACCAAAGAGATCGCAGAGTCTGAGCTGGTTAAAGGCGAGCTAGATCTGATTGCTTTTGGCACAGCCTACATTGCCAACCCTGATCTGGTAGAGCGTATGCAGAACGATTGGCCATTGGCCGAAGGTGATCGCGCGACCTACTACGGCGTAAGCGGTTCGATTGATAAGGGCTACACCGACTATCCGGAATACGCAGCCGCCAAAGCCTGATATTCCTTCACAAACATTTAGGAGAACACCATGCCACTCGTAACTATCAAAGGGATTGAAGGCGTTTTTTCCGACGAACAAAAGGCTGAAGTGATTCGCAAAGTGACTGACGCTATGGTGTCGGTTGAAGGCGAAAACATGCGCGCCCTCACGTGGGTCATCTTCGAAGAGGTGAAAAGTGGAGACTGGGGTATTGGTGGCAAACCTGTGACCGCGCAGGAAGTATTGAAGCTGCAAGCCGGTCAGTAAGGCTTCTCCTTCAGGTCATTAGCTCCCTGTTCGTTGAGTGCGGTTATGCTCAACGAACAGGGAGCTTTTTCCGTTCTTAAAGAACGCCAGGTTTGTGGGAACTACTCCGTGATTCTGATCATCTACGCCCATCCTTACCCTGATAAATCTAACGTCAACATGTTGATGCTCAAGCTGGCAGCCAACAATCCCGATGTCGCAATCCGTTCGCTGTACGACATGTACCCCGATTTCAATATCGACGTTGAAGCTGAGCAGAGGGCGGTGGAACAGGCAGATCTCCTCGTTCTGCAACACCCTCTGTACTGGTATAGCTACCCACCTCTCTTGAAGCTGTGGATCGATAAGGTTTTCACACAGGGCTGGGCCTACGGCGCGGGCGCTACTGCCTTGAAAAACAAAAAAATGCTGTGGGCCGTGACTACTGGCGGTGAGCATGATCATTTTGAAGGCGGCGACCACCCAGGTTTTGCGGTGCTGTCCCAGCCCATTCAGGCGACGGCGAATTACTGCGGGATGCGTTGGTTGAGTCCAGTCGCAGTCCATGGTGCTTACAGAGCAGATCAAACCGCATTGCTTAAACAGATCCAGAATTATGGCGAGCGCCTGACGTCATGGAGGGAAGATTGAATGGACACTCACAGTTTGATTGAAATGCTTATCTACCTGGGCTCCGCTGCCTTGATAGTCCCAATTGCCGTCCGGTTAGGGCTTGGCCCGGTTTTAGGCTACCTGACAGCCGGCTGCCTGATCGGCCCATGGGGTTTGAAGATTGTGACCGACGTGGAGTCCATCCTGCACTTTGCTGAAATTGGCGTGGTGTTGATGCTGTTCATCATTGGTCTCGAACTCGATCCCAAGCGCCTTTGGGCAATGCGCCGCATGGTCTTCGGCGGCGGCGCGTTGCAGATGCTGGCATGCGGCGCGGCCATCGCAATTTTCTGCGCTGTACTTGGCTTGAATTGGACGGCTGCGTTGTTGGTAGGGCTGACGTTGAGCCTGTCCTCGACGGCTATCGCCATGCAGGCCATGAGCGAGCGAAACATGAACTCCACCGCCGTGGGTCGCAGTAGCTTCGCCGTGTTGCTTTTCCAAGACATCGCGGCGATTCCCCTAGTTGCCATGATCCCACTGCTGGCCGCAAACGGTGGTACGCCCTCAGGTGCAGAGCTGGCCCTGTCCATTGCCAAAATCGTGGGTGCAATTGTCGCAGTGATTCTCTTGGGTCAGTACGTCTCTCGGCCAGTCCTTCGCTTTGTAGCGCGCTCAGGCCTGAGAGAAATCTTTAGTGCCGTCGCACTGTTCCTGGTGTTTGGGTTCGGCCTCTTGTTGGAAGAGGCCGGCTTATCCATGGCCATGGGCGCGTTCTTAGCCGGCGTTCTCTTGGCCAGCTCGGAGTATCGCCATGCTCTGGAAAGCGATATAGAACCCTTCAAAGGCCTGTTGTTGGGTCTGTTCTTTATCGGTGTAGGGATGTCGATTGACTTCGGCACGCTGATCGATTCGCCGCTGAAAGTCATCACACTGACCTTGGGCTTCATCCTGATCAAGCTGCTCGTGATCAAGCTCTTGGGGCGCTTCCTGAATGTCCCAAGTGACCAGCGTTCATGGCAGGCGGTATTCCTTGGACAAGGCAGTGAGTTTGCCTTCGTAGTATTTGGCGCAGCGACCGTCGCCGGCATCCTGGTCGACCCTTGGGGTAAGAGCCTGACGCTAGCGGTGGCGTTGTCCATGTGCGTGACGCCTTTGTTGATCCTTTTACTCAATCACCTGGAGTCGTCGAGCAAACAGGGCAGTAATGAAGCTGACACCATTGATCAGAGCAATCCTCGGGTCATCATTGCTGGCTTCGGTCGATTCGGTCAGATCGCTGGGCGTCTGTTGATGTCCTGTGGTTTTGAGGTAGTGGTCTTGGATCATGATCCAGACCATATCGAGACGCTGCGTAAGTTCGGGGTCAAGGTGTTCTATGGGGATGCCACCCGCCTCGATTTACTGCACGCTGCGGGTGCTGCCCAAGCCGTGGTGCTGATCAACGCCATCGATAATCAAGACGATAACCTGGCACTGACCAAGTTGGCCCAGGAGCATTTTCCATCCCTAAAACTGGTGGTGCGCGCTCGAGATATGGGGCACATCATTACCCTACGTCAGATGGGTGTGGAAGAAGTCGAGCGAGAGACATTTGAAAGCGCATTGTCCCTGGGGCGCAGGGCTTTGGAGCAACTCGGGATAGGACGCTACGAAGCTCGTGAGCGTGCGGATCGATTCCGTCGCCTTAACTTGGAAATGCTAGAAGAGATGGCCGCTCAGCCCGAGGACGATACCGAATTCAAGTACGACGCTTACAAACGAGCCAACGCTTTACTAACGGAAATATTCAATGAAGATCGCGCTCATCCAATTGACGCAGGCCCAGGAAAGGTGAGCCTTCCACGCAGCGAGTCAGATAGCTGACTGACTTACCGGTCGAGGAGGATGCTTGTTTAGCTAGCGTCCTCCAGCTCAGTGACGATTGCTTTTTTCAAGGCTGAAACTGATTTAGACCCGGCGAAGACTTTCAACAATCGGCCTTCGTGGAACACTGCCAAGGACGGCACAGTACGAATGCCATACATCTGCGCAATCGTCGGTGATACCGCAATATCAATTTTTCCAAACACTGCCAGAGCATGGAGCTTTGCTTCCAAGTCCACGAAGACTGGCTTCATCTCTTTACAAGGTTTGCACCAAGATGCTGAGAACAGTACGACACTGCTGCCTTTGGCAACAAAGCGGGCAAATTGGGGAGCGCTCAACTCAACGATACGGCTCATTTGGGTCTCACGTGTTGTGTTAAGGAAAAGGGGGCACCTTGTGAGTGCCACGTTCCGTTGCCGATCAAACTTTGCAGCCATCGACGCCGCAGACTTGGCCTATCAATGAGCTATCGTCGACTTTCGCGCTTTCTACCATTTGATTGAGCGCGTCAAGAAAAGCAGCTTCAGGTTGTGCACCGGAAACAGAGAATTCTTCGTTGAAGACAAAGAGAGGCACGCCAGAACCCAACTGGGCGGCGAAATGCTCATCCGCTTCCATCTCTACGCGCAGTTCTACAGATGACCACGCCAATTGAATTGCCGCATCCGACACACCTGCATCTTTCGCAATCACCGCCAAGCTGGCGCGATCAAAAAGTGACTTACCGTGGCTGGTGCTTTTTTCGTACAGCGCTTCCACAAGGCGCTTTTTCACTGCCCCGTCTTCAACCGCTTTCACCAAGACATGAGCATCAGCAGTATCGCCGAACATCATAGTGTCGAAGCGGTAATCCAGCCCGTCGGCCTGGCCATATTTACTCACAGTGTTCATCATCGCTGCTGCGGAATCTGGGTTGCCGAGCTTACGTTTCAGTGCTGCGACCATCGGTTCAGGGGCGTGATTTGCAGCCAGTCGATAGGCCCGAACGTTGACCTGTACATCGTCTTTCTGCGGGAAGTTTTCGAGCGCTTTTTCAAAACGACGCTTGGCAATCCAGCACCAAGGACACACATAATCAGACCAGATATCGACTACATATTTTTTCGAAGGGGTTTGCATAATTTATCCTGCACGGAGAAGTGAAGATTGCATTGCGGCTATTTCAAGCAGATGGTTAAAGCCAGCCAACGGGTCGGCTGAGCGACCCAGTGTCCAATCAATGAGGCTTGCTCCCTCCAGCATGCTCAGCAGCATGAAAGCGAAGTGCTCAACAGATGTTCCCAGCAACCAGCTGTGCTGCCGGACTGCGTCATTGAGGGTGCTTTGGAGCCAGGTGAGCTGCGAATTGAAGAAGTCCCTTGTGAGGCCTTGGAGCGACAAAGGCAACGCAGCCATTTCTGCCGCCAAGGCGCCGCATAACGGCAGCAGCCCCTCATTCGCGCTTATCACGAAAAGTCGGGAAAAAGCCTGTAAGCGCTGCTGTGGCTCGGGATGCATGATCTCGATTGACACCAACGTCTCGTTGAACCGAGCGATGTAGTCGTTGATAAGCTCCGCGCCTAAGCACTCCTTGGTAGGAAAGTGATGGTGAATACTGGCTTTTCTAATACCGACTTTCGCTGCGAGATCCGCGTAACTGAACGCTGAGTAACCCTTTGAGCGCATCTGGGTTTCCGCGTAGCTCAGCAGCGCGGCTTTTGTCGTGATAGACATTTGAAACTCCTACAGCCAGCACCCTTGTCACCGAAGCAACTGCTGGAACGCGCCCCAATGAGAGGCGCTTCACGCAGCGCTTGCCTCGGTGTTTAGGCACGTACCGCCATCACCCCTGCATCAACATCCCAGATAGCACCGGTCACCCAGGAGGTTTTATCGGATAGTAAGAAGAGGATGGTATTGGCGACGTCTTCAGGAACACCGACTCGACCCAGTGGGTGGAAATCGTTTAGCGACTTCATCGCATCCGGGATCGCTTCCTTGTCCATGAAGCCTTCATAGATCGAGGTGTGAACGATGCCAGGCGAAACGGCATTGACTCGGATACCTGAGTGAGCCAATTCAATTGCCAGGTTTCGAGTGACTGCGTGCAGGCCCGCCTTGGCCATCGAATAAGCAGTTGCTGGAGAGCCGGCCAGCGCAGCTTGCGCGCCAATCGAACCGACGTTGACAATGGAGCCTTCGCGCTTGGCAGCAAGCATATTTTTGACCACTGCCTGCGTGATAAAGAATGTGGCGCGGTTCAGATCCAGGTACATGTCGTAGTCAGCCTCATCGTGCTCGATGAAAGGCTTCGGAATGAATATGCCTGCAGAGTTCACCATAAAGCCGATGTCACTGTGGTTGGCATTGATTTCGCTGCGTACATGATTCATCCCTTCCTCGGTCATGAGGTTGGCAACGATCACTGATACGTTCCCCAGCGGACTCAGCTCGGCGCGCACAGCATCGGCTTTATCCTGTTTACTGCCGGTGAGAACCACGCTGCCACCCGCCTTTAAAAACTGGCGCGCTGTTTCCAGACCCATGCCGCTCGTGCCGCCGACGACCAACAGTTTTTTGCCTTTAAAAAAATCGTCCATTACAGACTCCGGTATCAGATAAGTGAGAGGTGGTCAGCGGCCAGGTGCCGTGCTGACCTGTGACCAGGACAGTTAGCCTTCGATGACTTCGAGCTTAGGGAGCATGCGGATGGCTTTAGAGAAGTTGGCGTAGTTGACCGAAGTCTTGAGCACCACGTTGTGCAGCTCCTCAACACGCTCACGCGAAGCATCTGTGTGCAGGCGAATCACGACACTCACCTCGTCGTAGCCTGGGTTAACGCTTTCGTCGATCCCCAGGAAGCCACGCAGGTCGAGAGTGCCGTCGGTCTCAATTTCCAGGCTGTGAATCTTGATGCCCATCATTGCGGCATTGGCGGCATAGCCGACCGACATGCAGGCGTTTAGAGCAGCCATCAGCAGCTCCTGAGGGTTGGGCGCGGTGTTCTCGCCCAGCAATTCATTCGGCTCATCGGCTGCAATTTCAAAATCGCGGGAATAGGTCTCACCGGCCAAGCTGTAACGGCTGACTTTGGCTACAGAACGGGTCTGACCCTTCCAAGCGGTTTTAACGTTGAAGCTTGCGTGGCGCTTGGTCGCATCACCAGCAACGCCTTCGGCGAAATTCTGGAGTGCGGCGACATCGATACCATTCAGGTTGCTGCTCATGTGGACGTTCCTCTTCAGATAAGCCGGACGATTAGACCGGAAGAGAAACAAGCCTACCAAGTAGTAGGTTGGTTTACAAGAGAGGTGACGATACCAATAGTTTTGAAAAGCTAGGCTGCATAGAGGAATTGGGAATATTGATGACAACACAGTGAGTGTCGTGACCAACAGAGTCACTTCGAAAGCGACGCCATGAAACGATCTTTCACACCTCTATGCATCGGGTGAAATTTGTGTGATCGTACGAATTGATGGCATAAGGCCGTCACCACATGGATAAAAATCAGGGAGGTTTTATGGCTGCTTATGCACCAGGGCACGTGTTGGGGCGAGATGGAGGTTCGTTTCAAGAAGTCACTTTGAACGCAGCCAAGAGCGCGGTCGTCGCTAAGCATGGACGGTACTGTACAATTCGCGATCACGAAAAAGCGCCGCCTACAAGCAAGCCTTCGCGTCATTGGCTGCAAATCTACCGCACACCAGATAATACCGAGTGATCTATTCGGTGGATTTTAGTCTGCACTAATTGATACAAGCGTAGATCGGCACGCGGCCCTGAATCAAATAACTCAAGGCCGCCTGCTCTTGGCAGGCGACCAAATCGAGAAGCTTTTGAAAGATGTACTAAAGATACAGCGATGAAAGATGCCCCCTGGAAAGGGAATGCAGCGATAGAGTCGATAAGTGTGCTTGCTAGAGTTTTCAGTGACGAAGGGTAGATAAAATCAAATCAAATCCCGAAGATTTCTCGTAATCATCGCTCATCGCCCAAGAAACAAAGCTCGCACCTTCCAAAGTATTCAATATGAACCTTGAAACTCTGATTACATCCAGGTCGGCTTTAAGCTCTCCTCGATCTTGACCCTGCTTAATGTTTGCTTGGAGCCAAGTGAGATGGATCTCAAAGAAATCCTTTGTCATTTCTTTGAGGCTTTCAGGCAGGGCCAGAAGCTCTGCGGCGAGGGCTCCACAGAGTGGGAGCATCCCGTTTAGACTGCTGTGTGCGAACATCAAGGCGAACGCATTCAGCCGGTCGACAACACTGACGTGTTCATCATTGATAGCGTCCAGCTGCTTTTTAAACCGGAACAGGTAGCTCTCGACGATGGCAATTGCCAAGCCTTCCTTGGTCGGGAAGTGATGGTGAATACTCGCTTTTTTAATGCCGATGTCGTCCGCAAGGTCGGCATAGCTGAAGGCCGCATAGCCTTTCGTGCGCAGCAGAACCTCGGCGCTGGTCAAAAGGTCTGAACGTGTACTCATGATCGTGTATCCAAATTTATCATCTAGACATCATAAATTAGTCACACCTCATAAGACAGCGTTCGCCTTGCAAAGTACTGAGCTGCCTATACTTTGTGCCTCCTGCGGAATGCTTCTTCCATCTTGAGGCCTGTACGGAAACGCGGCATAGGACAAACGTCCGCGGCGCGTTCAAACGATCGGTGAGAACGCCGGACACATCAAGCAGGGCTTGTCCAGGCTGAGGCCTCAAGGCCCACACGAATCAAACGGCCCTCAACGCCCCGCCTGCTACATCCTTTGAACTCTGTGCGCATGCAGTCCGGAGCCAGCACGCGCTGTTCGGCGCGAAGGATGACCCCGCACGACACAGTTCGTCAGATACAAGTCCCAAACTATGTGCTGGCAGGTAAAATGGCATAATATGCCAATAGTCGAAAGGACCTGTATGTCCAGAGCTGGAGCTAATCATGGCGACGCGAAACGTTGTACTCACCCCTCACCAGGAACAGGTTATCCATGACCTGGTGCAGTCCGGCCGTTATCAGAATGCCAGCGAAGTGATGCGAGAAGGTTTGCGGCTATTGGAACAGCGCGTCGCCGAAGACACCGCCAAAATTGAGGCCCTGCGTCAGGCGACCTCTATCGGCATCATGGACCTTGAGCAAGGGCGCTTTACTCAGGTGAACGAAGGGGATCTGGAGCACTACCTCGAGGGCTTGAGCCTGGAGGCAACCCTACCCGCGCGCGAGAAACACTGAGCATGTCGCAGTATCGGATTTCCAACGCGGCGGGCGCCGACATTGTCGACATCCTCAGGCTCTCCCAGACGCAGTTCGGCGATCAAGCACGCCAGCGGTATCAGGCGCTAATCCTCGCCGCGCTGCAAGCGATTGCCGACACGCCTTATCGCATTGGCAGCTACGAACGCGGTGAGCTGGCACCGGGCCTTCGCAGCTATCACCTCATCTATTCACGCCAGCAGGCCAAACAGCCCCATGGGGCGGTCAAAAGCCCACGCCATATCGTGTTTTATCGTGTAGCAAGCGACGACGTGATCGAGGTCGTCCGACTCCTTCATGACGCCATGGAAGTGCAATTGCACTTGCCTAATGACTGATCCTGGCCCAAAGGCTTAGCTGTCCATGAACAGCGAAGGTAAGGCGCCCGCCTCAACATGCAACCTGAGCGCCTTCGCTGCCCGCCGACTCAGTGGCCAATTGAAGCGGGAAGTTATGGGCCCGACCGGATTATCGAGACCCACCACCAGAAGCACGATGCGCAACGTTGCCTGCCACTTTCAATACCGAACAACCGCTTCTTAAGCGCTTTCCGTGGCCAGGCGCCTGGCATTACGCTCCGGTTGTCGATGGACACGCGGATCGATCTCTCTGGCGACCGGCGCCATTGCAACATCTCGCAGAGCATGAGCATTTCACGCTGCCAATTTCAGGACAGGTGCTGAAAGGCGGCCCGGACAACCCCGATTAAGGATATCGACTCATCTAACGACCAAGAATTTTCCAGATTCGGGTTGGTCATCCAGTACACAAAGGCGCACTGAATGCCAGTCACGGCCACCCCGCTCCGGGTCAGAAATAGCCATTCGCGATCGCTCGCCCACCCTGTGCAATTGGGGGCAAAACTGGGGGCAAAATTTGTTTTTTTCAGGCTGTAAATACCGATCTAGAGCCTAGTCAAAATGTTTTTTGGCGACCCTGAGAGTCTATAAGGCTGGTAGGACAGATTGTAGGGTACCGACGCCACCCTGCAAGCCAGGGTGGAGACCGGCAAGGAAGAACGCGAGCAGCAAGAAGAACGGCATTTAGGGCGCTTCGATTTGCCCATCTCTGTGAGCCCCCATCTTCACGTCTACTTTACAAACCCGGCAGTTTCAATTACGGCGTAAAAGCGTATTCGGCGCCACACCAAACGCCTTGCGAAACGCATGGCTGAAATGGGAGAAGTCAGAAAACCCGAAGTCCAGCGCTGCCTCGGACACACTGCGTACCTGGCCGCGTTCAATCGCTTCGCGACTGGCATTCAGACGCTCTTTCCAAATCTCTGCCACGGGGGTTTTCTGGTACCGCGCGAAGGCGCGCGTAACGGTGCGGGTGGACACATTGTGAGCCTGGGCGATGACCTCAATGGACAGGTCCGGCTCGGTCAGGTGCCGTTGGATGTACTGCATGATGCGGCCGTAGAGGTCCAGCTCTTGGTGAGTGGTCTTGAGGTCCTGAAGTTCCAGGCTGATGACCAGAAGATCGAGCAACGCCTCTGAATAGCGCGTTGAGATGCGTTCATCCTGCAACGACGCAGGCGTACTCGCCGCCTGGCGTAACATTTCCCGCAACGGGATCACGCCAGGCCGTCGATCGTCGAGGACCATCGCGGTGTACTCGGCAATACGTGGCAGGCGTTCGGTCAGCAATGCTCGCGGAATACGGATCAGGTGGTTTTCGGTACCACCCAAGCTGAATCGAAACGCTTGAGTTGCGTCATAAAGAAACAAATTGCCAACGGCCAAGCTGGCTTTTCTTCCGCCCTGTTCAATTTGGCCGTGGCCGTTTCGGGCAAAACCCAACCATAGATCTTCAGCCGGACCGCTACGCAGATGCCGCTCGGAGCGCTCCCAATAATGCAGTGGCGATGACAGTGAACAGATGTCCAGACTGCCTAAAGTATTGATCGCGAGCGCGCCATCGAAACTGCTCTGGGACAACGGTTTGCTATCGGCCGCCAGGCAATGGCGGCAGACCACTTCTTTCCAGTAATCAAAGCGACGAGGTGCGGCAACGGTAAGGGTCGAATACTGGGTGCTTGGGTTCATGACACTGACCTCGGTACAGCGATGCAGTAAGAGCTGGAAAAGGTGTAACCGGCTTGTCGGCGCTAGCAATTAACAGGCCAAGCACTTTCTGTCGCCCTCGCCTACTCATCTCGCCCCCACCCTGCGTCCAAGTGTGGATGTCAGTACTCTCATCGTCCCCAATAAGAGGCACAGAAGGCTGAGCTTTAGACATTGGCGCACCAACGCCGATCACCGGTGATGGTCCCTTCTGGTGTTGTCTTTTCCAACCAAGCGGTTGTCTTGACGAACCAAGCGGCGCCTCGCCGTCACGCCTAATTTCGACCTCACAGCAGCTCATACCCCGCTGATGAGGCACGCCATGCATCGACACTGTTCACAACGATTGGCTGATTCCTCCTGGCTTCTGCACAGGCGCGATCTTGCACCAGAAGAGTCGGCTTGCTGGTTGATTGAGTGGGGAGCCATGAAGCTGCTGCACCGACGGCAGATCGCCAAACGCAGTGCGTCGGCAAAGCGCTAAAGCCCAACCGCAGGCCTGAACCAAAATAACGAGGAGCTAAATATGGAATCTGCAATCGACACACATCTCAAATGCTCACGCAGCCTGTCCCGCCGTGTGCCGGACGAGTATCAACCTCCGTTCCCGATGTGGGTTGCGCGCGCCGACGAGCAGTTGGAACAAGTGGTGATGGCCTACGTCGGCGTGCAGTATCAAGGCGAGGCGCAGCGCGAAGCGGCACTCCTGGCCATGCGTCACATCGTAGGCAGTTTCGACCTGGCCGATGGCCCTCAGACCCACGATTTGACCCACCACACCGACAGCAGCGGCTTTGATAACTTGATTGTCGTCGGCTACTGGAAAGACCCGGCGGCCCACTGCCGCTGGTTGCGCAGCACGCCGGTGAACGACTGGTGGACGTCAGCGGATAGGCTCAACGACGGCCTTGGCTATTTTCGTGAAATCAGCGCACCGCGCGCCGAGCAGTTCGAGACGCTGTACGCCTTCCAAGACAACCTGCCCGGCGTCGGCGCGGTCATGGATGCAACCAGTGGCGAAATCGAAGAGCACGGTTACTGGGGCTCGATGCGCGACCGTTTTCCGATCTCCCAGACCGACTGGATGAAGCCTACAAGTGAGCTGCAAGTGATCGCCGGTAATCCAGCCAAAGGCGGAAGGGTTGTGGTACTGGGGCATGACAACCTCACATTGATTCGTTCCGGCCAGGACTGGGCAGACGCCGAGGCGGACGAACGCTCGCTGTACCTCGACGAGATCCTGCCTACCTTGCAAGACGGCATGGACTTCCTGCGTGACAACGGCCAACCGCTGGGCTGCTACAGCAACCGGTTCGTGCGCAATATCGACCTGGACGGCAACTTTCTCGACGTCAGCTACAACATCGGTCACTGGCGCTCGGTGGAGAAACTCGAACGCTGGGCCGAATCCCACCCGACCCACCTGCGTATTTTCGTGACGTTCTTTCGCGTGGCTGCGGGCTTGAAGAAGTTGCGGCTCTACCACGAAGTGTCCGTGTCGGACGCCAAGAGCCAGATTTTCGAGTACATCAACTGCCATCCGCACACCGGGATGTTGCGCGATGCGGCTGCCGCGCAAGGAGAACGGCCATGAAATTCAGTCGAGTCCTACTTGCGCTGGGAATGTTGCCGTTTGCCAAAAGCCAGGCCCTTGAAGTATCGCCGGGGGATTTCGAACCGCTGCCCGCAGGCGCCGATGCCGTACTGTTTTACTACCAGCATGCCGACAGGTCCGATCTCTATCAGAACGGCCATCGGACCTCCGACAACGCCAAGCTCAGCTCCGACGTGGGCATCCTGCGTTACATCCATGCGATAGGTCTTTCCGAGAACCTTTCATGGGAGCCGCAGATTTTGCTGCCGTTCGGCTACATGAACGCCTCCGGCGATGTCGGTGCTTTGGGCGACAGCCATGGCGTGGGTGATCCGATTATCACCGCCCCACTCAAGTGGACATTACCCACGGCAAACAAAGATGTGTTTGCCCTGGCCCCTTACCTGTACATCCCCGTCGGCAGCTACAACAAAAACGATGCGTTGAACCTGGGCGAGAACCGCTGGCGGGCGACGTTGCAAGCGGCCTACATCCACCACTTCTCAGCGCAGTGGGCGCTGGACACCGTCGCCGACGTGTCCTGGGTCTCGACCAATAACGACTACGGCCCCACCCGCGCAAAACTCGAAGAAAACACGCGCTACGAGTACCAGGCAGCCGTGCGCTACAACTGGACGCCAAGCACCACGTTTGCACTCGGCGCAGGCTATGTCAGCGGGGCCGCGACCACTGTGGATGGCGTTGACCAGCACGACGGTGTCTCGACGTCCTACGCCCGTTTCACGGTCACTCACTTCATCGACCCCACCCTGCAGATCCAGGCTCAGCTCGGCAAGGACATCGAGGTGGAGCAAGGCTTCAAGGAAGGTGCGCGCCTGAATCTGCGCGTGTTGAAAGTGTTCTGAGTCCCGGTGTCCTTTTCAGCCAAATGAGTGTCCTGCTCAACCATGCGAATACGGTGATAGACGCCTAATTTGGCCTCTATTGCTTCCCGGACTGAATTGATAAAAGACAGGAAAATCATGGCCATTATTCGTCCCACACGTGATCAGTTGGTCGCCATCGCGGCCCAGTTGAACATGCAATTGACCCACGAGCAGGCGGCGTCCTACCTGGATCTGATGCAACCGAGTTTCGATGCCTACGACCTGGTCGACGAGCTATGTGATTTCGTGCCGCCCATACGTTACGACCGCAGTGCGGGCTATCGTCCCTCGAACAAAGAAAATCCGCTGAATGCCTGGTACTACCGGACTGAAGTGAATGGCGCCCGTGACGGCCTGCTGGCGGGCAAAACCGTCGCGCTCAAAGACAACGTCTCCTTGGCTGGCGTGCCCATGATGAACGGCGCCGCACCGCTGGAAGGTTTTGTGCCGGGTTTTGATGCCACCGTGGTTACGCGATTGCTCGATGCCGGCGCAACCATCCTCGGCAAAGCCACGTGCGAACACTACTGTCTGTCAGGCGGCAGCCACACATCTGACCCTGCCCCAGTGCACAACCCACATCGCCACGGTTATGCCGCTGGCGGCTCATCATCGGGCAGTGCGGCATTGGTCGCCGCCGGCGAGGTAGACATCGCAGTGGGCGGTGATCAGGGCGGGTCCATACGTATCCCGTCGGCCTTTTGCGGGACCTACGGCATGAAGCCAACCCACGGCCTGGTGCCCTACACCGGCATCATGGCGATTGAAGCCACTATCGATCATGTCGGCCCCATCACCGCCAACGTGCGCGACAACGCGCTGATGTTGCAGGCCATGGCCGGCTCGGATGGGCTCGACCCACGCCAAGCGGCGCCTCAAGTCGATGAGTATTGCCGCTACCTCGAGCGGGGCGTCAGCGACCTCCGAATCGGCGTGTTGCAGGAAGGCTTCGCGCTGGCCAACCAAGATCCCCGCGTGGCCGACAAAGTGCGCGAGGCCATCGCCCGCCTTGAGGCATTGGGCGCGCAGGTCGAGCCGGTATCCATTCCCGAACACAACCTGGCTGGTTCGCTGTGGCACCCCATCGGTTGCGAAGGCTTGACCATGCAAATGATGCATGGCAACGGCGCGGGCTTTAACTGGAAAGGTCTGTACGACGTCGGCTTGCTGGACAAACAAGCCGGCTGGCGCGAACAGGCCGACCAATTATCCGCGTCGCTCAAACTGTGCATGTTCGTCGGCCAATACGGCCTGACCCACTACAACGGACGTTACTACGCCAAGGCACAAAACCTTTCCCGCTTTGCCCGGCAAGGCTACGACAAGGCGCTGCAGACTTATGACCTGCTGGTGATGCCAACCACCCCCATCACGGCCCAACCCCACCCTGCGGCGGGCTGCTCGATCACCGAATACGTGGCGCGGGCGCTGGAAATGATCGGCAACACTGCGCCACAGGACATTACCGGGCATCCGGCCATGTCGATCCCGTGCGGCCTGGTAGACGGCCTACCCGTCGGGTTGATGCTCGTGGCCAAGCACTATGCCGAAGGCACAATTTACCAGGCAGCGGCGGCATTTGAAGCCTCGGTGGACTGGCGCACACTCTGAGTTTCCTAGCTGAAAAAAAATAAGAAAGACCGGTACGTTTCAATCACACCCCAACCGCGTTGACTGATAGGAGAGAACCAATGAGTCCATCCACTTCCACACCTGTGAGCCCTTCAACGCCCGGCGAACGGGCCAGGGCATTGTTTCAAGTACTCAAAAGCAAGGAGCTCATCCCGGAGGGCTACGTCGAGCAGCTCACACAATTGATGGAACACGGTTGGAGCCCGGAGAACGGCGCCCGCGTGGTCGCCAAGGCCTGGGTCGATCCGCAGTTCCGCGCGCTGTTACTCAAGGACGGGACCGCTGCGTGTGCCCAGTTCGGTTATACCGGCCCGCAGGGCGAATACATCGTCGCATTGGAAGATACGCCGCAGGTGAAGAACGTCATTGTCTGCAGTCTGTGCTCCTGCACCAACTGGCCGGTGCTCGGCCTGCCACCTGAGTGGTACAAGGGCTTTGAGTTCCGTGCACGCCTGGTCCGGGAAGGACGCACCGTATTGCGCGAACTGGGCACTGAGTTGCCGAGCGACATGGTGGTCAAGGTTTGGGATACCAGCGCCGAAAGCCGCTATCTGGTGTTGCCGGTAAGGCCTGAAGGCTCCGAGCACATGAGTGAGGAGCAGCTTCAGACACTGGTGACCAAAGACGTGCTGATCGGTGTCGCCCTGCCCCGCGCTGACTGAGAAAAACAACGCATCATCGTTCAATTCCCGGAGTTTCTATTATGGATGGCTTTCACGATCTCGGCGGTTTCCAAGGCTTTGGCAAAGTCCCCCACACCATCAATAGCCTGAGCTATAAACAGGTATTCAAGCAGGACTGGGAGCACCTGGCCTATAGCCTGATGTTTATCGGTGCCGACCACTTGAAAAAGTTCAGCGTGGACGAAGTGCGCCATGCCGTCGAACGCCTGGATGTTCGCCAACATGTCGGCACCCAGTATTACGAACGCTATGTCATCGCCACCGCGACCCTGCTGGTCGAAACCGGTGTGATCACCCAGGCCGATCTCGACCAGGCGCTGGGTTCCCACTTCAAGCTGGCGAACCCAGCACATGCTCAAGGTCGCCCGGCTATCACTGGTCGAGTCCCCTTTGAGATTGGCGACCACGTGGTCGTGCGCGACGAATATGTGGCCGGGCATACCCGCATGCCAGCCTACGTGCGCGGCAAGCAAGGCGTGGTGGTGCATCGCACATCCGAACAATGGCCATTCCCGGACGCGATTGGCCATGGCGATACGAGCGCGGCGCATCAGCCAACCTACCATGTTGAGTTCCGTACATTCGATCTGTGGGGCGACGCGGCAGACGAGGGCTTGGTGGTGGTCGATCTCTTCGAAAGCTACCTGGACCACGCCCAGGGCAGTCGAGTGGTGAACGCATGATGAACGGCGCCCAGGCGAGCCGACTGCCGGTGACCGTGCTTTCCGGCTTCCTCGGCGCCGGCAAGACCACCCTGCTCAACCATATCTTGCGCAATCGCGAAGGTCTGAGAGTGGCGGTCATCGTCAATGACATGAGTGAGGTCAACATCGATGCCGCAGAGGTGCAACGCGATGTATCGCTGCACCGTGGCCGTGATGAATTGATCGAGATGAGCAATGGTTGTATCTGCTGCACGCTACGCGCTGATTTGCTGGAGCAGATCAGTACCCTGGCACGTCAGCAGCGCTTCGATTACCTGCTGATCGAGTCCACGGGGATCTCGGAGCCGATGCCGGTGGCAGAGACATTCGCCTTCCTCGACGCCGAAGGTTTCAGCCTCAGCGAATTGGCACGGCTCGATACGTTGGTGACGGTGGTCGATGGCAGCCGTTTTCAGGCGTTGCTGGAGTTACCGGACACCGTGGTCCGCGACGACGTACAGGAAGACGCACCCAAACGCCCTCTGGCGGATCTTCTGATTGAGCAGGTGGAGTACGCCAACGTCATTCTTGTCAACAAACTGGACCTGATCGGCGCACCGGCCTATCAGGCGCTGCACGCGATCCTCGCCGGCCTTAACCCGACCGCGCGGATTGTGCCAATGACGCAGGGTAATGTCGGGTTATCCAACATCCTCGGCACCCACCTGTTTGATTTACCCAGTCTTGCGGCCTCGCCGGGTTGGATGAGGAAAATGGAGATTGAAGACGCACCGGCCGCCGAGTCGGACGCCTATGGCGTGACGTCTTGGGTGTACCGCGAGCGTGCCCCTTTTCACCCTCAGCGCTTGTTCGACTTTCTCAGCCGCCCCTGGAACAACGGGTGCCTGTTACGCAGTAAAGGTTACTTCTGGGTAGCCAGCCGACACCTGGAAACCGGTCTGCTGGTGCAGAGCGGCAAACAATTCCAGTGGGACTATGTGGGGCACTGGTGGAACTTCATCGAGCAGTCGCAATGGCCACGGGATGAGTATCGGTTGCAAAGCATCATGACCAAGTGGGACAGCATTGTCGGCGATTGCCGACAAGAGTTGGTTTTCATCGGCCAAGGCCTCGATACCCACGCGTTACAGCGCGAACTCGACCATTGCCTGCTGAGTGCTGAGGAAATCGCCGGCGGTCCGTCAACTTGGCAGAACTTGGCGGGGGCGACGGCCTTTGACGCCCGGACCATGTCGGCACGTCCCAGGCACCGCCTCGAGGGCTGATCCGACTTGACAGAGATAGAGGTGTTCCATGCTTTTTTTTAGCCGAACCACCCGTTGGGTGTTGGCGCCACTCGCCGACAGGCTGGAACAGCCTGACCAGACGAGCACGCCGTTATCGTCAAGCAACCCGATATTACGCCGCATCTTGGCCGGCGCAGAGCAACTGCTTCAGGAGCGGCGAGCGCTGAAAGACCAAACCCAGGCACTCGCCTTGGAAGTTGCCCAATTGCAGGAGCACCTGGCCGGTCGCGACCAGCATGTGCGCCAAATGGAAGCGTACTGGGCCCTGATCAGCAGAGGCGCGGGTGAACTGTTCTGGGCGCTGGAGCTGGAGGGAAGCACTACCCCCGAGCCGGAATGCGCGATGCAATGGACGGGGCTTGCGTCGATCCAGGTCCAGGGCATTGATCAACTGGGCCGTTGGAGCGAACAGTTGCACGCGGCTGACCGGCAAGCGCATCTGGAAGCGCTTAACCAGCATCTCGCCGACCGCAGCGGGCGAACACCGTTTACGTTAGACGTGCGCATGAAGCCTGCATCCGGCGGCGACTATCGCTGGTGCAGGGTCAGCGGCCTATCGCGACGCGACGAGCAAGGCATGCCACTGGCCATCGGCGGAACCGTTCGTGACGTGCACGAACAGCACCTGCACAACGAAGCACTCGAACTGGCCGCAACACGTTTCGAAATTTCCCGGGAAATGCTGCATGACGGGCTATGGGATATCGAGGTTGTAGCCGGCGACCCAGCGAACCCGAAAAACACCATTTGGTGGTCGTCGCAAATGCGTCGGCTGCTGGGATGCAACACGGTTGAGGAGTTCCCCAACACCCTGGAAAGCTGGACCTCGCGCTTGCATCCCGAGGATAGCGCGCGGGCCATCGGCGCGTTTGTGGCACACGTCGACGATCGAAGCGGCAAGACACCGTTCGATGTGGACTATCGCCTGAAACACAAAAACGGCACGTATCGCTGGTTTCGTGGCCGAGGACAAACGCGTCGTGCGCAGGACGGCTCCCCACAAAGGGTGGTGGGCGCCATCACCGATATCCATGCCCACCATGAAGAAACCGCGATGCGCGAGGCGCAGGCACAACAGCATCGGGTCATGCAGGAAACCCTCAGCAAGCTGACGCAGATTGTCGCCACCATCCAGGGCATTGCCAGCCAGACCAACCTGCTGGCGCTGAACGCCGCCATCGAGGCGGCACGAGCAGGCGATGCCGGGCGCGGGTTTGCGGTGGTCGCCGACGAAGTGCGCAAACTGGCCACGCGAACCAGCCAGGCGACCCAGCAAGCGGCCGAGATGATGGACAGCTAGCCCCTTGAACATCTGCGCGATGGCGTGGGTACAGAACCTATTTCAACAATAACAACCAGGTGTGTTATGCGCGATTACGACTCAGCAGTGACCTCTTTCGACTATCTACAGCTGGCCACTCAGGACTTGCATGGCGAGTTGACTGCGTTGAACGCCTGCGTCGAATGTTGCGACCGACACACCCACGGGAATGCCGTGGCGTTGTACTGCGAGACGCGGGATGGCCGCGCCACTCAGTACACTTTCAGCGAACTGCAGGCGCACGCCGCGCGCTTCGGCAATTTTCTGCGCGAGCAAGGCGTCCGGCCAGGAGACCGTGTCGCGGGCCTGATGCCACGCACGGTGGAACTGTTGATTGCCATTCTGGGCACTTGGCGCATCGGGGCGGTCTACCAGCCGCTCTTTACCGCATTCGGTCCCAAGGCGATTGAGCAGCGATTGGGTTGTTCAAACGCACGCTGGATCGTGACCGACGCCCTCAATCGCCCCAAGCTGGACGAAGTCACCGACTGCCCGCCCATCATCGTGACCGACGGGGCCGTAAAGCACCCGAGCGATTACGACTTCTGGAGCACAATGGAACGTCAACAGGCTGAATGCACACCAACGTTACTGGACGCCAACGCACCTTTCCTGCTGATGTGTACTTCGGGAACCACTGGGCCGGCCAAGCCGTTGGAAGTGCCTTTAAGCGCCATCCTGGCCTTCAAGGGCTATGTGCGGGACGCCATCGACCTGCGCGAGGAAGACCATTTCTGGAACCTCGCCGACCCTGGCTGGGCCTACGGTTTGTATTACGCAGTCACCGGCCCGTTGGCCTGTGGCCGTGCCACGCTGTTCTATGATGGCCCGTTCACGGTGGACACTACCTGCCGGATCATCGCCAAGTATGCGATCACCAATCTGGCCGGCTCGCCCACGGCCTATCGCTTGCTGATCGCGGCGGGAGCCGAGTTTGCCGACGCCGTGCGTGGCCAACTGCGTGTGGTCAGCAGCGCTGGTGAACCGCTCAACCCGCAAGTCATCCGATGGTTTGCCGAACAGCTCGGCGTGGTCATTCACGACCACTACGGCCAGACTGAAATCGGCATGGTGCTGTGCAATCACCACGGCTTAAAACACCCTATCCGTGAAGGCTCGGCAGGCTATGCGGTGCCGGGGTACCGCATTGTTGTGCTGGATGATGCGCAACGGGAATTACCGACGGGCCAGCCCGGCGTACTGGCGGTGGACCGCGAGTGCTCACCCCTGTGCTGGTTCAACGGCTACTTCGGCATGCCCACCAAGGCCTTTGTCGACCGCTATTATTTGAGCGGCGATATCGTTGAGCTTAATCATGACGCCAGTATCAGCTTCGTCGGGCGCAACGACGACGTGATCACCACGTCCGGCTATCGTGTCGGGCCTTTCGATGTTGAAAGTGCGCTCATCGAACACCCGGCTGTTGTCGAAGCCGCCGTGATCGGCAAACCCGACCCGCAACGCACCGAGCTGATCAAGGCGTTTGTCGTGCTGAACACTCAGTACCCGCCAAGTGCCGAGTTGGCTGAAATCCTGCGCCTGCATGTCCGCCAGCGCCTGGCTGCACATGCGTACCCACGGGAAATCGAGTTCGTCGAACAACTGCCCAAGACACCCAGTGGCAAGTTGCAGCGGTTCATTCTGCGCAACCAGGAAATTGCCAAACAGCAGGCACTCGACACATGACCCAGGGGCGGATGACTCCGGTGATAAGCCGGTCGGAGTTTCAGCGCAGAGCCATGGAATTGTTCAAGGAGCGTAGTTTCGGCCAGGTCAGCATGCGTGAACTAGCGGCGCACGTTGGCATTAGCCCTGGAGCGATTTATCACCATGTAGAAAGCAAGGAGGCAATGCTCTTTGAATGGCTGATGGAGCTGTATCAGGCGTTGTTGTCGCACGTTGATCTGATCAAGACGCGAAGATTGACGCCTGCGCAACGCGTGGCAAAACTGATCGAGGGCCATCTTCAATTGCATGCCCACATGACCGGGCACTTCAAGTTAGCGGTCATGGACGCCAATTGCCTGGGCGCCCCGATGCAGGCAAGCGTCGAGCAACTGAGACGTGCCTATGAGTCAGAACTCATTAAGGTGATCGGCCAACTAGGCCATCAGCCTGGCGGGCCGTTGCGCGAGAATGCACTCATCGCCATTGTCCCCATGCTGAACAGCCTGCCTACCTGGTTAAGCCCGACAATCGATGACGCTCAGCGCCAAATCATCACCAAAACCATCGCTGATGCGGTATTACGAGCCATCAACTCCCTACCCTGAGTGCGCGTACCAAGATCTGAAAACCATCCGAATTCATCAGTGAGCTCACCTTCGGGATGCTGCTGAATATCGCCCGCGCGCTGGCGGGCCCGACCTTCAGCCCATCGTCGATCGAACTGAGTTACCCAAGGCCCGCCTACGCCGATCACTATGAACACTTGTTTAGACGCCCGGTGCACTTTGATCGCAAGAACAATCTATTTATCTGTGCCAATCACTGGGCCAATACCCCCATCGGCACCCACGATGCGCTAAGCAATCGACAAGTCGTTGAGCTACTGGAGATGACGGTTTCCCACAAAAATAAAAACGAGGGGTCTCACGCATGAAAAGCGCAACGTTTCTTTTGCTATCGCCCTCCTCGCTGGCTTGGGCTACACCGTCGTGGCTTCAACTGGTCGTCTTGAAGAATCTGATTACCTAAAGAGGCTTGGCGCCTCGGAGATCATTGATCGCTCAGTCTTAAGCGGGCCAGGTCGCCCACTTGCCAAAGAACGATGGGCAGGCGCGATTGATTCGGTTGGTAGCCATACGCTGGCCAACGTATGTGCCAGCACCTGTTATGGAGGCACCGTTGCGGCATGCGGACTCGCACAAGGGATGGACTTACCTGCCAGCGTTGCCCCCTTCATTTTGCGTGGGGTGACACTGGCTGGTATCGACAGCGTGATGCGTCCGCGAAGAGATCGGATCGCAGCTTGGGATCGTCTGGTACGAGATCTTGATATCTCTATCTTAAAAGAAGTAACGCGAGAGATTGGTTTGGGCGCGGTTGTTCAGACGGCAGAGCAACTGCTCGCCGGCGAAGTACGCGGACGGGTTGTGGTTAACGTCAATAATTGACAGCATTGTTTCAGGCAATGAGGTGTCTACGAAACCCGGGGCGATTCACACAGCCCCTTCAAGAAGCCTGCAACCAACCCATTGAACACCTCCCCCTGATCGTCATGCACATAGTGACTCGCGTCCGCGACCTCCACCGTTCTGATGTGCGGATTGCAGGCAGTCATGGCCTCAAGCGTCGCGGCCGGCAGGAAGTCCGAGCGGCCGCCGCGAATGAACAGGGTCGGGCAGTCCAGGGCGCGTACGGCGGGCCACAAATCTGTCGGTTCGATGCTCAGGCGGGCCTTGGCAATGCCTTGCTGATCATGCCGCCAGGTGACCCCTGTGCCACTGTCTTTCATCGAGTGCGCGAGCCGTGAGGCCAGGCCCTGCTCCGACAGGCCTGGGCGCGACGCCTGCCAGAAGGCACGGGCCAGTTCCCAGTTGCCGAACTGCAACGGCGTCTGGCTCATCTCGCGGCGAATACGTGCGGCACCATCACCTTGGGTTGAAGAGCCGGGGCCGATGTCTTCGATCATCAACCCCATCAACCGCCCCGGGTTTTGCCGTGCATATTCAAGGGCGTTGGCTCCCCCCAAGGAATGCCCCAGCAAGACGAAACGCCCCAATCCCAGATGAGCCACCAGGTCCTCAAGGTCTTCCACATAGGATTGCGTGTGGTAGGTCTCTGGTGCGGCCCAGTCGCTTAAACCGCGCCCACGTTGGTCCAGGGCGTAAATGCAGTAACCGGTTCCCAGGGACTGCACCAGCGATTCCCAGGTCTGTGCGTAGGCCCGCAAGCCATGCAGCAGAACCAGCGGCACGCCGCTCGAATCGCCCCAGTGCACGAAGTGCAGGCGCAGGCCTGAACGATTGGTGAAAAAACAGCTGTCAGAAGCCATGGGTTGATTCCTTTGCGTCAGAAACGATCGAAACGATACGGGCTTGGATCAATGATCGGCGTGTCCCCGCTGACAAGGTCCGCCGCGAGGTGGCCCGCCGCCGGTGAGGTACCAAAGCCGTGCCCGGAAAAACCCGTGGCTACGGTCAGCCCGGGGATCTGCGCGACCGGCCCGATCACGGGGTTGGAGTCCGGCGTGACGTCGATGGTGCCCGCCCACGCCTGGGCAATTCGCGCCTGTTCGAACACCGGCCAGGCGGCGATCAGGTTGTTCATCGCGTCACCGTTGAGGCGCGGGTTGGCCGCCGGGTCCTGCACCCTCACCCGCTCGAACGGGCTGACACTGTCGGCGCGCCAACGCCTTGCAAGTTTCAGATCGTCCAGAAAAGGCTTGCCCAGCGACACGTTCAGCACATGGCGCTGTGCGCGAAACTGCGGCATGTATGGCTTGGCGAGCAACAGGTGATCCAGGGTCAGGAACGCGTCCAGCTTGCCGCGCTGGGTGATGATGAAGCCGCCGTCCTTGTGCTTGCGAAACGAAAAATCCGGCGCGCCGACCGCAATCTGCGTCGGGCCTTCCATGGGGTGGGTGCGCAGTACCGAGCAGGTCAGCGGCAAGGTCGGCAACGCCACGCCCTGGTTGCCGAGGAAACGCCGCGACCACATGCCCCCCGCCAGCAGCACGTGATCACAACGGATTTCACCGCGCTCGGTGACCACCCCGCTGACAATCCCGGCGGACATCTGCAGCGTACGTACCGCACATTGTTCGATGATCACCACCCCTTTCGCCATGGCAGCCTTGGCGATCGCGCTGCTGGCCAGGGTCGGCTCGGCACGCGCGTCGGACGGCGTGTAGATGCCGCCGGCCCAGTCGCCTACGCCACCCGGCACCAATGCGTCGATTTCACGTTTGCTGAGCAGGCGCGAATCCAGCGACAGGTGCTCCACCGACTTGAGCCATCCTTCATGCATCGCCATCTGCGCCGGGGTCCGCCCGACAAACATAATGCCCTCCTGGCGGTAGCCGACGTCCGCGCCGACCCGCTCGGGCATCTGCGCCCACAAGCGGTCGGCGGCCAGGGCCAGGGGAATGTCGGCCGCATGGCGGCTGGTCTTGCGCACCCAGCCAAGGTTGCGCGACGACTGCTCGGCGGCGATGCGGCCTTTTTCCAGGACCACCACGGCGATATTGCGTTCGGCCAGGGTCAGCGCGGCGGTCAGGCCAATAATCCCGCCGCCGATAATGACCACGCTGGTGCTGGCGGGAAACGCGGTGGAGGTGTTCACGGGCGCGATAGTCGGTGCCATGCTCAAGACTCGGTGATAGGCAAATAAAAGCGGCCGCCGTGCTGCGCGGCCGCGTGACGGTCATGGCGCCAGGCGGATCACTTCAACCTGTGCCTTGGCGGCGTTGCGATACGCCGTCACTTCCAGCTCGACCTTGTAGACCGTCGAGCCCAGCGGCGGGCACGTCACCGTGCTGGCCGGATCGACGCCGCGAAACTTTTCGCCGATCAGGCCCATCACCGCCGGGACGTCCTTGGGGTCCTGGATGAACACCCGTGAACACACCACATCCGCCAGGCTCGCCTGCACCGCTGCCAGGGCGGTTTCGATGTTGGCGAAGACCTGATGGGTCTGCTCCAGCACATCCTCCGGGATCAGCTTGGTCTGCGGGTTGCGGCCGGCGGTGTTGGACACGTAGATCCAGTTGTCCACGACCACCAGGCGTGAATAGCTGCCCATTTCTTCGAAGGGGGAGCCGGTCTTGAGCTTGATGATTTTTGTCATGTCGAATGCCTCTTCAGAGTAAGTGTCGGGTGGCTTAGCGCAGCACCGGGGTGTCCCACAGGTTCAAGGTCACGCCGATGCCTTTTTCAATCGCGTTGCGGTACACCACCGTGCCCCAGGCCACGTCTTCGACAGGCATGCCGCCCACCGACATGATGATGATTTCCTCATCGTTCCGGCGGCCGGGCGCGGCACCGGCGATGATCTTGCCGATGTCTTCGACGTCTTCGAGGCGCAGCTTGCCTTCGGCGATCATGTCCATGAAGCGCACGCCAATCACCGGCACGTTGTGGTGCGCGGGCTTGGGCAGCTCGTCAAACCAGGCTTGGTACAGGCCGGTGTTGTCCAGCACCTTGCGCACGTCGGGTTGCTCCATGCCGTCATCCAGGGAGCACGCCGCCGGCATCGCCAGGAACGCGCCCGGCTTGACCCACTCGCGCCGCACAATTGGGTAGATCGAGGGGTCGCCCGTCTCGCCGGAGCTACAATAAGTAACAAGGTCCGAGTCGCGAACCACCGCTTCCAGGGTGTCGACCACGCTGATCGAGGTGATTTGTGGGTAGGTCGCCCTCACCCAGGCAATAAAATCATCCAGGCTCTTCTGGCCACGGCCTTTGATTTTCAACGTATCGATCTGCGGGCACACCGCAATGAACGCCGACAAGGTGGTCTTACCCATCACCCCCGGGCCGAGCAACCCCACCACCCTCGCCGCCTTGCGCGCAAGGTGCCGCGCACCAACGCCGGGGATCGCGCCGGTGCGATACGCCGACAGCAAGTTGGCCGACATATGCGCCAACGGCGCGCCGGTATCGGGGTCATTGAGGGTGAACATCAGAATCGAACGCGGCAGGCCCTTGTCGCGGTTGGCAATATTCGAGCCGTACCATTTCACGCCGGCCGTGCCGAAGCTGCCGCCCAGGTAGGCGGGCATCGCCATCATGCGCCGGTCCGCCGTGGGCTTGGGCATGTTCGGGAATGGCGAATCCTTGGGAAAGACCACCATCGCCCCGTGGGAGTCATTGTTCGGCCCGGCCATGCGGTAATCGCCGGCATAGAGCAAGCCGAACATCTCTTCCATGGTATTCACGCAGGCCGGCATGTCCGTGACGCCGGCACGGATCATGTCCTGCTCGGAGAGGTAGATAAAGTCGATTTTTGTGGAAGTAGACATAGTCATTCTCGGGCCGCAAGTGAGATCGCTGCGATAGGCGCAGCTCCACGCTGTCGACGTCGAGTATCGAGGGGCACTTGCGCGCCGTATTGTAAATTTCGGACACGCCAGGGCCCGTGTCACCGCAGTAGTTGGCGCGAATCATGCGTGATAAATCCCGCCTCGCAGCCTATCGACAGTACACACATGACTCCGACTCCACGGCACCACACGGCAAACGAACAGCCCTGGTTCGTCCTCAACTCCTCACGGTATTCGGTGATGCCTTCCGAACACCCGGCGATCTCGCATTTCTATGCCTTCGATGTGGCGCAAACCACTGAGGTGCTGGCGGTGCCGGATGGTTGCGTGGACATTGTCTTCGACTGCGACGCCACCCGCCCCAGCGCCAAGATCTGCGGCACGCCACTGGCGGCCCAGGCCGTCGAGTTGAACCAGAACCACCACTACTTCGGCGTGCGCTTTGCCCCCGGCGTCATCCCCGGCTTCATCAATGTGCTGGCTGAAGAGTTGACCGAGCGCGAACTCGACCTGCTGGAGGTCTCGCGGTTTGCCCGGCGCATCTTCGACAACATCGTGCAGGCCCCGCAACTGGGCGAACAGATGCGCCTGTTCAACGACTACCTGGCCCCCCAGTTGATGGGGCGCACGTCGCCGCTGACGCGCATGGTCATTCAGCAAGCCTTGCGTCATCGCGGGGCGATCCGCATCAGGCAACTCGAAGACCTCAGCGGCTACACCAGCCGCACCCTGCACCGCCAGTTCAGCCAGGACACGGGCCTGTCGCCCAAGGCGTTCTGCCGGATCATCCGCTGCCAGGCCGCGCTTGAAACCCTCAACACCCAGCCCGATGTATCGTTCTGCGAACTGGCCCTGGACCTGGGTTTTTCCGATCAGTCGCACTTCCTGCGCGACTTCAAGAAACTGGTCAGCACCACGCCCTGCGACTACCAGCGCCAAATGCTGCAGAACGCCTACACCGACCGCATCAGCTACGCCTGATCACGCGCCGACAAAATAAATTCGCGTCTCCATCGTTTCTCCACAAAACCTCCCATAAAAGCGCACGCTCGGGGTGCACACTGGCCTTCGTTGCCCTTGGATGATTCGTCATACTGCGACGATCCCAGTGCACCTGACCCAGACCCGAGCCTGCCATGACTGAATCACCGCTTGCACCGACACCCCAGGACTCCACCGGCAAACACCAGGCCTTGGTGCTGATCGCCGAAGACGAGCCGGAAATTGCCGACATCCTCGCCGCCTACCTCAAGCGCAGCGGCTTCCAGACCGCCCATGCGCTAGACGGGCGCCGTGCCCTGGAACTGCACCAGACACTCAAGCCCGACCTGGTGCTGCTCGATGTACTGATGCCGCAGCTGGATGGCTGGATGGTCCTCGCCGAGATCCGCCACCGCGGCAACACCCCGGTGATCATGCTCACCGCGCAAGACCAGGACATGGACAAACTGCTGGGCCTGCGCATCGGTGCCGACGACTACATCGTCAAACCGTTCAACCCGGCAGAAGTGGTCGCCAGGACCCAGGCCGTGCTGCGCCGCAGCATCGATCACGGCTACGGCAGCGGCCAGCGCGTGCTGCGCGTGCAGGCGTTCGAGATCGACATCGACAACCATGCAGTCAACGTGCAGGTCGGTGCCGACAAGCACCCGCTGCACCTGACCGTCACGGAGTTCCGTCTGTTGGCGCAACTGGCCAAGGCGCCCAAGCGCGTGTTCAGCCGCGCCGAACTGCTGGCCCTGTGCGCCCCCGAGAGCGACAGCCTGGAACGCACGGTCGACAGCCACATCAGCAAGTTGCGGCGAAAAATCGAAGACCTCGGCGTGCAGGGCGTACCCACCAGCATCCGTGGCGTCGGCTACCGATTCGGGAGCCACACATGAAGGTCGTCAACGGGTTGAGCCGGCAGATCATTGTGTCGATGTCGGCCGTGGTGCTGTGCGTGATTGCCCTCGCGGTGGTTGGCTCCTACGTGTTCTACGCGGTGCTGTGGACGTTCTGGCCGCCGTCGGACCTTGACGTCGATGAGTGGCTGCCCACCGGCATGGAATGGGCATGGATGGGCCTGATCACCTGCATCAGCCTGGCAGTGGGTGCCGTGGTCGCGATCAAGCTGTCCCGGCGCATTCTCATGCCCTTGAACTCCGTCGCCGCCAGCCTGCGCCGGCTGGCCGACGGCGACCTCGATGCGCGGGCCGTTGCGCCCGACCTTTCATTGGGAGAGACCGCCGTGTTGGTGGATGACTTCAACAGTATGGCCAAGCGCCTGCAACGCATGGCTGAAGAACAGTCGTTCTGGAACGCCGCCATCGCCCACGAACTGCGCACCCCGCTGACCATCTTGCGTGGCCGCTTGCAGGGCCTGGCCGAAGGTGTGTTCGAGCCGGACAAGGCCCAGTTCTACAGCTTGCTCACCCAGGTCGAGGGCCTGACGCGCCTGATCGAAGACCTGCGTGTGGTCGGCCTGGCGGACAACGGCTACCTGGAAGTGCACATCCAGCACGCCGACCTGGCCGAGGAAATCGAGGCCGACGCGCAACTGTTCGAGCCTGGCCTGAACGCCAGTGGCTTTACCCTGCACCTGGACCTGCTCAAGCACCCCGTGCACTGCGACCCGGCGCGCATCCGCCAGGCCTTGCTGGCCCTGCTCGACAACCTGCGGCGGCATGCCACGCCCGGCAACGTCATCGTGCGCCTGGACAGCAGGGACGGCCTCAACACCTTGAGTGTCGCGGACGAAGGCCCGGGAATCGATGAAGCCTTCGTCGCGCACATTTTCGACCCGTTCCAACGCGGCGAAAGTTCTCGCTCGCGCGCCCAGGGTGGCAGCGGGCTGGGGCTGGCCGTGGTGCGTGCGATTGCCCTGGCCCATGGCGGCAGCGTGACCTGCCGCAACCTGGCGAGCGGCGGCACGTTGTTCGAACTGAGCTGGCCAGACCATCCCACCGACCTCTGAACTCAACCGGCCCAGGTGAAGGCATGCGCCTCTCTATGTTTGGTTTCTATAGAGCCACACCCTATCGCCACTTTGCCTTGCTGGACACACACGGACGCTGTATCGCTTTCAAGAGCTGCGAAGGGATGCCACAGAACGGCAAGTGGGTACAAGTCAACGAAGTCAAGCTCGCCTGGTTGAACCGGACGTTGCCTGCGGGCGCCTTGACTACGCCAACCGACCCTTGTGATTCACACGCGGATTGCACCTATGCCCCTCAACTATCGCAGTCGAAACCTGATTGACCTGGCCCAACTGGAAGACTCGGTAAAGTTCTATAGCGCCAGGCTCAGAAAGTTGCAGCGCTTCTGGATCCCCCTGCAAAAACAGGCGCCGCGCCTGGTGATGGTGCTGTGGGTGCTTGGGGTGAGCGCGTCGCTGTTCACCCAGTCCTATGCCCACTGGCTGTTCACCGCACCGGCGATCTGCCTGTTGATCGTCCTCGAGATCGTCATCGACGAAATGCAGATCGACCTGCTGCTGATGACCGAGGAAGCCCGTTATCTGCTCGACATCACTCGCGGTCTGTATACCGACTCATTGCGTCCCCCCACTGCGCTGCACACAGGTGCCCCATGCCCTCCGCCACACCACAAAGAGTGATCGAGCACAGCCACAACATCGGTCAACAATCCGCCAGCCAAACCCTCAAGGCCATCGCCAGGGCCTACCCCGGCAAGTTGTTTGCCACCTTGTCGCTGGTGGCGTTGGAGAACGCGCTGCTGCTTGCCTACCCACTGTTCGCCGGGTTCGCCGTGGACGCGATTATCCGTGGCGATACTGCCAACGCGCTGTTCTATGCCCTGGTGGTGCTGGGGTTCTGGGTGGTGGGCGCGGCCCGGCGGGCTCTGGACACCCGCACCTTTACACGTATCTATGCCGACCTCGCGGTGCCGGTGATCCTCAACCAGCGCCTGCAACGCCACAGCACTTCCAAGGCCGCGGCGCGGGTGGTGCTGGCGCGGGACTTCGTGGACTTTTTCGAGAAGCACGTGCCGATCATGGCCACCGCGCTGGTGTCCATCATCGGCGCAGCGGCGATGCTGCTGGTGATCGAACCGTGGGTCGGCCTGGGCTGCCTGTTGGCCCTGGGGCTGTGCCTTACCGTGCTGCCCGGCTTCGCCCGGCGCAACGAGCAGTTGCACGAGCGCCTGAACAACCGCCTGGAGAAGGAAATCAGCCTGGTGGAACAGGTCGGCGCCCACACCCTGCGCCGCCACTACCGGGTACTGTCGCGCTTGCGCATCGGGCTGTCGGACCGCGAGGCCATCGCCTTCCTGACCATCGGGGTACTCGCGGCGTTGCTGTTTGTGCTCGCCATCACCCAACTCGCCCTGTCACCTGCGGTCAAGGCCGGGCACATCTACGCGGTGATGACGTATTTATGGACGTTTGTCAGTTGCCTGGATGAGGCCCCTGGCATGGTCGACCAGTTGGCCAGGCTCAAGGACATCGGCAAGCGCGTTGACCCCGGGCTGGGCGGCACCACTCACTGAACCCGCGCTACAGCGCCTTCAACGCGGCGCCCGCTGGGTTTCCGAAGGCGACTCGCCAAACAGCTCGCGGTAATGGGTAGCGAAATGGCTCAGGTGAAAAAACCCCATCGCCACCGCTACTTCGCCGACGTTCTGCGTGCATGCCGACGTGGTGATCAAGCGCCGGCGCACCGCATTCAGGCGCAGGTTACGCAGGTATTCGACAGGGCGCATGCCGGTCACCGCCTGAAAACTGTTCTGCAAGGTCCGGCGACTCACCCGCAGGTGTTCGCACAGGTCAAGAATGCTCAGGGGCGTGTCACCGCTGGCGTCGATCAGGTCCTGGCAACGTTTCACCAGATAGGCACTCACGGTGACATTGCCACGTCGGCAGCGCACCTCATCGGTGGCGTTGCTGAACAGATCGAGGAAAGCGTTGAGCAGCGCGTCCTCCAGCATTTTTTCGGCGATGGGGCTGATGGCGTCGGACTGTTCCACAAGGTGACGAAACAGCGGCTGGATGCGCTGGTGGATGCGCGCCAGCAACGCATCATCCACACTCAGTTGCGAGGTGGTCTTCAGCCGTTTGAGCTGTTCACTGGACAATTCGAAGGCCGCCAGCTTGGCGAAGCGCACCGTGTCGACATTGAACGCAAAAAAGTGCGTGCCCTCCGGCGCGTGCAGCACAAACTCCTCGGCGTCGCGCAACAGCACCACACTGTGGCTGCCCACTTGCTGCCCCTGCACCACCGGAGCACTGCCCAACGACATCGCCGCGCACAGCCGCCCTTTTGGCGCATAGCCACGCTGGACCACGCGCTTGTCCAGGACCTCCTGGAACACCTGGAAGCGGTCGGCGGACAACTGCCGCAGCTCACTGGTCAGGCAGCCACGGCCAAGCTGGTCGTACACCTGTCGCCAACCGTGGATCGAGCCGGCGTGTTGTTGAGGGTCATTGAAGGTTCGCGCTTCAGCAAGCATGGTCGTGGTTCCTCGGTGGCCCCGGCATGACGGCAACTGGTGTTCACACTGGGGCGGTATCAACCGTGAAAACCAAAGCCAGTTCCGTGCCAAACATCCGCAAGCGGTACGTGGTCGGCTGGATCGCCATCGGCGCCAGCAACGCCCCGGACAGCACCACCTGCCCCGCCTCCACCGGTTGACCGTCAGCCAGCAGGCGGCGGATCAGCCAGCACAGGTTGATCAGCGGCGGGTCCTCGCGCTCGGCGGTATTGCCCTCGCCGCACAGCGCGCCGGCACACTCCAGGCGATAGTCGACGCCGCTGTGTAGCAACGGATCAAACGGCGTGCGCGGCCCGATGCAATACAGCCCTGCCGCCGCGTTGTCGGCCAGGAATGCCCCGGCGCCGAACGCCCAGCCTTGCCAGCGGCAATCGGCGATCTCGAAGGCCGGCGCCACCTCGCCGATGGCGGCCAGGATGTCCTCGTCACGGTATTCACCGGGCGCCAGGCTGCGGCCCATGATGATCGCCACTTCAATCTCCAGCTTGGGCTGGATCAGCCGCGACAGGGCCACTGGTGTGCCGGGCGCGATGTGCATCGGCGTGGTCAGCGCGCCATACACCGGCTGGTCGAGGCCAAAACGCTGTTGCGCGGCGCGGCCGGCGAAGGCGATTTTCCAGCCGCTCAGGCGCTCGCCTGCTTCCTGGCGTGCCTCCAGGCCCAGGCGTTGCAGCGCGTAGCCGGAATACACGTCCAGCGCATCCGCCGGCAGCGCTGGCAAGGCCTGCGCGCTATGCGTGGCCTGGCGCAAGCGGTTGAGCAATTCGTTGTTGCCATTCATGAGAGTTGCTCCGCCAGTTTGCGCAGCACGCCGTCGAGCCGCTCGGGGGTGGTAATGGCGGCGACAAACCGATCCGGTCGCACCACCACAATGCAATCGCGCACCCTGGAGAACCATTCGCCCAGGCGGTTATCCACGTCTTCCACACTGAGGGCCGCTGCGGCCGTCAACGGCTGGCCGCGCCCCAGGCCGCTGCGCGAACGGTTGACCTGGATAAACCGCGTATCCCAGCGCGCCCAATACGCGGCCATTTCGCCACTGAGATGCGCGTGTGGGTTGACCCGGTAACCGAGCACCGCATACGAGTTGCCCAGCACATCGTCCAGGCGTCGGCGCTGGCCCTGGGCATCTTCGATATGCGGCTGCACAAACAGCTGGCCGACCAGATCGTCCTCGCGCAATTCGGCACGTTCGTGATGCACCAGGCCCTTGGTGATGGTTGCCTTGGGTTTGAACTTGAACTCCAGCAAATGCGAGCGCAGGTTGTCGACGCTGTTCACCGCCTGGAACAACCAGTCGCGCACCCCGGCCATCAACGGATTGGTCAGGCCCAGCACCGCGCCCATGTTGTCGGCCAGGGCCACCAGTTCGGTCGCGTGGCCACGGCGTTCCTGGTCGTAGCTGGCAAGAATCCCGTGGGCGGCGCGGCCCTGGAGGATCGCGGCGAGTTTCCAGGCCACGTTGGCCACGTCCCGCAGCCCGGAATTGAGGCCCTGGCCGGCCCACGGTGGCGAGATATGTGCGGCGTCGCCCACCAAGGCCACGCGGCCCTGGACAAACCGCGCCGCCACCCGCGAGTGATGGGTGTAGGCGCGGATGCGGATGATGTTGAGTGAGTCCACCGCATCGCCGATATGCCCACGGATCAGGTCGCGGATGGTGTGCTCTTCGCACATCTTCGCTTCGTCTTCGCCCTCCAGCAGCATGAACTCCCAGCGCCGCTGCTGGTACGGCAGGTAAATGCACACGAACGGCCGTTGCGGGTCGGCATGCAAGGCGGTATAGGGCGCATCCAGGGTGTCGTTGGCCGTGTCGACCACCACCCATTTGCGCGCATGGGTCAGCCCCAGCAGCTCGATACCGAGCTTCTTGCGCACGGTGGAACGCCCGCCGTCGGCGCCGATCACGTAATCGGCACGCAGTTGATAGGTCTCGCCCTGGGCATCGCGCACCTGCAAGGTCACGCCTTCGCCGTCCTGCTCCAGTTCGAGCATTTCATGGCCTTGGCGCAACTCGACACTGGCGTGCTGGCCAAGGGTTTCGCGCAGCGTGCCTTCCAGCAACTGCTGCATGAAGATATTGCGCATCGGCCAACCGTAATGGGCGGTGCTCGGCTTGACCTCGGCGAAGCACACGCCGCGTGCGTTGTAATAACGCAGCGGCACATCGCAGATCATGTCGCGTGCGGCCAGTTCGGCGATGCCGATGCCTTGCAGTACGCGCAGGGCCTCGTCATCCATGCCGACCGCGCGCGGGTACGGCAAGATGCAGTCGGCGAGTTCAAGGACGACGCAGTCGACACCGTACATCCCCATATAGTGTGCGGCTGTGATCCCGTTGGGGCCGCCGCCGACAATGACAACTTGGGTCTTCTGCTGCTTCATCGCTTATCACCGCTTTCTTGTTGTGGTTTTAATCTGCGCCGCCGAAGCCGCACGCGTGTATCAGTGCAGCCCATCCAGCCCTTTGACCTCGTCGGCCTGCAAGCCGCCCAGGCGTGCATGCAAACGCCCGCGAGTGGCGAACGCCCAGATGATAATCACCTCGTCTGGCGCCGGGCCGTCACCAAACATCAGCGACATGCTGTCATAGTGGGAGCGCACATACAGGGCATCCTTGTGTGCCAGCGGTACATCAATGGTGGAACCCGGCCCACCGCGCTTGCCGGTAGACGGCACCCACGATTTGCCTCCGCCCAGCGCCACGCGCACCGGGTCGGCCGCCGGGTTGGTGAGGAACGCGTTGCCATGTTCGTACTCGCCCTGGCTGCCCACCAGGCAGGCCTTGCCGTAGCTGACGATGTCGTGCTGGCCGGCCAGCGCCTGGATACGGCGGCCGAACTCTTCGCCCAACAGCGGCGACGGCTCCACCAGCTCGGCCAGCGACTCGCTGTAGCGCCCGGCATAGGGGTTGGCGATCACCGCCGCGACGGCGTACTTGAACAACGGCTCGCCATCGGCCAACTGGCCGGTTTCATTGGCCAGGGTTTCTTCGACAAAGCTGTACCATTTACGGATGTGATAGGTGGCGAAATTCGCAGTTTTCATCAGGCTTGCCTCACAGAGGGTCGAGTGGGTCGAGTTTGAAATGTCGGCTGGGCGCGCCCGCTTCCTTGAACCGCGCCTTGCCACGCGCATCGTCGTGTTCGGTCTCCAGGAAAAACTCCATGCGGTTGCCGTCCGGGTCGTTGAAGTACACGCCATGGCCGATTTCGTGGTCGGTGATTTTCACCACCTCCACGCCCTTGCCCAGTAACATGCCGTACAGCTGGCGCAAGGTGGTCATGTCCCCGGCGATTTCCAGGCCGTAGTGCTGCAACCCCATGCCGCCCTGGTGGGCACCGGGGTCGGCACGGATCAACGCAATGTCGTGATGCTTGGTGCCAAACGCCATCATCACCCAGCTTTCGCCACGGGCACTTTCGTGCATGCCCAGGATGTCGGCGTACCAACGGGCCGACACGTCAGGGTCACTGACCCACAGCGATAAGTGCGTACGAAGGATGTCGACTTTCATCGCGGGCCACCTCAGCTTTTTTTGACGATGGATTGATGCCCGGCCTTGATCTGCGCCACGGCAGGCGTCCACAGCACATCGGCGATTTCGCTGAAATCGCGCCACTGCTTCTGCCAGCCTTCACCGCCATTTTCCGAGGTAAACAAATGCCCGTACTTGGTGCCCGCGACGATCTGCCGTGGGTTGGCCGGGTTGATGGCAATCGCCCACACGCAGGAATTCGGTTGCTGCGGCAGCGGCAGCACTTCCCAGCTGAGCGCGGCATCGCGGGACACCAGGATTTTGCTGGTGGTGCCCGGCGTACCATCGGAAATGCTCAGGTACAGATCGCTTTGCGTGCCCAGCGGCGCGTTCATGGCGCGGATGTAATACAGGCCGAAGGCTTCACGGCCGATAATGCCGGTCCAGGTCAGGCCCTCATCGAGGCTGCGGTAGACCGCGTTGACGCACACCACCACGATGACTTTCTGGCCACCGTTGGGCAGCACCAGGATGTTGTGTACGTCCGAGTTGTAGTCCCACAGCAAGCGGTCATCGACGCGGGTCCAGCTGTCGCCGCCGTCGCGGGAGTGGAACAGGCCACCCTCTTCCAGGCCGAACCACAGCTGGTTGCGGTCGGTCGGGTCGTAGGCGAAGGCCAGCAAGCGCGGGCGGCTGACACCGTCGCAGAACTCGGGGATTTCCACCGGCGCGCGGTCCCAGGTCAGGCCACCGTCGAGGGTGCGCCACAACACCGCGCGCGACGGTGCGCCGGTGCCGACGAAAATCCGCTGGGCGTCCTGCGGGTCGACCGCGACTTTCCACACCGTCTGCCCGTTGAACGGCGAGTTGATGCGCTGCCAGCGGCCGCCGGTGTCGTAGCTGACACACAGGCCCACATCCGTACCGGCGTAGATCACCTCGGGGGTGTCCGGGTGCATGCTCAACGAGCGGGTGATTGCGTCGAACTCCAGGTCCTGCCCCAGGCCGAGGCGATGCCAGGTCCGGCCATCGTCGGCGCTGCGGATCACCGCCTGCCCGACGGTTGCCACCAAAAGGGTTCCGTTACTCATCGCTGATGCTCCTCAGATGAAGATGCCGCGGGTCAGGCCGCCGTCGATGCCAATGGATTCGCCGGTGACCGCACCGGCCTTGGGGGATGCCAGGAAACCGATCAGCCAGCCCATTTCAATCGGTGCCAGGGTGCGCCGGATCGGCGTGGCGTCGATGTAGCCCTGCTCCACCTCGGCCGGGGTCTTGCCTTGCTTGACCCCTTCACGCTCGTACAGCTCCTGGATGTGCGGGGTATCCACCACGCCTGGGTGAATCAGGTTGACCGTGATACCCGACGGCCCGAGTTGGTCGGACAGGGTCTTGGTCATGTGCGCGATGGCCAGGTTGCGCATGCCCGACAGCACTTTGCTGCCGCGCCCGGTCAGGCCGCCGATGTTGATGATGCGTCCGAAACCACCGGCTTTCATGTGCGGGGTCACGGCCTTGGCGCAGCGGAAGTAGCCGATCACCTTGGTGTTGAGGTCCGACAGCAGTTCGTCGTCGCCGGCATGTTCGATGTCATTGCGCACCACACCGGACGGTGCTGCCGCGCCGTTGACCAGGATGTCGATACGGCCGAAGTGCTTGTAGGCGGCCTCGACCATCTCCGACACGGCCGACATGTCGTTGGTGTCGCAAAACAACGGCAGCACTTCATTGCCGGTCTGCGCGGTGATTTCCTCGGCCGCCAGTTGCAGGAACGCCATGCGCCGCGCGCAGATCACCACCTTGCACCCCTCCTCGGAGAGAAACCGTGCGACTTCCTTGCCGATGCCCATACCACCACCCGTGACGATGGCCACGCGGCCTTTCAATTCCAGATCCATAGCAACTACCTCGTGTGATTATTCAGTTCAGGTCAGATCGACAAACACGCTTTTGGTCTCGGTGTAGGCATCGATCACGTTCTTACCCATTTCCCGGCCCCAGCCGGATTGCTTGTAGCCGCCGAACGGCGAGGCCGCGTCGACCACGTTCCAGCAGTTGATCCACACCGAGCCGGCCTTGAGTTGCGCCGCCACCCGGTGTGCCGAGCGCAGGTCGCGGGTCCACAGGCCTGCGGCGAGGCCGTAGGGCGAGTCGTTGGCGCGTACCACCAGCTCGTCGATTTCGTTCCAGCTCATCACCGTCAGCACCGGGCCGAAGATCTCTTCGCGGGCGACACAGGCACCCTCGGCACGATCGAGGAACACGCTGGGGGCGATGAAGTGGCCACGCTCCAGATGCTCCGGGCGTCCGCCGCCACAGATCAGCTCGGCGCCTTCTTCCTGGCCCCGTTGCAGGTAGCCCTTGACCGTATTCAATTGGCGCCCGGACACCAGCGGGCCCATGCTGCTGGCCGGGTCCAGGCCGTTGCCGAGCACGTGGGCGGCGGCATGTTTTTGCAGTTCTTCGAGGACCTGATCCAGCACGCTGGCGTGCACGTACAAACGCGACGCAGCGGTGCACACCTGGCCCTGGTTGTAGAAAATCCCGTCGGCGGCGCCTTTGGCGGCGCGCACGATGTCGGCGTCGGGCAGGATGATGTTTGGCGACTTGCCGCCCAGCTCCAGCGAGACTTTTTTCATGTTGCGCGTGGCCGCCTGGGCGATCAGCCGCCCGACCTGGGTCGAGCCGGTAAAGGCGATCTTGTCGACGTCGGGGTGCTCGGCCAACGGTGCGCCGGTCTCCGCGCCCAGGCCGGTGACCAGGTTGACCACACCGGCGGGGAACCCCGCCTGCTCGATCAACTGCACCAGACGGATCGCCACCAGCGGCGTCTGTTCGGCAGGCTTGAGAACCGCCACGCACCCGGTGGCCAGCGCCGGGCCGAGCTTCCACACGCACATGTTCAGCGGGAAATTCCACGGCACGATCAGCGCGCAGACCCCCACCGGCTCACGCAAGGTGTAGTTGAGCATCGGCGCACCGCTGGCCGGTGAGACCGGCAACGTGCTGCCTTCGATCTTGGTCGGCCAGCCGGCGAAGTAACGCAGGATGGTCGCGGCGCTGGCTGCTTCACCACGCGCGGCAGCGATGGGCTTGCCGTTTTCCAGGGTGATCAGTTGCGCCAGCTCTTCGCGGTGCTGGTCGAGCAGGTCCGCCAGGCGGAACAGCAACAGGCCGCGCTGGGCCGGTGACTGCAACGCCCAGGGGCCGGTGAAGGCCGCTCGTGCGGCGGCCACGGCGGCATCCACATCCCGCGCGCCGCCCTGGGCGACTTCGGTCAGGGTGTCTTCGGTCGCCGGGTTTTCCACCGCGAACCGGCGGCCAGCGGCGGCATCCTGCCAGGTGCCGCCGATAAACAAGCGACCCGGTTGCGACAAAAAGGCCTGGACGGCGGGCAATACTTCGAACGTTTTCATGGTCGATTCCTTCACAGCGCCATCTCGATCAGGCACGGGCCGCTGCTGGCAGTGGCGTTGGCTAGCGCGCGTTGCAGTTCGGCATTGGTTTGCACGGTGCAGGCCGGTACGCCGTAGCCTTTGGCCAGGGCTTTCCAGTCGATGCGCGGGCTGTCGAGCACGGTGAGCTTTAGCGCCTCCGGGCCCAGCTCGGTCATGCCGAAACGGCGCAATTCGTTCTGCAAGATCGCGTAGCGATGGTTGGCGGCGATCAGGATCACCACCGGCAATTGCTCGCGGGCGATGCTCCACAGGGTTTGAATGGTGTACTGGGCACTGCCGTCCGATTGCAGGCAGTACACGCGGTTGCCGCGCTCGGCCAGGGCCGCACCGAACCCCACCGGAATGCCCTGACCGATCGCGCCACCCGTGTTGGTGAGCACCCGGTGCCGTGCGGCGCGAGCCGAAGCGGTGAAAAACGGGTAGCCGCAGGTGCCGCCTTCCACCGAAACAATGCTGTCGTCCGGCAACGAGGCAGCCAGTACCTGGCCTACCGACTGCGGGGTGAGTTCGGCATGCCCCGGCGGCAGTTCGATGCCCTGTGGCGTCGGCACGTAGGCCGGTGCTTGGAGGGCATCGGCGAGCGCGGTCAATGCACCGGCCACGTCGTCGCCGACATCGGCCAACCCCAACAGGCGCTCACGTTCGGCCAGGCGCGAGGGGATGCCTTCGTAGCCGAAATAGCTGATCGGTTCCGGCACACCGGCGCACACCACCAGGTCGTACTGTTCGAGGATTTCAATCGCCACTTCCGGGAAGTACGGCAGGCGATCCAGGTCCGGCAAGCCACCGCCACGGTAACTCAGGCGCGGAAAGGTCTCGGCAAACAGGCGCACACCCGGCAGTTGTGCCAGGCGCCCCGCCGCTTCCAAGCCCGCCACCGACAGCCCTTCGTCACCGACGATAAACACCAGGCGCAGCCCATCACGCAGGGCCTTGGCGACCGCTTCGATGCGATCGCCGGCAAACCGTCGCACCGGCGGGCGGATCGGCGCGAATACACCGCTGTGGGTCACGGTATGGGCTTGCAGGTCCATCGGCAAAATCAAGCTGGCGATCTGGCCTTTGGCCTGCCAGGCCGCGCGCATTGCTTCCTGCAGGTCGTCGCCAATACCCGACGCGGTGCGCGAAGTGCGCACCCAGCCGGAGACGGCACCGGCCAGGGCCTGGATGTCACTGGCCAACGGCGGGTCGTAGTTGACGTGCCATGAAGCGTGGTCACCGATCACGTTGACGATGGGCGTGTTGGCCCGGCGGGCGTTGTGCAGGTTGGCGATGCCGTTGGCAAAGCCCGGGCCCAAGTGGGTCAGGGTCATCGCCGGTTTGCCGGCGATGCGGCCGTAGCCGTCGGCGGCCCCGGTGCAGACCCCTTCGAACAACGACAACACCGGCTTGAGTGCAGGTGCGCTGGCCATGGCCGCCACCAAGGGAATTTCGGTGGTTCCGGGGTTGGCGAAGCAGTACTCGATACCGCTTGCCGCTGCCGCATTCACTATCAGTTGCGCACCATTCATTTTCAGCCCTCTTGCTTGAGCGTTTGCAGTGATGAGATTTATCACACACAAATATTCAATCAACAAGCATTTTATTTGTGTTTATCTCATTTATTGAGACTTTTGAGATTTTTAGACGGCGAATAATCTGCCAAATATTGCGTTTTTCTCTCACTGCGGTAGTGTTGCGCCAGCCCGACGCAGCACGTCCCCCCTTTTCTAGGAACGAAATGAGTAGCCTGAGCAAATTGCTGAGTGTCCTGGACCTGTTCGGTCCACAGACGTTGAAGATCGACCCCGACACCATCGCCGAGCGCATGGGCCTGTCACGGGCAACGGTGTACCGCTACGTCAAGGATCTGTGTGACGCCGGCCTGCTGACCCGCGTGGACGCCGGCAGCTATGGCTTGGGCCCGCGGGTGATCGAGCTGGACTGGAAAATGCGCCAGTACGACCCGATCCTCGTCGCCGGTCGCGAGTTGATGCACGAGCTGTCCGCACAGACCGGCCTGGCGGTGTTTGCCAGCGTGTTTTACGACGGGCGCATCATCAACACCTACATTGCCGAACCCACCGACACCTATCACTTTGCATTCGGGCGCGGGCAGCCGCTGCCGTTCTTCCGGGGGGCGCAATCGAAGGTGTTGATCGCGTTCCAGAAAGGCCGCCGCCTGCAACGCCTGTTCGACGAGCACATGGCCAACGACCCCGCCAGCCCCTATGACTGGGCGGGGTTCAACAAGGCCGCGAAAAAGATCCGCAAGGACGGCTACTGCCTGACCCACGATGAACTCAACCTGGGCCTGACCGGGATCGCCGCGCCCATCATCCAGACCGACCTCGACGAAGTGGTCGGCAGCCTGTCGGCCGTCGGCAGCACGCAAAGCTTCAAGCTGCTGCGCCAGGAGACCGTGATCGAAATGGTCATGGACACCACGCGGCGCATCGCCGACAACATGCGCAACCCGCCCGCCACCCCGGCGGCCTGAGCGACTCAGAACGGCACGGCGACGGTCACCTGGCTGTACACGTTGGTGCCGTTGCTCCCCACCTGATTGCCGCCCGAGCTGGCGTCCTGTTGCGGTTTGTACAAGCCGACCAGCGGGGTGATGATCAGGTGCGGGTTCACCGCCCACTCGGCATACAGGTCCAGCTCGCGGGCGTTGAGGTTCAGTGCATTGGCCTTGCGCACCGTATCGAAATCGAAGAACAGCGCGCCCAGGGTCAGGTTTTCCAGGGGGGTCGCCTTGAGGCCCAGGTGCTGTACGCGCGTGTTGCTGTTGAACGGCCCGCTGTAGTTACTGGCGACTTCGCCCTGCAACCAGGTGCCGTAGCCCTGGCTCAGGCCAGTGAACAGCGAATCCCACTTTTGTGAATAGCGCGCATAGCGGTAGGTCAGCTTGGGCGCCCAGGCCGTGTCGGCGAAGGTGTAGCCGGCTTCACCGTACCAGGCGTTTTGCGGCCCGGCGTCCTTGTCCTGCCAGGCATACTCGAACGCCAGGCTGACGTTGGGCATGCCTGCGTCGCCCTCACCGCGCAGGCTGTAGACATTCATGCCTTTGCGCTGGCGTTGAAAGTCGCTGGCCCACCGCTCGTTGACGTCGATACCGTGGACCCAGGTCAACCCCAGCGTGCCCGGTTTGGCGGTGTACTCCAGGGTGCCGGCGGCCAGTTCGGTTTCGGCCTGGGCGCGGTTGTCGGACTTGAGCCAGAGCAGGCTGCCATGCACGCCCTCCTGCCCGCCGAGGCGCACAAATGCGGTCTGGTCGAACGCATGCCGCGCCGCCAGGTAAAACGCGCCACCCCGGTTCAGCTGGCCATCGGCGGGGCCCTTGCCCAGGTTCGGCCCGTCATCGTTGATCAGGAAACCGCGGCCCAGCTTGACTACCTGGCGCCCGGCGGAAATATCCACGCCGTCCTTGCCCAGGGCCGGGAACAGATCCCCGGAACGCCAGCCGAGGTAGGCGTCTTCGATCTTGGTGGTGCGCTCGGTGCCCAGGGTGTTGCCAGCCGGGTCACCGTCGCCCCAGGTTGCGGAGCTGAGCAGCGCAAAGGCGCCATACGCCGTGCCATTGCCCGCCAGGGCCTGGTCGCCGCTCAGGCCGTATTTGATAAAACCTTCGCGCCAGGTCGAACCGCCGGACGTGCCGTCATAGTTCTTGCGACTGTTGAAGTGCCCGAACACGGCGGTCATGTCGGCGTTGAGATGCCGGCTTTCATCACTGTACAACTCATAGGCCTGGGCCTGGTTGAGGGCGCACAGCGCCAACGTGCACACAAGTGTGCGGCCGAAAACCGGACGACGCGATGGATAGCGCATGGCTGAAGCTCCTTGGGGGGCGCCTTTGATAGGCTGTCTCAGATAGGGATGTGACGTCGGTGCGGGCGGGCCGCACCGAATGCGCGGGAACTAGCCGCAGCGGGCGAATGCCGCTTCCAGCGCCGACACCATCAAGCCTGCCTCGTCGCGGGTGAGGGTCAATGGCGGCGAGAGGATGATCTTGTTGCCGATCGGCCGTACCAGCACTCCGGCACGGCGCGCCTCGTCGGCGATGCGTGACGGTTGGCCCGCGGCCGGGTCGAGGGGCTGGCGGGTACGTTTGTCGCTGACCAGGTCCAGGGCAATCATCAGGCCCTTGCCGCGCACCTCACCCACCACCGCGTAGCGTTCAACCAGTGGCTGGAGTTGTTCCAGCAGCTGCGCACCCACCTTGGCGGCGTTACCCGGCAGGTCTTCGGCTTCGACGATATCCAGCACCGCCAGCGCCGCCGCACACGCGGTCGGGTGCCCGCTGTAGGTGTAGCCGTGCATGATCATGTGGCTGAAACCCTGGCCGTTTTCGATGGCATCGGCGATGCGCTGGTTGAACAGCGTGGCGCCCAGCGGGATGTAACCGGCGGTGATGCCCTTGGCCAGGCACAGGATGTCCGGTGCCACGCCCCAGCCGCGACTGCCGAGCATGCAGCCCGAGCGCCCGAAGCCAGTGACCACTTCGTCGGCAATCAACAGAATGCCGTGGCGGTCGCACACCTCGCGCAAACGCGGCCAATAGTCGGCCGGAGGCACGATCACCCCGCCCGCCCCTTGCACGGGCTCGGCGATCAAGGCCGCGATGGTCTGGGCGCCGAGCAACGCGATCTGCTCTTCCAACTGGCGGATGCAGTGCGCGGTCAGCGCTTGGGGATCGCGGCAATCCCAGGGGTTGCGATACAGCCAGGGCGTGTCGAGCAAGTGGCAACCGGCGAGGAGTTGGCCATGGTTGTAGTGGTACACCCCATTGCCGCCCACCGAGGTGCCGCCCATGTGCACGCCGTGATAGCCGTTGCGCAGGGACAAGAAGCGCGTACGCCCGGGCTCGCCGCTGGCGATCCAGTATTGCCGGGCCATTTTCAGCGCGGTCTCGACCGCATCGGAACCACCAGAACTGAACAACACCCGCGCCATGCGCTCCTGGGCGAACATGCCGGTCAGCCGTTCGGCCAGGTCAAACACCCGAGGGTGGGCAATGCCGTCGAAGGTCTGGTAATACGCCAGCTCATCCAACTGCGCGGCAATCGCCGCCTTCACGCTGGCGCGGTTGTGCCCGATGTTGACGTTCCACAGCCCGCCCACGCCATCGAGCATGCGCTGGCCGTCGATGTCGGTGATGTAGTTGCCGTCGCCCCGGGCGATGACCAGGGTTTTGTCACGGTGCGGCGCGGCGCTGGAGCCCATGGGGTGCCAGAATTTTTTTTCGGCGTTCTTGTATTTCTCGTACATGCTCATGTTCCTTATTCAGCCTCGCGCTTGCGCACAAACAGCAGTTGTTGTCCGGTGAATTCCAGCAGCCCTTCCAGGCCGAACTCGACGCCAAACCCGGACATCTTGCTGCCGCCAAACGGTGTATTCGGTTGGATCTGGGCGTGGCAGTTGACCCACGCCACACCGCTTTCCAGGCGGCTGGCCAAGGCCTCGGCCTGCGCGACATCCGGCCCCCACACTGAGCCGCCGAGGCCCATGTCGCCCGCATTGGCGCGTTGCAGCACATCCTCGACATCGCGGTAGGCGATCAACGGCAATACCGGGCCGAATTGTTCTTCATCCACCAGGCGCTGGCCGTCGGTAACGTCCGCGACCAATGTCGGCGGATAGAAGTAGCCGGCATGATCCAGGCGCGCGCCACCACACAGCACCCGGCCACCCTGGGCCCGTGCGTCGGCGACCAGCGCTTCCACCAGTTGCAGTTGTTCCAGGTTCTGTACCGGGCCGAAGGTCACGCCCGCGTCGAGGCCATCGCCCACCACCTGGCGCGCGGCAATTTGCGTCAGCGCCTCGCAAAACGCTGCGTATTGCGATTCGTGGATGTACAGGCGCTTGAGCGCGGCGCAGGTCTGGCCCATGTTGAGAAAGGCCGCCTGGAAAATTGCCTCGGCCACCGCGTCCACCGGGGTGCCGGGCAACACGATGGCAGCGTCGTTGCCGCCCAGTTCCAGGGTCAGGCGCTTGAGGTTGCCTGCCGCGCCACGCATCACGCTTTGCCCGGTGGCGGTGGAACCGGTAAACACGATTTTCTGGATGCCGGTGTGGGAAGTGAACGCGCTGCCAAAGCCTTGCTCGCCGGTCACGCAATTGATCACGCCGTTTGGCACATGCCGAGCGATGATGTCCACCAGGCCCAGGGTGCTCAGCGGAGTCAGGCTCGATGGCTTGCTGATCACGCAGTTGCCCGCCCGCAGCGCCGGCATGATGTGCCACACGGCGATCATGAACGGCCAGTTCCACGGTGTGATCGAGGCCACCACGCCCAATGGCTTGCGGTGCAGCTCGATGCGTTGCGTCGGCGTTTCCTCGACCAACTCCACGGCGATTTCCTGCCCGGCCGCGTAGCGGGTCCAGGCGGCGGCGCCCATGACTTCGGAGAACGCCAGCTCCAGCGGTTTGCCTTGCTCTTGCACGATCAGCCGGGCCAGGGCGTCGGCTTCCTGCTCGATGTCGGTGGCGATGGCCAGCAAGCGCTGGCAACGGTCGGCGTGGCTGCTATGGCGCCAGGTCTTGAACGCGGCTTGCGCGGCGTCGACGGCCTGGTCGAGTTGCGCCAGCGAGCCCGCCGGGCATTGGGCGAACACCTTGCCGGTGGCGGGGTTGATCACATCGAAGCGACCCTGTTCACCCGCCACTGGCAGCCCATTGATATGCATCGTGTAGTTTTGCATTGGAAACCTTCCTTTCACACACTGACGGGCCGCGCCAACTGGCGGCGGTCCGGTTTTACCTGGGTCATCGAGTACGGCTTAGAGCTTGTGGCTGCCCAACGCGTGGAAACGCTGTGGCGAGATTTTGCGCAGGCGAGCGGCGAGATAGACGCCGATGATCAAGGCCATTGGAATGATCGCGCAGAGGCCGTAGGACAGGACTTTGCTGGCCCCGGTCAGCACGTCGAAGTGCACTACCGCCAGCACCAGCACCGACACCAGCGCCAGGCAGGAAAACCCCGGCAGGATGCGCCCGCGCCACACGCCGACATTCAATTCGGGATGGCGCTGGAAGTACGCGCACACGGCCACCGAAGTCAGCGCCATCAGCAAGATCACACACAGCGTGGCCAGGTTGGAGAACCAGGCGAACAGTTGCAGGATCGGGTCGGCGTCCATCGCCGCGAAAATCAGTACCACCACGGCGGCGATCAGGCTCTGCAACGCCGAGCCCATGTGCGGGCTCTGGTGCACGCGGTGGGTGGTGCCCAGCAGGCTGTGCAGCAAGCCGTCGCGGCCAATCGCGTAGAAGTAACGTGCGGCGGCGTTGTGGAAGGCCAACAGCCCGGCGTAGATGCTGACCATGAACAGCACACGGATCACCTGGGTCAGCTGCGGCCCGACAAAGTGGTCGGACATGCCGTAGATAAAGGTCGTCGGGTCTTGCAGGGACTGCAACAGCGGCACGATCTTGTCCGCACCGACGCCCACCACCATCGCCCACACCGACAACGCATAGAAGCCGCCGATCAACAGCACCGAGCAGTAGGTGGCAATCGGGATGGTGCGTTGCGGGTTCTTGGCTTCCTCGCCGTAGATGGTCGTGGCTTCAAAGCCGATAAACGCCGCGAAGCAGAACAGCAGGCCGATCGACGGGGTGCCGCTGAACACACGGCTGCTAGTGAATGCATCGAGGTTGACGCCACTGTCACCGCCGGATTTGAGGATGGCGAAATCCAGGATCAGGATCGCCAGGTACTCGGCAATCACCACCACCGACAGCACCCGTGCCGACAGGTCGATCTTGCGATACCCCAGGATCGCCACACTGGCCATCGCCAACAGCGAATAGGCCCACCACGGCAACTCCAGGCCGAACACACTGGCCATGGTGCCGCTGACCACCCCGCCGAACATGCCGTACAAGCCGACCTGGAGGATGTTGTAGGCAAACATCGCCAGCACCCCCGCCGCACCGCCGGCCAGGCCGCCGAGGCCACGGGAGGTAAAGGCGTAGAAACCACCGGCGTTGGTCAGGTGCTTGGACATGGTGGTGTAGCCCACCGAAAACGCCAGCAGCACCAGCAAGGCCAAGATCAGCAACGCCGGCGTACCGGCGCCGTTGCCAAGCATGATGCCAATGGGAAACCCGCCGGCAATTACACTGAGCGGGCTGGCCGCCGACACCACAAAGAAGATGATGAAGCCGACACCCAGGGCGCCACGCTTGAGCTCCGTGGAGCTGTTGACCGGAATAGAAACACTCATTTTGTTGACCTTATTGTATGAGGCAGTCGCTGTTGGGTTGGTCCGACCACACCGCATCGGCACCGGTTAGCTTGTTGTTTTGGTTGCACGCTGAATTTGATCCTATGCCCGCCCCAAACCCCTCGCTATCCCAAATCGGTAGCATCCGAACCCGCGCCCCAAAACAGGTCAAGCCGCCACCGCCAGCGCTTGCCGATTCGGGATAGCCGCTTATCCAGGCGCCCCGCATGCTCGCGCCATCGTGCTCTCTTCAGGAACCTCAGCCATGCGTTCAACCCATCTCACCCTCCAATGGCGCATCACCCTGTTGAGCGGGCTGTGCCTGCTGACCGTAGTCGGCGCGCTGATCGGTGCCGGCGTGTACCAGAATCAACAAAGCGCCAACCTGCTCAAGCAACAGAGCAGCCAGTTGCTGGGGCAAGCCGCCGTCGAGCGTTTGCAAGCCCAGGCCGTTGCCCAAGGCCTGCGCGTGGAGCGTTTTTTCAACGCAGCGGCGCTGTACAGCGAAGGCTTCGCCGAACAGGTCGTGCACCTGCGCGAGCAGGCACTCAAGGGGCGCCTCAGCGCTGCGCAACTGCGTGAAAGCCTGGTGGAGGTGACCCGCCAGGCCCTGTTCAAGCGCGCGGACGTGCTCGGCCTGTACGTGGTGCTGTTGCCCGGCGCGCTGGCCGGGGCCGATGCGGATTTCGTCGCGCAACCCGCCCTGGCCGGCAACGAAACCGGACGCTTTGCGCTGTACTGGTCGCAAAGCCAGCCGGGGCAACTGGTGCAGGATGTGCTGAGCGAGGCGCAAATCACCGCCAACCATGCGCTGCCCGGCGCCGATCCGGACACCGACTGGTATCGCTGCCCCCAGACGCAACGGCGCACCTGCGTGGTCGAGCCCTACACCAGCCAGGTGGAGGGCCGCGACGTATTGATGAGCAGCATTTCCGTACCGCTGATCGTCAATGGCCAGGTACTCGGCGTGCTGGGCCTGGACGTCAGCCTCGAGACCCTGCAAAAGCTTGCCGCCAACCTCGGCCACGACCTGTACGCGGGGGCCAGCGAGGTGACGATCCTGTCACCCGCCGGCCAGGTGGCCGGGCGCAGCGGTTCGGTCAGCGAGGCCGCCGTGGACGTGGCCCAGGCCCTGCAAACCGTGACGGGCAACCCGGCGTGGCAACTGCAGATCAAAGTACCGCAAGCTCTGGTGCAGGCGCCCGCGCAGCAAATGCAAAGCGAACTGGACAACAAGAACCGCGACGCCAACCGCTTCAATCTGGGCCTGGGCCTGCTGGCCAGCTGCCTGGGCATGCTGCTGATCTGGCTCGCGGCCTACGGCGTGACACGCCCGATATTGAAGGTGGCCAACCTGCTGGATGCGATTGCTGAGGGCGACGGCGACCTCACGCAACGCCTGCCCGCCGGGCGACGCGACGAACTGGGTCGACTCGCCAGTGGCTTCAACCGTTTCCTCGACAAGCTACAACCGATGATGCGCGCCATCCAAAATGCCGCCGTGGAGACCCGCAACCATGCCGACACCTCATCGGGCATTGCCCGCGAGGTCAGCACGGGCATGCAGCGCCAATACCGCGAAGTAGAATTGGCCGCGACCGCGCTGCATCAAATGAGCGCCAGTGCCCAGGAAGTGGCGCGCCACTCCCACAGCGCCGCGGACGCCGCCACCGCCGCCGAAAACGCCAGCCGAACCGGCCAAGCGGTATTCGCCACGGCCGAGCGCAGCATCGACAGCCTCGATCAGCGCCTGGACGGCACCCTCACGCAGGTCACCGCCCTCGCCGACAGCAGCACCCAGATTGGCCAAGTGCTCGATGTAATCAGCGCCATCGCCCAACAGACCAACCTGCTGGCGTTGAACGCGGCCATCGAAGCCGCCAGGGCCGGCGAGCAGGGCCGTGGTTTTGCAGTGGTGGCCGATGAGGTCAGGCACCTGGCGAGCAACACCCAGCGCTCGGTCGAACAGGTGCGCACGGTGATCGAAACCTTGCAACAGCTCAGCCAGGAAGTGGTGCACAGCACCCAGGCGAGCCGCGAGCAGGCCGGCCACAGCGTGCTCCAGGTGCAACAGACCCGCTCGGCGCTGGAGGCGGTTTCCCAGGCCGTGGATGTGATTGAACAAATGAACCAACAGATCGCCAGCGCGGCCCTGGAACAAAGCACCGTGGTGGAAGACATCAGCCATCGGGTCAGTGACATCCGTGGCATCAGCGAAACACTCAGCCACCAGATGAACGACGCCACGCGAGCCAGTGAATCGCTGCACGCCATGGCCAATCATCAACAGCAATTGGTTGGGCACTTTCGCGTGTAAACGGCACGGCGCCACGCGCGCCGAGCCTGAGTTACAGTAACCTGCCTGCAACGCTTCCCCTGCCTCCGAGTCCCTCCCATGACACTTCCATTGCGCTGGTTGATCCTGGCGATTATTTCCAGCGCCCTGCTGCTGATCGTCATTGACATGACCGTGCTGTATACCGCCCTGCCCACCCTGACCCGCGAGCTGAATGCCTCGCCGTCGCAGAAACTGTGGATCGTCAACATCTACGCGCTGATCGCCGCCGGGCTGCTGCTGGGCATGGGCACCCTGGGTGACCGCCTCGGCCACAAGCGCCTGTTTATCGGCGGGCTGGCGGTGTTTGGCGTGTTCTCGCTGGTTGCCGCATTTTCGCCAACCGCCAGCGTGCTGATCGGTGCGCGCGGCTTTCTGGCGGTCGGTGCCGCGATGATGATGCCGGCGACGCTGGCCATCGTGCGGATCACGTTCAGCGACCCACGGGAGCAGGCCATGGCGTTCGGTGTGTGGGCCTCGGTGGCCTCTGGCGGCGCCGCGTTCGGGCCGGTGGTGGGCGGCCTGTTGCTGGAGCATTTCTGGTGGGGCTCGGTGTTTTTGATCAATGTGCCGATCGTGCTGGTGGCGCTGGTCGTCGGCGTTCTACTGATCCCGAATCCGCCCGCAGATACGCAAAAACGGTGGGACTGGCTGGGCTCGTTGCAGGTGATGATCGGTTTGATCAGCCTGGCCTATGCAATCAAGGAGCTCGGCAAGCGCGCCCCCGCCTACAACGGCATGCTGGTGGCGCTGGTCCTCGGTGCGCTGTTCTTGTGGTTGTTCGTACGGCGTCAACGCCGCGCCGCACAACCGATGCTCGACCTGAGCTTGTTCCGCACCGCCGGTTTCAGGAATGCGGTGATCGCAGCGGTGGTGTCGGCCGCCGCACTGATCGGCATGGAGCTGGTGTTCAGTCAGCGCCTGCAACTGGTGCTCGGCCTGTCACCGTTGGAGGCTGCACTGTTTATCCTGCCATTACCCCTGGGTTCCTTCGTCTCCGGCCCCCTGGCCGGTTACTACCTGCCGCGCCTGGGGCACCAGCGCATGCTGTTCTGGACATTGCTGCTGTCTTCTGCCGCGATGCTGGCGTACCTGTTGCTCTACACCGCGCCGGCGTACCTGCAACTCATCAGCCTTGGGGCCTTGGGTTTCACGATTGGCGCGGCGCTGACCGCTTCATCCAGCACCATCATGCTCAGCGTGCCCGCCGACAAGGCCGGCATGGCCGCATCCATCGAGGAAGTGTCGTTTGAGCTGGGCGGCGCGGTCGGTGTGACCCTGGCCGGCAGCCTGTTGTCGGCGATCTATGCGTATGCCGCGGGAGTGGCGATTCCGACGTGGCTGACCCGCGATCCCGTGGCATTCGACAGCCTGGACGATGCCCTGGTGGTCGCCGAAACGCTGGCGCCCGAAGGCCGTGCGATGCTGATTGCCTTTGCCCGCTCAGCGTTTGATGCCGGTTTTGTGCTGGTGTTGGCGGCATCGGCAGCGCTGCTGTTGGTTGCAGCGCTGTTGGTCAAACTGAGCAAGCCGTCAGCCCCCGTCCAGCCTTAGAGCTTGTGACTGCCCAGGGCCTGGAAGCGCTGCGGTGAACGCTTGCGCAGGCGAGCCGCGAGAAACACGCCGCCCAGCAGCGCCGCCGGAATAATCGCGCACAAGGCATAGGACAAGGCCACGCTGGCGCCCGTCAACACATCGAAATGCACCACCGCCAGCACCAGCACCGCCAGCAGCGCCAGGCACGAGAACCCCGGGAAAATCCGCCCGCGCCACAGCCCGACCTTCAGCTCGGGGTGGCGCCGGAAAAACATCAGCACCGCAGCCGACGTGAGCGCCATCAGCAAGATCACGCACAACGTCGCCAGGTTGGACAGCCAGGCAAACAGTTGCAGGATCGGGTCGGCATCCATCGCCGCGAAAATCAGCACCACCACTGCCGAGATCAGGCTTTGCAACGCCGAGCCCATATGCGGGCTCTGGTGCACGCGGTGGGTGGTGCCCAGCAGGCTGTGCAGCAAGCCGTCGCGGCCAATTGCGTAGAAGTAACGTGCGGCGGCGTTGTGGAAAGCCAACAGGCCAGCGTAGATGCTGACCATGAACAGCACACGGATCACCTGGGTCAGCTGCGGCCCGACAAAGTGGTCGGACATGCCGTAGATAAAGGTCGTCGGGTCTTGCAGGGACTGCAACAGCGGTACGATCTTGTCCGCGCCGACGCCCACCACCATCGACCAGACCGACAACGCATAGAAGCCGCCGATCAACAGCACCGAACAGTAGGTGGCAATCGGGATGGTGCGCTGCGGGTCCCTGGCTTCTTCGCCGTAGATCGTGGTGGCTTCAAAGCCGATAAACGCCGCGAAGCAGAACAGCAGGCCGATCGACGGCGTGCCGCTGAACACATGGGCGCTGTTGAACGCATCGAGGTTGATACCGCTATCACCGCCGGATTTGAGGATGGCGAAATCCAGGATCAGGATTGCCAGGTACTCGGCGATCACCACCACCGACAGCACCCGTGCCGACAGGTCGATCTTGCGATACCCCAGGATCGCCACGCTGGCCATCGCCAGCAACGAATAGGCCCACCACGGCAGCGCCAGGCCGAACACACTGGCCATGGTGCCGCTGACCACCCCGCCGAACATGCCGTACAAGCCGACCTGGAGGATGTTGTAGGCAAACATCGCCAGTACCCCCGCCGCACCGCCGGCCAGGCCGCCGAGGCCCCGGGAGGTGAAGGCGTAGAAACCACCGGCATTGGTCACATGCCGGGACATGGTGGTGTAGCCCACCGAAAACGCCAGCAGCACCAGCAAGGCCAGGATCAGCAAGGCCGGAGTACCGGCACCGTTACCCAGCATGATGCCAATCGGAAAACCACCGGCAATCACACTCAGCGGGCTGGCCGCCGACACTACAAAAAAGATGATGAAGCCGACACCCAGGGCGCCACGCTTGAGCTCCGTGGAGCGGTTGACCGGGAGAGGTACACTCATGTTGTTGACCTTATTGTATGAGGCAGTCGCTGGAGGATCGGCACAGTCAACCGCTCACCGTCACCGAAGGGTTCGTCGTTCTTGTCGCACGCTGGATTCGATCCTATGCCTGCTCACGAACGCCTCGGTAGCCCAAATCGGTCACCCAATGGCTCAACGACACCTGCCCGGCTGGCGCCGGTGATTCCAGGTCTTTGTTCAGACGCGCACGCACCCGGTGATGGCGGCGCGGGTGGTCTGGGACGGTAGCTCGGCGAACAGCTCCTGGTACTCCGCGGCAAAATGGCTGAGGTGATAGAAACCCCATTGCGCGGCGGCGTCGCCGATGGACAGCTCGCGGGCGCGGGTGGTCATCAAGGTGCGGCGTACGCCGTTGAGCCGCACCGAGCGCAGGTAGTTCAGCGGCGTGGTCTCGGCCACCGCGCGAAAGCTGTTTTGCACGGTGCGCCGACTCACCTGCAGGCGCTGGCACAAGTCGGTCACGCTGGGCACGTTGAGCAGCTCGGCGGTCGCCAGGCGGTGGCATTTCTCCACAATGAAACTGCGCGTGGAACTGGGGCTGCGCTGTTGCTTGTCGCAGGCCGGGTCGAGCATCAGTTGCAACAACTCGTCGAGCATCGCCTGCTCCAACGCCAACTCCCAGGTGCTGTCAAGGTCGTCGTGCAACAGGGCCTGGGAGAACAGCGCCAGCAAGCGGCGACGCGCCTGGGCGAAACGCTGGGGCGACACCTTGATCACCGGCTGGCGCAGCAACTGGTTGAGCGCCTTCGCCGACGGGATTTGCTCCAGCGCCTGCTCGAACATTTCACGCTCGAAGGTGATGGACAGCAGCTCCATGCCCATCGGCATATGGAACATGAATTCCTCGCCACCGTGCAGGAAGAACAGGCTGCTGTCGTCCACGTCGCGGCCCTGCATCCGGATCGATCCGGGAACGTTGATGGGCACGGCAAAGCACATCTTGTCGCGGGGGGCCACGCCGTTCTGCACCACACGCTGGTTGATCTGTTCGAGAAACAAGTGACAGCCGGTCGTCGTCAGTTGCATGAGCGTGCTTTCGGCGGAGCCGGCAGTGAGTTGGCTGTAGTCCTGGTTCCACTGCTGAACCGTGGCGGCATGCACGTGGATGTCGCGAAAATGGCTGATCGTCTGGTTTTTCATGGTATCTGGAGCCTCTACCCATATTCTTGTTTTTAGATCGCCGCGCCTTTGGATAGTCGCATATCGCAAAAATCCTGCAAATTGTTTCTGAGATTCCGCGCCTCCCTGGGGCCGACACGCGCAATTGCCGATTCGGGCTACCGGCCTGCAACCCGCCACGCAGATGATCGGGCTGACTTAAATCGACATTCCAGAGAGACCGTCATGAGTGAAGCCAAATTTGAAGCCCTGCACTTCGCGGATGCCCCGCGGATCATCTCCAGCGCCCTGCCCGGCCCCAAGGCGAGCGAGGCCCTGGCGCTGTCGGCGCGCACCGAGTCGATGGCCCGCGGGGGTGGCCGCATGCCGGTGGCGATGGACCGCGCTTTTGGCGCCACGTTCAAGGACCCGGATGGCAACACTTACATCGACCTGTCCGCCGGTGTCGGCGTCAGCAGCGTAGGCCGTTGCCACCCCAAAGTGGTGCAGGCCATCCAGGCACAATCCCAAGTGCTAATGCACGCCCTGGAGATCAACAGCACCCGCCGTACCGAACTGGCGGCGAAGATGTCCGAGATCGCCCCCGACGGCTTGCGCGGCGACTGCATTACTTTCTTCACCCAAAGCGGCAGCGATGCGTTGGAGGCCGCGATCAAGTTCGCCAAGCGCATCACCGGGCGGCATCAGATCATTGCCTTCCATGGCGGTTATCACGGTGTGTGGAACGCATCCGGCGCCCTCACCACCGGCACGGCCTACCGCAAAGGCTACGGCGCACAGATGGGCGGCGTGATCCACGCGCCCTACCCGTACGCCTACCGCTTCCCCTTCGACACCACCCACAAGAGCGCCGAGCAGATCGCCGGTGACTACGTCGACTACCTGCTGAACACCCCGTACACCGCAGCCGATGACGTGGCCGCCGTGATCGTCGAGCCCGTGCAGGGCGAAGGCGGCTACGTGCCGCCCTCCCCCGAGTTCCTGCAACGCCTGCGCCAAGCGTGCGACCGCAGCGGCACGTTGCTGATTGTCGATGAAGTGCAGTCCGGCGCGGGCCGTACCGGCAAGATGTGGGCGGTCGAGCACTCCGGCGTCAAACCCGACATGCTCACCTTTGGCAAGGGCATCGGCAGCGACCTGCCCATGGCCGGCCTGATCATGCGCTCGGACCTGGCCGCACAGATCCCCGACGGTTCGATGCCCAATACCTTCGCCGCCAACTCGCTGTCGGCAGCCGTGGCGCTGACCAATATCAGCATCCTGCAAGACCCGGAACTCGACCTGCTCAACCGCGCCCACGACTTGGGCCTGCAAGCCCAGGAACGCATCCGCGGCTTCAACAGCCCCTTCGTCGGCGAAGTGCGCGGGCGCGGCCTGATGATCGGTATCGAACTGGTCGAGGACCCGCTCACCAAGGCGCCACTGGCCGGTGAAAAGATCGGCCAACTGATGGGCTACCTGATCAACCACGGCGTGCTGATGATCCCTTGCGGTCGCTACAGCAACGTGATGCGCGTGATGCCTTCACTGACCATCTCCCGTGCGCTGTTCTTCAAGGCACTGGACATCTTCGGCGACGCCCTGGCCTCCCTCAAGGCCTGATCCAAGGAGCACAACATGACTGAACAGTTGAACCACTTCATCGCGGGCGCCGCCGTCGAACCTTCGAGCGGACACTACATCGACCTGCTCGACCCGGTCACCGAACAAGTCTACGGCCGCAGCGCACGCGGCAGCGTCGAGGACGTCAACCACGCCGTGGGTGCCGCGCTCGAGCAACTTGAGCGCGGCGCCTGGAGCCAGCTCGATGGCGCCAGGCGTGGCCGGTTGCTGTCAAAACTGGCAGACCTGGTGGAGCGCGACAGCGAGCGTCTGGCGGACATGGACGCCAACGCCATCGGCCGCTCGCCCATCGAACCGCGCCGGATGGACCTGCCCAACGCCATCGCCAACCTGCGCGCCGCCGCCGGTTGGGCCAACCAGCTGGAAGGTCGCACCATTCCCACCGGCGGCTATTTCGGCACCCGCACCCTCTCGTACACGGTGCGCGAACCCGTGGGCGTGGTCGGCGCCATCGTGCCGTGGAATTCGCCACTGATGATCACCGTGTGGAAGCTCGCCGCGCTGCTGGCCGCCGGTTGCACCGTGGTGATCAAGCCGTCGGAAGAGACCCCGCAGTCGGCGCTGCACCTGGCGGCGCTGGCGCAGGAAGCAGGCTTCCCGGACGGCGTGATCAACGTAGTCACCGGCTACGGTGCCGAGGTCGGGCGTGCGTTGTGCGAACACCCGCACATCGCCAAGATCAGTTTCACCGGCAGCCCCGAAGCGGGTCGCGAGATCCAGCGCACGGCCGGCGTGCTGTTCAAGCGCGTGGCCCTGGAGCTGGGCGGCAAGAGCCCGCAGATTGTGTTCGATGATGCGTCCTTCGACGACGCGGTACGCGGCTGTGCCCTCGGCCTGTTCGCCAACCAGGGCCAGGTGTGTGCCGCCGGTTCACGCATCCTGGTGCAGCGCAGTCTCGCCGAACGCTTCGGCGCGGCGCTGGCTGAAGCCGCGCGGGCGGTCAACGTCGGCGACCCGCACCAGCCCGGCGTACAGATGGGCCCGGTGGCCAAGAAAGCCCAGTTCGAGCGCGTCAACCGCTACATTCAGCTGGGCATCGACCAAGGTGCGACGCTGCTCGCCGGTGGCGTGTCCACCCCCGGGCGCGGCTGGTTCGTGCGCCCGACGATCTTCGCCAACGCACGCAACGACATGGCAATTGCCAGGGACGAGATCTTCGGCCCGGTCGGCACCCTGATCACCTTCGACACCGAGGATGAAGCGGTCGCCCTGGCCAACGACTCCAGCTACGGCCTGGCGGCGACCGTATGGACCACCGACCTGGTGCGCGCGCACCGCGTCGCCGCGGCGGTAAAGACCGGTGCCGTGGGTATCAACTGCTGGAGCCCGCTGGACGCCAACCTGCCGTGGGGTGGCCTGAAGACCAGTGGTATCGGGCGTGAAGGCGGCTTCAGTGGCGCGCTGGCCTACACCGAGGAGAAAGTCATCACCGTGCTGATGCCTTCCTGAGTCCTTCCCCCGCACCGAGCGCGCCGCCCTTGCCTGGTTGGCGCGCTCCCAGGCGCCCCCTTGCTGACCGTTGGAGAAACCGTGATGAACTCAAACAACCAAACGACAATCGATCGTTATCCGACGTCCCTGCGCCTGCTGCATTGGGTGCGCGCAGTGATCATCACCGGCCTGCTCTGGGCGGGCTGGCACATGACCGGCATGAATGACGAAGTGGCGAGCAAATTCGAGCTGTATTACCCCTGGCATAAATCCTTCGGGGTGTTGGCGTTCCTATTGGTGCTGACCCAGATTGCCGTGCGCTTTCGCACGCCGCACATTCCACAACCGCTGGAAACACTGGCACCGCATGAGCGCGTGCTGTCCAGGCTGATCCAGCGGGCAATGTATGCCTTGCTGGTGATCGTGCCGCTGATGGGGTACTCCATGTCGAGTACCTTCACCATGAGCGACGGGGTGTTCTTTTTTGGCGTCAACCTGCCAGAGCTGTTGCCAAAAAATGACGACTGGTTCGTGGTGTTCCAATTGCTGCACAAGGTGTGCGCCTACACCCTGCTCGCGCTGATCGTGCTGCACATCGCCGGCGCCCTCAAGCACCGCTTCTACGACAAGGACCCACGCAACGACGTGTTGCGCCGCATGCTCTGAGGCAAACAGGCGTTGGCGCCAGGCGCCAACGCCGCCCTCTTCTAGAACGTCACCCACACAATCAACTGCATGTACGTGTTGGTGGATGCGCTGCCACTCTGAAGCCCACCATTGCCCAGCCACTTCTCTGGTTTGTAGAAGCCAACCAGCGGCGACAGGGTGATGTTGTCCGTTACCATCCAATCAACAAACAGGTCCACCTCTCGCGCACTGAAGTTCTGTTGTTGTTTACGGGACAGTTGGTGGTAGTCGAAGGCCATGGCATTGAGCGTCAGCTTGTCGGTCGGCCGCACGGAGAGCAGGACATCGTTGATCTGCATGTTCGACGTCACGGAGCCGGCGTAGTTGGCCGCAACCTCACCCTGGTAGCGCTTGCGGAAACCGCCCTGGAACAGGAAATCCCAACCTTCGGAATACCGCGTATAGCGATAGCTCAGCGTCGGCTGCCATTTGACGTCGGCGAAGGTGTAGCCCGCGTCGAAGAACATCGCACGCTGTGACCCCGAGCGTTTTTCCTGGCGCGCCACTTCAAAGGCGAAATCGGCGTTGTCGATCCCGGCGTTGCCCTGGCCCCGCAGGCTGTAGATGTTCATGCCTTTGCGTTCCATCCGATCAGCGAAGGCGTAGCGCTCCTCGACATCCAGGCCATGTATGTAGGTGGAACCGAGCGAGCCGAACGGCGTCGTATAGTCGATCGTGGCCGCCGCCACTTCGGTTTTGGACTGCCCCGGGTTATCCGACTTGAGCCAGATCAGGCTGCCGTGCAAGCCCTCCTTACCGCCCACCTTGAGCACGGCGGTATTGCCGAACGCCAGGCGCTGGCCAAGGTAGAAGGCGCCGCCACGGTTGAAGCGACCATCGTTGACATCCGCGATGGGACTGAAGGCGTTGCCGGGGTTGAAGCCATCGTCGGTAATCAGGAAGCCGTCCACCGTCACCAGTTGGCGGCCGAAGGAAAAATCCACGCCGTCCTTGCCCAAGGCAGGGATCAGCTCACCCGAGCGCCAGCCCAGGTAGGCGTCTTCCACGGCAGTTCTGCGCTCATTGCCAGCCGTGTTTTTGCCGGTGTCGCCGTCGCCCCATGTGGCGGAACTGAGCAGGCTGAAGCCACCGTAGATCGAGCCGGCGGTGAGCTTGTCAGTGGTGCCGTTGAGGCCATATTTGGCGTAGCCCTCTTGCCAACGCATGCTGCCGGGTACTTTCTGCGGGTCGGCGAGGTAATTGCGGGTACTGCCGAACCAGCCGAAGCCAGCGCCCAGTTCAGCGTTCAAAACGGTGCCACCATCCTCTTCGTTGTACAGCGTGTAGGCGTGTGCTTGCGGCTCGAATGCACACAGTGCAACCAGCGACAGTAACGGGGCATAAGGGGGGCTGCGCATGACGTCTCTCCTGTTTTTATATTTATGAGGCGAGTCGCGATTTTTCCGAATCAACCCTGCCAGCGGTAACCCAAATCAGCATGTGCATGGCCATCGCGCGAATTCCTTCGCTCACCGCCATTGGTTGCCGTTTTGGGCTACGGCCTGCCCACTTCGCCACCCTATGCTGGGCCCATAAGAACCATAAAAACCGAGGCACCCGTCATGACTGTTCTGCCCTCCCCGCTGTTGCGCCAGGGACTTTGCCTGCTGAGCCTGGTTGCCTGCAGTGCCCTGTCGTCAACCGCCACGGCCCACCATTCCTTCGCGCTGTTCGACCAGACCCGCACCGTCACCGTCAAGGGTGTGGTGGAGCGCTTTGCCTGGACCAACCCGCACATCACCATTTACCTCGATGCCCCCGGCCCGCCGCCCCAGCGCTACAAGATCGAGACGGGCAGCGTCAACGCGTTGCAGCGTACAGGCTGGAGCGCAGACTCGATCAAGGCCGGCGAGAACGCCGAGGTGTCCTTCAAACCGCTGAAAAACGGCGAACCCGGCGGGCTCCTCGTGGAGATCAAGATCGGTGACGTGGTGCTCTCGGGCGGCGGTTGAACGCCGTCTCTTTGCCGCCCAACCGCACCGCACCACTTTGTGGAGATGTCTCTATGAAACCGATACGCACCTTGCACATAGCAATCATCGGCCTGGGCTTCGCCCTTGCGACGAGCACAGCGCTAACCAACGCCGCGACAATGCCCAAACCCAAGCCCGATATCAGCGGCACCTGGGAACGCACCCCGGACGACTGGTTTGGCGAGAACCCGGACGACCCCGTGCACCCCGGCGGGCCGATGGACCTCAAGGCGCCGTATGCCGCCGAATATGCCGCGTTCAAGAAGAAACAGGCCGCCGCCAACGAGGCTGGCACACCGCTCGCGACCACCAGTTCCAAATGCCTGCCCGAAGGCATGCCGACAATGATGGCGGCGCTGTTCCCGATCCAAATCATTCACGACGGCAAGCAAGTGGTCGTCCTGGGTGAATACCTGCAGCAGGTCCGCCGGATTCTGTTGAACCAGGCGATGCCGCCCAAGGAAAAACTCGACCCGCTGTACCAGGGCCATTCGCGTGGGCATTGGGAAGGCGACACCCTCGTCGTCGAAACCCAGCGTGTGCGCAGCGACGTGCACTTCTATGACGTGCCCCACGGCCCGGACATGAAGATCACCGAACGCATCCGGCTGCGCGGGCCTGATCACCTGGAGGATCAGGTCCTGATCGAAGACCCGCAGGTGCTCAACACGCCGTATCGCTTCACTTTCGACTACAAGCGCTCCAGCTATGCGATTCAAGAGTACGTCTGCGAGAACAACCAGATCGTGATCGACAGCGAGGGCAAGGCGTCCCTCAGTCTTGAATAAGGTGGGCCGGATGCAGCGCACGATGACCCTCGGCGGCCTGTTGCTGGCGCTCACGTCGAACGCGTGGGCCGACGTGCCGCGCCTGCCGACCGCGATTGCCGTGCCGCCGTCGGGCCAGTTGCCGCTGTCGTCGGCGTTACGTCCCGGCACCGAGTACAGCGACCTCGACCAGTACGGCTACACCGAGCAAGAGTTCTACCTGCAAGGCATCGCCCCGGCCATTACCGCCACGGGTGAGCAACGCTTCGACGCGCCCTACACCACGCGCATTCTGGTGCGCCGACCGGCCGACCCCGCGCGCTTCAACGGCACGGTGGTGATCGAGCCCTTCAGCTGGTTTGGCGAGCGTGGCGCCGGATGGATCCTGACCCGCGACTATTTGCTGCGCCGTGGCTACGCCTATGTCGGCTACACGCTGAACACCAACCAGCCGCGGGTCGATCCCAAGTTCATCGCGGACACGCCAGCGGTCGAGGCCGAGCAGATCGCCAGGTACGGACGAATCGTCAATTTCGACTTTATGCGCCGCTTCGATTACGCGCGGTATGCGCCGCTGGGCACTTACTACGACCCGGAGCATTTCAGCCGGGGCACCGTGCCCGATCCGTTCGCGCCGCAGTCACAAGGCATCGCGGCGCAGCTGGCATTGCTGCTGAAAACCCCTGCGACACAGGGCCCGCTGGCCGGCTTCGACGTGCAGCGTGTCTACGTCAACAGCTGGGCCGTGACTGCACAAGTCTGGATGGACTACCTCGACCAGGGCCGCCACCAGCAATGGCGCCTGCCTGACGGCAGGCCGCTGATCGATGCCTACATGACCGGCCGCATGGCCTATGGCGAAGTCGGCGGCGACGTCATCCGCGTGCCGCGCCAGATGCCCGAGGGCGTGCCGTTCGTGACCGTCTACAGCCAGTCCGAAACCCTGCACGACGTGATCGAAGGCATCCCCCTGCCTCCGGACACCGACAGCCCGCAGCTGCGTTACTACGAAGTCACCGGCATGCCTCATCTGCGCCTGGCCGACCTGGGGACCGAGCACACCGAACCGCTGGCGGCCGATGTCGGCAAGGGCGACGACCCTCGCTGCCAGACGCTGTACGACGAACCCGTAGAGCTGGTGGTGTCGGCGCTGCTCGATCGCATGGACCGTTGGGTGCGCGACGGCACCCCTATGCCGAAGGCGCCAAGGGTGGTGCGCGACGGCAAGGCGGCCGCACGTGCCCCTGCCACCGGCAACCTGCAGGGCGGCGTGCGCCCGCCGTGGGTCCAGGTGCCGAGTGCGACCTACCTTACCGACCAGGAGACCGGCTGCGGCCTGATCTACGACACCAAGGTGGCCTACGCGAAGGACGTGCTGGGCCGGCACTACGCCAACTTCAACCGCTACGCGCAGAAATTCGAAGAAGCCAAAGCCGTTTCGATCCAGCAAGGCTACCTGCTGCCAGAGGATGCGGCGCGCCTGCGGCCGATCGCGACACCCCAAGACTTCTAAGCCCACGAGGAAGGAACGCCGATGTCATCGTCACTCATCATTGCCTGGATCTATGCATCGCCCCTGAGCACCGCCATCCGCGACATTCTCTGGGTCATTCCCACGGTGCAGAGCATTCATATCATCGCCATCACCGTGCTGTTCGGTTCGGCGCTCGTTTCCGACCTGCGCCTGGCTGGCGTGCTGGCCAGCGACGAACCCTTGCGCGGCGTGGTTCGCCGCTATTACCCGTGGATGCGCAACGCACTCATCGTGCTGCTCATGACCGGCTTGCTCATGATCATCGCCGAGCCCGACCGGGTCCTGGTCAACACCACGTTCTGGCTGAAGATGGCCCTGGTGGCGACCGCGTTCGGCCTGACGCTGTGGCTGCGCCGCCCGCTGCTACGCGCCCCCGACAACGGCGACCCGCGCCCGATCAAGGCATTGGCCTGGCTGTCGATCGGCTTGTGGTGCGTCGTGATCATCTGCGGTCGCTGGATCGCCTACACGATCTAAGCGTTTTCAACCCAAGCCTTCAGGTAACCGCCATGGATATTCAAGTGTTGCTGCAAACCCTCCAGGACACCGCCGTCGCCACCTTCATCCGCGAGTCGGGCTCGGCCTTTCCGCTGCTGGAATCGCTGCATGTGATCGGCATCGCCATCGTCTACGGCACCATCGCCGTGGTCGACCTGCGCCTGCTTGGCGTGACGGCCCATCGGCGCAGCGCGCTGCGGCTGATCAATGACTTGCTGCCGTTCACGTGGGTCGCATTCGCGGTGTGCGTGATCACCGGCCTGCTGATGTTCTGCGCCAATGGCACGACCTATGTGCAGAACACCGCCTTCCTGTGGAAGATGGGCCTGCTGGTGCTGGCAGGGCTCAACATGGCGGTGTTCCATCTGGGCGCGTTTCGCCGCATCGGTGAATGGGACACCACGTTGCCACCGCCCAGCCAGGCGCGGGTCGCGGGCGCCAGTTCCCTGGCGTTGTGGGCCGGGGTGATTTTCCTTGGCCGCTGGATTGCGTTTCTCTGATGGCCGGCGCGAGCGCTGCAACCCAGGTGGTGCGCCCCGCCTCCGGTCGATGGGAGTCGCTGGGCCTGCTGTTGGCGACCTTGGCCGTCACCGCTGGCGTGCTCGGCTACGTGATGTTTCGCCCCGAGCGCGTCGGCCCGCCCGTGCCCTTGAGCTGGCAGGTGCGTTCCTTCGATGGCTTGGGCGCCGCCGACCAGGCCATTCACAGCGCGCTGTTGCCCGCCGGTGAAGAAATCATCTGGAACAACAACGACACCGGAGGCTGGATCACCCTGGAACATGCGCAGAAGCTGTTGCTGCCGCCGTTCTACCGTGACGGTTTCTGGAAAACCAACGGCGAAGTGCACTGGCAACTGATCCTGCCCGGCACCCACCAGGCCCATGACCCGTCGGCCGCTGCCGACGCACCGGCCACCCCCACTGTCAGCAGCGTATCGCAGGCCACCCAGGGCCAGGGCGCCACCGTGTATTACGGTTCTGCCGGCCGAGCGCCGGGGCAGAGTGCGTACCTGCTGGTCATCGGGCATGCGCATGCGGGAGTCATGTGGGCGAACCAGGCGACGATCTGGGTCCACCGCGACCCGAACGCGCCCTACCCTGGCATCGTCAAGCCCGAGTCGCTGGTCGGCGCCGGCTGGCGCCAGGTCATCCCTTACGACGGCGCCAGCGAAGTCGAACGCGTAAAAGGAACTCAGCCATGACTGCCTCCACCTCACTGCGCGCCCTGTGGCGCGGCTGCATGGCGCTGCTCGCGCTGATTCCGCTGGTGGCCCTGGCAGGCGCCGCGCCGGACGCAGGCAAGAAACTCAAGATCGGCGTCACGCTGCACCCCTACTACAGTTTCGTGGCGAATATCGTCGGTGACCGCGCGGACGTGGTACCGCTGATCCCGGCAGAGGCGAACCCCCACAACTACCAGCCGCAGCCCGACGACATCACCCGGGCGATGAGCCTCGATGCGCTGGTGGTCAACGGCATCGGCCACGATGAATGGGCCTTCCAGATCGTCAAGGCGGCCGGCCGTACGCAGACGCTGCCGATCATCCAGGCCAATGCCTCGGTCGCGCTGATTCCGGTGGGGGGCGACCAGGGCGGCGTCAAGGTGGTCAACCCGCATACCTTTGTCTCCACGACCGCAGCGATACAACAGGTGTTCGAGATCGCCCGCAAACTGGGGGAGCTGGACCCGGCCAACGCCGTGACGTACCGCCACAACGCCCTGGCGTACGCCACGCGTATCCGCGAACTGCGCGCGCGTTTCATGACGCGTTTTGCCGCACTGGACCTGTCCGGCTTTCGCTGTGCCACCACGCACGCCGGCTACGACTACCTGATGCAGGAATTCGGCCTGTTTGTCAGCGCGGTGATTGAACCGCGCCATGGCGTTGCGCCGACGGCACGCCAGTTGGCCAATACCATCGAGGCGATCAAGAACGCCCATGTGCGTGTGCTGTTTGCCGAGAAGAACTTCTCCCTCGACCTGGCCAAGCCCATCGAAGCTGCCACCGGCGTGAAGGTGTTTGCGCTGTCGCATATCACTGGCAGCACCTACAGCGCGGACGAGTTCGAGGTGGCCATGGCCGAAAACCTCGAAACCCTGGCCGAAGCCGTCGAGTTCACCCAGCAATGAAGGAGCAATCAGCAATGCGTGGACCTGCCGTGGTATTCGACAACGTCTCATTGCAACTGGGCGGTACCCCAGTGCTGGACGCCGTGAACTTCCGGATCGAGGCCGGGGCCCTGCATTGCCTGGTCGGTCCCAACGGCGGTGGCAAGACCTCGCTGGTACGTGCGCTGCTGGGCCAGATGCCGCACTCGGGCACCGTGCGGTTGGAGGGCGAGATCACCACGCCCATGGGCTATGTACCGCAATTGCCGGATTTCGACCGCCACGTGCCAATGACCGTCAACGACGTCATGGCCCTGCTCGGCCAGCGTCGGCCGGCCTTTCTCGGCGCATCCCGCGCAGCCAGGGCAAGCAGCGACGCGGCCTTGCAGCGCACCGGAGTAGGCGCAATGGGCGCCAAGCCCTTTGGCAGTCTGTCTGGAGGCGAACGCCAGCGCGTGCTGTTGGCCCAGGCGATCAGTCCGCTGCCGCGGCTGCTGATCCTCGACGAGCCCACGGCCGGGATCGACGAACCCGGTGTGCGCCTGGTGGAGGAGTTGGTCAGCGAACTGCACGCCCAGGGCGTCACCATTCTCTGGATCAACCACGACCTGGAGCAGGTCAAGCGCGTTGCGCAATCGGTCACGGTGATCAATCAACGCCTGTTGTTCCATGGCAGCTGCGACCATTGGGAGCACCTGCAATGAACGCCCTCTACGATTTCATTCGCAACCAACTGCAGGCGCTCGCCGCCAACGGCCTGCTGCCACAGCCGTTCGAATACGAATTCGTGATCAACGCGCTGCTTTGCGCACTGCTGATCGGCCCCCTGCTAGGGGTGCTGGGCTCGATGGTGATGATCAAGCGCATGGCGTTTTTCAGCCAGTCCGTGGGCAATGCGGCGATGACTGGCGTGGCGATCGGCGTACTGATCGGCGAGTCCTATACCTCGCCGTACTTTTCGATGTTCGGGTTCTGCCTGCTGTTCGCGCTGACGTTGAAGTACACACAACACCGCACCACGCTAGCCAACGACACGCTGATCGGAGTGTTCCTGTCCATCTCGCTGGCGGTCGGCGCCTCGTTGCTGCTGTTCGTGTCGGCCAAGATCAACACCCACGTGATGGAGAGCGTGCTGTTTGGCTCGATCCTGGCGGTAGACCACACCGATATGAATGTGCTGCTGGTGGTCACGGCCACCTGTGCGCTTTTCGGCCTGCCGGCGTACAACGGCATGCTGCTCGCCAGTCTCAATCCGAGCCTGGCCCATGCGCGTGGCGTGCCGGTGCGCAGCGTCGAGTACCTGTTCGTGGTGCTGGTCACCCTGGTGACGGTGGCCTGCCTGAAAATCATCGGCGCCGTGCTTGTCGAAGCCTTGCTGCTGATACCGGCGGCCGCGGCGCGCAACATCAGCCATTCGCTGCCGGGGCTGGTCGCCCGCGCCGTGCTGATCGCCACATTTTCCTGCGTGGTCGGCATCCTGGTGCCCATGCAATTGCACATTCCGGTGCCGACCGGGGGCGCCATCGTGATCGTGGCGGCATTGGTGTTTCTGGTCACCGTGGTCATTCGCGCCTGCGCGTCGCGTTTCAGAGGGGCAAGCGTATGAACAGGCGTTGCATGGGGATGATACTGGCGCTGTTGCTGGGTAACTCACTGGCCGCCTGCGCCGATGCCGGCCGCCAACAGGTGCTGGTCGCACTGCCAGCCGTGTATGCACTCACCTCGGCGCTCAGCGACGGCACGGCAATCGAGGTCGTGCGTGTGCCACAAGCGGCCGCAGTGCCCATGGAAAGCCAGGCCAACGCACTGTCGCGCCTGGACGCCGGGGTGTTCCAGCGGGCCGTCGCCGTGGTCACCCTGGGCAGCCTGTGGCGGGCAGACCCGCTTTATGCCGCCGCCCGGCGCCACAACCTGCGGATCGTCGAGATCGATGCCGCACACTCCTGGGACAGCATCAAGCCCGGCGTTGCCGTGACCCGCGTGCCATCGAATGACGTACCCTGGGCAGCCACCCAGGAGGCCGATGGCGGCCAGTCGCCCTATGCCTGGCTCGGGCCAGTCAACGCCATGCGCATGTCGGCGATTATCGCCGCAGACCTGGCGCGCCTGTCCCCTGCCGATGCGCCCCGCATCACACGCAACCTGGCGGCACTCGAAGGCCGTTTGCGCGCGCTCAAGGCCGAGTATGGCGCCCGGCTGGTGCAAATCCCGGACCTGCGCGTGCTGTCGCTGGCCAGTGAGTTCATCTATCTGTTCGGCGAGTTCGGCATCTATGTCGACGGTTGGTTCGTCCGGCAGGACATTGACTGGAGCGACGCCGACCGCACGGCACTGACCCGTTATCTGCGCGAGCGTGAGATTCGCGTGGTGGTCCACAAATGGGCGCCGGACGCCCGGATCGTCCAGGCCATCGAGGACGCAGGCGCACACCTGCTGATCCTCGACACGGGCAACCCGGGCATGCTCGCCGACCCGGCCAACAGCTACGACGCCCTTGTAGTTTCAAACCTGAACGCGTTGCTGGCGGCCTTCGCAGCGCGCCCATGATCACTTTCGAGGGTGGAGACCAAACCCCATGAAATTCCCACAACTGCTGATCGCAGGCAGCGTGCTGTTCTGCCAGTTCGCCCTCGCCCATGCCCCCGTATTCGACTGCTACATCGAGCGCGATGACCGGGTGAAATGCGAGGCAGGTTACACGGACGGCAGCTCGGCCCTGGGCAGAAAAGTCCAGGTCCGGGACACGAGAGGCAAGGTATTGCTCGAAGGCAGCATCGGCCAGGACAACACCTTTACGTTCCAGGCGCCCGCCGAAAACTACTCCGTGGTGTTCCTCGGCGGCGACGCCCATGACGCCACGCTTCAGTCCTCCGACATCACAAGGTGAAACCGAGCATGCAGATCCCAACCCGACAACTGCTCCAAGCCCTTGCCGTTACTGCGTTCAGTGGCTTGACTGGCGTGGCCCAGGCGCATTTCCAGATGCTCTACGTGGAAGACACCGCACTGACGCGTGCGCAGAGTCTGGAGTTTGCGCTGGTGTTTACGCACCCGTTCTCCGGCGGCCCGACCATGGTGATGGAAAAACCCCGCGCGTTCAGCCACATCAGCGCCCACGGTGGCGAAAAAATCGACTTGCGCCAATACCTGCGCCCGGTGCAATGGCAGAGTCGCGACAACCGGACCACCGCTTATCGCGCCTCGATTCCCCGCGAGTTGGTGCGTTCGCTGGGTGACCACGTATTTGTGCTGGAACCCGAGCCCTACCTGGAATCGGAAGAGGACGTGTATATCCAGCAGTTCACCAAGCTGATCGTCAACGTAGGTGGCGTACCCGGCAACTGGTCAGAACCCCAGGGCTTGCCCGTGGAGATCCAACCGCTGAGCAAGCCCTATGCAAACTGGACAGGTGGCGTGTTCCGCGCCGTGGTCTTGGCCGACGGTAAGCCCGTGCCGTTTGCCGAAGTCGAAATCGAATACCTCAACCACAGCGTCGACATCGCGAACAACGCCTTCGGCGAGCAAGACTACGTCACGGCACCGCAAGCCTCATTCAAGGCCCAGAGTACCTACACAGACGCCCAGGGCGTGCTGACCATCGGCCTGCCCCGGGCGGGTTGGTGGGGTATTGCCGCACTTAACATCGGCAGTACCAAAACCCACAAAGGCAAACCGCTTTCCCAGGACGCCGTGTTGTGGGTGCAGGCCAGGGATATGAAATAAAGGGCATGCACCGGCAAGGTTTCGCGATGCCCATCTGACAAATTGTGCTATCGATACGGCTCATCACTTTAGATTCAGGTAGCACTCGACATGAGCCTCTCGATTCACTTCACCCCCTGGACATCGCTGCTCGGCGGCGCACTGATCGGCCTGTCGGCAGGCCTGTTCATCCTGCTCAACGGTCGTATTGCCGGTATCAGCGGCCTGCTGGGCAGCCTGTTGAGCAAGGGTGGCGACGGCCGCGCAGAGAAAGGGCTGTTTGTGGTCGGCCTGCTGATCTCACCCTGGGTGTGGTCACTCGTTGCGCAGTTGCCCGAATCGTCCTTCCAGGCCAGTGGCTACGCGTTGGTCGCCGCTGGGCTGTTGGTCGGCATCGGCACGCGGTATGGCGCCGGGTGTACCAGCGGGCATGGCATTTGTGGGCTGTCCCGCCTGTCGCCGCGCTCGCTGGTCGCCGTTTGCTGCTTCATGGGCAGCGGGTTTGCCTGCGTTTATGCCATTCGCCATCTGATCGGAGCCTGAACATGCGCAAATTAGCTGGGTTGATTGCCGGTTTGCTCTTTGGCCTCGGGCTGCATCTCAGCGGCATGACCAACCCGGCGAAAGTGTTGGACTTCCTTGACCTGGCCGGCGACTGGGACCCGTCCCTGGCGTTGGTCATGGCGGGCGCCCTGGCTGTCAGCAGCGTGCCGTTCTACTTCGCCAGGCGTCTTCAGGTGTCACTGCTGGGGGCGCCCTTCCAAATGCCGACTAACCGGAAAATCGATCGAAGACTGGTACTGGGCAGCCTGCTGTTTGGCATGGGCTGGGCGATTGCCGGCCTGTGCCCAGGACCCGCCCTGGCATTGCTGCTGACAGGGCGGTGGCAGGTGGTTGTATTCACGCTGGCGATGGTGGTGGGGATGTTGATTTTTGCGGGGCTTGAATCCCGTAAAGGCCGATGACGTGAATAGACGCGAGACGGCGGGTGGTTCTGGGCGGGTCAGGCGAACTCGGCGGCCACCTCGGACCACACACTCACCCGCCGTCCGCGTGCCTTGAAGAATTCGATCTCACTGCTGCGCGAGCGGCAAAAAGCGTGGGGTCTGGCGTGCGGGCAGGTTCTGCGAGGCACACGGCCATACAGACCGCGGCCGGTTTTATCGGCCAGACGGTCAACATCATAAAAATAGATGATCTTAATTAGCCAGGAGATGCTAATTTCTAATAATTAGCTTATTCCAAAAAAGAATTTCACTCATGTTTTTTATAGGAATATCTTCAAAACACTAGACGACTTCCCTACCCCGCTTTTGAAGCTGTACCCACACCACGGGCCAGTGCCAGACTCAATGGACTACCACTGACATGCCCGACATCGCCTCTGCCGCCCCTCTGAAGAAGTTCCACCTGTCCTTGCTCACCAGCTCGCTGCTGCTGGCGACTGCGCCGTCGTTCGCCGAAACCGCGAGCGAAGACGCCAAGCTCGACACCGTCACCGTGATCTCCACCGGCCTGCGCGGTCAGCAACGTACCGTGGCTGACAGCCCGGCGCCGATTGACGTGATCAACAGCGACCAACTGCTCAAGACCGGCCGTGCGGAACTGTCCGAGGCAATCGCCAAATTGCTGCCGTCGTTCAACTTCGGTACCAATATCGCCGGCTACAACTCGGTGACGCGGCCGTTGAGCAACCGCAGCCTGGGCCCGGCGTACACCCTGGTGCTGGTCAACGGCAAACGTCGCCACAACGGCGCCACCGGCCAGCGCGGTTCCATCGACAACAGCGGCGCAAACGCGGTGGACATCGACCTGATCCCGGTCAGTGCCGTGGACCATATCGAAGTGCTCAAAGACAGCGCTGCCGCCCAGTACGGCTCGGATGCCGTGGCGGGCGTGATCAACATCATCCTCAAGAACAGCAAAAGCGGCGGCCACCTCGAAACCAGTTACGGCCAGCTGTTTTCCGGCCAGGGCGAGACCATCAAGGTCGCCGGTGACCAGGGCTTCGAACTCGGCGAAGGCGGCTTCTTCCACCTGTCCGCCGACGCGCGCAAGCGCGGCAACGCGTCGTGGAACGACAAGGCCGACCGCAGCGTCAGGGCCTTCAACGACCCGGCCAAGGAAGCCGCCTGGGACCGCGTAGCGATCAAGAACGGCGACCCCGATCTCAAGGCCTTCAACCTCGCCTACAACGCCGAACTGCCCCTGGAAGACCTTACGCTGTACTCGTTCTCCACCTACGGCGAGCGCGACGCCGAAGCGGCCAACTACTTGCGCCTGCCCACTGGCACCGCCGCCGTGCCGGAGGTATTCCCCGACGGTTATTTCCCGCTGAACAACATCAAGGACCGCGACTATCAATTGCTGTTTGGCGGCAAGGGTGAGCTGGCCGAGTGGAACTGGGACCTGAGCACCACCTACGGGCGCAACAATGTGCACCACTCCAGCGACCTGAATATCAACCCGTCCCTGGGTAGCGCATCGCCGACCAAATTCGACAACCTGGCAACCTTCCGGTTTGAGCAGTGGGTCAACAACCTCGACTTCACCCGGCGCTACGACAGCCTGTTCAACCTGACCCCGCCGGTGCAGGTGTCGGCCGGCCTGGAGCACCGTTGGGAGCATTTCAGCACCTTCGCCGGCGACCGCGAGGCGTATATCACCGGCACCTACCCGGCCGCGTCGGGTGCGCAGGCGGCGGTGACGATCCGCCCGGAAGATGAAGTCAGCCTGATCCGCAACAACTACGCCGGCTACCTGGACCTGGGTTTTGACCTGACCGACAAGTGGTTCCTCGACGTCGCCGGCCGCGTCGAGCATTACGATGACGATTCAGGCAACACCTTCGGCCTGAAAGTGAACTCGCGCTACGAACTGACCAACACCGTGGCCGTGCGCGGCACCGTCGGCACCGGGTTCCGCGCGCCATCGCTGACCCAGATCGGCTACACCGTGGCCGATAACCGCGTAGCCCTGGACGCCAATGGCAACGTGGTGCCCGCCGTCACCCGCCTGACCCCGTCCGGCAGCAACCTGGCCAAGGCCCTTGGCGGCGATGACCTCAAGCCGGAAAAATCGCGCAACCTGGGCCTCGGCCTGACCTGGCAACCCGCGCCACGCACCAGCATCACCGCCGATGCCTACCTGATCGACATCGACGACCGCATCGCCCTGACCAGCAACCTCTACGACCGTGGCAACGGCGCGATCAACGCCATCCTCACCGCCCAGGGCGTGCCGTCCGGCACCTGGGTCAACTACTACACCAACGCCTTCGACACCCGCACCAAGGGCCTGGACATCGTTGCCGACCACACCACGCCGTTGGATGCGCTTGGCGATGTGCGCTGGAGCCTGGGGTTCAACTGGAACAAAACCACGATCCAGGACAGCCGCGACACCCCCGCCGCGCTGGCCAATACCGGCGTGACCCTGGTCGGCCGCGACCGCGCCGGCGACCTCACCGACGCCACGCCCAAGACCAAATGGATCCTCGGCGCCAACTGGAAGCTCGACGACCTCGCGGTGAACCTGCAAACCGCGCGCTACGGCGCGGTCAAGACCCTGGCGGTCAACCCCAGCGGCGACCGCAGCTTTGGCGCCAAGTGGATCACCGACCTGGACGTCAGCTACACCTTCGTCGACAGCCTGACCCTGAGCATCGGCGGCACCAACATCTTCGACGTGCGCCCCGACAAGCACGCGGTGTACAGCAACCTGGGCCTCGCCGCCTACGGCAACCCGCCGTTCTACCCCGGCGGCGGCTACTGGTACACCAAGCTCGCCTACGACTTCTGATCCACACCTTGCATGCACTTGAATCGCCACATGAGGGCAACCCATTGAATACCGCCAACTTGATGAGCCGTCTGCTGGCCCCCTGCGCACTCGCCCTGGCCCTCGCCGGCTGCTCACCTTCGGGTGAGCAGGCCCAGGCCAGCAAAACCCTGAACATCGCGTTTTTTGGCGACAACACCATCCTGGTCAGCATCGACCCGTTCCAGGTCTATTGGCTGGAGCACCGGGTGCTGTTGCGCAACATCGCCGAGTCCCTGACCGACCAGGACCCGGAAACCGGCAAGATCATCCCGTGGCTGGCCAAAAGCTGGGAGGTCAGTGACGACGCGCTGACCTACACCTTCCACTTGCGCGAAGGCGTGACCTTCAGCAACGGCGAGCGCTTCGATGCCAAGGCCGTGAAAACCGCCTTCGACAGCGACAAGGCCCTGGCCACCCAGTTGCCGGCGACCTTCGGCGCGACCTACCTGGCGGGCTACGACCATGCCGAAGTGGTCGACGATTTCACCGTCAAGCTGGTGCTCAACAAACCGAACGCGGGCTTCCTGCAAGCCACGTCCACCACCAACCTGTCGATCCTCGCGCCCGCCTCCTACGCGCTCACCGTCAAGGAACGCTCCCTGGGCAAGATCATCGGCACCGGGCCGTTCGTATTGCAAAGCTACACCCCGGAAGTCGGCGCGCATTTGACCAAACGCAAAGGCTACGCCTGGGCCTCGGCCAATATGAAAAACCAGGGCGAAGCGCACCTGGACGCGGTCGACGTCACCTACATCCCCGAAGAAAGCGTGCGCAACGGCCTGTTCGTGCAAGGCAAGGCCGACATCCTGTGGCCGCGCAACCCGTTCTCCGAAGTGGACTCGAAACTGTTTCAGTCCAAAGGCGCGACCATCCAGAGCCGTTCGCTGCCGGGGCCGTCGCTGAACCTGTTCCCCAATACCCGTGGCGGCCGCGTGCTGGAGGACAAACACGTGCGCCTGGCCGTGCAGAAAGCCATCGACCGCAAGAGCTACGCGAGCACCGTCTACAACTCCGAGTTCGCCGTGGTCGACGGCATCTTTGATGTGACCACGCCGTACTTCAAGAGCCAGGGCGACAAGCTCGCCTATGACCCGGCGGGCGCCGAACGCCTGCTCGACAGCGCGGGCTGGGCCAAGGGCGCCGACGGCTATCGGCAGAAAAACGGCAAGCGCCTGAGCCTGAGCTACAACATCAGCCCGGCGGAAACCGCAGGCGATGTGTTGCTGCAGGACCAACTGCGCAAGGTCGGCATCGAAGTGAAACTCAACGTGGTCACCCGCGCCGAATGGGTGGCGAACAACTCGGCGGGCAACTATGACCTGACCATCAACTACATGACCCGCGCCGACCCGATCATCCTGCAAACCATCCTCGATCCGCGCAGCGCCAACAGCGCGACCGTGGCCACCAACATTTTCGAGCCGCCGGTACTCGAGCGGGCCAAGGACTTGTTTGACGCGGGCATCACCGCCACCCAGGGCGAGCAGCGCGCAGCGGCCTACGGCGCGCTGCAAGACCTGCTGATCGATGAGGGCTCGGCGTTCCCGGTATACGAGCGTGTGTGGCAGGCCGCGACGTCGGCCAAGGTGAAGAACTTCCGCTGGACCGCCGAGGGCTTCGCGCTGCTGGGTGACATCGAGATCGGCACGCCATGAGCCGCTACCTGATCGGCCGTGTCGGCCAGGCGCTGCTGGTGTTATGGGGCGCCTACAGCATCACCTACTTCATCCTGTATCTGCTGCCGGGCGACACCCTGACGCTGATGCTCAGCGCCTCGGGTATGCAGGCCGACGCGCTGTCGGTGCAAGACCTGGCCAAGGCGCGGGCCTATTACGGCTTGGACAAGGGCGTGTTCGAGCAGTATTTCAGCCTGTTGTGCGGTGCGGTGCGCGGTGACTTCGGCCAGTCGCTGTCGCTGAACCGTCCGGTGGCGGAGTTGCTGGTGGAGCGTTTGCCGCAGACGCTGTCCCTGGCCGGCCTGGCCATCGTGCTGTCGTTGCTCGCAGGGATCGGCCTGGCTTATCTGACCGCCTATATCCGCTGGCGACCGCTGAAGCAGGCGTTGACGCGCCTGCCGTCGCTGGGTTTTTCGGTGCCGGTGTTCTGGATGGGGTTGTTGCTGATCCAGGTGTTCGCCTTCGCCCTGGGTTGGTTTCCGGCCACCGGCAGCCGGGGTTTTGAAAGCCTCGTATTGCCGGCAGTCACCCTGGCGATCCCGAGCGCCGCGGTGTACGCCCAGGTGCTGCAACGCAGTTTCCAGGGGGTGTGGAAGGAGTCGTACATCGTCACGGCCTACGCCAAGGGCCTCAGCCGCGCCCAGGTGCAAGCGCGCCACGGCTTCAAGAACGCGGCGCTGCCGATCCTCACACTGATTGGCTTGCAAGTGGGCAATACGGTGTCCGGCGCGGTGCTGGTGGAAACCATCTTCGCCCGCTCCGGCATCGGCCGCCTGGCGCAAGAGGCCGTGCTGCGCCAGGACATTCCCGTGGTGCTGGGGATTGTCGCGGTGTCGGCGGCCGCGTTTGTGCTGGTCAACCTGCTGGTGGACCTGCTGTACCCGTGGCTCGACCCGCGTATCTCCCACACGCCAAAGGTGTCCTAGACCATGACGATCCTTGAGCACAACCTGATCCCGACCAGCTCCCGCCCTACCCTGTGGCGACGCCGCAGCCGCCTGCAACGCGCCGGCGCCGTGGTGCTGCCGTTGCTGCGCCGGCCGGGGTTCACCCTGGCGCTGTTGCTGGTGGTGTTTGCGCTGGTCGCGGCCGTTGCGCCGCAGTTGTTGACCGGCTTTGACCCTTACGCCACCGCCCCCGTCGACAAGCTGCGCGCGCCCAACCTGACCCATTGGTTCGGCACCGATGAACTGGGCCGCGACTTGTATACCCGCGTGGTCTATGGCGCGAGCCTGTCGGTGTTGGCCGCGTCGCTGGCCGTCGGCATTGCGCTGGTGGGCGGGCTGGGGCTGGGTATCCTGTCTGGCTTTGCCGGCGGGCGGATCGATGCGCTGATCATGCGTTTTGTCGATGTGTTATTGGCGCTCCCCGGGGTGCTGCTCGCCCTGGCGATTGTCACCGCCATCGGTTTCGGCACCGTGCCGGTGGCCATCGCAGTGGGCGTCGGCATCATCCCGGGGTTTGCTCGCACCACCCGCGCCGAGGTGCTGCGGGTCAAGACCCTGCCCTACGTCGAAGCCGCGCGCCTCGGTGGCGCGAGCTGGGGGCGCACCTTGCTGCGGCACATTCTGCCGAACGCCTGGGGCCCGGTGGCGGTGTTGGCGACACTCGATTTCGGCGCGGCGATCCTCGCGACCGCCGGGCTGAGTTTCCTCGGCTTCGGCGCAGTCCCCCCGGAAGCGGAATGGGGCACGTTGATTGCCAACGGCCGGCACTTTCTGATCACCGCGCCGTGGGTGTCACTGCTGCCCGGCCTGTTCCTGGTGGCCGTGGTATTCAGCCTTAACCATATTGCCCGCACGTTCGAGGAGATTCAGCGATGAGCGCTTTAGTCGATGTTCGCCAACTGAGTGTCAGCTACCGCTCCGGCGGGCAACACGTTCAAGCCGTACGCGATCTGTCACTGACCATCGCCAGCGGCGAGACGGTGGCGATTGTCGGTGAGTCCGGCTCCGGCAAATCGACCCTGGCCAACGCCATCCTCGGCCTGTTGCCAGAACACGCGCAGATCAGCGCCGGCCAGCTGTGGGTGGACGGCAACGACCTGACCCACGCCAGCGAACGGCACAAACGCAGCGTGCGCGGACGCACCGTCGGGCTGGTTCCCCAGGACCCGATGGTCAGTCTCAACCCTACCCTGCGCGTCGGTCAGCAGATCGCCGAGGCGCTGGTCCTGGCCAAGGGCAAACGTTATCCCGGGGTCGATGCAGACATTGTCGAGCTGCTGCAACACGTCGGCATCGACAAGCCGGTGCTGCGTGCGCGCCAGTACCCCCATGAACTCTCCGGCGGCATGCGCCAACGCGTGCTGATCGCCATCGCGTTGGCCGGCAATCCGCGCCTGATCATCGCCGACGAACCGACCAGCGCCCTGGATGTGACGGTGCAGCGCAAGATTCTCGATCACTTGCAGCGCCTGGTGGCCGAACGCGGGATTTCGCTGTTGATCATCACCCACGACCTGGGTGTGGCCACCGACCGCGCCGACCGGATTGTGGTGATGCAACAGGGTGAGTTGGTGGAGCAAGGCGCACCGCGGCAAATCCTCACGGCGCCACGGCATGACTACACGCGGGCGCTGATTGCTGCCGCCCCGGCGTTTGCCAAACGGCGTGCGCCGCTGATCCGGATTGACCCGATGGAAGAGCCGATCCTCAGCCTCAAACACGTCGGCAAGACCTTCGCGCTGCCAAAGGTCAAAGGCGAGGCGTCGACCTTCGTCGCCCTGGACGACCTCAGCCTGGAGGTATACCCAGGCCAGACGCTGGCGATCGTCGGCGAATCCGGCTCGGGCAAAAGCACCGCACTGCGCATTGCCCTCGGCCTGGAAAAACCAACCCAGGGCCAGGTCTGGTTCGAACAGCAGGACGTCACCCCCCTCAGCTGGCGCGAATTCCGCCCGCTGCGCCAGCGCCTGCAACTGGTGCAGCAGAATCCGTTTGCGGCGCTGGACCCGCGCTTCACCGTGTACGACAGCATCATCGAACCACTGGTATCGTTCGGCCTGCTCAAGGGCCCGGCCCTGGAACAGGCGGCGCGGGAACTGATCAGCCGCGTGCACTTGCCGGCCAGCTACCTGGACCGCCTGCCCCGCGAACTGTCCGGCGGCCAATGCCAACGGGTCGCCATCGCCCGGGCCCTGGCATTGAAACCGGACCTGCTGCTGCTCGACGAACCGGTCAGCGCCCTCGACGTGTCGGTGCAGGCGCACATCCTCGACCTGCTGGAAGAGCTGCAACGGGAAATGGGCATCGCCTACGTACTGGTGTCCCACGACTTGTCGGTGGTGGCCAACTTTGCCCACGAAGTGCTGGTGCTGCGCAACGGCAAGGTGGTGGAACAAGGCTCGGTGGAACGCATCTTCAACCACCCTGCCAGCGACTACACCCGCGAACTGATTGCCGCCATTCCCGGGCAACAAGCCACCGCCGCCTGACCTGTAGTGAGCGGGCTTGCCCGCGCTGGGTGGCGAAGCCGCCCCAATAAGACCGATGCGGTGTTTCAGGGAGACCGAGGGTGCCTGTTTTAGGGCGGCTTCGCCGCCCGGCGCGGGGCGAGCCCGCTCACTACAAGGTTTGCGTTTGGGTGTTATTGCGATGCGCAATCGCGCGGGGCGAGGCCTTTCTCTTCGGCATATGCTGCGGACTTGGCCTCGATCAGTGGGCGCAACGTGGCGCGGTCAGCCTGTAGCCAATCCGTCACCAATACCCACTTTTGCCCATCCCACTGCTGTACGCGGGCGGAGCCGCCGCCTTCGTGGTCGGCGCACGACAGCTTCAACGGCGCCAACAAACCTTCAAAGCCCAGGGTCTTGAGGCGTGCAGCATCGATGTCCAGATGCTCGAATGCCCAGCGGGTTTCTTCGCCGTTGAGCGCACGGTTGCCAAACTTGGCCTGGCCGGTGCGCAGCGCTTCGACGGCAATCGCGGCATTGATCAGACCGATGTTGTAGTAGACCTTGCCGAAATAGCTGGGGTCCTTGAGGTTGCTCTTGCCCGGATCGAGGATGGACTGCTTGAGCTTGCGGTGGATCTCAAAACCGTCGCCACCCGGAAACGGCGCCAGGGCCTGATAGCCCTTGGCGGCCGTGCCGGCGGGAATCACATCGGCTTCGGAACCCGCCCACACGTCACCGATCAGGCGGTCTACCGGGACGCCAAAGCGCACGGCGGTCTTGATCGCCACCGGGGTGGACACGCCCCAGGTGCGCAGGAATACCCAATCCGGGTTGAGCTGGCGCACTTGGCGCCACTGGGTCGACTGTTCGTTGCCCGGGTCCGCCACGGGGATCTGGATGTTGTCGAAACCATACTTGTGCGCCAGCAACTGCATGGCCGCCTGGGTTTCGCGGCCGTAGGCGGAATCGTGGTAGACCGTCACAATCTTTTTGCCTTTGAGCTTGTCCAGGCCGCCTTCGCGCTGGGCGATGTAGTTGATGCCCACCGACGCCTGCCCGTAGTAGTTGAGCAGCAGCGGGAAGGCATAAGGGAACACGCGACCATCGGTGGACTCGGTGCGCCCACCGGCACCGTCGATCAGCGGGATATGGTCCTTCGCCGCACGATCCATCAAGGCGTAGGAAGCAGGCGTGCTGTGGGTGAAGAAAAACCCTGTGGGTGCGCCATCCAGGCCATCTTTGTAGCGCTCGTAGCATTCGATGATGCGGTCGGTTTTCCACTCGGTCTCGCATTCCTGCCAAACCAGCTTGACGCCGTTCACGCCGCCTTCGACTTCGTTGATGTAGCGAAAGTAGTCAATCTCCCCTGCCCACCACGGGATGCCGCTGGAGGCATAGGCGCCGACGCGATAAGTGGCCAGCGGGATGAACTGTTGATCATTGGCAGCCTGGGCGGCCGCCGGAAGGAGCGTGCCCAAGGTGGTGAGCGCCACCAGGCTGGCGATCAGGGTGCGTTGCAAGAGCTTGTGCATGGGTGTGGTTTCTTGTGAAGGGTGGGGTTCCCCTCCCGTGGTCGGGTTGAGGCAGCGAGTGCTTCAATCAACTGGAAACACAATTCATGCCAAACCAATAAATCAATGTATTCAATGACTTGATCCGCATCAGGAGTGCGGACTCCAGCAGGCAATCGGACAATCTCTTGAACCGCTGTTGCGCCACCAACACTGCGCCTTGAATCTGTGCTCCAATTGCCGCCGCCTTTCGCACTATAGGGATATTCCGCACATGGCTGCTTCCAATAAATGGCTGATGTCATCGCTCGCTTACTACCTCGATTTTTTCACCGTGCCCCTCTTTATCCTGCTGGCGCTCTACCTCGCGCCATTCGACCTGGGCCTGGCCCTGATGGGGCTGCTGGCCTGGACGCTGGTGGAATATTCGGCGCACCGCTTCCTGTTCCACTCGTTGTATCGCCGCGAGCATTGGACCCACCACGTCGACGTGCTGGCCTATATCGGTGTGTCCAGCTGGAAGACCAGTTCGACCTTCGCCATCCTGCTCCTGGTGGCCTGGTACACCGGACTGACCTCGGCCTTCGTCGGCGCAGTCGCGGGCTATGGGTTCTATATCTCGGTGCACTACGTGATGCACCGTCCCGAGCACTGGGCCTACCGTTTTATGCCACGGCTGGTGGCCAATCATGATCTGCACCATCGCCAGGGGATCGAGAAGAACTTCGGGGTCTCTTCGCCGCTGTGGGACCACGTGTTCCGCACCTTTATCCGCGCCGAAACCCGCCGCGCCGACAAGGAACCTGCTTGACGCCGTTAGCGATTGTTTTTATTACGAATAAATCTAGTCGCAGAACCACCGGCCATTCCAACGTTATCTAATCTCAAGCCCGTGCCAGGAGGCGCATTGAAGAGTCCATGACGGACCCACTGTCTCCTGACGCCTGATGCCCAGGAGATAACGATGAGAACGGAAACCCATCGCCCCCGGCCCGGGTTCGGCTGCGCGCTGTTCGGCGCATTGCTGAGCCCACTGGTCGTCGCGGCCCCCACGCTGTCTACGCAAATCCCCTTCGATGTCACGGCGACCCCGCCGTTTTCCCTGACCAGCCTGCAACAGAACTTCGATGACATGTCGTGGCAGACATTCATTGCACTGAACTGGCCGGCCCTGGCCGACGGCAACCCCAACACCAGCATGCAGATCGGCCAGCAGGACGCGGCCACAGTGTGGGAAAGCTACCGGGAGAGTTACCAGATCTTCCTGCCCCAAGGGCAGAAGCCACAGCCCTATCACGCCCCGGCAGCCGTACCGCCGGCCTGTGAAGGCAAGGGCTCCGGGCGCCTGTTGCAGCAGATGGGCAAGGTCCCGGATGTGCTCGACGAGTTTATCCAACCGTTTGAAAGCGGCCCGCTGGTGGACCAGAGCGGCGTGTACACCCGCAATGAAATCGTGGTCAATCAGTCGATGTTCGACGGCATCGTCAACAACGGCCTGTATAGCATCCAGGGCCAACAGGCGTTTTTTGCCGCCAGCCCGACCAACGCAGTGGCGTTCAGTTGCGGCGACCCGGCTACCAGCCAGGTCGGTTCGCTGATGGTCAAGGCCTCGTGGAAGGTGCTGGATGGCAACGACAAGCCCGGCAGTTTCCATACGGTGGATGCGTTGGTGTATACGCCGGGCAACAGCGACCCGAGCAAGGGGCCGGTGGTGGCTGAATCCTGCGTGGCCGAGCCGGTCGGGTTGGTGGGCCTGCATATCGTGCACAAGACCACCAGTGCGCCGCAGTGGGTGTGGTCGACCTTCGAGCACGTCGACAATGTGCCGGAAAAGACCACGCCACCGGCCGAGCGCAAGGGCCCGTATCTGTTCTACAACGCCAGCAGCCAGGCCGAGGTCAACCAGCCGCCGCCACGCCCGTGGAACCCGGCGGTGAAAGCGACGCCGTCGCAGATCGTGCGCGAGATCCCGCTGACCGACGCGACCAAGACCCTCAACAACACCTACCAGACCCTGCTGCGCACGGTGAACCCCAACAGCGTGTGGGCCAACTACCAGTTGATCAGCACCCAGTGGCCGACCCTCACCGGCCAGCCTCCGTGCCAGATATCGGCCACCGTGCCGCTGGGCAAGCCGGCGCCGTCGTTCCTGGCCAATGCGACCTTGGAGACTTACATCCAGGGCACCGTGCCCCAGGCGTCGTCCAGTTGCATCGCCTGCCACGGCAATGCCGCGACCCACGTGACCCAGTCGCCGCGCACCAGCTTCGCGGACTTCACCTACCTGCTCGAACGCGCCCAATCCACAGGTGCGACAGGGAGTCAGCCATGAGTACCGACCTCGACAATTTCACCGGCCTGAGCGTGGTGCTTACCGGCATCGACCAGGAACGCCTGGCGCCCTCCGTGGACCCCATCGGCCTGCCCACCACGTTTCTCAACTTCATCGGCCCGCGCCTGGGCCAGAACGTACTCGGCGCCCTGCTCGCCCAATACGCTTCGCTGCTGGCCGAGCAACAGACGCCGCAGCAGATCGGCACCGCGATCCTGATGCAGAACGGCCAGCCCGCCACCACCCAGACCGCCCTGGCGGCGCGCGCGATCATGAAGCTGTGGCTGCTCGGCGTGTGGTATCAGCCGTATGCCCAGGGTGCGTTCCCGCTGGGTGAGCAAACCGTGGTCAGCGACGAGGCCTACACCCAAAGCTGGGCGTGGAGCATCGCCCAGGCCCACCCGATGGGTTACAGCGAGTTCTTCTTCGGCTACTGGAACAGCCCACCGCCCAGCCTTGAGGATTTCACCGGGGTGGCCGCCAGCCTCCAGCCAGGAGCATCGTCATGAGTACTGAACAAGCAGATGTAGTGATCGTCGGCGCGGGCCTTGCGGGCAGCCTGATTGCCTATCAACTGGGCCTGGCGGGCGTGAAAGTGCTGGTGCTGGAGTCCGGCCCGGAAATCCCGGCGAACCGTAACCAGTACCTGGAGCGCTTCTACACCGCGACCCTCAAGACCCCCGAGTCGCCCTACCCGCCGGTCAGCACCCTGAGCCCGGCACGCAACCCGGCCGAGCAGAATGCCCCGCGCGCGACCATCGCCGACCTGATCCTGGGTTGGGACAATCCCGACGTCAGTTACCTGGTGCAGAAAGGCCCGCTGCCGTTCACCAGCACCTACGAGCGCGTGGGCGGTGGCACCACCTGGCACTGGGTTGCCACCTGCCTGCGCATGTTGCCCAATGACTTTCGCATGAAGTCGCTGTACGGCGTCGGGGTCGATTGGCCGATCGGCTACAACGACCTGCAAAGCGCGTATTGCCGCGCCGAAGCGGAAATCGGCGTGGCGGCGAACGTGGCCGACCAGGGTTACCTCGGTATTACCTTCCCGCAGAACTACGAATACCCGATGACCAGCATCCCGCTGTCACTGGTCGACGGCAGTTTCGTCAGTGCGGTGCAGGGCCAGGCGTTCCAGGGCCTGCCCCTGGTGGTGAGCCCGACGCCGGCCGGGCGCAACTCCCAGCCCTATGCCGGGCGCCGCGTGTGTGCGGGCAACACCAACTGCACGCCGATCTGCCCGATCCAGGCCAAGTACGACGCCACGGTGACCATGAACAACGCGCTCAACACCGGCAACGTGCGGGTCCTGTACAAGACCGTGGCGAGCAAGGTTACGGTGGCGGCGGACAAGACCATCAGCGGCATCGAGTTCATCCAGTATCAATTGGGCGACGGACCGGCGACCGGCACCGGGGTGGCAATCGGGCAGCGCTATGTGATCGCCGCCCATGCGATCGAGACGCCCAAATTGCTGCTCAACTCCACCAGCAGCGCCTGGCCCAAAGGCGTCGCCAACAGCAGCGGCCAGGTCGGGCGCAGCCTGGCGGACCACCCGATCTACCTGGCGTGGGGCTTGATGCCTGAAGGCAAGACGGTGTTCCCGTACCGCGGGCCGGTGTCGACCTCGGGGATTGAAAGCCTGCGCGATGGTGCCTTTCGCAGCCAACGTGCGGCGTGGCGTATCGAGATCGGCAATGAAGGCTTCAACTGGCCGATTGGCGACCCCTACACCACCGTTGCCGACCTCATCGATGGCAGCAATGTCAGCCGTACCAACCCGCTGCCCAACAGCGGCGATGCCACGCAGACGCTATTCGGCACGGCGCTGGTACAGCAGTTGAACAACCTGCTGACCCGGCAATTTCGCGTGGGCTTCCTGGTGGAGCAAGTCGAGGAAGATCCCGACAACGCCAACTGCTACATCGTGCCGTCGAGCCAATACAAGGACCGCCTGGGCATCCCGCGCCCGGAGATCCACTACGACCTGTCGGACTACACCAAGGAGGGCTTCAAACAGGCGCGCATCCTGGCCAGCCACATCATTACCGAACTGCTCGGTGCCACCGAACTGACGGCCGACATCCAGCCGGGGGTGTTCGTCTATCAGGGCGAATCCTATTCGTTCCAGGGCGCCGGGCACTTGATGGGCACCTACCGCATGGGCGCCGACCCCAAGACCTCGGTGGTGGACAAATACCAGCGCAGTTGGGACCACGCCAACCTGTTCCTGGTCGGCGACGGCGTGTTCCCCACCACGGGTACGTCCAACCCGAGCCTGACCATCGCCGCGCTGTCGATCCAGGCCGGTGACACCCTGTGCAACGACCTCAAGGCCGTGACCGTGCAGGTGCAGGCCAACCAGCCATGGCAAGGCACCGGCGTGCAGATCAGCGGGCCGAGCCCACGCCTGGTGCGTTATGTCAGCGGCAAATGGCTGGCCAGCCCGGTGGGCGGCATGGTGGATGGCAACGGCAGCCCGGGGTTGATCGCCAAGGCCGGGTATACGTTGCCGGGGGCCAATGAAGGCGCGCTGATCGGGCGTGTAGGCAGTGGTGGGACGCCGTTTCTGGTGGGCGATCTGGCAGCGGTTCCGCCGGGGCAGACGGGGGAATTGCAGCTGTGTATCAATGATGATCTGGAGGGCCGGTATGGGATTGGACTGGGGGATAACCAGGGAGCACTGACGGTGCAGGTGGGGTTCGGCACCGTCTGATCCCTGGTAAGGGGCTGCCGCCAACTGCGCGATGCAGCCCTTGACTCCCGGCGCACTCAAAGACTGCGGCTATGATCCGGACCATCTTTATCGCGCTTTTTCGCACGGGTTTTCTTCTCGGGCTCTGCGGGTTCGTAACGTTTACGCAGTTGCGCTTCAAGGTCGCGCACATGGCCTTCGTCTTCAATCGCCACCAGAAACAAGTGATGCGGCAACTCGCCAGTTTCCTTGTTACCCAGAATCGTGAAAGCCTCATCTACCGTATCGAAGTGCGCACCCACCGTAGATTGCGGGTCACAAAGCCCAAAGGTGATAAAGCTGGCCCAGTCCCAGCCAGTGTCGCGCACATCCAACAGAATCGAGGCCCCTGTCGTCACCCGCTTGCGCGCTTGCAGCAGTTGCTGCAGGGCAAGCGCCGAACTCACGGTTGGCACGGGAGGCGCCACCTTGAACTTTGGCGACTCGTGGTAGAACAAGTAATAGCCCGTGAGCACATTCGCTGACAGCTTGGTCAGTTGATCCTTGTCACTGCCGACATTGGCCATCCAGTCCTTTGCACGCTTGGCTTGAAGCAATACCGCTTTTCGACAAACCAGGCCGCCCACATTCAAGGAAATAATCACCCCTATATCAGCACCCAACCGAGATTCCTCTGATGTGCCGGCCAGATGGAAAGTGCCCAGGTACGATTGCGATAGCGGATAACCAAATGCAGGTATCTGTTGGCTGGCCCATTTGGCCAGCCAGTCTTCGACAGACTTGCTGAATCGACCATTCAGCGGGTCTTCCTTCGCCACCGTACCCGACATGAATTTCGCCATTTCATCTTCGCACTGAAGCATTGCCCAATAGATAGTCCAAAGCACATCTACGGATAACGTCTGTGGCGAGGTGAGTGTTTGCGTCAGTAATTGCCACTGGTCTCCCGTCCCCGGGCAATGGAGGAGTTCTTGGGCGAATGCCGGTTGCATATTGGCCGCAGCAAGCGTGGCGGACGCCTTGACGATTTCGTCGAAGGCGCCCGTCGCGGGCACTCCATGAAACTCGAGATAAGCCTTGTCGCGAATGGCTTGGGCTTGGCCTTGCAGGCTGGCGTACCCCTCTGCGGTGGGACGTCTCTGGAATACCAAAGTGCCAACCTGGACCATTGCCATCGCCAACTGGTTTTGCCGGACCCGTGCATCGATGTCCTGCAACATCGCCGTAAACCCGCCGGCGAGCCAGGCGCCGCAGGAAGCGGCAGCCAGCGCATCGGCCGAGGCTATTTTGAACGCTTCGAACTCTTGCAGAAGCTGCTTAGTCTGACGCAACTGCTGCTGGATCCCTGGCACTTGTAGCTGTTGCTGACTGACACTTTTATTGTGCTGGGCAATTTGCATTGTCAGCTGGGCCTGGGCGGCGCGAGCGTCCCAGTTATCTACAACCAGGTCATGCTGAGCCTTTGCCTCGTCACGTTGCGCCTTGGCCGCTTTCGTATTTTTCCGATTACACAACCAGCCAAACCCGAAATACTCCTTGCCAAGCTCATCGACGTTGAGTTGATACGCTTGCAGTTTGTCCTGGCTGGGCTTCAAAGCAGCCAAGCGCTCAGGCTCGGCGTAGCGCAACGTGAGTTCGCCAATGCGCTCAATCTCTCGCTGGTCATCAACAATCCTTTGGCCCAGTGTGCCGATCATCGTCTCGATGTAAGCAGACAGGTCATTGGCTGTGCGGGCAGCGGTTGAACGGTTAGGTACGTGAAGCGTGCTCATAAATGACTTCCCAGTCGAACGGCAGTGACCAATACAAGTGCGCCAGCGGCGCAAATTTTCCAGCGCCAGGCGCCTGTGGAGGTGCAGAGTACTGGCGTCTAATACCTCACGCCAGCCCTTGCCCCGGGATAACGCCAGCCTCATCGGTAATCGTTATTGCAATGGCGACAACAGTCCTTTGTCATCACCGACATTGATAGCACCCTAACGAAAAGCCCATGCTAGAGGGCTAATCCCGCGCTTATATCATTCCGAATGATAGTTACCTTTGCTTCATTCGATTCGTGACATAGCACCTCGCCGCGCATGATCCGCCCATCTCAAATACATTGGCGGATGCACCTCATGGAACAGTCACTCAAACATTTGCGCTTCCCCCTGGCGATCTTGGCCGTGGTGGTGATGAGCGCGTGCGGCAAGACCCCGGAACAAGCGGCCGCCATGCCCCCTGCGCAGATCAGTGTGGCCAAGGTGCTTGAGCAACCCGTCAACGAGTGGGACGAGTTCACCGGTCGCCTGGAAGCGCCGGAAACCGTGCAGATCCGTCCACGGGTGTCGGGGCAGATCGATCAAGTGGCCTTCACCGAAGGTGCACTGGTGAAGAAAGGCGACCTGCTGTTCCAGATCGACCCGCGTCCGTTCCAGGCTGAAGTGCGCCGCCTTGAAGCCCAACTGCAACAGACCAAAGCCGCCGCTAGCCGCAGTGAAAACGAAGCACAACGTGGCGAGCGCCTGCGCGAAAGCAACGCGATCTCCGCCGAGCTGGCCGAGTCGCGCACCACGGCCGCCCAGGAAGCCCGCGCCGCTGTCGCCGGCATCCAGGCGCAGTTGGACCTGGCCAAGTTGAACCTGAGCTTTACCCGCGTGACTTCGCCGATCAGCGGCCGCGTCAGCCGTGCCGAGATCACCGCCGGCAACCTGGTGACCGCCGATGTCACCGCGCTGACCAGCGTGGTCTCCACCGACAAGGTCTACGCCTACTTCGACGCCGACGAGCGCGTGTTCCTCAAGTACACCGAACTGGCCCGCCAAGGCCGTCGTGGTGCGACCACCCCGGTGTACCTGGGCCTGTCCAACGAAACCGGCAACCCGCACTTGGGCCAGATGAACTTCGTCGACAACCAGGTCAACCCGGCCACCGGCACTATCCGTGGGCGTGCGGTGTTCGACAACGCAGACGGCCGCTACACCCCTGGCCTGTATGCACGTCTGAAACTGGTCGGCAGTGGCACCTATTCCGCCGTGCTGATCAATGACGAAGCCGTCGGCACCGACCTGGGCAAGAAGTTCGTGCTGGTGATGGAAGGCGACAAGCCGGCGTATCGCTCGGTGGAACTGGGGCCGAAGATCGAAGGCTTGCGCATCGTGCGCAGTGGCTTGGGCAAGGACGACACCATCGTCGTCAAAGGCCTGCAGCGCATCCGCCCTGGCTCGCCGGTCGCCCCGCAAACCATCCCGATGGCCAGCAAGGAAACCCTCGCCGCCTTGGCCCAACAACGACAAGCGCTTGAAGCCAGCAACCTGGAGCAAGTGGCGCCGGAAAAAACCGCGCCCAAGCTCGCAGCCGTCGCGACTCCACGCGGTTAAGGGATACGACTCAAGATGAATTTTTCCAAGTTCTTCATTTCGCGGCCGATCTTCGCAGCGGTGCTGTCGCTGTTGATCCTGATCGCCGGCGCGATCTCGCTGTTCCAATTGCCGATCAGCGAATACCCGGAAGTGGTGCCGCCGACCGTAGTGGTACGCGCCAACTTCCCCGGCGCCAACCCCAAGGTCATCGGTGAAACCGTGGCCGCGCCACTGGAGCAGGCCATCACCGGCGTCGAGAACATGCTGTACATGTCCTCGCAATCGACCGCTGACGGCAAGCTGACCCTGACCATCACCTTCGCCCTGGGCACCGACCTGGAAAATGCGCAGGTGCAAGTGCAGAACCGTGTAACGCGGACTCAGCCGAAACTGCCCGAGGAAGTGACACGCATCGGTATCACCGTGGACAAGGCCTCCCCCGACCTGACCATGGTGGTGCACTTGACCTCCCCGGATCAGCGCTACGACATGCTCTACCTGTCCAACTACGCCTTGCTCAACGTGAAGGACGAGTTGGCACGCCTGGGCGGTGTGGGTGACGTGCAGCTGTTCGGCATGGGCGACTACTCCCTGCGGGTGTGGCTGGACCCGAACAAGACCGCGTCGCGCAACCTGACCGCCACCGATGTAGTGACGGCGATCCGTGAGCAGAACCGCCAAGTGGCCGCCGGTGCCTTGGGTGCGCAACCTGCACCGAATGCCACCAGTTTCCAGTTGTCGGTGAACACTCAGGGCCGTCTGGTGACGGAAGAAGAGTTCGAGAACATCGTCATTCGCGCAGGCAACAACGGTGAGATCACCCGCCTCAAAGACATCGCACGGGTCGAGCTGGGTTCCAGCCAATACGCCCTGCGGTCGTTGCTGAACAACCAACCGGCGGTAGCGATCCCGATCTTCCAGCGCCCGGGTTCCAACGCGATCCAGATCTCCAACGAAGTGCGCGGCAAGATGGAGGAGCTGAAGAAGAGCTTCCCGCAGGGCATGGACTACAGCATCGTCTACGACCCGACCATTTTTGTGCGTGGCTCCATCGAAGCGGTGGTGCACACCCTGTTCGAAGCCTTGATCCTGGTGGTCTTGGTGGTGATCCTGTTCCTGCAAACCTGGCGCGCCTCGATCATTCCGTTGGTGGCGGTGCCCGTCTCGTTGATCGGTACGTTTGCGGTAATGCACCTGTTTGGCTTTTCGCTCAACGCGCTGTCGCTGTTCGGCCTGGTGCTGGCCATCGGTATCGTGGTGGACGACGCCATCGTGGTGGTGGAAAACGTCGAACGGAACATCGAGCTGGGCCTGGAGCCGTTCCCGGCGACTGAAAAGGCCATGAGCGAAGTGACCGGCCCGATCATTGCCACGGCGTTGGTGCTGTGTGCGGTGTTTGTTCCGGCGGCCTTCATCAGTGGCTTGACCGGGCAGTTCTACAAACAGTTTGCCTTGACCATTGCGATCTCTACGGTGATCTCGGCGTTCAACTCGCTGACCTTGTCCCCTGCCCTGGCAGCCGTGTTGCTCAAGGGGCACCACGCACCGAAGGACGGCTTCTCCAAGTTCCTCGACAAGCTGCTCGGTGGCTGGTTGTTCAAACCGTTCAACCGTTTCTTCGAGAAGGCCAGCCATGGCTACGTCGGCACCGTACGCCGGGTGATTCGCGGCAGTGGTATCGCGCTGTTCCTGTACGCCGGCTTGATGGTCCTGACCTGGCTGGGCTTTGCCCACACGCCAACCGGGTTCGTACCGGCCCAGGACAAGCAATACCTGGTGGCCTTCGCCCAATTGCCGGACGCCGCCAGCTTGGACCGCACCGAAGACGTGATCAAGCGCATGTCCGACATCGCCCTGAAACAGCCGGGTGTGGAAGCTGCGGTGGCCTTCCCGGGCCTGTCGATCAACGGTTTCACCAACAGCCCTAACAGCGGCATCGTGTTCGTGACCTTGAAGCCATTCGATGAGCGTAAAGACCCGAGCATGTCCGCCGGTGCGATTGCCGGTGCGCTGAACGGCAAGTACAGCGCCATCCAGGAAGCCTACATGGCGATCTTCCCACCACCGCCGGTACAGGGCCTGGGTACGATTGGCGGCTTCCGCCTGCAGATCGAAGACCGTGGCAACCTGGGATATGACGAGCTGTACAAAGAAGTGCAGAACATCATCACCAAGAGCCGCACCACGCCGGAGCTGTTCGGCCTGTTCACCAGCTACACGGTCAACGTGCCCCAGGTCGATGCCGCCATCGACCGCGAAAAGGCCAAGACCCACGGCGTGGCGATCAGCGACATCTTCGACACCCTGCAGATCTACCTGGGTTCGCTGTATGCCAACGACTTCAACCGCTTTGGCCGTACCTATCAGGTCAACGTGCAGGCTGAGCAGCAGTTCCGCCTCGACGAAGACCAGATCGGCCAGCTGAAAGTACGCAACAACAAGGGCGAGATGATCCCGCTGGCGACCTTTATCAAGGTCAGCGACACCTCGGGCCCGGACCGCGTTATGCACTACAACGGCTTTATCACCGCTGAAATCAACGGCAACGCTGCACCGGGCTACAGCTCCGGCCAGGCGGAGGCGGCGATTGAAAAACTGCTGAAAGAGGAACTGCCCAACGGCATGACCTACGAGTGGACCGACCTGACGTATCAGCAAATTCTCTCGGGCAACACCGCACTGTTCGTGTTCCCGCTCTGCGTGCTGCTGGCGTTCCTGGTACTGGCCGCCCAATACGAAAGCTGGAGCCTGCCACTAGCGGTGATCCTGATCGTACCGATGACGCTGCTGTCGGCCATCACCGGGGTGATCATCTCGGGCGGCGACAACAACATCTTTACCCAGATCGGCCTGATCGTACTGGTGGGCCTGGCCTGCAAGAACGCGATCCTGATCGTCGAGTTTGCCAAGGATAAACAGGCCGAGGGTCTCGACCCGCTGGCTGCGGTGCTGGAGGCGTGCCGTCTGCGTCTGCGGCCGATCCTGATGACCTCGTTCGCCTTCATCATGGGTGTGGTGCCACTGGTGTTGTCCAGCGGTGCCGGTGCCGAGATGCGTCATGCGATGGGTGTGGCGGTGTTCTCCGGGATGATCGGCGTGACCTTCTTCGGTCTGTTGCTGACGCCAGTGTTCTACGTACTGATCCGTCGCTATGTGGAGCGCCAGGAAGCGCGCAAAGCGGCCAAGGCCTTGAAGCTGGAGACACAGCAATGAGCGTGAAAGTATTCCTGCCGAGCTTGCTGGTATTGGCGCTGAGCGCCTGTGCCGTGGGCCCGGACTATAAAACCCAAACCCCGGAGGCGGCGAGCATCACGGCCGCCGCCGATGCCAAACAGTACGACCACGCCAAGTTCGAAGGTATCTGGTGGCAGCAGTTCGACGATCCGACCCTCAATCAGTTGGTGACCCAATCGCTGCAAGGCAACCGCGATTTGCGTGTGGCGTTTGCCCGCCTGCGGGCGGCTCGGGCCATCCGCGACGACGCCAGCAATGACGCCATGCCGACCATCACCAGCCGCGTCAGCAGCGACCAAGGCAAGGGCCAGATACCAGGCCAGACCACCCGCCGTGTGAAGACCGAGCGTTACGACCTCGGCCTGGACATGGCCTGGGAGCTGGACCTGTTCGGGCGCATCCAGCGCAACCTGGAAGCCACCGACGCCGACCAGCAGGCCGCGGAAGCCGACCTGTACCAACTGCAAGTCACGATGATTGCTGAGCTGGTGGATGCCTATGGTCAACTGCGCGGCGCCCAATTGCGTGAACGCATCGCCCTGGACAACCTCAAGAACCAGCAGGAATCGCGCACCATCACCGTCAGTCTGCGCGATGCCGGGGTTGGCGATCAGTTGGACGTGGAGCGTGCCGACGCACGCCTCGCCGGGGTCGAAGCCAGCGTGCCGCAACTGCAAGCCGAACAAGTGCGCGAGCGCAACCGCATCGCCACCCTCCTCGGCCAGCGTCCGGACAAGCTCAGCGTCGACCTGAGCCCGAAAGACCTGCCAGCGATTGCCAAGGCCTTGCCAATTGGCGATCCGGGGCAACTGCTGCAACGGCGCCCGGACATCCTCAGCGCCGAACGCAAACTGGCGGCCGCCACCGCACGCATCGGCGTGGCCAAGGCCGACCTGTTCCCACGGGTCAGCCTCAGCGGCTTCCTCGGCTTTACCGCCGGGCGCGGCTCGCAGATCGGTTCGTCCGCCGCCAATGCCTGGGCCCTCGGCCCGAGCATCACCTGGGCCGCGTTCGACCTGGGCAGCGTACGCGCGCGTTTGCGCGGTGCAAGCGCCGAGGCCGATGGCGCGTTGGCGACCTATGAACAGCAAGTATTGCTGGCACTGGAAGAGTCCGAAAACGCCTTCAGCGACTACGGCAAGCGCCAACAGCGCCTGGTTTCGCTGATCCGTCAGAGCGAATCCAGCCGCTCCGCCGCCGACCTCGCCGCGATCCGCTACCGCGAAGGCACGGTGGACTTCCTGGTGTTGCTGGACGCGCAACGCGAACGCCTGGCTGCCGAAGACTCCCAGGCCCAGGCCGAGGTGGAGCTGTATCGCGGCATCGTCGCGATCTACAAGGCGTTGGGTGGCGGCTGGCAGCCGGACACGGTGGTGGCCAGCAACCAGTGATGTAAAGAGCTCCTTTGGTTGGTCGCATCCAGCCAATTTTTAGCCCCACGGTCCATTCGGTCGTGGGGCTTTTTTTTAAAGTGGGATTAAGGGTGGCCGATAAATAGACGTAGCTTTCGGTTGATGGAGGACTTTGCGATGGCCGTGTTATTGACTGCGGAGCAAATGAGGCATACGAAGGCGTCTAATGCGTTTCAGATACAGCATCCGGAAAAGGTTGAAAATAAATATACGATAAAAGAAGCGTCGGTGGCGGCAGATACGTTGAAGCTGCGCGAGCAGGAAGATATTGAGAGCTTGAAAGTTTTTCTGAAGGACTATGACATGACGTCGATCACTACCAATGAACTAAAGAAAGTCGGTAGCCGGCTCTATAACAGTGGTTTGATTGATGGCGAGGCGTTTCACAATTTCATATCTGGGCTTGGTGCTTTTGATGCCAACGGCCAGCAAGCTGAAACCGACGTAAAATACAATGCAATTGCCTTGTTCGACGAAAAACTTGAAGATTATCTTTCCTTTATTGAAAGCCACCCGGACGTAAAGCGCTCGCAAGGCATCCCTGAATATATCCAGGGAATGGTTTCTGCCAATCATGCAATCAACGCGCTGGCATACTTTATCAACTCTTCCCGCAGTGACCTTTCAATAGAAGAGCGTGCTTGAAATCGGCCCAGTCTTTACAGGGTGCCACCAACATCATCGGCACCCTGCTTTACTAGTGGATTATCGGCCAAACCTTACCGTCCCCCAATAGGACTTGGAGACCGCTTCGCGGTTATCCAACATCACTCGATAAGTACCCAATGGGCCGAGCCATGAGGCATAGGCTGACAAAGGGTTACTGGCCACTGTTCTCCAGGAACCGCCTACCTGCTGTTGTATGTAAATCTGTGGTGCTCTTCCCCCTCCTGCGGCAGACACCATTGCATCGATATTTGCGTTAGAGCACCCGTTAGCACCTGTAATGGTAAACGGGCCAAGGGCTATGGCTTCGGATTCAGGCTGGATGATTCCGCTATAGTTATCCGTAATATACAAACACACCGCTTGCGCCTGAAACGACACGAACGCCAACGCCAACGCAAAAAAAGGTACGGCAAAAAAGCTTTTCATGATTTTCACCTCAAGTGTTAAACAATTAAGATTTTTGCGCTTGTCGACGACTCAACGATTTTGGTTATCTAGGCATAGGCGCTCTTTGTCCAAGCCACTCTCACCTGCGAGTGCAGACATACACCGAGCATGCATAGAACTAATCAGTATCAGTATTACGAGTCGTGGCAGTGACAATGCACGACTTATCATTCGAAGTATGCCGGTCGCTTCTGAAAATGTTGAACGACCGCTCTGTAGTACGGAGGAAGGACTGGGTAAGTTACGTCTTAATCACGCACCCAAGCACTATTTCAGCCTGAATCGCCAAGTATCAAACTCCGATAATGCCCCGGATTCGACCCACACCATTTACGAAACGCCTTATAAAACGAACTGGCATCGGCAAACCCCAGCCGTGCCGCGATCTCGGCAAAGCTGATCTGAGGTTCCGCCAACCACACAATGGCCAACTCTTTACGCACGCTGTCCTTGAGCCCCTGATAAGTCTGCCCCTCTTCCGCCAAACGTCGGCGCAGGGTTGAGGCGGAGATGCACAGGTTGGCAGCGAGGCGTTCGGTTTCCGGCCAGGTGTCGGGGGGCATCTGGCGCAGGTCGTGTTTGATGCGGGTGGCGAAGCTCTCGGGGTCGCGGTATTTGACCAGGATGTTGGCCGGGGCATGGGCCAGGAAACGTTTGAGTTCTTCTGCGCTGCGCTTGATGGGCAGGTCGAGGCAGTCCGCAGAAAAGATCATGCGGGTACGCAGCCGATCAAACCGTAGGTTGTCAGAGAACATCACTTGGTAGTCGTGACAAAAGTCCGGCTGCTCACAGCGCAGTTCGATCGCAAGGATCGGAATGCGCCTTCCCGCCAGCCAGCAAGCCACGCCGTGGACGATCATCCAATAAGTGAAGTAGGTGAATGCGCGCTTGGGCACGGGCTCCGACAACACGATTTCCGCCAGGCTCTGCTGACGCACCAGTTGCGCAGGCATCTGCTCCAGCATCAATGACAAAAACCCCAACACCGTTTCCAGGCTGGCGCCCAGGGTCGGCTGCGCCATCGCGGCGCGGCACAGGAAGGCCAGGCTGCCGGACTTGAGCTTGCGTGGGTCCATGCCGAAAAACTCATCATCCGTACGCCGTGCGAGCAAACGCCACAAACGCGCGTAAGCCGTCGCCGGTACGCGGGCGTCAGGCTGCTGCAGCAGTGTCGGGTCGATCCCGACCTTGCTCAGCGCCTCAGCCGTGGCCGCACCGGGCGCACAGCTCTGCAACAGGGCTTCGCGCACCAGGTGGATGGAGATGGTGTCTTTTTCCGACATGAGCAGTTGAACATTCCGCAGCACATAACAGGGCCTGCATCATAAGGGCGCCCGCCCTTCACCACCACCGTTCAGCCACTGTTCAGTAAACGTCAAGTTTTCCTGTTTAGTAATGAGTATCATTATGTTACAAATTAGCTTCCTATCTAATGACGCTGCGGTGCCGAATGCTCGTTCCCTTTCTCATCATGCTGCGCGAAGGCATTGAAGCCGCTTTGATCGTTGGCATCATCGCCAGTTACCTGCAACAGACCGGGCGTGGCCAATGGATGCCGGCGGTGTGGATCGGCGTGTTCCTCGCCGCCGCACTGGCGCTGCTGGTGGGCGGTGGCCTGGAGTTGGTCAGCGCAGAGTTTCCGCAAAAGCAGCAGGAGCTGTTCGAAGGCGTCGTTGGCCTGGTCGCCGTGGGCATTCTCAGCTCCATGGTGTTCTGGATGCGCAAAGTGGCGCGCTCGATCAAGCATTCCCTGCATGAATCCCTCGACCACGCCCTGGCAGGCTCCAAGCACCAAGTGATCGCGCTGATCGCCATGGTGTTTTTTGCCGTGGCCCGCGAAGGTCTCGAAACGGTGTTCTTCCTGCTGGCCGTGTTCCAGCAAAGCGAAGGCCCGGGCGCACCGATCGGCGCCCTTCTCGGCCTGGTCCTGGCGATCATCGTGGGCTTGCTGATCTACAGCGGCAGCATGCGCCTGAACCTGGGGGCGTTCTTCCGCTGGACCGGCCTGTTCATCCTGGTCGTAGCTGCCGGCATCCTCGCCAATTCGGTGCAGGCCCTGCACGAAGCCGGCGTGTGGAACCACCTGCAAACCGTGCTGTTCGATTTCAGCGCGGCACTGCCCATGGACAGCCCGCTGGGCTCGGTGCTCGCCGGGATGTTCGGCTATCAGGAAGCGCCGACCGTGAGCACCCTGGGCGCCTATCTGATTTACCTGGTGATCGCTCTGGTGATGTTCTTCCTGCCCTCGCCTGTCGCCCAACCTTCTTCCGTTTCCAGCCAGTAAGGACCACCTCTTGTCCAGCCCAACCCCTCAACCGGCTCTGCCACCCCGCGCCCTGCGCTGGGCCGTGGCGGGCTCGGTGGTCGTGATGATCGCCGCCGGTGGCCTGTTCTACTACGCGTCACAGTTGGCCGCGAGCAAGCGCCAGACCAATCACAATGAAATTGCCGTGACCATTCATGGCCACGCCTGCGAGCCGAATGCACTGACGGTACCGGCCGGGCGTGCGAGTTTTCGCATCATCAACCGCTCCGACCGCGCAGTGGAGTGGGAAATCCTCGACGGCGTGCTGGTGATCGAAGAACGGGAAAACATCGCCCCCGGCCTGAGCCAGGTGATCAACGCCAACCTGCTGCCCGGCGACTACGCCATCACCTGCGGCCTGCTGAGCAACCCGCGCGGCACCTTGCACGTCACGCCAACGGCTGAGTCCGACGCCCAGGCCAAGGCCAAGCCGTCGATGGTGGCGTTCATCGGCCCGCTGTCGGAATTCCGGGTATACCTGAGCAGCCAGGGCGGCGCCTTGATCAAGGCCGTAAGCGCCTTGCAACAGGCCATCGACGCCGGCGATCTGGCCCAAGCCCAGTCGCTCTACGTCCCGGCCCGCGAGGCTTACCAGCGACTGGCGCCAGCGTCCCAACGCCTGGCGCAGTTGGACAACGCGATCAATGCGCGTGCCGATTACTTTGAGAGCCGCGAGCAAGACCCGGCCTTCAGTGGCTTCCATCGTATTGAATACAGCCTGTTCCAGCAGCGCAGCCTGGATGGCCTGGCGCCGATTGCCCAACGTCTGTTCAACGACGTCATCACCCTCAAGCAACAGTTGCTGGCCCAGTCCCTGCCACCGGAGCAATTGGTGGGCATCGTGGTGCGCAACCTCAACAGCCTGGCGGATGTGCGTGCCCTCAGCGGGGAAGAAGAGCGCTACAGCCACATCGACCTGACTGGCTTTGCCGCCAACCTGGACGCTGCACACAAAGTGGTCGAACTGATGCGCCCACTGCTGAGCAAATCCGCCGCCGACCTGTTGCCCAAGATCGACAGCGCCCTCGCCGCCTTCGACAGCGAGCTCGCCGGGTTCAAAACCAACAACCGTTACATCTCGTATGACAGCGTGACCGCCGATCAGCGCAAGCAGATCGCCGACAAGGCCAAGGCTCTGGCCGCCGCACTCGATGGAATCGATCCCGCCCTTGGCCTTTCCGGCCTGCAGTGAAGACGACCGCACACATGAGTGATTCAGCACACACCAACCTCCAACGCCGCCGTGTCCTGCTGGGCATGGCCGCCACCGGCGTCGCCATTGCCGGCAGCAGCCTGAGCTGCCCGGCCATGGCCGGCGCCGAGCAAGTCACCACCGCGCCGCGCAGCGACAAGACCCAGGACCATCACGACTTTTTCGGCAAACACCAAACCGGCATCGTCACCCCGCGTCCGGCCTGCGGCATGCTCGTGGCGTTCGACGTACTGGCCAGCGACCGCGACGATCTGGAGCGCTTGTTCCGCACGTTGAACGAACGTATCGCCTTCCTGATGACCGGCGGCGCCGTGACGCAAGTCGACCCGAAACTGCCGCCTACCGATTCCGGCATTCTCGGCCCGGTGGTCACCCCGGATAACTTGACGATCACGGTGTCGGTCGGCGAGTCGTTGTTTGATGAGCGCTTCGGCCTCACGGCGGCCAAACCCAAGCGCTTGAGCCGTATGGTCGGTTTCCCCAACGATGCGCTGGAACCGGCGCAGTGCCACGGCGACCTGAGCCTGCAATTTTGCTCCAACACCCCTGACACCAACATCCACGCCCTGCGCGACATTGTGAAAAACCTGCCGGACCTGCTGCTGGTGCGCTGGAAACAGGAAGGCAGCGTGCCGCCCCAGGCGCCGAGCAAACCCGGGGAACCGGCGCAGAGTGCGCGTAATTTCCTCGGCTTTCGCGACGGCTCGGCCAACCCCAATTCCAACGATGACAAGGCCATGGACCAGATCGTCTGGGTCCAGCCCCATAGCAACGAACCGGCCTGGGCCGCCCACGGCAGCTATCAGGCGGTGCGCATCATCCGCAACTTCGTCGAGCGCTGGGACCGCACGCCCCTGCAAGAACAGGAGAGCATCATCGGCCGCGTCAAGACCACCGGCGCGCCCATGGACGGTAAACAGGAAAGCCAGGTGCCCGACTACAGCAAGGACCCCGAGGGCAAGTTGACCAAGCTCGATGCCCACATCCGCCTGGCCAACCCTCGTACCCCGCAGACCCAGGCCAACCTGATCCTGCGCCGGCCGTTCAACTATTCCAACGGCGTCAATAAAAACGGTCAGCTGGACATGGGGCTGTTGTTCATCTGCTACCAGGCTGACCTGGAGAAAGGCTTTATCAGCGTGCAAACCCGGCTCAACGGCGAGCCCCTGGAGGAGTACCTCAAGCCGGTCGGCGGCGGGTATTTCTTCACCTTGCCGGGCGTCACCGGGCCAGAGGATTTCCTTGGGCGCACGCTGCTTGCCGCCACGCACCCTCACACCACTGCCAACACCTGAAACCAACCCCACAGCGGAAACCGTCCCATGAAGAAGTCGACTCTCGCGTTGTCGTTGCTAATGACCCTTTCGCCCCTGGCCGCCTTCGCCGCCACGGCGCCGCTGGACCTGGTAGGCCCGGTGTCGGACTACAAGATCTACGTCACCGAAGAAATCGGTGAGCTGGTGACCCAGACCCAGGCCTTCACCGACGCGATCAACAAAGGCGACCTGGCCACCGCCAAAAAGCTCTACGCACCGACCCGTGTGCACTATGAGTCCATCGAGCCGATTGCCGAGCTGTTCAGCGACCTCGATGCGTCCATCGACTCGCGGGTGGATGACCATGAGAAAGGTGTAACCGCTGAAGACTTCACTGGTTTCCACCGCATCGAATACGCGTTGTTCTCGCAAAATTCGACCAAGGGCCTGGAGGCGTTGACTGCCAAGCTCAACGCCGACGTCAACGACCTCAAGACCCGCGTCGACGGCCTGACCTTTCCACCGGAGAAAGTCGTTGGCGGCGCCGCCGCGTTGCTGGAAGAAGTCGCCGCGACCAAGATTTCCGGTGAAGAAGATCGCTACAGCCATACCGACCTGTACGACTTCCAGGGCAACATCGATGGTGCGAAGAAAATCGTCGATCTGTTCCGTGGCCAGATCGAGAAACAAGACAAGGCCTTCCTGGCCAAGGTCGACAAGAACTTCGCCACGGTCGACAAGATCCTCGCCAAATACACAACCAAGGACGGCGGTTTCGAGACCTACGACAAAGTGAAGGAAAACGACCGCAAAGCCCTGGTGGGTCCGGTCAACACCCTGGCGGAAGACCTGTCCACATTGCGTGGCAAGCTGGGCCTTAACTGACAAGACGTCCGCAGGCTGTGCATTCAAGCGGTGGAATGCACAACCCGCGAGCGCTGGTGCTTAACTTGTGCCGGCGTCGGGCTTGAAGTCAGTCAGCGGGGCTCCGGTTGGCTTATGGGTGAGCGGGTCAATCGCATACCACGCGACGCCCTGCTGCACCGCGTATAACCTGCACTGCTGGCTCACACCCAGGCGGCTTCCAGGGTAAGTGGCGCTGGCCGCGGGGGTGACACGCAACGTGTCGTACACCCCAAGTCCCCACCGGCATCGCTCAAAGGCAGTGGCCCCCATATAAAAGCCTTCACCAGCAGTCACAAACTCACCGGCCAACGCACGCTGGGCGGTCTTCATGACGTCAATCGAGCTGTCGAGCGGGTTGAACACGCTACGCACCAATGTCGGCGCCCCCTTGAGCCCGCGCATGGCAAACCCATGACCGCCGTACGGTACAACGACTTTCAAGCCCTTGAAGAATGCTTTGGCCCCAGCCACCCCGCCTGTCACGGCGAACGAGCCGAAGTCGAGCAGCAAGCCCTTGATGCCAGCCCCGACCTTCCCTTCGGCGATATCGGCAATCGCTCCGACAAACGGGATCATGCTCAACACCGTCCTCACGTTCAGGTTGGAAAAAACCGCGCTCGAACTGAAGGGGTAGTTACGTATTTTGTGATACGTGGTGGGCTGGTTGGCATAGTCGATCAGTTGCGTGCGCTTCTGATCAAAGGTGACATCGAGTATCGCGTTGGCGATCGCAGTGGTTTTGTCCGATGCCCAACTGTTCGGTACATAATCGGCACCCGGCGCGGGCCAGTTTTCCAGGCCCAGGCCCGGCAATGCAGCACCTGCTTTTTCGATAATGACGTTCGACTTTACGTTGGGACGCGGGTCCCCCCCGCTTTTATAGGCCTGAAAATCAAACGACTCCGGCAGGCCGTCACGAAAGGACTCGCGCCTGCGCGCTACCGTTCTCTCTTTCACTTGCCCGCCATAGACCTTGAGGCTGTCGCGCAGATCGTCGCGCCTGATGATCTTCATTGACCCCGGGAAAAACTCTAAATACCCACCCGTAGGGCTCGTCGCTTTCGTGTCGTAGCGAATCAACACCCCCTGCCTGCCGATTTTTTCGGCCACGCCCTCAGGTTCGTATTGATCGTCCAGCAGGGTTTTGCCCGTGGCTTCACGCAGACTGAATACCTGGATGTCGGCAACCTCCAGGATTCGCCGCACATCCAACGGCGCGTTGGCGATCATCTGCCTGATTACCGTTGCGTGAGCGCTACGGGCATCGGCCAAATGCTTGTCCACAGCGGGTTCGACCAATGAGGCAATGTTCGGCAACTGCTTGATGCGCTCGGAATAGGTTTCCCAGGAAATCTTCGGATGAACAAACGCGTAATCCTTGAGGTTGTTCAACACTTTTATCAGGGGGGGCACAAGAACGTGTAAAAGCTCCGGCGGAGCTTGTTCATAAAGGATCACGTCGGTTAAAAGCGGCCCAGACACACCCGTATGGCCCCGCGCTGCAGTGTCCATGGGCTGCAATCTGAAATCGCGGATCTCCTCCTCTGTCATCTCGGGAAACAGTAGCGCCAGTTGTTTGATCAGCAGGTTTGTCTGATTGGGCGTATCCCTCGTCAAGGTTTCGAATGCCTTGCCAATGCCCACCTCTCGGTCGACAAACGCTTGCGTGGCCGCTCGGTAGTCCTCTGACGAGTAATGTCCATCGGTACGCTTGGGAATCACGCCAGTCATCACGGCCCAATCCAGCACCGGTTGCGCGCCAAGGCTTTTGATCAATTGCTCCTGTTCATCTACCACCGGATTGAGCCGAGCAAGGGCATGGGCCTGGGTAATGTTCAATGCCCGCGAACTGCCTGGGCCGCCCAGTTTTTCCGACAGGGCACAGGCAAGTCGCAGGTTGAGCCAGGACGTTGAACCGATGCTCACTTGCCCGGGCGACAGCTTCAGTGCTGCAGGCGCTTGCGCCGGCACTTGAGGGTCGGGCTTGAGCAGGAACTCGGGGGCAGCCTGCGCCAAAAACAGGTGGGCAATCAGCGGCGCAGTGATCGCGTCCGCACCTTTGCCGATCAAGTGCCGTTCAATGTCTCGGCGCTCCTCCTCCAGCGTACGACCGAGATTACTGGCGCGATAGATCTGGTGGCCCGCCACTACGCCCGGCTTACCGGGTACATCTGCCGTGATGCCGGTCTTGATCGCGGTTGCCAGGAGCTGATGCCGGGTTGCCCGTGAAAGCGCCCGCCCCTCGGCCACCTCGGCCATGTTCAGCAGCCGAGCCAGGGCCTGGGCTTTTGTTTTGGCCTGTGACGAGTCGAAGAAATGTTGAAGCTTCAGGTGGTCGTCGTCGGGCATGCCTGACGGGAACGCGTGGTTGCGCAGTAGGCTATGCACCGAACCGGGCCCGGCGGCCTGGGCCCTTAATGTGGCCAGATCCGTTGGCGATAACGCTCCAGGGCCCCAGGTATAGGGCGTCAAGCCGGCGTAATCAGCGCCTATGGGCGAAGGCGGCAACGTGCTGCCGAGCCAGTCGATGACGGACTTCACTTGCCCGACTGTCGTGGGCGTCCCGAGCTTAGAAAACGCCAGGTACTGACGCGCATCGTAGGTGGGCAGGGAGCACAACGCGTTGCCGGTCGCCTGGCTCTTTTCAACCAGTTGATCAAACTCAGTGCGCAGCGTGCCAGTGGCCGCTTTTTCCAGGGCGTTGCCGTTCGCCTGGACCTTGCCGATCTCATCGTCCAGATAGGCCTGTAATGACTGCCATTGCAGGTTGTCGCCACGCAGTTGCAGTTGCCCGTTCGAGATCCGGTAAACGTTATCGTCGCCGCCTAGCCCGATTTTCTGGATAAACGCCTGGAATGTCGGGGTCGCCAGCCATTGCAAAAACTGCTCGCGCGGCGCCTGGCTGATTTTTGCCAGCGTCGATTCGGGGTCGATCAGCACAGGCTCATCACTCAGGTTGAGCTGATCGCCCTCGGCTTTAGCGTTGATCAGCGCCTGCAGTTGGGACGCCAGCGCTGGGCGCGTATCGCGGTCGCTGTTTTTCTGCAAAAGCTGCGAGAATTGTTCGCGCCAGTGAGCCCGCTTGTCGTCAGTAATGGGTGGCCAGCCGTTATCTTCCAGGGCCTTGCCCAACTGTGCCGCGTCCGCCGGTCGAGAGGGCGCATTCACCCCATAGAAGCCAAGTATCACGCGGACATCGCGAAAATCACCGGTTTTTGCATCCGGCATCAGCACCCCGGCATAGTCAGGGCACAATCTGTTGACGGCCTCGGTGACCTTCGCGCCAACCTCCCACCAGCCAGAGCCGTCAGTCGTGGTGAACCGTTGCCTGACTTTTTTGCCGTTGATATTCACCTCACCGTCGACCCCATCGTTGAAGATGCGCACGGTGGACACATCCAGGCCCTTGGACGCGAACCAGGCCTGCACCTTTGGCTCACGCAGGGCTTCGCCAAAAGCGTCGGTGAAGGGCTTGATCGAAGCATCGGGAGGAATGGGGTTGGCGTTGAGTTTGCCGGTGACCAGCCAACGCGCCAACGTGTCTTGCAAGCTGCTGTCGGCAGCCCTTGCACGCTCATCCGTTGGAAAAGCCCTGCTCGGCCTTGTAGTCACCTCACGCTTTCTGCGCCCAGAGGCCTGCTCAAGGATGACGAGCTTCAGCTGCTGGCTGCTTGTGCGCGGAGCACGACCCGGCAGCGGCGTTTCGGTTTGCCCTGATCGCCCTTGTAGGGCTGGGGGCTCAAGGGAGGTCGCAAAGGCGTTGTTCGGAACCGAAACAACTGCGCGCACAGACGAATAATCGAGCGGGAATGTCGGCATCGGGATTTCTCTTCACGGTTGAGGTCGCGAAAGTTCTCGTCCCTTAGAACCGTCCAAAGAAATCCTACAAAGCCACCTCAAGACCGCATGTAAGTGTTTTCGCAATGCACGTGCTGCCAGGGCCCGTTCGGCCCTGGGAGTGGTTTCGGGTTGTGTCGCTACAGAATCCGGTACAGCAACCGTTCGATCCGCACCCGACTGACCCGCCGCAGAAACTTGCCCACCGCCGCCGGGTAGTCCACCAGGGTCTGCAACTGCGCGTAACCGTCGATGCGCGTGGTGTGCTGGAAAATCTGCGCCAGCTCGGTACGCCGTGGCTCCAGCCACTGGCCTTGCGGGTCATCGATCAGCAAGGCGTTTTCCAGGTCCAGCCGAAACGCCCGCGGGTTGAGGTTGTTGCCGGTCAGCAACGTATAGCGCTGGTCGACCCACATGCCCTTGAGGTGGTAGGTGTTGTCGCCATCACGCCACAGGTGCAGGTTCAACTGGCCGCTGTCGATCATCGGCTGGTGACGCTTGGCGAAGCGACGCAGGCTGATTTCGTACAGGTACGGCAATGCCGCGATCACCTTGAACGGTTCGCTGGGCGGGATGTAGAAGTCGTTGGCGGTCTTGTCGCCGACAACGATGTCGATCTTCACGCCACGCGCCAGGGCACGGTTGATCTCGCGGGTCACCGGCAACGGCAGGTTGAAATACGGCGTGCAGATCGTCAGCTGGTGCTGGGCGCTGGCGATGAGCTCCAGGATCACCCGGCTCAACGGGTTGTTCTTGCCCACCCCCAGCAAGGGGCTGACCGACAGATGACCGTTGGGCAACTGCCCGCAGGTGGTGTCGTAGGCCGCGTGTTTGAGGCGGCTGCGCAAATCGCCGATGTCGTTGCGCAGGCTGCGGGTGGTCGGCGGGTTCGGCAGGTCGAGGCGATGCACCGCTTTGGACGCCACCAGGCCGTGCTCGATCAGGTGTTGCATGGAATCGGCCAGCGGCTGGCTGTGAATCAGGTGATAGCGGTCGAAGCGATACTTGTCGAACTTGTGCAGGTAAACGTTGTTCAAGCTGGCGCCGCTGTACAGCACCGTGTCGTCGATCACAAAGCCCTTGAGGTGCAGCACGCCGAACAGTTCGCGGGTCTGCACCGGCACGCCATACACCGGCACTTCACTGGCATGGGATTGGGTCATCGCCTGGTACCAGGCGCTGTTGCCGGGCTGTTTGCCGGCACCGATCAACCCACGCTGGGCGCGCAGCCAGTCGACTACCACTACGATGTCCAACTCGGGCCTTGCGGCCTTGGCGGCATGCAGGGCGTCGTAGATTTCCTGCCCGGCTTCGTCCTGCTGCAGATACAGCGCGACGATGTAGATGCGGCGCGTCGCCTGGGGAATTTTCTCCAACAGGCAGCGGCGATAGGCATCGGCGCCGGACAGCACCTCGATGGCATCGGTGGACAGTGGGAAACCGCGCAGTTTAGGCAACAGGGAACGTTTGAAGAACGACGGCATAAGGCTCGCAATGGGTCGAATCCGAAGAGGCCCCGAGCTTACACCATGGGGGTGCTCAGGTCTTGCTGCGGCGCATGGAAAAAATTTAATTGACCATGAAGAACGATCGTTCTACTGTCTGCAACATGAACGATATGACCTATAGTGAAACCCGCGACATTATTCTCGACGTCACTGAAAAGTTGATCTACCGCCATGGCATCGCTGCCACCGGCATGGACTTACTGGTGAAAACCGCCGGCGTATCGAGAAAAAGTATTTACCGCTATTTCGCCAACAAGGACGAATTGGTGATTGCCGCCCTGCAACGGCGCGACGCGCGTTGGATGCAGTGGCTGCGCACTGAAGTGGCGCGCAGCGAGGGCAGTGGCGAACGCCTGCTGGCGCTGTTCACGGCGCTGAAGGCGTGGTTCGGCTCAGCCGACTTCCGTGGCTGCGCCTTCATCAACACCAGTGGCGAAACCGGCGACCCACAAGACCCGGTACGCCTGCTGGCCAAGGCGCATAAACAGAAACTGTTCGAGTACGCACTTGAACTGTGTCAAGCACATGGCACCGCCGACCCACCGCAGCAGGCCGCGCAACTGCTGATCCTGATCGATGGCGCCATTACCGTTGCCCTGGTGATGGGTGATTCAACAGCTGCCGATAAAGCGCAATGCATGGCGCGAACGTTATTGGGACTGTGAACGCACTTGCCTGGCAACTTTCGATAGAACCTTATTGTTTACAGGAGCTGCCCGATGTCATCTAACACCGAAACACGCCCGCCGTTGCCGCCGTTCACCCTCGATTCGGCGGTCGAGAAAGTTCGCCTGGCCGAAGACGGCTGGAACTCCCGCGACCCGCAACGGGTGTCCCTGGCCTACACGCTGGACACACGCTGGCGCAACCGCGCCGAATTTGCTCACGGCCGTGAAGAAGCCAAGGGTTTCCTCAGCCGCAAATGGGCCAAGGAGTTGGACTACCGCCTGATCAAGGAGCTGTGGGCATTTACCGATAACCGCATCGCCGTGCGTTATGCCTATGAGTGGCATGACGACTCCGGCAACTGGTTCCGCTCCTACGGCAATGAGAACTGGGAGTTCGACGAAAACGGTCTGATGGCCAATCGGTTTGCCTGTATCAACGACCTGCCGATCAAGGAGAGCGAGCGCAAGTTCCACTGGCCGTTGGGTCGGCGGCCGGATGATCATCCAGGGCTGTCGGACCTCGGCTTGTAAGCCTGCGCAGGATCAAACGGCGGGAGGGGACGTGCCCCCCTCCCGCCGTTTTTGACCACGTGGTGTCAGTACCATCAGTCCTGATTCAATCCGACCCGATACAACACGCCGTCATCTTCATCCGTCAGCACATACAAATAGCCATCCGGCCCTTGCCGCACATCGCGAATCCGCGCTTTCAAGCCGCCCAGCAGGCGCTCTTCATGCACCACCTTGTCCCCTTCGAACTGCAAGCGGATCAATTCCTGGCTGGCCAATGCACCAATGAATGCGTTGTGCTGCCAAGGCTTGAAGCGGTCAGCGTCATAAAACGCCATGCCACTGATGCCCGGTGACTTTTCCCACACATGGTGAGGCGCCACCGTGCCTTCCGCCGTCTTGCCCTTGGCTTCCGGAATCGGCGTCAGGGAATAATTGATGCCGTGGGTTGCCAGCGGCCAGCCATAGTTCTTGCCACGTTCGATGATGTTGATTTCATCCCCGCCACGCGGCCCGTGTTCGTTTTCCCAGATCGTCCCACTCCATGGGTTGAGTGCCAGGCCTTGCGGGTTGCGCTGGCCGTAGGACCAGATCTCAGGCCTCACGCCGGCCTGCCCCACGAACGGGTTGTCATCCGGCACGCGGCCGTCCGGGTAAATACGCACCACCTTGCCTTGCAGCTTGTCGAGGTCCTGGGCGGTCGGCCGGTCGTTGTTTTCGCCCAGCGTCACAAACAGATAGCCGTCGCGGTCGAATGCCAGGCGCGAGCCGAAGTGGTTGCCGGTGGACAGCTTGGGCTCCTGGCGCAGGATCACCTTGAAATCCTTCAGCCCGCTCAAGTCGTCGGCCAATCGTCCGCGCCCGACCGCCGTACCGGCGGTGCCGCCCTGCCCGCCACCTTCGGCGTAGGACAGATACACCATGCGGTCCTGCTTGAAGTCCGGCGACAACACCACATCGAGCAGACCGCCCTGCCCTTTGGCCCAGACCTGCGGCACACCGCTCAGCGGTGCAGAGAGCTTGCCGTCCGGGCTGACCAGTCGCAGATGGCCGGGGCGTTCAGTCACCAGGAAGCCTTGCTTATCCGGCAGAAACGCTACCGCCCAAGGGTGGTCCAGGCCCTTGGCGATCGGCGTGGCGGTGATGCTGCCTTGCTCACTGGGGAACTGCTGGCCATCGGCGGCGTAAGCAGTGGCCAGAGGCAGCAGCGTGCTGGTGCAGAGGACGGCGAGCAGCGTTTTACGTAAAAACATATGGCGAGTCCTTACCGGCGATTGCCGTTGGCATCGTAAGTGGGGGCTTTGGTTTCGGTGGCCGGACGGCTGGGGGCGGTATTACGCGCGGGGTAACGATTACCGATGCCGCCGTTTTCAAGGGTCGGTGCAGGTGGGCTCGGGCCAGTCCGGGGGCCGCGAATGGCCGGCGCATTGGGCTGGGTGCCCTGCATGCTGTTGGGGTTGGCCCGGTGGATCGGGCCGTTGTTAGCGTCGTTGTTGCCGGGCAGGTTTTGGGCCTGGGCCAGTGAGGTCAGGGCCAGGCCAACCGCCAGCGCGGCCAGATGACGTACACAACTGTTCATGACAAAGCCTCTCAAGGGCGAGTAGTACGTGCTTTCGATAGCACGCTACGCCCAGGGTTCGGCTTTGGTAACTAAATTGTTTCTCATCAGGTGTAACACGATCTGTCTGCGCCAGGCTCAGATCAGCACGAAGATCATCGCCAATGCCGCAAAAATCGCCCACTTTTCCAGGTAATAACGCGTGCGGTTGCGCTTCTTCAGTTGTTTGCCACGCAGACGAATCTTGTACAGCCGCGTAAACGCTCGGTTCAGCCCGCCAGTCTTGTCGCCAGCGTCATTCGGCGAACCTGCGGCCGCCATCACGTTGCGGCTGAACCAGCGGTTGAACGCGCTCGCCCAGCGGTATTTCATTGGCCGTTCGATGTCGCAGAACAGAATGAGTCGGTTCTGCTGGGTGGTGTTTTCGGCGTAGTGGATATATGTCTCGTCAAACATCACCGCTTCGCCGTCACGCCAAAAATACTGTTCGCCATCCACATTGATGTAGCAACCGGGATCGTTCGGCGTATCCAGGCCCAAGTGGTAGCGGTAGGACCCGGCGTAGGGGTCGCGGTGCCGCACCAGCCTCGAGCCCGGCGGCAACTCGGCGAACATCGCCGCCTTGATCGAGCCGATGCCTTTCACCAACTCCGTGGTGCGCGGGCACAGCTTCATGGCCGAGGGATGACTGTCGCCGTACCACTTGAGGTAGAAACGCTTCCAGCCCGACTTGAAGAACGAATTGAAACCCACGTCGTTGTATTGGTCCGAGCGCTTGATCGCCCCGGCGCGCATCAGGTTCTGGCCTTCTTCACGAATTTCCTGCCAGTGCTCCTGCAAGGGGCTCAGGTCCGGAAAGTCGCTGGGCGACAGGTACGGCCGGCTCGGCAGCTTGGAAAACAGGTAGAGAAAGCAGTTGATCGGTGCCAGGAACGTAGAGTGATCGCTCAGTTGGCGACCCAGTTTGTGGCGCACCCGGCCACGCAGGTGTACATACGCGATGCAAGCAACGTAGAGGCCAACAATGATGAGTTTCACGGGAATCCGTCACACGTCAGAAGAAAACAGGCTGCTCCTGCGTGCCCACGACGGCCGAGGTTTAATAAGCAGCAGCTGAAATCACAATTCACAGACCGGCGACGCGCACGGTTGAATGACTCAGCGCGACGTCGCCATTGGCAGATATTTAGCCACAACTTGTAACCAAAGGTTAACTAAGAATTGTGAAAAGCTGTCCACTTAATGTGTAGAGGGTGTGCGTTCCCCCCGCGCCTGGAAGAGATGGCGGATCAGGGCCAGCAACACCCCGAGCATCAGCCCAGCCGACAGGCTCACGACGATGATAAGCGCCTTGCGCGGTTTGATCGGGCTCAGCGGTTCCTGGGCCGGGCGGTCGATTGTCACCAGTTTCAGCCCGTTCATATCAATATTGAGGCCGCGCAGCCGTGCGATTTCGGCCCTGGGCCATTCCACATTCTGGATGAACATGTCGTCATCGCCACGTGCCTTGAGCGCATCGACTTCTCGATTCGCCTCCAGCAGACGCAGCTCCTTGCCGATTTCGGCGACGCGCTCACTGGTGAAGTCGTCGCCGGTGCGCTGCTGCAACGCGGCACGCTCGGCCTCCAGTGCTTGAGTGCCCATCAAGTAGAGCGCTGACGCCTGGTTCGTGACCTGCGTAGGTGATGCTTGGGGTGTGCCCACTGCCGAGGGCGTTTTTATTCCGGCGGACCTGGCAATCGCAATCGCCTCACTTAACTGCGCCAAACGTTGGGTGCGCTGCACTCGCAGCGTCAAGCGCAACGCATCGAGTTCGTCCTGTAGTTGGGCGCGCTTGATGCTGTCGTTTTCCAGCAATTGGGCGATTTTTGCCGCTTTTTCCCGCGCGTAATCTTTACGCGCGTTATCGATCTTGCCCTTGAGTTCCGCCAGACGATTGTTGACGATCACCGTCAAGTCGGCGCCAACCTGATCCCGCTGGCGAGCAATCGCATAGTCGATAAAACCGTTGAGGATCGCCACACCATCGACGCCTTTTGGGTACTGCATCTCCACCCGCAGGGACGCGTTGCCCGCGTCGTTGCCTTTGGAATCAAACAACATCAGATTGAATGCCTCAGCGCTTTGGGCCTGGCTGTATCCAGAGCGCTCATCGGCTGCAAGCAACGTGGGGTTCGCCCTGAAGAAAGCCAAACGGGTTTCGTAGGAATCCAGCTGCACCGCCACTTTGGCCAACGCATCCGCCGGTGACAGCTTGTACACATCGGAACGGTTGAGCGCATCCAACTCATTGATGGCTACCGGCCTCAGCACACTGCTGACCTGATACACCTGCGGCGACATAAACGCGTAAATGGCGCCCAGCAACCCGGCGACAAGTGCACAGCCAGCCACCCATGTTTTCTGCTTCCAGATCGCTTGAAGCAGGTCAAACAGGTCGATTTCGTCAGAAGCGGGATGCTGGCGTAACGGATGAGTATTTTTCAACGTTGATATGCCCCGAAAAATTGTTACTCAGTGCCCAACTACACAGACCTGAATAACGACGGAATAAACAGGGGGCAACGTCAAGGACACACAAGGCGTCCTCTGTTACTGACGAAAGCATAGACGGTTGCGTGGCGGACACTGCCCGAGGGCCAAAAAATAACGCTAATCCATTGGCAAAAAAGGAAAAATCTCGGCCAGCGGAATAAAAGCAGACCATTCCTACAACCTTGTGAACTCAAGTTAACGGAGTAAAGTGAAGCCCCCCCTAACGACTCGCGACCAGTCCAACAACAAAAAGGAATTTGTATGACATTTACTGCCGACCCAGACTTCCAGGCCCTACAAGGCATCTGGGAACAGACCGCGCTGGAAGACAGTGGCGTGCTCAACCCGGTCGATGCCCACAGCGCTCCAGGCGCCGTGACCACCATTACCGATGATCGATTCGAAGTGACTACCGTCGACGGCGAAGTATTGCTGGCTGGGCGGTTTTTCCTGGACAGCGCCGCTGTCCCCAAAAGCATTACCTGGATCGATGCCATCGGCGAAGACGCTGGCAAGCAGTTGCCCGCCAGCTATCGCCTTGAAGCGGATGAGTTTGTGTTTATTGCAGCAGATGAACATATGCCCCGGCCGACGGTATTCAGCACAGGGCCGGGGCAAACCATGCGTACCTTCGTGCGCAGAGCCTGAGCGCCAATGCTCAGCGCTTGCTTGCCGTCAGGGTAAAACACAACGGCAACTGCGCGAGCTGGTGCTCATATTGGTCATAGAGTTCCTCGCGGTTGGAATGCGGGTACTCCTGCAAATGACCAATCTGCAGGCCCGCCCCAATTGCCGCGGTGATCAGACTGCCCAAGGTGTGCACAAACCAATAGGACGTAGGCCCGGCCGTCTCACCCAGCCCTTCATAGACGATGGACTCCTGCAACACGAAAGGATCGCGCTGGAAATACGAGCTGGCGGGCAACTGCGGATTGTCTGCGCGTGGGTCAAACACTTCCAGGAACGGGTGGGTTTCATACATCACCAGCGTGCCGCCGGGCTTCAGGGTACTGGCGACATGACGCATGAACAGCGCCACATCCGGCATCCAGCCCAGTACCCCAATGGTCACCAAGGCCACGTCGAACCGTTCGTGCAGACGCTCGGGCAATTGATAGACATCGGCCTCGATAAACTCGGGGTTATGGGGCGAGACCTGTGCCAGCTCCCCTGCCTGCTGCAAAAAGGCCCGGGATTGATCCACACCCACCACCGAACGCGCGCCCAGGCTGAACAACGACAGGCATTCGCGGCCGTTGTTACAGCACAACTGCACCACGTCTTTACCGTCTACACCGACGTCTCGCAGCAAGGCGGTGATGGTCGGGTCCAGCCGCGAGAAATTCGGGTCGGCGACCGCGCGCAGCAAGCTCTTCCAATTATCGGTGTCTTTGTGCAACTGCGCCGACTGGTCCCAGGCGTGCTTGTTGCTGGTGATGGCCTGCTGGGCCGAGGGCATGTCCATTGCTTCTCCAGGGAGTTGTATTCGCGGGTACAGAAAGTAAGCCAAGCGCGTCGGGAATAAAACCCTGATGACGCCGCGAAACTAATCCCAAAGCCCGCAGGTCATTAACGCAATGCGTGTTCAGCCGTTGAACGCCGCCCCCGAAGAACCCGCCGTGGCCCGACATTCAGACCTGCGCAACACCCTGTCCCTCGACAGCCTCAACTTCTTCCTCGCGGACGTGCGTGACGGCCTTGGCCCCTACCTGGCGATTTACCTGCTGGCGGTACACAAATGGGACCCCGCCAGTATTGGTGTCGTCATGACCCTGGCCGGCATCGCTGCACTGCTTACCCAAGGCCCGGCCGGAGCGCTGATCGACCGCACCCACAGCAAGCGGGCCGTGATCGCCATCGCCGCCATCCTGGTCACCCTCAGTTGCCTGCTGCTGCCTTTCGTCAGCTCGTTCAGCCTGGTGGCCTTGACCCAAGCGGCCAGTGCCGTCGCCGCCTCGGTGTTCGCCCCGGCCATTTCTGCGATTTCCCTGGGCATCACCGGACCACGCGCCTTCACCCGCCGCACCGGCCGCAACGAAACCTTCAACCACGCCGGCAACGCCACCGCCGCACTGCTGGCCGGTGGCCTGGCGTACTTGTACGGCCCGGTGGTGGTGTTTTACCTGATGGCCTTCATGGCCCTGGCCAGCGTGGTGGCGATCAGCTGCGTGTCGGCCAGCGCCATCGACCACGACGTCGCCCGCGGTTTCGACCCCACCCACAGCCGCGACCACACCCAACCGTCCGGCCTGCGCGTGCTGCTGGCAAACCGCCCGCTGCTGGTGTTCGCCATCTGCTGCGCACTGTTCCACTTGGCCAACGCTGCGATGCTGCCGCTGGTCAGCCAAAAGCTCGCGCAAATCAACCTGCACCTGGCCACACCGCTGACCTCCGCCTGCATCGTCGCCGCACAACTGGTGATGGTGCCGGTGGCCTGGCTAGTGGGCATAAAGGCCGATGTGTGGGGGCGCAAACCGTTGCTGCTGGCCGGCTTCATGATCCTGCCGGTACGCGGTGTGCTTTACACCTTGTCCAACGATCCCTACTGGCTGGTGGCGGTCCAGCTGCTTGATGGCGTCGGTGCAGGCATCTTCGGCGCCCTGTTCCCGGTCATCGTCAAAGACCTGACTCAGGGCACCGGCCGCTTCAACGTCAGCCTGGGCGCCCTGTCCACCGCATTTGGCCTGGGCGCGGCGCTGAGCAGCAGCCTGGCCGGTTTTGTCGTGCAACAGGCTGGGTACAATGCGGCGTTCCTGACGTTGGCGGGTGTGGCGACGGTGGCGCTGGGGCTGTTGGGCGTAGCGATGCCGGAGACGTTGGTGAGGGGGGCTTCGGTGCGGCGTGTCACTGTTGCCTGAACTCAAAAATCCCACCAGGATCGTCGACGTTGTCCTGTAGGCTACCTACACGTTTGGCTACTGCCATTGGCACTGGATAATCCAATGAACTCATGGCGAAACCAGCGCTTTGTGCTGTACGTTTTCGTAGGTGTGGTTGAGTTCATACCGCCGAATCATTTCTATGGGGAGCATGGGTAAATGGCAGATCTGATGGAAAAGCTCGACGGCCCCAGGACCGCCCAACAGGAACTCTTCTACGACCTTGAAGATGCGGCGGCGGTCATCGCCTGGTCGGTGAACGCGCTGACCGCCAGCGCGGGGATCGACAGATCCCCCGATCAAGCAATCGCCTTGATGAAGCTGTGTGCCCTGCTCGCGGCTCAGCAGGCAAAGCTCGCCGGGTATGCGGATGAGGTGAAGGCGGGACAAATAACCCGGAGCCATTCCGTTTAGGCACATGTTTTTACCCTGAAATTGCTGCCCGGCTATTGCGACGCTGGGCGATTGGGCGATAAACACACGGCTTGGCGGGCGATTGCATCCCTCAGAACGATTGCAGCGAGATGCAATTAGGCGCAACCCTCTTATTTGGCGACGTAAACGCCGCACAATTCCTTCTGAAGCACCTGAAAAGGTGGAGCGCTGAGTTTTTTTACCATCTCGGCAACTTCGGGTTTATATGCAGGTTCTGCTTGTATTCTTCTGACTTCTGCTTTCGTTTCAACCTCCCAAGTGTCATTGGCGAAAGCGTTTTCGAGGCTCACATTCATCCCAGGGTTGGCGTTTTGGCAAACCTGCTCCATCGCAATAGTGGTTAAAGCGGTTCGATGCAGTTCTAAACTCTCGCTTGCAAAAGCACTCGCCGCGAAGCAAATACCTGCCCAAGACAGTGACAGCCTACAAATCCCTACAACCGACATTCACAGCTCCTTATGAATAAACGCTGGGCCCGCAAACAGCGGGTAGAATGGTAAAAAATATGCACCGTGCTACTTAACCCTTGCACAGCGTCTGTGGCGACTCCGAACCTGCAAGCCGTTTCGGCAATGCAAACGGTAAGTTAGGGACAGAGGCAAGCTCGACTACGCCAAACATACACGCAAGCACCACATTTCCATCCGCGTTTGGCGCGCGGCCGAATCCGACCAACACCTCATAGTCTTTTCCGGGCTCCAGATTGAATACTTTCGCCTGGCCTGGGCACACAGCATAAGTGCTGCCGTAGCTGCCGGCCGACGCCCCCAATGTCGCGATCTGAAAGGGTGTATCTGTTTTAACGCGATACTCAGCCACCATCTCGGTGTACAAGCCCTCGGCCATCCGAACAGCCCCGATATACTGCTGAAGCTTGGGAGAAACCCTTCCCGGCATGCCAAGAATGGCCGGTTTAAGTGGGTACTGAGGGTAGTTGATGCTCGGCTGTCCGTCCTCGGAGAAACGGCCAGCTTCAGCCATTTTGTGGCGAGTACCCGGGGCGCAACTACCCGTCACGCTATCGCCAAACACACTGGAATTGGTGATCACACGGACTCGGGCCGTATTCTCAGCCTGAGCTGGATCGACATAGGGAACAGAGGGAATTGCGCCACAACCCGCAAGGGTGATCGACGAAGAAAACAGCAGCAACCAGGTATTACGCATCTACTACATCCTTGAATCTGGTTTTTTTGGAAGATCGTCCCAATCTCTTCTCGAGTAGGCTTCGTCCAGTCAGAAGGGGTTCTTTCATGGACTGATTCATCGCGACTGTATCCACCGTAGGTGAACATCAAATGCGGTTGCGGCTAACGCCTCAATTTAGTTCAAGGCGGCCTGACTTTTTCATGCCCTACACCGCCCACAGCGGGCTGGTTTGCGTCTGGCTTTAGAAACTCACCAGGCCCAAAGGAGCAGCCAATCAGCAGCGCGACCAACCAAGACGCGGTTGTACATAGTGAAATGTGACGATACCATAATGCCACGATCCTCACGGTGGAAGGGGATGGAAAAATGGAGTATAGGGACGTGACATGTATGCAGTAGGGCTTATAATTTCCTTCAAAATCGCTCTGTTAATATCGATTTTTTTAGTATTTTCGGGACTGAGAGCTGAGGCAGAGTATTTTAAAAAGCTCGGAGTGAGTGCCCCGAAGATCAAGCGGTTTTACAGAGAAAATTTAGTTTCTTCGTCTATAACAGTGATCCAGGTTTCTCTGGTTGTTGGGGTTGTATTTTCGTTTATTTCCCTGACTGCGATCTGGACAGTTTCCTGATAACTATTGGGAAATGCCTTGGGCCTAGGTAAGACAAGCCTTTAACACAATCAAGGCGTTTCCCTACTCTTCGGTGATAGCACCTACGTCCATCTTTGCTATCAATATTCTACGAGAACCAACTCGCGCTTGAGGTATCGATCATTTAGCGCCTGAGTGGATTTATTCAAGGTGCACAGAAGCAAGGCTAGAAAAGCCGTTTCATGAATTCCTGAGTCGTTACATCCAGCCCGTTACCTTCACCGAATGCAACGTTAACCCCGTCATTTGCCCTTAACAGCATCTCACTGTGCATACCCAGAGCAGCCGCTTGATGGTAATACTCGCGTTGCTCTTGCACGTACTTATCCTTGTAGGCTTGCAGGCGTTCAGATACCAGGCCCTTGTGCTTCGGATCTGTCTCTTGGGCTAGAGCGCGCTGCTCTTCTAGCAGTCGCCGCTCAGTCATACCGACCCGCAAATTCGCCATACGAAAGCGCGTGTACGTGCGTATTACGTTCAAGGCATGGGATGTGAACTCTATTGCCGCATCTCTTTTCGCCTCGGCGCCCGACCAATCGGCAGATTGCATCTCAAGCAGATCCGCCGCCAGTTCCTTCTCAGCCTCCTCACCGCGCGCCAAATAGCTCGACAGGTCAACTCTCGGCTCCTGTTCAAAAGCAAGCAGGTGCCTGGACACCAGGGACGACGTTTTGGCGACGTTGTCCCTGTCATGCTGGTCGCACCATCCATAATCAGCTGTCCCAAACCCGAGAATGGCCAATAAAAGCGGGACGATCGTTTTTCTCATGGATCCCTCCAAATCATTTTTTAAAGGCTATCACGGAGAGTACCAAAAGAAGGTGTTGAGCCTCCTTGCGTGGTGACAATGCGGTAGACGAAGAGCAAAGGACGGCCCACGTCTCCATCCACCAAAGAACGCGCCATACAACTGTCGCCTGACATATGCGACAATGCGCGCCAAATTCCAACACACATCCAAATTTTCTGTTCAGCGACCGGGTTTCGCGCCTTGATGTCGCTGTTGACGCATGCCTGAAGGCTCCTGCCGCCACGCTCGCAACCCATTGATAGGTAAAGTAATTGATCTCCACAGCTAACATCACCATGCAGTTCGGCGCCAAGCCGCTCTTCGAGAATGTCTCGGTCAAGTTCGGCGCTGGCAACCGTTATGGTTTGATCGGTGCCAACGGTTGCGGCAAGTCGACCTTCATGAAAATCCTCGGTGGTGACCTGGATCCGTCCGGCGGTCAGGTCATGCTGGAGCCGAATGTGCGCCTGGGTAAGTTGCGCCAGGACCAGTTCGCCTACGAAGAATTCACTGTGCTCGACACCGTGATCATGGGCCACGAGGAACTGTGGAGGGTCAAGGCCGAGCGTGATCGTATCTACTCTCTGCCGGAAATGAGCGAAGAAGACGGCATGGCCGTGGCCGAGCTGGAAACCGAGTTCGCCGAGATGGACGGCTACACGGCCGAATCCCGTGCCGGCGAGTTGCTGCTGGGCCTGGGTATTCCGCTGGAACAGCACTTCGGCCCGATGAGCGAAGTGTCGCCAGGCTGGAAACTGCGCGTGTTGCTGGCCCAGGCGCTGTTCTCCGATCCTGAAGTGCTGTTGCTCGACGAACCGACCAACCACTTGGACATCAACACCATCCGCTGGCTGGAGAACATCCTGACCCAGCGTTCGAGCCTGATGATCATCATCTCTCACGACCGTCACTTCCTGAACAGCGTGTGCACCCACATGGCTGACCTGGACTACGGCGAGCTGCGCCTGTTCCCGGGCAACTACGACGAGTACATGACCGTGGCGACCCAGTCCCGCGAGCAGCTGCTGTCGGACAACGCCAAGAAGAAGGCGCAGATCTCCGAACTGCAATCCTTCGTCAGCCGCTTCTCGGCCAACGCCTCGAAAGCCAAGCAGGCCACTTCCCGCGCCAAGGCGATCGACAAGATCCAGCTGGCCGAGGTCAAGCCTTCGAGCCGGGTGAGCCCGTTCATCCGTTTCGAGCAGAACAAGAAGCTGCACCGCCAGGCAGTCATGGTCGAAAAAATGGCCAAAGGCTTCGACGGCAAGCCGCTGTTCAAGGACTTCAGCTTCCAGGTCGAAGCCGGCGAGCGCGTGGCGATCATCGGCCCGAACGGTATCGGCAAGACCACCCTGCTGCGCACCCTGGTCAACGAACTGACCCCGGACGCCGGTAGCATCAAGTGGACCGACGCGGCGGAACTGGGCTACTACGCCCAGGACCACGCGCATGACTTCGAAGACGACGTCACCCTGTTCGACTGGATGGGCCAGTGGACGCAGGGCGAGCAGATGATCCGTGGCACCCTCGGTCGCATGCTGTTCTCCAACGACGAGATCCAGAAGTCGGTGAAGGTGATTTCCGGTGGTGAGCAAGGCCGCATGCTTTTCGGCAAGCTGATCCTGCAAAAGCCGAACGTGCTGATCATGGACGAACCGACCAACCACTTGGACATGGAATCCATCGAAGCATTGAACCTGGCGCTGGAAAACTACCCGGGCACGCTGATCTTCGTCAGCCACGACCGTGAGTTCGTATCGTCCCTGGCTACCCGCATCATCGAGTTGAGCGCCACCGGCGTGATCGACTTCAGCGGCACCTACGACGACTACCTGCGCAGCCAAGGCGTGGTGTTCTAAACACCCGCTTGTACCCCGCGCGGGGCTGCGCAGCAGCCCTGCATCCAAACACCGCGTTCTGCCAGACAGACCGCGGTGTTTTTTTTGGGCGGCGCTGTGCAGCCCGGCGCGGGCAAGCCCGCTCACTACAATAGATAGCCTGCTTTCTTTTGTGCCAAAGCCTTGCCATGATGCCCTCACCGCCTCCCGCGAATGAGTGCTCATGTCTGCCGCCGCCCCCAGCTCCCTGTCGATTACCCTGCAGATTGTCTCCATCGTCTTCTATACCTTCATTGCCTTCATCTGCATCGGCCTGCCGATTGCGGTGATTCCGGGCTATGTGCATGAGCAACTGGGGTTCAGCGCGGTGGTGGCCGGGATCACCATCGGTTCGCAATACCTGGCGACCCTGCTCAGTCGGCCGATGGCCGGGCGCATGTCGGACAACGTCGGCACCAAGCGTGCGATTGTGCTGGGGTTGGTGGGGATTCTGGTCAGCGGCGTGCTGACATTGCTGGCGACACTGCTCGAAAGCCTGCCCGAGTTGAGCCTGGGCATCCTGATCGCCGGGCGTTTGTTGCTCGGTGTGGCCCAGGGCCTGATCGGCGTGGGCACCATCAGTTGGTGCATGGGCCAGGTCGGCGCCGAGCACACGGCACGCTCGATCTCCTGGAACGGGATCGCGTCCTACGGCGCCATCGCCATCGGTGCACCACTGGGCGTAGTGATGGTCGCCGAATACGGCTACACCAGCCTCGGCATTGCACTGTCGGTGCTGGCGGCGCTGGGCTTGCTGCTGATCCGCAATAAGCCCTCGGTGCCGGTGGTGCGCGGCGAGCGGCTGCCGTTTTGGGCGGTGTTCGGGCGTATCGCACCGTTTGGTGCCAGCCTGTGCCTGGCGTCGATCGGCTATGGCACCCTGACGACCTTTATTACCCTGTACTACCTCAATCGCGGCTGGGCCGGTGCGGCGTACTGCCTGACGGTGTTCGGCGTGTGTTTTATCCTGGCGCGGATGGTGTTTATCTCCGCCATCAGCCGTTTTGGCGGCTTCCGCGCGGCGATTGCCTGCATGACCATCGAAACCCTCGGCCTGACGCTGCTGTGGCTGGCGCCGTCCACCGGCGTGGCGTTGATTGGCGCCGGGCTGACCGGTTTCGGCTTGTCGCTGGTATACCCGGCGCTTGGCGTAGAAGCCATCAAGCAAGTACCCAACAGCAGCCGGGGCGCGGGGCTGAGTGCGTTCGCGGTGTTCTTTGACCTGGCCCTGGCGATTGCCGGGCCGTTGATGGGCTTTGTTGCGTTGAACCTGGGTTACGGCTGGATCTTCTTCTGCGCGGCGTTGCTGTCGGTCAGCGCACTGGGCCTGACCCTGCTGCTCAAACGTCGCGCTTACTGATCAGCGGTCTGCAACCCGGCGCGGGTCGATTGCCCCAGGGTATGGGTGAAGAAACGCCCCGCCTCGGAAATCAGGTTGCGATGGATGCCTTCACGGTCGACGCCATCGGCATCGGTGCAGATCGCCGGCATCGCCAATAGTTGATCGCTGTCGCACGGGGCCATGAAGACGAAGTGCCCCGCCCCCGCCAACAGCTTGAAGTTCGGCGGTTGCGGCAACTTGCGTGCGAGGGCGGCGGCGTTCTTGTCCACGGCCACCAACTTATCGCCGTCACCGCTGTAGAGCAGCACCGGCACATGCACGTCGGCCAGGGTCTGGCGACCAAACATCAGGCTCAGCGGCGCCATCAGCATCAGCGCGTGGATGCGCGGGTCGGCTTGCGGTTGCAGGTCGTCGCGATCGACCACCAGCTCACCCTTGGTAGTGCAGGCATCGCGGTCTTCCGGACGCTCCTGGCAATAACGGCGCAAGCGGTCGAAATCCGGCTTGGCGCCTGCCAGGATCAGCGCAGTCTCGCCACCGGCCGAATAGCCGATGACCCCAACTTGATCAATATTGACGAACGGCGACAGCATCGGGTCGCCGAGGGTGGCGGTGATCGCTTCGGAAATCTGGATCGGCCGCCCATACAGGTTGCTCAGGGTGCCCAGGCGACTGTGATCCTTGTAGTTGTCGCCAGGGTGCAACACCGCCACCACCACAAAGCCCTTGCGCGCCAGGGACGTGGCCAGGTCATGCAGGGCCAGCGGCGTGCCGGTATTGCCGTGGGACAGCATCAGCATCGGAAAGCGGCCGATGGCGACCTTGGCGTCCTCACCCGCCGTGACTTGGTAGGCGCCCAGGTGCGTGGTGTGCTCGACGTCGGTGGACGGGTAAAAGGCGATGGCTTTCATCGGCTGCAAATCCAGCGGGTCGAGAAAGGTCATGCGATGGAAGCCCACACTCCAATGCGGGTGCGGCGCAGGCGCGGCATGCACTGAAACCAGGCCGCCGAGCAGGGAAAGAACCAAAACAGCACAAAGACGCATCATGGGGATGTCCACCTTTGTTGCGTAAGAACCGACATGTCGAATTAAAAGTCCAGGGCACTGAACCCGAGCTTGCATAACCTGGGCCATATTAAAAAGACAGCGGGTAAACGAAAAAACTCCGTACTCCGGTCGCGTATTGAGGCGAACAGAATACAGAGTTTAGGCGCCCGTTTTCAGATTGAAACGGGGAACGGCGATGTTTTACACAACCCTTACGCGGCGGCGAACAATTGTTCGTTGATGAGTGCGTTGGCGTCGCTCAGGGACTTGTTGCGCACGTCATCACCGTAGGCCAGGCCTTGGGCGCGCACGAACTCGATGTCGGTGATGCCCAGGAAGCCAAACACCAGCTTCAGGTAGTCTTCATGGCCGACGTTGCTCGCCTGGCCGGCGTGCAGGCCACCGGCGGTGGAGACGATGATCAGTTTCTTGCCGCCGCACAGGCCTTCAGGGCCGGCTTCGGTGTAACGGAAGGTCTGGCCAGCCACCGCGATGCGGTCAATCCAGGCTTTCAGTTGGGATGGCACCGAGAAGTTGTACATCGGCGCACCGATCACCACCGCGTCTGCGGCGATGAATTCAGCTAGGGACGAAGCGCTCAGCTCGGCTTCGTGCTGTTGAACGGCATCACGCAATTCGGCAGCAGTACCCAGCGCCCCCAGGGTCAGGCCGGAAAAGTGGCTGATGGCCTCGCTCGCCAGATCGCGATAGGTCACTTCCACGCCCGGCTCGGCGGCTTGCCAGGCCTTGACCACGGCAGCGCTGAGCTGACGGGATGCCGAGTTGTCGCCGAGGATGCTGGAATCGATGTGCAACAGTTTCATGGGGGATCTCCGAGTAGGATCGTCAGTGGCGATCAGATGGTGATGATGCTACGCATGAAACCAATAGCCGATAAGCCCGCTGAAATGCGATAGTTTGTCCCACTGACAGGACAATAGGTTGACCATGCAAGACCTCAACGACCTCTACTACTTCGCCAAAGTCGTCGAAGCCGGCGGCTTCGCGGCTGCCGGCCGGCTACTGGGGATTCCCAAGTCGCGGTTGTCACGACGCATTGCCGAGCTGGAGGAACGCCTCGGCGCCCGCTTGCTGCAACGCACCACGCGGCAGCTGACCCTGACCGCCGTCGGCGAACGCTACCTGCGCCATTGCCAAGCCATGTTGCTCGAAGCCGAGATGGCTGACGAAGCCGTGGCCAGCATGTCCAGCGAAGCCCGTGGACGGCTGCGGGTCAGTTGCCCGGTGGGCATGGCCCAGCACATCCTGCCGGAGCTGGTCGCCGGATTTCTGGCCGCCCATCCCCATGTGCAACTGGAAATGACCCTGGTCAACCGACGTGTCGACCTGGTGGCCGAGGGCATCGACGTGGCCCTGCGCGTACGCGAGCTGGGCGATGAAGACCCACTACTGGTGACCAAGCGCCTGCGTCAGGCCCAGACGGTGCTGGTGGCCAGCCCCGCCTTTGTGCAAGGCAAGCGCATCGACTCGCTCGACGACCTCAAGCAACTGCCTATCCTCGGCGCGCTGGAGCCGGACCGCATGGTCCATCAGCGCATCCTCGACCCCCAGGGCAACCCCCACGAACTGGTGATGGAAGCGCGCCTGGGCATCGACGATTTCATCGTGCGCAAGGCCAGCGCGATCATGGGCCTGGGGTTCACCGTGCTGCCGATGATGTATTGCGAAGAAGAACTGGCCAGCGGCCGCCTGGTGCAATTGCTGCCGCAGTGGTCGTTGCCGGGCGGCTGGTTGCAGGCCGTATACCCACACCGACGCGGCGTGTTGCCGGCGATCCGGGCGTGGATCGACTACCTGGAAGAAGGCTTCAAAAGCTGCGGAGACCGTCTGTTATGAAGATCAGCGAAGAACAAGTCGCCACATTCTGCCTGAGCCTGCCCGGCGCGCGGGAAGACTACAAATGGGGCGGCGTGCGCGTGTTTTCGATTGCCGGCAACAAGATGTTCGCCCTGCAAAACCTGCGCGGTGATTCGCTGGCATTCAAGGTCGACAAGGATCTGTTCCTCGGCCACGTCGACCGCCCAGGCATCCACCCGGCGCCCTACCTGGCCCGCGCGCAGTGGATCATCATGAACACGCCCTACCCGCTGGGCGCCGAGGAACTGCGCAGCTTGTTGCGGCGCTCCCACCAACTGGTGGTGAGCAAACTGCCCAAGCGCACGCAGATCGGCTTGCGTTTAGAGGACTGAAAGAAAGGTGCCGCCCAGGAACAATTGGTCCAGCCAGAACACCTGATGCAGCAGCACAATCGCCCAGAACAGCACCTGATAAGACACCTTGCGCGTCTTGTGCCGCAACACCTGCTGGGCGATCAACGCCCCCGGCCAACCGCCTGCCAGCTCGACGGCATGCAGGATGTTCTCCGGGGTGCGCCAGCCGTTGGTTTGCGCCTGGCGCTTATCACGCCAGTACAGCAAGAACGCCAGCACGCTGACCACGGCGTAGGCCACCAGCGGCAGCACCGTCTCGCCGCGCCACCACAGCAGCACCGAGCCCAGCAGCGGCGCAGCGCACAGCAACAGAAAAATCGCCGCCTTCAGGCGCGGGTACTGGATGCTCATGGTTTGACGGCAGACCAGTCGATCCAACCGAACTGCCAGGTCGCCAGGATCAGCAGGCCAAACGCGATCCGATACCAGGCAAACGCCGCGTAGCTGTGGCTGGCGATGAACTTGAGCAACGCCTTGACCGCAATCATCGCGAAGATGAACGAGGTGACAAAGCCGATGGCAAACACCGGCAAGTCATCGGGCTGGAACAGGTGACGGTACTTGTAGCCCGAATACACTGCCGCACCGACCATGGTCGGCATCGCCAGGAAGAACGAGAACTCGGTGGCGGTCTTGCGCGACAGGCCGAACAACAGGCCGCCGATAATGGTCGCGCCGGAACGCGAGGTACCCGGGATCATCGCCAGGCACTGGGCCAGGCCGACCTTGATCGCGTCTTTCCAGGTGATGTCATCGACGCTCTGGGCATGCACCGCGTGTTGACGCTGTTCAGCCCACAACATGATCACGCCGCCCACCACCAACGCGGCGGCCACGGTGATCGGGTTGAACAGGTAGTGTTTGATCAAGTCAGCAAAAATCACGCCCAACACCACTGCCGGCAACACCGCGATGATCAGGTTCACCGTGAACCGCTGCGCCTTGCGCTGGGTCGGCAGGCCGATGACCACGTCGAGGATCTTGCGTCGGAACTCCCAGACCACGGCCAGGATCGCGCCCAGTTGAATGATGATATTGAACGCTTCAAAGCGCTCACCGCCGAAACCGATCAAATCGGCGACGATGATCTGGTGGCCGGTACTGGAGATCGGCAAGAACTCCGTCAGCCCCTCCACCACGCCAAGAATCAATGCCTGTATGGCGGTCCAAAAATCCATGCTTCCCCCAAAAGGTCATGCGCGTGGCATGCCTCGTTAGTCTTTTTTAATTGGTTCACTGACGCTGGGCGTTTGAAAAAACCCGTGAAAAATCAGGCAGTACTCAGGTTTTCCGATTACCGGCCGAAAGCCTATCAGACAAGGCGTAAAAGTCGATGCAACGCCCACAATTATAAAAAGCCCGGAGTGACAGGACGATGAACAGTTTGCGCAATATGTCGATCAGCCGCCGCCTCTGGCTGATCCTGATAGTCGCCGTGCTGATGCTGCTGGCCTTGGGTTTACTGATGCTCAAGCAAATTCATGGCGAGCTCTACCAGGCCAAGCGCCAGCAAACCGAGCACGTGGTGCAGACCGCCAGCGGCATCCTGACGTTTTATCACGGCCTCGAAACCAGCGGCGTCATGACCCGCGAAGCCGCCCAGAAGCAAGCCCTGAGCGCGGTGCGCGGGTTGCGCTACGACCATGACGACTATTTCTGGATCAACGACCTCACGCCCGTGATGATCATGCACCCGGCCAACCCCAAGCTTGACGGCCAGAACCTCTCGGCGATCCGTGACCCAGACGGTTTTGCGGTGTTCAACGAATTCGTGGCCCTGGCCAAGGCCAAGGGTGCCGGCATCGTCAACTACCGCTGGCCGAAACCGGGCGCCGATGCACCGGTGGCCAAGACCTCGTACATCCAACTGTTCCAACCCTGGGGCTGGATCATCGGCTCCGGCGTCTACGTGGACGATGTGCAGTCCGAGTTCTCCGCCCAGGTGTGGAAAGCCTCGGCCATTGGTTTGATCATCGCGCTGGTGATGACCCTACTGGTGGTGTTGATCGCGCGCAGCATCGTGCGCCCGTTGCAGGCAGCAGTGGACGCCATGGGCAATATCGCCAGTGGTGAAAGCGACCTGACCCACAACCTCGACACCCACGGCCGCGACGAAGTGACCCAACTGTCCCAGCACTTCAACAGCTTCACCGCCAAATTGCGCGACGTGGTCGGCCAGTTGCAGGTGTGCGCCAACGCCCTCGGCCAATCGTCTACCGAGCTGGGCAACAACGCGAGCCAGGCCCACGACCGCAGCCAGCAGCAATCGCAGCAGATGGAATTGGTGGCCACCGCGATCAACGAAGTCACCTACGGCGTGCAGGACGTGGCCAAGAACGCCGAACACGCCGCCAGTGAAATGCGCGATGCCCAGGCCCAGGCCCAGCAAGGCCAGGTCAATATCGACGGCAGCTTGCAACAGATCGACCAGCTCTCCGGCACCATCAGCCAGGCGGTCGAGGTGATGCGTACCCTGTCCGCCGAAAGCACCCAGATCGGCAGCGTGCTCGAAGTGATCCGTTCCATCGCCGACCAGACCAACCTGCTCGCACTCAACGCCGCCATCGAGGCCGCACGGGCCGGCGAACAAGGCCGTGGCTTTGCCGTGGTCGCCGATGAAGTGCGCCTGCTGGCCCAGCGCACGCAAAAATCCACCGCCGAGATCCAGGGCATGATCGAACGCCTGCAAGGCCACTCGGAAGCGGCGGTCAAGGTGATCAGCGAGAGTCACAACGCCTCGCAACTGACCATCGAACAAGCCGGCCAGGCCGGCGCCAGCCTCACCGCCATCGGCCAGGCCCTGCACAACCTCAACGGCCTGAACGCGTCGATTGCCAGCGCCACCCTGCAACAGGCGCATGTGGTAGAGGACATCAACCAGAACGTCACCCAGGCGGCGGGCTTGTCCCACAGCACCGCCATCGCCGCCGAACAGTCGAGTGCCGCCAGCACCCACCTGCGCGGCCTGAGCGAACAACTCAACACCCTGCTGCGCCAATTCAAAATCTAACCCCAGGACGGGGTTTGTAGTGAGCGGGCTTGCCCCGCGCCTGGGGGCGACGCAGCCCCAAATCCAGGCCCCGCGGTCTTACTGATACACCGCGGCGCCTGGGTTTAGGGCGGCTTCGCCCCCCAGGCGCGGGGCAAGCCCGCTCACTACAAGGTTAATTCCTACGCGAAACTTCTTTCGTTACAATCACCGCCCCTTTCCACACTCCCAAGGAACCGCCATGTCCGGGCTTGAACTGTTCGCCGCCGCCCTGGGGGTGATCGCTGTCTGGCTGACGGTTAAACAGAACCCCTGGTGCTGGCCCATCGGCCTGATCATGGTGTTGCTCTACACCTGGGTGTTCTACGACGTAAAACTCTATTCCGACATGCTGCTGCAAGTGGTCTACGCCGTCCTGCAACTGTACGGCTGGTGGCAGTGGACCCGCGCCGGCGAGGTCAAGCAAGGCCGCCAGGTCACCAGCCTCGGCGGGCCAGCCATCATCGCCAGCCTCGCGGTGGGCGCCGCCGGCAGCCTGCTGCTGGGCGCCGCCATGGCCCACTGGACCGACGCCGCGCAACCCTGGCTCGACGCTGCACTCACCGGCTTCAGCCTGGTGGCGCAGATGTGGATGGCGCAGAAACGCGTGCAGTGCTGGCCGCTGTGGATTGCCGTGGATGTGATCTTCGTCGGCCTGTTTCTCTATAAAGGTCTCTACCTCACCGCCGCGCTCTACGCCCTGTTTACCGCCATCGCGGTGCAAGGCTGGCGCGAATGGCGTGCCGACCCGGCGTTGCAGGCATGAAGGTCGTGGTATTGGCCGGCCCCGAATCCAGCGGTAAAAGCTGGCTGGCCGCCGAGTTGCAAGCGCATTTCGGCGGGTTGATGGTCGGTGAATACGTGCGCCACTTCATCGATCATCACCAACGCGATACCACCCTGGCCGACATCCCGGCGATCGCCCACGGCCAACTGGCCTGGGAAGATGCCGCCCGCGCCCAACAGCCGCGCCTGCTGATCCTCGATACGCATTTGCTGACCAACAAACTCTGGAGCCAGGTCCTCTTCGGCGACTACCCGGCATGGCTCGACAGCGAACTGCTGGCCCGTCACTACGACCTGCACTTGCTGCTGTCGCCGGATGATGTGGAGTGGACGGCTGATGGACAGCGATGCCAGCCGCAACTGGAGGATCGCCAGGCGTTTTTCCAGGGCAGTCTGGAGTGGATGCGGGAGCATCAACAGCCTGTGTTGGTGATCAAGGGGAATTGGGAAGAGCGCCGGGTTGCGGCGTTTGCAGCGGTAGCGCGACTACTTCAGCCCTGACACTGCCCTCACTGTGAGAGCGGGCTTGTGTGGGAGCGGGCTTGCTCGCGAATGCAGTAGATCAGCGAATAAATCTTTGGCTGACACACCGCTTTCGCGAGCAAGCCCGCTCCCACATTTTTGACCGCGTCAGGCGTTAGTAGCCCAAGGACAGGCCCGTGTTGCGACGCGGATCATTCGCCCCGTAGAAACGGTTGTTCCCCACCGGCTTGCCACCCAACGACGGCGCACCCACCAGAATCGCCGCCAAGTGGTTGGCATCCTGCGGCCCGGCGAACTTGTGGCCCCAGCTTTCGAGGATCTTCTGGGTATCCGGGCTCACTGCAAACGTCTCAAGGTTAGTAGTCTCCGGCATCCACTGCTGGTGGAAACGCGGCGCGTCCACGGCTTCCTGGATGTTCATCTTGTAGTCGATGACATTCAGCATCGTCAGCAAGGTCGCGGTAATGATGCGACTGCCACCCGGCGTGCCTACCACCATGACGGCCTTGCCATCCTTGGTCACGATGGTCGGGCTCATCGACGACAGCGGCGCCTTGCCCGGTGCAATGGCGTTGGCTTCACCCTGCACCAGACCGTACATGTTCGGCACGCCAACCTTGACGGTGAAATCGTCCATTTCATCGTTGAGGATGACCCCGGTCTTGCTCGCCATCACGCCCGCACCGAACCAGTCGTTGAGGGTGTACGTCACCGAGACCGCGTTGCCCCACTTGTCGACAATGGAGTAGTGCGTGGTGTTGTTGCCTTCATGGGGCGAAACGCCCGGCTTGATCGCTTGGGAATCTCCCGCCTTTTGCGGTTCGATGGCAGCGCGCAGCTTGGCGGCGTAGTCCTTGTCCAGCAAGTGGGCGATGGGGTTCTTCACGAAGTCCGGGTCGCCGAGGTAGCTGTTGCGGTCCACGTAGGCATGGCGCATCGCTTCGATCTGGTAGTGCAGGCCCTGGGCCGAGTGATAACCGAGGTCGGCCATCGGATAGCCTTCGAGGATGTTCATGATCTGGCAGATCACCACGCCACCGGAACTCGGCGGCGGCGCGGAGACCACGTGGTAGCCACGGTAGTCGCACTCGATCGGCGCCAGTTCGCGGGTCTTGTACTTGTCCAGGTCAGCCTGGGTGATGATGCCCTTGCCGGCCTGGCTGGAATCCACCAGCGCCTTGGCTACCCAACCTTTGTAGAAACCGTCGCTGCCCTTGGCCGAGATTTCCTTGAGGGTCTTGGCCAGGTCTTTCTGCACCAGCTTCTGGCCCACCTGCATCGGTTGGCCGTTGTGCAGGAAGATCCCGCGCATATCTTTATCTTTTTCGAACTCGCCGGTGGCGGTATGCAGCAGGTCGATATCGCCCTGCTCCAGCTCAAAGCCGTTTTCCGCCAGCTTGATCGCCGGGGCAATCACCTGGGCGCGCTTGAGGGTCCCGTATTTGCTCAGGGCCAGCTCCATGCCCGAGACGGTGCCAGGCACGCCGACCGCCAGGTGGCCCTTGGCACTGAGGCCTTCGATGACGTTGCCGTCTTTATCCAGGTACATGTTCGCGGTGGCCGCCAGCGGGGCTTTTTCGCGGAAGTCGAGGAAGGTCTTGCGCCCGTCCGCCAGTTGCACGGTCATGAAACCGCCGCCACCGAGGTTGCCCGCCGCCGGGTATACCACCGCCAGTGCGTAACCTACGGCCACGGCCGCGTCCACGGCATTGCCACCGGCCTTGAGCACATCCACGCCCACATGGGTGGCCAGATGCTGGGCCGTGACCACCATGCCATTTTCACCGGCCACCGGGGCCTGGGACGCGGCGTGCACACCGCCGACCGTCAATACCAGCGCAGTGGCAATCAAGGTACGGCTGAAGGGTTGGTATTTCATCCATGGCTACTCTGGTTATTGAGATGCACCAAAATAGCCCGTGGAGGATTTAATCCCCAGCGCAGTGACGTTTTTATTACAGAACTTGTCGGTCACAGATTCGTACAGCATCACTGCCCCTGTGGCCCAGCCACGGTTTGCCCGGCAATCACCCCACGCAACACCTGCGCAATAGCCTGGGCCTGTTGCGCCGTCGCCACATTAGTGAACCCCATCAGCAAGCCCTGTGGCCCCGGTTCAATCGTCCACCGCGACAACGCCTGCAGTGCCAGGCCCGCCTCATTCGCTGCCTGCGCCACCGCCTCGTCCGGCACCGCGACCACCAAGCGTGCCAACAGATTAATCCCGCCCGCCTGCTCATCGACCCGCAGGACATCCGCGCAATGGGCCTGCAACGCCTGCACCAACAGCCCGCGTCGCTGCGCATACAACTGACGCATTTTCTTCAGGTGCCGGGTGAAATGCCCCTGCTCGAGAAAATCCGCCGCGGTCAGTTGCAACAGTTGCGCACAGCGTTGCTGCAACAACTGCGCACTGCGCTCAAACGCCGCCACCAAGGCGTTCGGCACCACCAGGTAACCCAGGCGCAAACCGGGGAACAACATCTTGCTGAAGCTACCGGCGTAGATCACCCGGTCGTCGTGATCCTGGCTCTTGAGCGCGGCCAGCGGTTTGCCGTGATAGCGGAATTCGCTGTCGTAATCGTCCTCGACCACCCAACTGCCCTGCGCCGCTGCCCAGCCCAGCAAGGCCTTGCGCCGCGCCGGGCTCAGCGCCACGCCGAGCGGGCTCTGGTGCGCCGGCGTGACCAGCGCCAGCCGCGCCTGTGGGCTGCGCAGGATGCCCTGGCCCACATCCAGCCCATCGCGGTCCACCGGCACCGGCACCAGGTGCAAGCCTTGATGGCTCAACAACTGCCGTGCATGCACGTAACCCGGGTCTTCGAACCAGCAGCGTTGCCCGGGCATGTCCAGGGCATCACAGACCAGGGTCAGGCCCGCCGCATAACCGGCGCAGACAAACACCTGATCCGGCGAACACTCCACGCCCCGGTACAACGCGAGGTAGCCGGCGATGGCCACGCGCAGGGCTTGTACGCCGCGCACGTCGCCCATGGCCAGGCTCTCGGCATCGGTGCGACGCACTTGCTGGGTGACCAGCCGGGCCCACAACTTGCGCGGGAACGCGTCCAGTGCCGGCACGCCCATTTGCAGCGGCAACGGTCCGCTGGCGACAGGCGCCGGCACGGGCGCGGGCTTTACCGCGATCTGGGGCAGCGTCGTCGCAATCACCGTACCGGCCTGCCCGCGCGCCTCAAAAAAACCTTCGCTGACCAGCAACTGATACGCCGTCTCCACCGTGCCCCGCGCCACCTTGAGTTCCTGGGCCAGCGCCCGCACCGACGGCACCCGCTCGCCGGGGCGCAATTGACCCTGGTCGATGGCCTGGCGAAAACGCCGGTAGATTTCCTGGTATTTGGGCAGTGACGACATCGCGGGCGGGCTCGGCGGGTAAACAGGGCCAAGTCTGATCATGTCCCAACCCACTTGTCCAATCATGCCCCTGTCGACTGGCCGGGCGAGCCGCGAAAATGGCGCATCTGTTCAATCACCCAAGGAACCTTCCCATGAAAGACCGTCTCGATTACGCCCAGGCCGCCCCCGCCGGTTACAAAGCCCTAGGCTCGGTGCACAGCTACGTGCATGGCTGCGGCCTGGAAAAGGAATTGATCGAACTGGTGTACCTGCGCATCTCCCAGCTCAATGGCTGCGCCTATTGCCTGGACTCCCATTCCCGCGACCTGCTCAAGCAAGGCGTGAGCCTGGAAAAAATCATGCTGGTGGCCGCCTGGCACGAAGCCTCGCCGCTGTTCAGCCCGCGTGAACGTGCCGCATTGGCCTGGGCCGAATCGGTTACTCAAGTGGCCCAGACCCACGCGCCGGACGCCGATTACGCCGCCGTCGCCGCAGTCTTCAATGACAAGGAAGTCGCCGACCTGACCCTGGCCATTGCCCTGATGAACGCGCTGAACCGCGTCGGTATCAGCTTTCGCAAGGTGCCGGCAGCGGTCAAGGCCCATCTGGAGAACCTCAGCTATGCATGAGCACGTCGACTTCGTGCCTGTGGAAAGCGACGCCGACTGCCTCGCCAGCTTTCAGGTGATGCAGCAACTGCGCCCGCACCTGACGGACGCCACCGCGTTCGTCGCGCAGATCCAGCGGCAACGGCAGAACGGCTACCATCTGCTGGCCGCCCGTGAAGACGCCAAGGTGATCGGCCTGGCCGGCTACCGGCTCAGCGAGAACACCCTCTACGGACGCTTCATCTATGTCGATGACCTGGTGGTAGATGCCAGCCTGCAGCGGCGGCGTCTGGGTGAGCAACTGCTCGAGCGGGTCCGCGAGCAAACCCGCGCCCTGGGCTATCGCTACCTGGTGCTGGACACCGGCATGCACATGGCCCTGGCCCAACGTTTCTACTTCCGCCAAGGCCTGTTGCCGCGCGGCATGCATTTTTCCCAGGATTTAAGCCAATGACCCGCGCCCTGCTGCTCAGTTTCAGCCCCCACGGCAAGTCGGCCCAGAACTTCCAACTGGCCCGCAACCTGCTCAGCGACTGGCTGCCCGACGCGCAGGTCACCGAGCGCGATTACGGCGGCCAGGCCCTGCCGCCGCTGACCCGCGAATACGCCTGCGCCCTCACTGGCGCTGACGACGGTAGTGAGGACGCGACGGCGCTGTCGGAACAATTGATCGTCGAGTTGGAAGCCTGTGACCTGCTGGTCATCTGCACCCCGGTGCACAACTTCACGGTGCCGGCGGCGCTCAAGGGCTGGATCGACCATGTGGTGCGCATCCACCGCAGCTTCACGGTGAACGAGCGGTTTGAAAAAATCGGCCTGCTCGACGACCGGCGCACCTTTGTACTGGTCAGCTCGGGCAACGCCCGCAAGGGGCATGAGCCAGACTTTTTGACGCCGTATCTGAGCGCCATCCTGTCTATCGTGGGCATCCGCAGCGTGGAGTTCGCCTACCTGGGCGCCATGGTGCGCGGTGAAGAAGCGGTCAGCCAGGCCGTGGCACAGGCACATCGGCAACTGTCCGAGGCAATCAGCTCTGGTCTATAAAATTAATGGCGCTAGAATCAGCGCCATTCTTTGCGCCAGCCCCCCTGATACGAGCCGCCCATGAGCTTTGATTTCGACACGATCCACCCCCGCCACAACACCGGCAGCACCAAATGGAGCCGCTACCCGGCGGATGTGCTGCCGATGTGGATCGCCGATATGGACATCGCCGCGCCGCCCGCCGTGCTGCAAGCCCTGCGCGAACGCCTCGACCAGCAGATCCTCGGCTACAGCGTAGCCGGCCCGGATGTGCGCGAGGCCATCGTCGCCGACTTGTGGCACAAGTACGCCTGGCGCGTGCAGCCCGAAGACCTGCTGTTCCTGCCCGGCGTCGAGCCCGGCTTCAACATGGCGCTGCACGCATTCGTGCAACCGGGCCAGCCGGTGGTGCTGCAGACCCCCAACTACCGGCCGATCCGCCTGGCGCCAGGGCACTGGAACCTGCCGAAAATCGAAGTGCCATTCGAACTCGTCAACGGTGAATACCTCACGCCCCTGCCCGCCCTGCGCGATGCCTTGAGCGGCGCCGGTGCACTGCTGCTGAGCAACCCGCACAACCCCATGGGCAAGGTGTTTCCCCGCGAAGAACTGCTGGCCGTGGCCAATGCCTGCCTGGAACAGGGCGCACTGATCATCAGTGACGAAATCCACGCCGAACTGTGCTTCGACGGCCGCCGCCACATCCCCACCGCCAGCCTCAGCCCGCAGATCGCCGAGCGCACCATCACGCTGATGTCGGCGAGCAAGGCCTACAACGTCGCGGGCCTCAAGACCTGCTTTGCGGTGATCCAGAACGCCGAGATCCGCGAGCGCTTCAACAATGCCCGCTGCGGCATGGTCGACAGCGTCAGCCCCCTGGGCCTGGAAGCCACCCGTGCCGCCTACAGCCAATGTGGCGAGTGGCTCGACGCACTCAAGGGCTACCTGCAAGCCAACCGCGACTACCTGCTCGACGCCGTGAACAGCCGCCTGCCGGGCGTAGTCATGCACGCGCCGCAAGGCACTTTCCTGGCCTGGCTTGATTGCAGCGCCCTGGGCCTGGACGACCCGCAGCGGTTTTTCCTGGAACAGGCCAAGGTCGGGTTGAGCGCCGGGATCGAATTCGGCGATGACAGCCAGCAATTCGTGCGCCTGAACTTCGGCTGCCCACGGGCCTTGCTGGAAGAAGGTTTGCAGCGAATGGAGCATGCCCTGCGCGGTCGGTAAGCCATGTGGGAGGGGCTCGCCCCTCCCACATTTGAGTGGGATCTACAGTTTGGCGATGGACACTTCGGTGGACTTCACAAAGGCAATCACTTCACTGCCCACTTTCAATTCCAGGTCACGCACCGAGCGGGTGGTGATCACCGAAGTGACGATCCCGGACGCAGTCTGTACGTCGATTTCGGACACCACTTCGCCCAGCAGGATCTCCTTGATCACGCCCTTGAACTGGTTGCGCACGTTGATCGCTTTAATGGTCATGTCGGCTTTCCTTTTGGCTGTTGGGTCAATCCGCACGAATGCGCAGGCCCTCAAGATGCCGCAGGCGGCAAAAACCTAAAAGGAATATATAAATCTTTATTTATTCCATATGGAAATATAAGACAGTGTTTCTCAGGTGAGAGTGACCCAGTAACGCGTTCGCGCCTGCACCTTGAAGCCCAGGGTCGAGGCCAGCAGGTTGAGGATGCGGTCAGTGTCGTCCAACTGAAAACTGCCGGTGACGCGCAACCCCTCCAAACGCGGGTCCCAACGCAAGACCCCCGGGCGGTAGCGCTGCAACTCGCGCAAGAAATCCCCCAGCGCCTGATCCTGCGCAGTCAGCACACCATCACGCCAACCCAGTTGCAGCACATCAAACGCCACCCACGCGCCAAGGCCCGTGGCTTGAAGCGACACTTGCTGGCCACCGTGCAACGTCGTCGAGTTCCCATTGAGGTCGCGCACCTGCACCGCGCCCTTGAGCACCGAGACCCGGCAGCCCGACGCCAATTGCCGCACACACACCTCGGCCTGGCTGAGCGTCAGTTCGCCATACCGGGTCTGGAGCGTCATTGCACTCACGCCCGGCACGCTCAACGCCAACTCGCCTTCCACCAGCCGGATGTGCCGTGGTGCCACGTCCACGGCAGTGGCGGTATTGAGTTGCAGGCTGGCGCCGTCGCCCAGGGCCATGCGCGTGCGCTCACCCGTGGCGGTGTGCAGGTCGGAGCGCCACACGTCGATGGGCAACTGGCGGCTGATCAACCACGCGGTCGGTACCAGGGCCGCCACGCCCAAGGCACGCTTGAGCACGGCGCGCCGCCCCGGTTGCGGGCGGTCGAGGCTGGCCAGCGCCAACGCCTGGGGCAACCCGCCAAACCGCTGGCGCAGGGTCTGGGCTTTTTGCCAGATCTGTTCGTGCTGCGGATGGCTGTCGCGCCAGTGCTGCAGGGCGAGGTGATCACGCTCGGTGGCCGCGCCGGACTCCAGCAGCGCCAACCATTGCGCGGCGGCACGGGCGACGTCGCGGTTCACAGGTCCACCAGCAAACAGTGTTCATAGGCCTGGGCCATATAGCGTTTGACCGTGCGTTCGGACACCTCCAGGCGTGCGGCGATCTCGCGATAACCCAGGCCTTCCAGCTGGCTCCAGAGAAACGCGCGGCGCACCAGCACTGGCAAGCCATCAAGCAATTCATCCAGTGCTTGCAGGGTTTCCAGCAACACCCAGCGCTGTTCCGGGGACGGCACGCAGGCTTCGGGCAAGCTGGCAAGCGCATTCAGATAGGCCTGTTCCAGGCTACGGCGCTGATGAAAATTGACCAGCAGGCGCTTGCCGACTGTCACCAGGTACGCCCGTGGCTCCTGCATCTGCGCAAGCGGCTGGGCACTGGCCAGCACGCGCAAAAACGTATCCTGGCTCAGGTCCGCCGCATCCCAGGCATTGCCCAGGCGCCGGCGCAGCCAGCTTTCCAGCCAACTGCGGTGGTCGCGGTAGAGGCTGGATAACGTCAGTTCGGGGGCGACAGCATCATTCATGGCAAGCAACCTGCAAGGCGCGATTATGTCTCAAATGAGATTCATTCTATTTAATATCGCTACTGCATACCATGATCTTTTCAACATGCCGTTTAGAGCATCGCCGCCTTCTGCCGCAGCAGGTCGGTAAACAACCCCAGTCGGCTCACGCCCCGCCGACTTCCTTGATCACGAATGTCGTCGGCATGATCTTGAGCACCGAAAGCTTGAACTGGCGATTGTGTTTCCTGAATGTCCACACCGGCAGGTCTTCCCGGGTGTCGAGCGTTTCTACGTGCTCCTCGGAGTCGGGCAGCGTCAAGAAAAAATCCACCGAGGAATTCAATGGCCCCAAGGAATAGCCCCCCATCCTGATACTGACCCCGAGGCGCTCATCGGACCAGTTCCCACCTTTTGTCATGACGATATTCATCGGTGGTAACGGGCTGGGGATTGCGCTGACCTTGGCCGTCAGATCGGCCAGTTGTTGCTGTAGCTGCTGATAGTCAGCTTTCGGCACGTAGAGGCTGTTGATCCTGTCGATGGCGACGTAGTTTTTTTCAACATCGACCTTGCTCAAATAGTCCGACGATACCTTGGCAAGTGGGAGGTATGACTCGGCAAGCACGGTCCGCGAAACGTAGTTTTTCATCAGTTCCGCGGACGGGATAAAGTTGTCTGCCGCACCGAATTTAAGGCCGAACAGTGACGCCACAGCGGTAAATCCCGCCCACAGGCCGGCCGCGACGATAATGATCAGCGGCCAGGAATAGGTGGTGGCCGTGGGTGTAGGTGCACCTTGAGTCATACGAACTGACGTCCTTTTCTAGAAACTGAGCCTTGCGTGTCACGATTGACAACGACCGCTCTGGTTCAACGGTTTGAGCGCCAATAATATCACTAGGCCACCACCCCTGGCAGGGGAATGCCCCTGCGACGATCAATACACTCTCGTTCGTTGACCCATCCCCGCACACACCATATAGTGTGCCCACAAACAGAACAGACCACTACATAGTGTGCAGCATCGGTATTTACCGACCACACTACGCGCAGTATTTCAATGCCTAGTAGCCTGCAAATCGAATATTTTTGGACGGGTTCACACGCCGTCAGAACAGACCAGGAAGGAGTATTTCAATGCTGAGTTGGGATGAAGTCGACAACGAAGACACCGGTGCAGCGGTGATCAAGGGCGCCAACGCCGGCCACGCCAGCGAAGCCAACATGGACCGCCTCGACGGTGCCGGTGCTGCCGCGGCGCTGGAAGCCCGTAACGTGACCGCCAACGACTCCGCCGCGATTATCCGTGCCAAGGCCGCCCTCGACAAACTCGACATCGCCGAAGGCCTCGCCGAACTCGAAGGCGCCTCCGCCCGCGTCGCCGTTGACGAAAAACGCATGATCAACTGCCGCGCCGACCTCAACCAACTCGTACCCTTCAAGTACGACTGGGCCTGGCAGAAGTACCTCGACGGCTGCGCCAACCACTGGATGCCGCAAGAGGTCAACATGACCGCCGACATCGCGCTGTGGAAAAACCCCGAAGGCCTGACCGACGACGAACGTCGCATCGTCATGCGCAACCTGGGTTTCTTCTCCACCGCCGACTCCCTGGTCGCCAACAACCTGGTGCTGGCCGTGTACCGCCTGATCACCAACCCGGAGTGCCGCCAGTACATCCTGCGCCAGGCCTTCGAAGAGGCGATCCACACCCACGCCTACCAGTACTGCATCGAATCGCTGGCCATGGATGAAGGCGAGATCTTCAACATGTACCACGAGATTCCATCGGTCGCGAAGAAAGCCGCCTGGGGCCTGAAGTACACCCGTTCGATCTCCGATCCGAAGTTCGAAACCGGCACCGTCGACACCGACAAGGAACTGCTGCGCAACCTGGTCGCGTACTACTGCGTGCTGGAAGGCATCTTCTTCTACTGCGGCTTCACCCAGATCCTGTCCATGGGCCGCCGCAACAAAATGACCGGCGTGGCCGAGCAGTTCCAGTACATCCTGCGCGACGAGTCGATGCACCTGAACTTCGGCATCGACGTGATCAACCAGATCAAAATCGAAAACCCACACCTGTGGGATGCCGAGATGAAGGAAGAAGCGACCCAGATGATCCTGCAAGGAACCCAACTGGAGATAGAATACGCCCGCGACACCATGCCCCGCGGTGTGTTGGGCATGAACGCCGCGATGATGGAGGACTACCTCAAGTTCATCGCCAACCGTCGTCTGTCGCAGATCGGCTTGAAGGAAGAATACCCAGGCACCACCAACCCGTTCCCGTGGATGAGCGAGATCATGGACTTGAAGAAAGAGAAGAACTTCTTTGAGACCCGTGTGATCGAGTACCAAACCGGCGGCGCGTTGAGCTGGGACTAAAAATGTGGGAGCGGGTTTGCTGTGGCGAGCCCGCGTCTACATTATTGGTTTTCGGTGTTCTCTGGATTTTGCAAGCAAGCGACTTATGCCCAACCAAACCATCAAGACCCCGTGCATTGGCCTGTGCTCCACCGTCTACGGGGACCTCGTCTGCCGGGGCTGCAAGCGTTATCACCACGAAGTGATCCAGTGGAACGGTTACAACGCCGAGGAAAAACAGGCGGTGTGGCTGCGTCTGGAACAGCTGCTGGTGCAGGTGATGGCCAGCAAGCTGGAAGTGTTTGATCCGCACCTGCTGCGCCAGCAACTGGAAAGCCGCAAGATCCGCTTTGTGCCGCATCAGTCGCCGTATTGCTGGGCGTACCAGTTGATTGCCCGGGGGGCGCGGGTGATTTCCCGGCTGGATGCGTATGGGCTGGTCCTGCAACCGGAGTTTCGCGAGCGCCAGCTGGCGGATTTGCGTGATGCGATTGATCGGGAGTTTTTCCTGCTGTCCGAAGCGCACTACGAGCGCTATATCGCCCCAGGGTTTCTGAAGGAAGCATTTGGGCCGGCCCTGATAGCTACCCTCTAAAGACCAGCACAAAACCCATGTGGGAGCGGGCTTGCTCGCGAAGGCGGTGCATCAGTCAGCACATGCATTGCCTGACACAGCGCTTTCGCGAGCAAGCCCGCTCCCACATTTTGATTTGCGCCTGTCAGGAGATCCAGGACGCCGCACGTTCCGTCTGCAAACCGTATTTCTCAATCGCCTGCTGACCCATCTGCGCGTCCAATGCCGTCAACGCCGCCAGCACGATGTGATATCGATCCACCTCAAAAAAGTCGCGCAACGCCGCCCGCGTATCACTGCGCCCAAATCCGTCGGTACCCAGCACGGTGTAGCGACTGTCCAGGTACGAAGCGATCATCTGCGGCACCGCCCGCACATAGTCAGAAACCGCGATGACCGGCGCGCCGTGGGGCAAGCAGGCATTCACATGGCTTACCCGCGCTGTCGCCTGGGGATGCAACCGATTCCAGCGTTCCACCTCCCGCGCATCCCGCGCCAGTTCGCTGTAACTGGTGACGCTAAACACCTCGCTCGTCACTTGCCAATCATCGGCCAATAGCTGCGCCGCCGCCTGGGCTTCGCGCACCAGCGTGCCCGAACCCAGTAACCGCACCTGGGCGCCAACCGTGCCTTCCAGACGGTACATGCCCTTGATGATCGCTGCTTCAACCCCTTGCGGCAGGCTCGGCTGCGGGTAGTTTTCGTTCATCAGCGTCACGTAGTAGAACTCGTCCACCTCGTGCTCCAGCATCTGGCGCATGCCGTGGTCGAGGATCACCGCGAATTCCCCGGCGAACGCCGGATCGTAGGCGCGGCAATTGGGCACGGTGGCCGCCATGAGATGGCTGCTGCCGTCCTGATGCTGCAAGCCTTCACCCCCCAAGGTAGTGCGCCCGGCCGTCGCGCCGAGCAGGAAGCCACGGGCACGCTGGTCGGCGGCGGCCCAGATCAGGTCGCCGACGCGCTGGAAGCCGAACATCGAGTAATAGATGTAGAACGGCAGCATGCGCAGGCCATGCACCGAATAGCTGGTGGCCGCCGCGACCCAGGAGCTGATGGCGCTGGCTTCGCTGATGCCCTCTTCGAGGATCTGCCCGTCGGTGGCTTCGCGGTAGCTGAGGATCGAACCGATGTCTTCCGGCTCATAACGCTGGCCGACGCTGGAGTAGATGCCGATTTGCTTGAACAGGTTGGCCATGCCGAAGGTGCGCGCCTCATCGGCGACAATCGGCACAATGCGCGGCCCCAGGGCCTTGTCCTTGAGCAGGTTGGTCAGCATGCGTACGCAGGCCATGGTGGTGGACATTTCCTTGCCGTCGGCCGCCGTGGCAAACCCGGCGTAGCCCGCCAGCGGCGGCACGCTGAGCGGCGCGGCAAGCGGGCTGCGGCTCGGCACATAACCGCCGAGCGCCTGGCGGCGCTGGTGCAGGTAGCGCATTTCCGGGCTGTCGTCGGCGGGCTTGAAGAAGCTCAGGGATTCGGTCTGCGCATCGCTCAGGGGCAGTTGAAAGCGATTGCGGAAAGCAAGCAACGCGTCGCGATCCAGCTTCTTCTGCTGGTGGGTGGTCATCTTGCCCTGCCCTGCTTCACCCATGCCAAAGCCCTTCTTGGTCTGAGCGAGGATCACCGTGGGCTTGCCTTTGACCCGGCGCGCGGCATGGTAGGCCGCATGGATCTTGACCATGTCATGGCCGCCGCGCTTGAGGCGGTCGATCTGTTCGTCGCTCATGCCTTCCACGAGTTTGGCCAGGGCTTCACTCTGACCGAAGAAGTGCTCGCGATTGAAGGCGCCGTCCTTGGCGGCGAAGGTCTGCAATTGACCGTCGACGGTATGCGCCAAGGTGTTCACCAGCGCGCCGTCGTGGTCCTTGGCCAGCAAGGGGTCCCAATCCGAGCCCCACACCAGCTTGATCACGTTCCACCCGGCGCCGGCGAACAACGCCTCCAGTTCGTCGATGATCCGCCCGTTGCCGCGCACCGGGCCGTCAAGGCGCTGCAGGTTGCAGTTGACCACCCAGGTCAGGTTGTCCAGGCCTTCGCGCGCGGCCAGGGTCAGGGCCGACATGCTTTCCGGTTCGTCCATCTCACCGTCGCCGAACACCCCCCAGACGTGGCGGTCAGTGGTGTCCAGCAGGTTACGGTGTTGCAGGTAACGCATGAAACGCGCCTGGAAAATCGAGCTGATCGGGCCGATCCCCATGGAACCAGTGGGGAACTGCCAGAAGTCAGGCATCAGCCACGGGTGCGGGTAGCTGGACAGGCCACGTGCGCCAGCCTTGGGCCCGCCGATTTCCTGGCGATAATGGGCCAGGTCTTGCTCGCTGAGGCGCCCTTCAAGGAAGGCGCGGGCGTAGATACCGGGCGCGGAATGGGGTTGATAGAACACCAGGTCGCCGCCAAACCCGTCACGGCGGGCGCGAAAGAAATGGTTGAAACCCACTTCGAACAAATCCGCCGCACTGGCATAGCTGGCGATATGCCCGCCCAACTCGCCATACGCCTGGTTGGCGCGGACCACCATGGCCAGGGCGTTCCAGCGGACCAGCGAGGCCAGGCGTTCTTCGGTGGCCAGGTCGCCGGGAAACGCCGGCTGCTGCTCGACGCTGATGCTGTTGACGTAGGGCGTGCCGTGGCGCGGTTTCCAGTCGATGTGCGCAGCGCTGGCGTCCTGGGCCAGTTGGTCGAGGATCTGCCGGGCCCGCGCAGGACCGGCGTTGGCCACCAACGACGCCAGGGCGTCGCGCCACTCGTCCAACTCTTGCTGATCCAGGGCGGTGTGATTGACTGCGCTCGCGAAACCGTTCATGGGCATCTCCAGGCCTTTTTTTCCAGTTTATGTCGACGCCCAAGGATTTTTTGTCTGTTCTCAGGCGTAAAAATCTGAATCTTGAGCATGAATCACTGGTATTGCGATTTTCCCCAGCACGATGTGCTCAACCCCCCCGGAACCTCGCCATTGTGTTTAAAATGCCGCCCGCTCAATGACTGACGTTTAATGATGAACCCAGACGCACTCGCTACCCTGCACGCCCACCTGCTCGACGCCTTGGCGACCCCACCAGACGAAACCCGGCGCCTGTTCCACGGCCGCGGGCGCTGCTGGCCGGGCCTGGAGCAACTGACGGTGGACTGGCTGCAAGGCGTGATACTGGTCGCATTGTTCAAGGAGCCGGAACCGGCCCAGTTGGAAGCCCTGAAACAGTTGCTGCGAACGCAGTTGAGTGCCTACACCGTGGCGCTGCAACACCGCTACCTGCCGCAAAGCACCACCGAATGGCTGGTGGGCAGCCCCATCGACGAGTTGACCATCACCGAAGGCGGCCTGCGTTATTTGATCGACCTGGGTAAAAAGCAGAACAGCGGGCTGTTCCTCGACATGCGCTACGGCCGCAATTGGGTGCGCGAACACGCCAAGGGCCAGCGCATCCTCAACCTGTTTGCCTACACCTGCGGCTTCTCCGTGGCCGCCATCGAAGGCGGCGCCGACCATGTGGTGAACTTGGACATGGCCCGTGGCGCCCTCAGCCGTGGCCGTGACAACCATCGCCTGAACGGTCATGACCTGAGCCAGGTCACGTTCCTGGGCCACGATCTGTTCAAGTCCTGGGCCAAGGTCACCAACAGTGGCCCCTATGACTTGGTGATCATCGATCCGCCGTCGTTCCAGAAAGGCAGTTTCCTGCTGACCAAGGACTACCAACGCGTGCTGCGCCGCCTGCCGGACTTGCTCACAGCCCAGGGTACGGTGCTGGCGTGCATGAACGACCCGGCCTTCGGCGAAGACTTCCTGATCGACGGTGTGACCCGTGAGGCACCGGGGCTGCGATTTGTCGAACGCCTGGAAAACCCGCCGGAATTTCCGGATATTGACGCGCAAAGTGGTCTCAAGGCGCTGGTGTTCCGCCAGGGTTGATGCCGAAACGGCCAGCGCTTGCTACGCTTAACTCTAACGCCGGGGTGGTGAACCTTATCCCCCCCTTCCCGGTCGATACCTGCATTCCCTGGCCAGACTCGACCGCGCTTCGCTGTCGGCTGCCCCGTTTCACCTTTTGGAGAACCGCCCGTGATAACGACCCTGCATGTAGCCAGACTCAAAGCCTGGGGCGCCCACGGCTTTACCGCCACCGGCGTGGTACTGGCTTTTCTGGCCACCCTGGCGCTGCTGGAAAATTCCCCCAAGGCCTGCCTGCTGTGGCTGGGCCTGGCGCTGGTGGTCGATGGCGTCGACGGTTCCCTGGCGCGCAGGGTCAATGTCAGCACGGTGTTGCCGAGCTTTGACGGCTCGGTGCTGGACCTGGTGATCGATTACCTCACCTACGTGTTCATCCCCGCGCTGTTTATCTACCGCTATATCGACCTGCCGGACTTTACCCACCTGTTCACCGTGTCGGTGATCCTGGTGTCGTCGTTGTTCTGCTTCTGCAACGTCAACATGAAGAGCAAGGACAACTACTTCGTCGGCTTCCCCGCCGCCTGGAACGTGGTGGCGCTGTGTGTGTACATCATCCAGCCGGATGCCTGGGTCACCTTGCTCACGGTGATCGGCCTGGCCCTGCTGACCGTGACGCCGATGAAGTTCTTGCACCCGTTCCGCGTGAAGCGGTTCATGCCGATCAATATCGCAGTGACCACCATCTGGTTGCTGTGCAGCTTCTTGATGGTGGTGGATTATCCGAACACCAACCCGTGGACGTTTGGGTTGTGGTCGCTGATGTCGGCGTACTTTCTGGGGATTTGTATCTGGCGCACGGCCTTGGAATGGTTGGATAAACGTCACGGCTGATCGCTGTTAAACATGTGGGAGCGGGCTTGCTCGCGAAGGCGGTAGTTCAGTCAAAAACTTAGTGACTGACACACCGCCTTCGCGAGCAAGCCCGCTCCCACATTTGGTTCTGTGTACATCTGGCAGTAAGATGGCGGCCTTCCGCATAGCGCCTTGCCAACCATAAGCCCTGTCCATGCCCTTCGAACTCAGCGTTGACCTCACCACCCTCGCCATTCTCGCCGCCGTGGCCTTCGTCGCCGGTTTTATCGACGCCATCGCTGGCGGCGGCGGCCTGCTCACTACCCCGGCCCTGCTCACCGCGGGCATGCCACCGCATCTGGTACTGGGCACCAACAAGCTCAGTTCCACCTTCGGCTCGGCTACCGCCAGCTTTACCTTCTACCGCCGTAAGCTGTTTCACCCGCGCCAGTGGGTACACGCCATTGTCGGCACCTTCATCGGCGCACTGACCGGCGCGGTGGTCGCCCACTACCTGCCAGCCGAAACCCTGAACAAGATGCTGCCGGTGATCGTCTTCGGTTGCGGCCTGTACCTGTTGTTCGGCGGCACGCCCAAGGCGCCGCTGGAAGCCGACGCACCGATAAAGAAGAAGTGGCAATCCACCCAGGGTTTCGGCCTGGGCTTCTACGACGGCGTGGCCGGCCCCGGCACCGGCGCGTTCTGGACCGTCAGCACCCTGCTGATGTACCCCGTCGACCTGGTGAAGGCCAGCGGCGTGGCACGCAGCATGAACTTCGTCAGCAACGCGGCGGCACTCTCGGTGTTTATCTTCAACGGCACGGTGGACTGGATCGTCGGCCTGACCATGGGCATCTGCGTGATGTTCGGCGCATTCTTTGGCGCTCGCAGCGCGATCAGCGGCGGCGCCAAATTCATTCGCCCGGTGTTTATCACCGTGGTCCTGGGCCTGACCGTGCGCCTAGCCTGGCAGCACTGGTTCAGCGTGGCCTAAGCGCCGCGCCAGGTAGAGGTCGATCAGGTAGCGCGCAATCGAACGTGACGCCGGCAACGGCGGCAGGTTATGGATATTGAACCATTGCGCATCTTCGATCTCGTCGGCTTGGGGCACGATGTCGCCACCGGCGTATTCGGCATGAAAGCCCAGCATCATCGAATGGGGGAACGGCCAGCACTGGCTGCCCATGTACTGGATGTTCTTGACCTCCACCTGCACTTCCTCGCGCACCTCGCGGATCAGGCAGTCTTCGGCCGACTCACCCGGCTCGGCAAAGCCCGCCAGGGTGCTGTAGACACCACTGACGAAGCGCGGCGAACGCGCCAGCAGGATCTCGTCACCACGGGTCACCAGCACGATCATGCTCGGCGAAATCCTTGGGTAGCTGCGCAGGTCGCAAGCCTGGCAGAACATCGCCCGCTCCCGTGGCACCTGGACCATGGCCTGGCCGCAACTCCCACAAAACCGATGTTCCCGCGCCCAGGTGCCGATCTGCGCGGCGTAGCCCAGCACTTTGTACAGCCTGTGATCACCTTGCAGCATAAAGCCGCGCAGGCCCTGCCAGCTGCACCCCGGCACGTCGACGGGGGCGTTGAGTTCCAGCAGGTACACCGGCTCGCCGTCGAGGTGGCCGATGCCGTGTTCGGCAAACACCGACACATCCTGGCGCTTGAGCCATTCCCGGGGGAACAGCGGGCCATTGCTGTCATGCAAAAAGCCCTCGCGGCTGCGGGCGACGGCCCAGCCGCCAGGGGTGTCGTTGTCCAGCAGTGTGGTGGTAATCCAGCCTGGGGTCATGTCAGTCAATCCACGAATTCGGGTTTCTGCTTGCTCATATGGGCCGCGATGGCCACGCGCAGGTCGTTGGATTGCAACATAGCCGCGTTCCAGGTGGCAACGTATTCCAAGCCATCATTGACTGTATGGTCACGCATGTAGCTGATCATGGCTTTGGTGCCGGTCACCGCAATCGGCGACTTAGCGGCGATTTCACGGGCGATCTCCATCACACCGGCCAGCAGGCTTTCCTGATCGGCGTAAACGCGGTTGACCAGGCCGATGCTGCGCGCCTCTTCGGCGCCGAACTGGCGCCCGGTGTAGGCCAGCTCACGCAACATGCCGTCGCCGATAATGCGCGGCAAGCGTTGCAGGGTGCCGACGTCGGCGGCCATGCCGATGTCGATTTCCTTGATCGAGAATTGCGCGCCCTCGGCGGCGTAGCGCATGTCGCAGGCGCTGATCAGGTCGATGGCGCCGCCGATGCAGTAACCCTGGATCGCCGCCAGCACGGGTTTGCGGCAGTTGTCGACGGCGTTGAACGAGGCTTGCAGTTCGAGGATCTTGCGCCGCAGCAGACGCGCATTGCGGCCCACGTCCTTACCAAATTCGTTGGCCACCGAGGCCAGCATCATCAAGTCGATCCCTGAGGAGAAATGCTTGCCGGCACCGCTCAGTACCACGGCGCGTACCGCGTCGGTGTCTTCGATCCACTGGAAGATGTCGATGATCTCGGTCCAGAACACCGCGTTCATCGCGTTGATCTTTTCCGGGCGGTTGATCTGCACATGGGCAACATTACCGCTGAGTTCGACAACGAAAGCTTGATATTCGGACATGGCAGTGATCCCTGACTGGCGAGTGATAAGGGCCGAACTATAACAAGGGTGCACAACGGCGCATCGGCCAAAAGCGGGACTGGAAAACGCTGGATAAAACCCCGCACACACGCCATCCTTCGCGTTTTAAGCCGCCCCGTCCGCGGCGCTCGACGTTTGAAGGATATGCCCATGCACGCCCAACCCCTCTCCCCGGCCGAATTCGACTTTATCGAAGACACCCTGCAAAAGTACGGCGACGACCATTCGGTGCTAAACCTCGCCGAACTGGACGGTTACTTCACGGCACTGGTGTCGAGCCCGACCCAGGTGGACGTGGCCGAGTGGTTCCCGGCGATCTGGGGCGGCCAGAATCCCGCGTGGGACAACATGGACGAGGCACAACGCTTCCTTGAACTGTGCGTACGCCACATCAACACCCTGGCCGGGCAGCTGGCGACCGATGCGACGGGCTTCAAGGCCCGCTTTGACGACACCGAACACCAAGGGCAAACGGTGACCCTCGCCGAGGAATGGTGCTTTGGTTATATCCGTGGCGCAGCCATCGGCAACTGGCCCGCGCTGCCAGCACCACAGGCCGCCGAACTGGAAAAAATCTCCTGGTGCGCCGAACAGGACAATTTCGAACTGCCGGCCGACCTGGATGTGGCAGCGCACCAGCAACGCGTCAGCCAGATCGAACCGGCGGCGCGGGCGCTGCACGATTACTGGCTCAGCCAGCGCTAAGCCTCGACAAGCACTGCGGGTTTGGCCGATTATTCGGGTCCGCCCGTCGGCCACTCCGTACCACCTTGCCTTGCATCAGGAGCCTTGTACCTTGAGTTCGCAGAAAACCGTGACCGTTACACCGCCCAATTTCCCCCTCAATGGCAAGGTCGCGCCCCCCGGCTCCAAATCCATTACCAACCGCGCCCTGTTGCTGGCGGCCCTGGCCAAGGGCACCAGCCGCCTGAGCGGCGCGCTGAAGAGCGATGACACCCGCCATATGTCGGTGGCCCTGCGCCAGATGGGCGTGAGCATCGACGAGCCGGACGACACCACCTTTGTCGTCACCAGCTCCGGCAAGCTGCAACTGCCGACGCAACCGCTGTTCCTCGGCAATGCCGGCACCGCGATGCGCTTTCTGAGCGCCGCCGTCGCCACCGTGGAAGGCACCGTGGTGCTGACCGGCGACGACTACATGCAAAAACGCCCGATCGGCCCGCTGCTGGCGACCCTGCGCGCAAACGGCATCGCGGTCGACAGCCCGACCGGCTGCCCGCCAGTGACCGTGCACGGCGTGGGCAAGGTGCAGGCCAAGCGCTTCGAGATCGACGGCGGCCTGTCCAGCCAGTACGTCTCGGCCCTGCTGATGCTCGCCGCCTGCGGCGACGCCCCGATTGAAGTGGCGTTGACCGGCAAGGACATCGGTGCCCGTGGCTACGTCGACCTGACCCTCGACTGCATGCGGGCCTTCGGCGCCCGGATCGAAGAAGTCAACGACACCACCTGGCGCGTGGCTGCGACCGGCTACAGCGCCCACGATTACCTGATCGAACCGGACGCGTCCGCCGCCACCTACCTGTGGGCCGCCGAAGTGCTGACTGGCGGGCGCATCGACATCGGCGTCGCCGCCCAGGACTTCACCCAACCGGACGCCAAGGCCCAGGCCGTGATCGCCCAGTTCCCAGACATGCAGGCCACGGTGGTCGGCTCGCAGATGCAGGACGCGATCCCGACCCTCGCGGTACTCGCAGCGTTCAACAACACCCCGGTGCGCTTCACCGAGCTGGCCAACCTGCGCGTCAAGGAATGTGACCGCGTGCAGGCCCTGCATGACGGCCTCAATGAGATCCGCCCGGGCCTGGCGACCATCGAAGGCGACGACCTGCTCGTAGCCAGCGATCCGGCACTGGCCGGTACCTCGTGCGATGCGTTGATCGACACCCACGCCGACCACCGCATCGCCATGTGTTTTGCCCTGGCCGGGTTGAAAGTCGCGGGCATCCGCATTCAGGACCCCGACTGCGTGGCCAAGACCTATCCTGACTACTGGAAGGCCCTGGGCAGTCTTGGGGTCCAGCTCAGCGACTGAGCCGGCAGCGTCGGAATGGGGAGGCCAAGCACATGAATATTCGCCAACCCTGCCCACCCGGCGCTTGCGACTGCGACCGCGAACAACTGCTGCAAAGCCCTGGCGCCGATGTGCGCATCCTCAACCTCACGCGCCAGGAAGAGAAGAAACTGGTCGAGCGCCTTGAAGACCTCAAGAGCCTGCAAGACCTGGAGCGCATGCAGCAGCTGATGTACCAGCAATTGGGCATCCGCGTGCAGGTCGCGCCGGGGCACACCGAAGTCAGGAGCATGCGCGGGATTCAGATCGAGATCGACGCCTTGCCGGGCCTGTGCCGCAAGACCCGGCAAGCGATTCCGGCAGCGATTCGCCGGGGCCTGGAGAAGCGCCCGGAGATTGCCTACCGCCTGCTCGACGCCCACGACCTGTTTCGCGAAGGTTGAATCAACCCGCCACGGTTTCCCCTTGGAACAGCCGCTGCCCGATCGCCCGGGCGGTGTTCAGGTGCGCCTGCGCGGTGCCGCTTTCCGACTCCAGCATCAGTTCAGAGGTCAGCACCTTCGCCCCGCAGTAATCAAAAATCCCATGGTCGATCTGCGTGCGCATGGCCTTGGCGTAACCGTGGCGCTCAAATGCGCTTTCATCCGCCGCACCGACGGCCAGCAAGTGCACGTGCAAGTGCCGCAGCTTTTTCACCACTGGTTTATCCGGACCGTAATCAATCGCCCAGCCGTTGACGAACACGCGGTCGATCCAGCCTTTGAGCAAGCCCGGCAGCGACCACCAGTAGATCGGAAACGCCAGTATCAGCGCATCGGCACGGTCGATACGCGCCTGTTCGGCCAGCACATCGGCAGGCGGCTCGGCGCGGCTGCGATGCACGCGCTGGTCGGCGGCGCCGTAACGTGGGTCGAAACCCTCGGCGGCGAGGTCGGCGATCTCATGGGTGTGACCGGCGGCGGTCAGCCCCGCTGCGGCTTGCACAGCGATGCTATGGGTGAGGGATTGTGGGTCGTGATGGGCAACAACGATCAGAGCGTGCATGACATTGACTCCATTTCGGTTTAGGCTGGGCTTAAGTTACCTTTGGTAAGTTGCTTTTGGTATATAAGCATGTCAAGCCATGAATCCCCTGCCCCACGTCGCCGTCTGTCGCGCGAAGATCGCCTGCGCCAGCTGTTGGATGTGGCCTGGCAACTGGTGCGCGATGAAGGTACCGACGCCCTGACCCTGGGCCGCCTCGCGGAACTCGCGGGGGTGACCAAGCCGGTGGTCTACGACCACTTTGTCACCCGCGCCGGGTTGCTCGCCGCGCTGTATGAAGACTTTGATGGGCGCCAGAATCAGCTGTTTGCCGAGGCTATCGAGGCGAGCAACGCGACACTGGAGGACCGCGCGTGGGTGATTGCCTCGTCCTACGTCGATTGCGTGTTATTGCAGGGCCGCGAAATTCCAGGGGTGATCGCCGCGCTGAGCAGTTCACCCGAGCTGGAAAGCCTCAAGCGCCAGTACGAGGCGATTTTTCTGGATAAATGCCGCGACGCGCTGTCGCCGTTTGCGCCCGGTGGGTGTGTGTCCCAGGCCGGATTGCGCGCCATGCTGGGGGCGGCGGAAGCGCTGTCCCAGGCGGCGGCCAGTGCTGAAATCAGCCGGGAAGAGGCGCAGCAGGAGCTGTTGGCGACGATCATCGCGATGGTGAATCGGCGATCTGTATCGCCAGTGCCGCCGCTTTCGAAGCCTCGCTGAAGCTCGACATCTCCCACAGGGGATTGGCAGTGCCTGGACGATCTGCAGCCGAACACTCACTCTCCATCAACCGCGATCAAATGTGGGAGCGGGCTTGCCCGCGAAAGCGTTGGCTCGGGCAACACATCTCACACGGCGGCGCGCTATTTCAGCCCCGCCCCCGCAAAAACACCTGCACCTTGCGCGCCAGTTGATCAAGGTGACGGTCGCGCTGCTTCTCGGCATCGACCATCGCGCGCTTGCCGTGTTTTTGCAGCAGGTAGGTGTGAATCTGCCGCACCTCAAGCGAGCTGTAGATAGGCGCCACTTCCACCACGCCCATCAGCCCGTCGGTCGCGTAATCGCGGGTATTCATCAGCACCTGGGTGTCGCGTGCGCCGCGCACCTGGAAGCCCATGGCTTCGAAGGCCGGCACCTTTTCCACCGCGCAGGCCAGCTCGGCGTGGGGATAGCGCGCAAGCACCTCGCCCACCATGCCGCGCGCCACGCCCTGGCGTCGGCAACCCTGCCGCACAGCCATGAACGCAATGCCGCACGCCTCGGGGTCGTCCTTGACCGGCAAATACAACACAAAGCCGATCACCTTTTCCGGGTCCTGGGCATCGGTGGCCACGACCAGTTCAACCGCAATCCCCTTCGCACCGTTCAAGGCTTCCAGGTACAGGTGCACCTCAAAGCCGATGGCGTACTGGTAGATGTTGTAGAGCAAGTTGCTCGGTGGCAGTGCCACGCTGCTGATGTCGGTGAGGTTGTCCACCACCAGTTGCAGGATCTGGCCATTGATGGACTCCGGGCACGGCGTGGTGTAGCGGGTAAGGCTGAACATGCAAATTCCTGGGGTTGGGGTGCGGCGATTATACCTGTTGCTGTCCGCACACCTCACGCAAACATCCACGCAACCAGCGATGGGCCAGGTCGGCGTCCAGGCGCGGGTGCCAGAGCATGGCCACGGTAAACGTCGGCAGGCTCAATGGCAGCGCAAAGCTGTGCAAGCCTTGGCGTTGGTGCAGGGTGTAGCGCTCGGGCACGCTGGCGATCAGATCGGTGCTGCGGGCCAGGGCGATGGCGGTGGCGAAACCGGCAACGATGGTGCTGATCTGCCGGGCCAGGCCCAGACCTTCGAGGGCAACGTCGATCTGCCCACGGTCCTGTCCGCGACGGGAGACGTAAACATGTTGGCCTTCGGCGTAACGCTGCACGCTGACGTCGCCCTGGCTCAGTGGATGCCCACTGCGCACCACGCCAATCAAACGGTCGCGGAACAACGCCTGGGTCAGCACTTCCGGGCTGCCGGCGGGGTCGACCACGCCAGTTTCCAGGTCGACGCTGCCTTCGCGCAGCAACGCACTGTCCTTGTCGGTCTTGTTGACGAAACGCAGGCGCACGCCGGGAGCCTCGCGGGCAATCCGTGCGAGCAGCGCCGGGCCGACGTTTTCGACGAACTCCTCGCTGGTGCGCAAGGTAAAGGTGCGCTCGACAGAGGCCAAGTCCAGGCTTTGCAAGGGCCGCAGTACGGCATGGGCGTCCTGCACCAGTTGGCTGACCTGTTCGCGCAACTGCAGCGCACGCGGCGTCGGCACCAGGCCACGCCCGGCGCGCACCAGCAACGGGTCGCCGGTGGTTTCCCGCAGGCGCGCCAATGCACGGCTCATGGCGGAGGGGCTCAGGCGCAGGCGCTTGGCTGCACCGGCAACGCTGCCTTCAGCGAGCAACACGTCCAGGGTGATCAACAGATTCAGATCGGGCATCGGCGCTCCTTATCAGGCGTTACACGCAGGTATTCAGTGCAATCCATGCGTCTTCCGCCATGTTAGGCGACGCCGTAGATTTGTAACAGTTGCGATCACTCAAGGAATTCCGGATGCAGACCTCTTCACGCGGCGCGCTGTTCAGCCTGTCACTGTCCATGTTGCTGGCCTCCCTTGGCACCAGCATCGCCAATGTCGGCCTGCCCAGCCTGGCGCTGGCGTTCGAGGCGTCGTTCCAGGCAGTGCAGTGGGTGGTCATCGCGTATCTGCTGGCGATCACGGCGGTGATTGTCAGTGCCGGGCGCTTGGGGGATCGACTTGGGCGCGGGCGGCTGTTGCTGGCTGGCTTGCTGGTGTTCGCGGCGGCCTGCGGGCTTTGCGGCATGGCGCCCACCCTGCCCTGGCTGATCGCCGCGCGGGTGCTGCAAGGCTTGGGCGCCGCGGTCATGATGGCGATGACCCTGGGTATGGTCGGTGACACCGTCTGCAAGGAACGCACCGGCCGGGTGATGGGTTTGCTCGGCACGCTCTCGGCCGTCGGCACCGCCATGGGCCCCAGCCTCGGCGGTGTGTTGTTGAGCCTGTGGAACTGGCGCGCGCTGTTTGTGCTTGGCGTGCCATTGGGCCTGTTGGCGGCCGCGCTCGCCTGGCGGTATCTACCGATGAAGGAAGGGGTACGTCCAGGCGGGCCATTCTGGTCGGCACTCGGAACCCCCGGCCTGCGTTCGGGCCTGGCGCGGAGCACGCTGGTATCGGCGGTGATGATGGCGACGTTTGTGGTCGGTCCGTTCTACTTGTCCCGTGGCCTGGGGCTCGCGCCGGGCTGGATGGGCCTGGTGATGGCGGTCGGGCCGTGTGTCGCCGCCGTCACCGGCGTACCGGCGGGCCACCTCACCGACCGTTTCGGCAGCCCGCCCATGACCCTCGCCGGGCTCGGCATCATGGCCGTGGGGGCGCTGTCACTCGCGCTGGCCGCCGGGCTGCCGGCCTACTTGGGCGCGCTGGTCTTGCTAACGACGGGTTACAGCCTGTTCCAGGCCGCCAATAACACCGCAGTGATGCGCGATGTGGACGGCGCGCGCCGGGGCACGGTATCGGGGCTGCTGAACCTGTCGCGCAATATCGGCTTGATTGTCGGCGCCTCGGGCCTGGGTGCGGTGTTCGCCTGGGCCACGCCGGATGTGATCCGCGCCACCCCGCAGGCCGTAGCTTTTGGCCTGCACAGCACCTTTGGCGTGGCGGTGGGCCTGATCCTGCTGGCGGCAGGAATACGACACAAATATTGACAAGGTAAAATCGTAACGACTATTGTCTGACAACCTGATTACCAAGGTTGTCCCATGCTTGAGCTCCAGCGCCCCGACTCGCTTGTCGTGCGGGTTGTCAGCGCGATTCGCGCAGAAATCGATTCCGGCCAATTGCCGCCGGAATCGCGCATGCCTACCGAACAGCAACTGGCCGAACAACTCAACGTCAGCCGCTCGGTGGTGCGCGAAGCCATCGCCCAGCTCAAGGCCGACGGCATCATCACCGCCCGCCGGGGCCTGGGCTCGTTTATCTCGCAGACGCCTGCCGGCACGGTGTTCCGGTTCCCGCAGCCCAATGGCCGCAGCCCGGACCTGGCGCAGATGTTCGAAGTGCGCCTGTGGATCGAAACCCAAGCCGCCTCGATTGCCGCAAAGCGCCGTGACGAGGCCGACCTGCACCGCATGAAAAGTGCCTTGCAAGCCATGCAGGACAACCGCGATAACTTCGAAGCCGCCGCCATCGCCGACGTGGAATTCCACCGCGCCATCGCCGACGCCAGCAAAAACGAATACTTCGTCGCCTTCCACGACTTTCTCAGGAGCCAATTGGCCAGCGCGCGCAAAACCGCCTGGGAAAACTCCGCATCACGCTTCGCCACCGGCTCTGCCGACGCCACCCAGGAGCACCAGCAGCTCTTTCAGGCGATTGCCGATGGCGACGCCCAACGCGCCGCCGCCAGCGCTGAAGCCCACCTGCGCGCAGCGGCACGGCGTCTGAGCCTGGAGCTGCCCGAGACAAACTGATCCTTTAAGTAGCGTGTCCTGGACACGCCATTTTTTTAACAAAAACATTAGTCTGACAACCTGATAAGCAGACCGAAATGTGCAACTTTAGGTAGCCCACCCCATGATTCACGACTATTGCATTATCGGCGGCGGCATCGTCGGCCTGGCCACGGCGATGGAACTGCTCAAGCGCCAGCCCGGTGCCTCGCTGGTGATCCTGGAAAAAGAGCCCGTGCTGGCCAAACACCAGACCGGCCACAACAGCGGCGTGATCCACGCCGGCATCTACTACGCGCCGGGCAGCCTCAAGGCGGACCTGTGCAAGCGCGGCGCCGAGCAGACCAAACAGTTCTGCACTGAACACGGGATCAAGTTCGAGGTATGCGGCAAATTACTGGTGGCCTCCAGCCCCCTGGAAATGCAGCGCATGGAAGCCTTGTACGCACGCTCCCAGCTCAATGGCATGAAGGTCGAGCGCCTCGACGCCGACCAGTTGCGCCAGCGTGAACCGAACATCGTCGGCCTCGGCGGGCTGTTCCTCGACGCCACCGGCATCGTCGACTATCGCCAGGTCTGCGACACCATGGCCCGGGTGATCCGCAGCAACGGCGGCGAGATCTGCCTGGAGCGTACCGTCACCGCGATCCATGAAGACACCGACAAAGTCACCGTCAACACCCGTGGCGAAAGCTGGCAGGCCCGCCGCCTGGTGGTGTGCGCGGGCTTGCAGTCGGACCGCCTGGCGACGCTGGCCGGCATACCGATCGACCACCAGATCATCCCGTTTCGCGGTGAGTACTTCCGCCTGCCAGCGACGAAAAACAACATCGTCAACCACCTGATCTACCCGATTCCCGACCCGGAGCTGCCGTTTCTCGGCGTACACCTCACGCGCATGATCGACGGCAGCGTCACCGTCGGCCCAAATGCCGTGCTTGGCCTGGGCCGCGAGAACTACCGCAAGTTCTCGGTGAACTGGCGCGACGTGGCGCAGTACGCCAGCTTCCCCGGCTTCTGGAAAACCATCTGGCAAAACCTCGGCTCCGGCACTACCGAGATGAAGAACTCGCTGTTCAAGTCCGGCTACCTGGAGCAGTGCCGCAAGTACTGCCCATCGCTGACCCTCGACGACCTGCTGCCCTACGAGGCGGGTATCCGCGCCCAGGCGGTGATGCGCGACGGCAGCCTGGTACACGACTTCCTGTTCGCCCAGACCCCACGAATGCTCCACGTGTGCAACGCGCCCTCACCCGCCGCGACGTCCGCCATGCCCATCGGCGCGATGATCGCCGACCGCCTGTTCAAGCCCGAGTAACACCCCGTACCACGCGTCCATTTGACAATAACTACAAAGACCCAGAAGGAAGTACAGCATGACGGTAACTGCCCCGATTCCCGGCACCGAAACCCCCGAGCAAACCCGCAAGCGCCTGCGCAAGGTGGCCGCCGCGACCATCTTCGGTTCGATGCTGGAGTGGTACGACTTTTACCTGTACGCCACCATGGCGGCCATCGTGTTCTCGAAGATCTTCTTTGATAACAGCGACCCCAAGACCGCCACACTGATGGCCTTTTCCACCTTTGCCATCGGTTTTATCGCGCGCCCCTTCGGCGGGATTCTGTTCGGCTACCTCGGTGACAAGTTCGGCCGCAAGCAAGTGCTGGTGCTGACCTTCTGCCTGATGGGGGTGTGCACCACCCTGATCGGGCTGATCCCCAGCTACGCCTCCATCGGCATCTGGGCGCCGATCCTGCTGGTGTTTATCCGCATCATCCAGGGCCTGGGCGCCGGTGCCGAGCTGTCGGGCGCGGCGGTGACGTCCTACGAGCACGCCTCCCAAGGCAAACGCGGCAGCCAGGGCGCCTGGCCGGCACTGGGCCTCAACCTGGGCCTGTTGCTGTCGTCGCTGACCGTGTACCTGCTGACCATCAACGGCAACGAGTTCCTGCTGGCCGGTGGCTGGCGCATCCCGTTCGTGTGCAGCATCGTGCTGGTAGGCGTCGGCCTGTGGGTGCGCAACAGCATTCCGGAAACCCCGCAGTTCAACCAACTGAGCAAAGAAGCGACCAAGGCCAAGGCCTCGCCACTCAAGGCGCTGTTCAAGAATGACCTCAAGGGCCTGGCCGTGGTGTTTTTCGTGGCGATTGGCTACAACGCCCTGAGCTACATCTTCAAGACCTTCTCCCTGGCCTACCTGACCCAGTTCAAAGGGGTGGATGTGCACGTCACCTCGCTGTCGGTGACCATCGCCAGCCTGATCGCGATTGTCGCCGTACCCTGCTTTGGCTGGCTGTGCGACAAGTGGAGCAGCAAGACCGTGTTGATGCTCGGCGGGCTGTGCTCGCTGCTGTTCGCCTACCCGTTCCTGGCCCTGCTCAACACCGGCGAAAGCCTGATGATCTACATCGCCATCGGCGTTGGCACCGGCATTCTTGCACCCATGATGTTTGCCCCGCAGGGTTCGTTCCTGAGCCGCCAGTTCCCGACCCAGACCCGCTCCTCGGGCTTTGGCACCGGGCGCGAAATCGGTACCGCCATCGCCGGCGGGCTGGCACCACTGGGCGCGTTGTCGATGGTGGCGGCATCAGCCACCCACTCCACCGATGGCGTGGTGATCATCCTGGCGATTTCCGCGCTGCTGGTGGTGGTATTCGCCCTGTGTGACCAGGGGCGCAAGCACTCCACATTCAAGAACTGAAGGAAAAAGTTCAGACCAACGGGTGCATGGACGCACCCACATCGCGCATCATGGGCACTTTACAAGCTCAAGGGTAATGTCCATGCGCGTTCTGTCATTGATGATGGGTCTCACGACGCTGGCCGCCAGTTCGGTGTTCTGCGCCAGCGCGATGGCGAATGAAGAAAGTCAGTTGATACAACAGATCAACGTCTACCGCAGCCAGCTCCAGCGCTGCGGTGACCAGGGTTCCCAGGAACTGCCACCGCTGACCAGCGATACGCGGCTGGTGTTGCCGGCCAGCAACGTCGGCGACCTGCAACAGGCCCTGGCGCGGGCGGCGTATCCGATGGTCAACGTGCAGGCCATCAGCCTGTCCGGTCCCAAGGATGCAACGTCGGCGATGAAGGCCGTGCGCGAAAGCTTCTGCCGCGTGGTGCTGGACCCGCAATTTGTCGACATCGGCGTAAGCAACAGCGGCCAGGACTGGCGCATCGTGCTCGCCCGCCCGCTGCTGTCCAGCGGCCTTGGCGACTGGCAGACCGAAGGCAAGCAACTGCTCAACCTGATCAACACCGCCCGATCCCAGGCCCGCCAATGCGGCACCCAAGCGTTTACCGCCACCACGCCGCTGAGCTGGAACGACGACCTGGCCGGCGCTGCCAACAGCCACACGCGCAACATGGCCAACGGCAACTTCTTCGACCACCTCGACCATGACGGCCGAACGCCGGGCGATCGTGCCGAGTTGGCGGGGTACATTGCAAAGAACATCGGTGAAAACATCGCCGCCGGTCTCGACACCCCGCGCAAAGTGGTAGACGGCTGGCTCGCCAGCCCCGGGCATTGCGCCAACCTGATGAACCCGCAATTTCGCGAACTGGGCGCGGCGTACGCCATGGACCCGAAGAGTGATGCAGGCATCTATTGGACGGGGTTATTCGGCAGCCAATAGGGGCAATCATTTGGACCGAGCATCAAATTGCCATCACGTGGATAATAGCGCTGAACTGCCAACGGCGATTCCGGTCTGTAGCTTGTTGGCCTGACCCTCCAGGCCACTAAAAGGTTGCGGCAAACAAGGTGTTCTCCCAATGATGAATTGGCTGCAAAGCAGCAGCGACATGGCCGAGCAGGTGCGCGTGTATGACTGGGCCAGTACGCCGCTGGGCCCGCTTGAGCTATGGCCGGACGTACTCAAGACCACCGTCGCACTGTGCTTTGCCTCAAGCTTCCCCCAAGCCATCGTGTGGGGGCCGTCGCTGACCATGCTCTATAACGATGCGTTTATCCCGATCCTGGGTGACAAGCCCTACGCCCTGGGTCGCCCATTCAGTGAAGTATGGAGCGAAGTCTGGCGTGATATCAGCCCCATCGCCCAGGCGGCCTTTGAAGGGCATGCGACCTACATTGAAAACTACCCGCTGGTGATCGAACGCGGCGCCGGGCCCGAGCAGGCGTATTTCACCTTTTGCTACAGCCCGATCCGTGACCCTCGCGGCGCCGTGGTCGGCATGCTTGACACCGTCACCGAAACCACCGCGACCGTGTTTCTCACCCGTCGCCTGGCCATGCTCGATGCCATCGGCAACGCCGTGGCCAATGCCACCGATGCCGAAGCCATCATGACCAGCACCACGCGCTTGCTGGCGCAGCACCTGCAAGTCACCAATTGCGCGTATGCCGACATGGACGCTGACGAGGATGGCTTCACCATTCGCGGCAATTGGGCGGCTCCAGGCTCGCCGAGCATCGTCGGGCGCTACAGCCTGGCGTCGTTCGGCGAACTGGCGGTACGCCGCCTGCGGGCCGGTGAACCGTTGGTGATCCGCGACAACCGGGTCGAATTCCCGCCAGAGGAGTCGGCCAGCTACCAAGCCCTGGGGGCTACCGCGACGGTATGTTTCCCACTGATCAAGGAAGGCCGGCTGACAGCACTGATGGCCGCGCACCACAAATCCCCGCGCACCTGGTCGCCCTACGATCTGGCGCTGGTGGGCGAAGTCACCGAGCGCTCGTGGGCGCATATCGAGCGCGTACGCGCCGATGCGGCCGTACGCGAGGGGCTGGCGGCATTTTCAGAACTCAATGCCACGCTCGAGCAACGGGTCGCCGAGCGCACCCTCGCCCTGACCCAGGCCGAAGCCGCACTGCACCAATCGCAAAAACTCGAAGCCATCGGCCAATTGACCGGCGGCGTGGCCCACGACTTCAACAACTTGCTGACCATCATTCGCTCCTCGGTGGACTTCCTGCGCCAACCGGGGCTGTCCGAAGAGCGCCGCCAGCGCTACATGGCGGCAGTGTCGGACACCGTCGAGCGCGCCAGCAAGCTCACCAGCCAACTGCTCGCCTTCGCCAGGCGCCAACCGCTGAACCCGCAGGTGTTCGACGCGTGCCAGCGGGTGGCAAACATCGGTGAGATGCTCGAAAGTCTCACGGGTGCGCGCATCCACGTGCAGGTGGAACTGCCCGCACAGCCGTGCCATGTGCGCGTCGACTCCAGCCAATTCGAAACCGCGCTGATCAACATGGCCCTCAACGCCCGCGACGCCATGGACGGCCAAGGCACCCTGACCCTGCGCGTGTCGACTGTCAGCGCGCTACCGCGCATTCGTGGCGATGCCGGGTTGCATCAGCCGTTCGTGACGGTTTCACTGAGCGACACCGGCGCCGGCATTGGCTCGGACGTCTTCGAACGTATCTTCGAGCCGTTCTTCACCACCAAGGCCGTCGGCAAAGGCACCGGGTTGGGCCTGTCGCAAGTGTTCGGCTTCGCCAAACAATCGGGCGGCAACGTCGATGTGACCAGCACCCAGGGCCAGGGCACGCGCTTTACCCTGTACTTGCCCGCCGTGGCCGCAGAGGCGGACTCGCCTGCCCCGTCACCCCACGAACAGGCCCCGGTCACCGACACGAGGCAGCGCCATATCCTGATCGTGGAGGACAACCTGGAAGTCGGCCGTTTCGCCAACCAGATCCTGCAAGACCTGGGCTACCAGACCACCTGGGCCACCCATGCCGAACAGGCACTCACCTTGGCAGGCCCGAATGCGATGGCGTTCGACGGGGTGTTCTCGGATGTGGTGATGCCCGGCATGACTGGCGTGGTAATGGCCAAAGTTCTGCGCCAACGGCGGCCGGACCTGCCGGTGGTGCTCACCTCCGGCTACAGTGAAGAGCTGGCCGACAGCGGCTACGAAGGCTTTGAGTTCCTCGCCAAGCCCTATTCCGCCGACCAGGTGGCACGGGTCCTGGCCAAGGCCATGCAGCGCGACTGACGCCCTACTCCGCCACTGCGACTCGGTTGCGACCCTCGGCCTTGGCGCGGTACAGCGCCTTGTCGGCCGTGTTCATCAGGCTGTGCAAGTCCTGGTCAAGGTTGCGGCTCGAGGCCACGCCCAGGCTGGCGGTCAAGCCATGCACCGGCTCGGCGGCCAGCCCGGAGATGGACTTGACCAGCTGTTCGGCGATGTCACGCGCGGTGTCCAATGAAGTGTTGGGCAGCAATACGCCAAACTCTTCGCCGCCCAACCGACCGTACACATCCGACTGGCGAAATGACGCGCTGATCACCCCGCCGATCTGGCGCAACACCTCGTCACCGGCCTGATGGCCGTAGGTGTCGTTGATGTCCTTGAAGTGGTCCATGTCCATCATCAGCGCACACAAGGGTTGCCGGTTGCGCCGGCATTGCGCGTACAGCAACTGGGCGTGCTCAAAGAAGGCGCGGCGGTTCATCAGGCCCGTGAGCTCATCGGTCTGTGCGGCGCGGGCGGAAATATTGTGGGCACGCTCCATCTGCCGGGTCAGGCGAAAGGCTTTTTCCAGGGCGTCCGAGAGTTTGCGCGTGGCGCTGACCACAAAGGTCGAAAACACCAACACCGCCGCCGCCACCCCGACTTGCATCGGTGACGGCTGGAACAGCAGCCACAAGGTACACGGCAACAACACTAGGGACATGGACATCAAGGTCATGTAGCGATATGCCGAGTAACACGACACCGCACTGACCGACATGCCCACGGTAAACAGCATCACCAGCACCTGGGACACGCGGTCATCGGTGGGCATCACTGCAAACGCGCCCAACCCCCAGATTCCGGCGGACAGCATCAGTGTCAGCCAGTAGCGCCGTTCCCAGCGATCCGGCGTGCGTTCGGCACGGGGACAGCGAAACCAGCCCATGAACAAGTGGATACGCAGCAGCGAGGACGCACTCAGCGCGACCAGCCAGATCAGGATGACCTGATGATCGAACCGATCCCAGCACAGCCAGCACAGCATGATCGCGGCGAAGAAACTGCCGAAAATCGCGGCAAATGACTGGCGAAACAGCTGGTGCAAACGATCGGTTCGCACCTGCTCTTCGATAAAGCAATCCTGGTCCTGCTCACGCTCAAGGCCATTCATGAAATCCGCCTGCTTCGACTGCCACGACAAAGGCGTCATTGTGGCACCCTGCCACCAATCTGAACAACTGAATCCAGCCAGACAGAGCCGTTGTTTGGCCCTAGACGCATGAGACATTCATCGGCGCCAAATCATTGGTTGTGATTGTCGGCCCGCCGTCAAAAAACCTGGGCCTCGCCGTTAACGGTTGCATTTATCCAACGCGGCTCCATGGGGTCACTCCACACCGAGCTAGGCGGTAGCTGGCCATCGCTGATCAGGATTCGCCGGCCTTCCTGGCTCCACTCCTGCATGCGCGCCTTGAATCGGGCGGGATAGTCCGAGGCCTTGCAGGTAATGCCTGCCCACGGATCAACAACCCAGGCATCGGCCCATTCCGGCCCGGTAAAGCCCTTGCTCCTGGAATAGCCTGGCGGGCCGCCGACAATGCCGAAAGTGTGCCCTTTGACTTGCGCGATACGCGCACTGCCACCACTGGCGTTGATGGTATCAACGGCAACCTTGGCCATCTGGTCGCAGTTCCCGGCCCCGGTCTTCAACACGATTTCGGAATAATTTGGCGCATTTGTGCGCGTGTAAAGCCAACCTACCGTCTCGGCGGCAGAGTCTGCACGAATCTTCTCACCGGGTTGTCCCGGCACTTGTTGATTGGCGGACCTGATACCCGTGGCCTGGAACTGATCGTCAACGGCCTTACTCCCCCCTTCAGCATAGAGCTGGTTTTGATCCGCTGGCTGCCGTTGGGAAAAATCTGCCGGCTTCTTGATGGGTTCGAGTCGAACCGGTTTTGCCGCCACCACCACCTTTCCTGGGTTGGGTCCAGACGCGTAAACGCTCATCAGTACTTCGCGCTGCTTCTCGGGAGTAAGACCTTTCAATACCTTGGCAAGGTGTTCGATATCCGCGTTGGACAGGGTATTCTCAGCCACAATTTTCTTGACCAGGGTTTCCATGGTAGGCAGGACAATCAACTGATTGTTTGGACTTTTCTGCGCAGCATAACCATGAAAGTCCCTGTATTGATCATGGGTTTCAATAAAATGCCGGCTGACGGGGTCACTGCTATTCAAGCGGTAAAAGTCGAGCTTGCCTGTTGGGTTGAGCTCGGCGTAGTAATGAACGCCGATATCGCCCTCGACCACCACATATTGCTGCCCGTTGTGGTCGATTTTTTGGCCTCTGACGACTCGTTGATCATTGCTCAAGTCGCTGATCGCATCCACTTTCACCACCACCGTGTCGTTGTTGAGCGAGCGCGATACACCGAAATCATCAAAACCGAAATCTGGCTCGTTGATCACCGTGCCCGACGTTTGTGGCTTGTAGGTCACAGGCTGCGTAGTCACAACCGGCAACAACTCTTGCTTACCCGCTTCATTGACTCGGTATAAACGATGCTCGTGCACCACTGTGCGCGGCCCGTTAGCCTGCGCAGGGCCAGGAATCAGCCGACGGTGGTCAAGGGCTTGGGCGTCCTGGAAGATGGGGGTTCCACCCGGTTCGATCTCCTTGGTGTAACAGAGGTCATTGAGGTCACGCTTGGACCTGCGCCCCCCGCCGCCACACGTCGTTGCGAACCCCTCCAACGGGCCGCCATGATCGGGGCCACCCAGTTTAGTCAGGCTGTCCGGTTTGCCAGGGTCATACCGAAAGACATCATCACCCACGACCACATCGGTGTGATTCTTCCTATTCAGCATCCGTACCTCATCACTGGAGATGCCCTCGGGCACTCGTACGCTTCCACCTTCTGGTAGGTTTCTGGAGGTCAAGGGTATTTTCGGGGTAACGTCATAACTCCCTTTTCCAGGCAGTTGTTTGAAGGGCGATGACCGCCGGAACTGCGCAATGCCTGCCTGGATATTGTCGATGTCCCCTTTCAGGAACTTCAGGCCTTTCCCTCCCTTGATGTTGAAGCCCGCCATTACCGGTTCAAGCGGGTTCAGGTTCTGTACCACAGAAACACCAAATTGCTTTATCAAGGGCAAGAATTTTGGCAGCAGCGCGCGCATGCTGAGCTTGCCAGCATTGGCCATCACTCGCACCGAGCCGGCGGCCAGCTTGCCGGCCGGCCCTGCGAACGTAAACAGACCGTCGACGATAAGACTGATAATGCCATCTTTGGTACGGCCCTTGACGAGGTCCTCGATCCCGCTCCAGAAAGGAATAAAGAACTGGGCCACGCCTTTTATACGCTCCCAGAAACTCTCGTCATTTTTCTTCGCTGAGCTCTCCCTGTTAGGGTCCGCGGTGGCCCACTCCCGCAGTTGGTCTTCATCGACATAAAACAATTTATCGGAAATGGACTTGGCAATGGCTGCCGAGCGTTCTGATTCCAGGGTGTTTGGCACTGCAGCCTTACCGACGCGGTCAGTGGCGGGAAAATGATCGAGCTGTTGCGGGACAACTATCGAAAAGCTCTTGGGCCGCGGGCCTTTGCCAGCCTTGTATTCGCCCCACTGCTTCTTGAACGCCTCCTTGCCGGTGTGGCTATTGCGCACAACCAGCTCTTCGGACGGTACGCCATCATTGGTGTGTTCGATGGAAATAAAGTCTTTGTCATAACTTTTTTCAGCCGGATCGTAGGCCTCCAGGACCGGCTTCAAGTCGTCGCGTCGCCGGGCTATGCCCTTGACCGGGTTGATTTCATAGTAGCTTGTTTGCCCCTCGTGTTCTGCCTTGAGAATGAACCCCGGGCGGGTCTTGGCGGCCTTTTTCTGCTCTTCTGTCTCCTTGTTTGTATCGGGCTTGACCCGCAGTGCATAGACCGTGGTTGCACCCTGTTCAATCGCGACCCGGTCCTGGGTCGGCAACTGCGATAACAGGTTGCGCAGTACTTTGTCATAACCCGACTTGGCATTAGCCAAATACCCATCAAACGCAGACTTGAAACGATCTTCGTCATAAACAGGGTACTGATAGAGGGCATCGGAGGGCTTGATCTTCTCGCCATTGAGGTGCCGGTACAACGCAAAAAACGGGCTTATCAACGACAAGAGTTCGGTCCGAGAGGTGCCCTTTTCCATTTTCTCAAAGTAGTTCTTACGCATTGGCACATCGACTGCAAGTTGCGCCGTCGCCTCTACGATACCGCTGACATGCCCATCAAAAGCTGACACTGCCTTGGCGATCTCTGCCTGCGAATACTCATCTTTTTGTTCAATCACGCCCTGCAAAGCCGCCCATTCCAGCATCGCCGGAATACGGGTCGCCGCGATAAGCGACCACTGCTGGCTTGTCGTCGCCTGTTCGCTGAGCTTGCCGGGCAGGTCCACCAACTCCTGAAAGCTCATGCTTCGCGACGAACCGGGTTCAATCGCCTCCGCCAGCGCCACACCATGCTTGAAATTGACCCACACAGCGGTTCCTTGATAGCGCATCTCCGTCGGGATATCGCGCACGGCAAAGTCTGCCGGGAACTGCGGGCGGAAAAGATAGGCGGCCAGGTTCGCGTCGGTGGAAGATATTTTATTTGCGTCGACCAGGTGTTGCCTGAACTGCGTATCGATTTCTGCGTAGCCCTTGTTGCCATGCTCGCTGGACGCCAGGTGAAACCCTGCAACATGCCCGGGTTTACGCGACTGCACAGGGTCAAGGCTCAAGGTGATGGCCTTGATCAACAACTGAACTTTCACTTGCGGGGAAGTCAGCTGCGTCAAAGGAAAGTCACTGCCGCCAAGCTTTTTCAGTAGCGCTTGAACCAGCGCTTCAGCCTTAGGTGATTTTGCGATCAGCTCCAATAGGGTAGCCGGCGAGCGCTGGGCTTTTTCGAGTGCGGACTCCGAGATGCCCTCGGTCAAATAACTCAACAAAGGCTTTTTGTGCTTGTGTTGCAGCTCACCCACTAGTGCGGATATTGAATCGTCGTTGCTGTCCTGCAACAACGCATCAGCTTTGCTTGACTCATTCCCTATGCCCAGGACAATTTCGCTGCGGGTATTTTCCAGCGCATCAATCGCCGCTTGTACTTGCGTTTGCGTGCTGGGGTTGGCCGGAACAATGCCGTAGTACTTGAGCATATTGTCAAGCCGGTTGGTGCCCGGCTGAGTCGAGCCGTTTTGCGGAATAAGCGGTGAATTCTTGTTGAGGAACAAGCTTTTCTTCTGGGCATTTGGGGGGGCTGGCTGAGCCTGAAGCTCGCGTAAAGCGCTCAACATTTCATCCAGGTCAAGCAGCTTTCCCTGTACCTGCGTAGCTGGCGAGTCGGGTGCGCGTACGGGGGCCTTCACGAGCGCAGGAGCTGACTTGACGACGGGGGCGGTTGCGAGAGTGGAGATTGGCGCCCTGAGCGCTGTCACAGGAGCGTGCACGTTGTTGGTTGAGAATGGCGTCATGGCAGAAGTTTCATTTCCGGGAGTGTTATACACAGACCGAGCGAAGAAACGAGATGTGTTGGAAGACCTACGCTCAATCGCTGACGTCCATGTGTGGACACCCCGTAGGAAATTGTTCCGACGCAATACATGACAACTTGCGTCCAGCTCCTACGGACGTGTCGCCACCGCACGCCCGCAGGTTTTTAGAAACGCCAGCCCTTCTTGGAGACGGCCGTTATTCAGGACGCAGGATCAGCACGCCAAGCGGTGGCAGGTTCAGCGTCAACGACACCGGTTGCCCATGGCGCGGCTCATCCTGAGTAAACACTTCACCACCATTGCCATAGTTCGAACCGGCATAGGTGTCGGCATCCGTGTTGATCACCTCGCTCCAGCGCCCGGCAAATGGCACACCCACCGCGTACGCTTCACGGGGTACCGGGGTGAAGTTGGCCACCACCAGCACCGGCCGGCCGTCCTTGCTCCAGCGCAGCCAGGCATAGACGCTGTTGATTGCATCGTCGCCGATCAGCCACTGGAAGCCCTGAGGCGCGTCATCCTGTTCGTGCAGCGCCGGCTCCTCGCGGTACAGGCGGTTCAAGTCGCCCACCAGTTTCTGCACGCCCTTGTGTTCGGCGTATTGCAGCAGATACCAGTCCAGTTGCTGGTCGTGGTTCCACTCGCGCCACTGGCCGAATTCACAGCCCATGAACAGCAATTTCTTACCGGGGTGCATCCACATGAATGCCAGGTAGGCGCGCAAGTTGGCAAACTTCTGCCAGCGGTCGCCGGGCATCTTGTCGATCAGCGAATGTTTGCCGTGCACCACCTCATCGTGGGAAATCGGCAGGATGAAGCGCTCGGACCAGGCATACACCAGGCCGAAACTCAGCTCGTTGTGATGATGGGCGCGGTACACCGGGTCTTGCTGGATGTAATGCAGCGAATCGTGCATCCAGCCCATGTTCCACTTGTAGTTGAAGCCCAGGCCGCCCTGTTGGGTCGGTTGGCTGACGCCGGGCCACGCGGTGGACTCCTCGGCGATCACCAGCGCGCCGGGGGCTTCCAGGGCGACAACGTCGTTCAGGTGGCGCAGGAAGTCGATGGCTTCGAGGTTCTCCCGACCACCGTGGCGGTTGGGCACCCATTCCCCGGCCTTGCGCGAATAATCGCGGTACAGCATCGACGCCACCGCATCGACGCGCAGGCCGTCCACATGGAAGTGTTTCAGCCAGTGCAGCGCCGAGGCCAGCATAAAGCCATGCACTTCGGTGCGACCAAGGTTGTAGATCAGCGTGTCCCAATCCTGGTGAAAGCCTTCCAGCGGGTTGGCGTATTCGTACAGCGCAGTGCCGTCGAACTGTGCCAGACCGTGGCTATCCGTAGGAAAATGCGCCGGGACCCAATCCAGAATCACGCCAATATCTGCCTGATGCAGCGCGTTGACGAAGTAGGCGAAATCTTCGGGTGAACCAAAACGTGCGCTCGGTGCAAATTGTGACAACGCCTGGTAACCCCACGAGCCGCCGAACGGGTGTTCCATGATCGGCATCAGTTCGACGTGGGTGAAGCCCAGTTGCTGCACATAGGGCACCAGGCGCTCGGCCAGTTCCCGCCAGCCATATTGGCGCGCGACTTCGCCGGCTTCGTCCAGTTCGCACTGCCAGGAGCCCACGTGCAGCTCGTAGATCGAGAGCGGCGCGGTGGTTTTGTGTTTGTGGGCCCGCGCCTGCATCCACCCATGGTCCTGCCAGTCGACCTGCAACGGCGGGGCGACTTTGGAGGCGGTGTCGGGCGGCAACTGGGTCGCCAGCGCCATGGGGTCGGCCTTGAGCGGCAAGATCCCATGGGCACCAAGAATCTCGTATTTATAGGCAGCGCCCGGTTGTAGGCGTGGGATAAAGATCTCCCACACGCCAGACGGGTGCCGCAAACGCATCGGATGGCGCCGACCATCCCAAATATTGAAATCTCCCACCACTGACACGCGCCGCGCATTCGGTGCCCACACGGCAAAGCGCACACCCTGCACGCCATCCACCGTGGTCACCTGGGCGCCGAGGCAACTGCCGAGGTCGCGGTGGTTGCCTTCGGCAAACAGGTACAGGTCCATTTCACCCAGCAACAATTGGGCGAAGCTGTAGGGGTCCTCGGTAATCTGCTCGCCACCGGCCCACTGGATTTTCAGCAGGTACGCCTGGCGATGCTTGAAGTGCCCGACAAACAGGCCGGGCACCTGGGTCGCGTCCAGGCTGCCGATCAGTTCGCCGCTGTCGCGCTCCAGCACTTGAACGCTCAAGGCTTCTGGCAGAAAGGCGCGGATAAACTGGCCACCGTGTTCATCATCGTGCGGGCCCAGAATCGAGAACGGGTCCGGATGTTCGGCGCGTACCAGCGCGTCGACGTCGTGGGACGCCGGCAGTGCTGTCAACTTAGGCTGCAGCGGTTCTTTATTCGTAAAGCTCATGACCTCTCCCCACCGCGTGCGGTTTTCGATACAAGCCCGCTGAGCAGACCGTGCAACCCCTGCAGGGGCACCGGCAGCCAGCTTGGGCGATTTTCCGCTTCGTAAGCCACTTCATACGCGGCCTTCTCCAGGCTGAACAACGTCAGCGCGGCGTCCTGGCCTTTGGCATCCTGCCAGTCATGCGCCAGTGTAGACGTAGCTGACTGATAAGCCTGGATAAATGCCTGACGTGCATCAGTCAGGTAACGCTCGGTCACGCGTCGGCGCGCCAACTGCGCGGCAGGCGATTGATCCAGGCCTTGGTCATTGCGCGCCATCGCAGCCGCGTAATCAAACGAGCGCAGCACGCCGCTCACATCCTTATAGGGGCTGTGCTTGCCACGTCGTTCATGCAATGGTCGCGCCGGTTCGCCTTCAAAGTCGATCAGGTACGCATCGCCCTTCACCACCAGCACCTGGCCCAGGTGCAAATCGCCGTGGACGCGTATGCGCAGGCCGCCCAGGGTGGCTTTCGCCAATGCCTGGACGTGGCTGGTGATGGCTTTTTTCTGCGCCAGCAAATCACTGACCAACGCCTGATCCGCGGGGTTCAATTGATTTTGATGCAGGTCAAGCAGGTGCAAGGCGCGCTCGATCTGCGCAGCCACATCCTTGGCCCAGACCTGGGCCTGCCTGGCCGTGGTGAGTTCGGGGCGGAAGTCCTTGTCGGTGGTTTTGGCCCCCAACACCCCATGCATCTCGCCCAGGCGGCGGCCGAGCAACCCGGCAAACTCCTTGAGCTCGTCAAGGGCGTTGTAATGCTGTTCCTGCTCGGAGATGGCTTGGGCCAGCTCATCGCGAATCGCCCTTTCCAGGTTGTTTTGGGTCCAGGCCCACGCATCGCCCTGATTGCTCAGGTAACCCTGGGCGATCATCAACAGGTTGTCCTGCCCTGCCCCGTCACGGCGAATCACCGAGCCCAGCAGCGGCGAGATATTCGGGTAACCGGCAGCGGTCAGGTAGGCGCTCATTTCCAGTTCAGGGTGTACCCCAGAGGCAACTTTGCGAATCAGCTTGAGCACCAGGCTTTCACCCACCACCACCGAGCTGTTGGATTGCTCGGCCGACAGGTAGCGCACTGGCGCGTCGTCGCCCAATGGCAGCTTGGCCAGGTGTGGTGTGGCTTCAAAGCGCAGTTCGCCCTCGCTTGAGTTCAATAGCGTACCGGCTTGCAGCCCATGGATAACGGCACGGATAAACGGCTCAAGGCTGAACGCGTCGGTCACCAACCCCACCTGACGCGCCCGTCGCACACGGGCCAGGGCCAATTGCTGGGGCAAGGCGCTGGTGAACTGGTCCTCACCCAGAAAACCGAACGGCAACTGATAACGGCTGACCTGCCCGCCGCTGCTCACGTCAATTTCGCTGAGCAACACCGGGTGCTGCGGGTCGCCAAAGCGCACACCGTAGGCGATATGCACGCTGTCGATGCTCGCATCCTTGCCCGCGAACCAGCGGCGTTTGGGCAGCCAGGCGGGTAGCGAAGTCTGCTCCAGGGTGGCGCGGCACGCGGGTTCAAGCAGTTCTTCCAGGCGCTGTTTAAGCACCAGGGTGGTGAAGTCCGGCATGCTTTGCGCCGGTTCCACGTGCCAACTGGGCATCTGGTTTTCCGCGGCCAGCACGAACCAGTAGAAACCATAGGGCGCCAGGGTCAGCAGGAAATTCAGCTGGCCAATGGGCGGGAAGGCATTACCGCCAAGCATCTCTACCGGGACCATGCCGGCGTAGGCCGACAGGTCCAACTCGGCGGCCTGGGCGCTGCGCGACACGTTGGCCACGCACAGGATGATTTCGCTGCGACCATCCTCGCCGGTGAACTCGCGGGTATAGGCGAGGATGCGGCGGTTGCTCGGCGAGAGCATCTTCAAGCTGCCCCGGCCAAACGCCTTGGACTGTTTGCGCACCGCGAGCATGCGCCGGGTCCAATTCAACAGTGAATGGGGATCTTGGGCCTGGGTTTCGACATTGACCGACTGATAACCGTATTGCGCATCCATGATCGGCGGCAGCACCAGGCTGGCCGGGTCGGCGCGAGAGAAGCCGCCATTGCGGTCGATGGACCACTGCATCGGCGTACGCACGCCGTCGCGGTCACCGAGGTAGATGTTGTCACCCATGCCGATTTCATCGCCGTAATACAGGGTCGGCGTGCCAGGCATCGACAGCAGCAGGCTGTTGAGCAGCTCGATGCGGCGGCGGTCGCGCTCCATCAGTGGCGCGAGGCGCCGACGAATGCCCAGGTTGATGCGCGCACGGCGATCGGCGGCGTAGTAGTTCCACAGGTAGTCGCGTTCCTTGTCGGTGACCATCTCCAGGGTCAGCTCATCGTGGTTGCGCAGGAAGATCGCCCACTGGCAATTGGCGGGAATCTCCGGGGTCTGGCGCAAAATATCGGTGATGGGGAAGCGATCTTCCTGGGCCAGCGCCATATACATGCGCGGCATCAGCGGAAAGTGGAAGGCCATGTGGCATTCGTCGCCGTCGTCGCCTTTTTGGTCACCGAAGTAGAGTTGTGTGTCCTCCGGCCATTGGTTGGCTTCGGCCAGCAGCATGCGGTCCGGATAATGGGCGTCGATCTCGGCGCGGATCTGTTTGAGCACCTCGTGGGTTTGCGGCAGGTTTTCGTTATTCGTGCCGTCGCGCTCGATCAAGTAGGGGATGGCGTCCAGGCGCAGGCCGTCGATGCCCAAGTCGAGCCAGAAGCGCATCACTGCGAGCACGGCCTGCATGACTTGCGGGTTGTCGAAGTTGAGGTCGGGCTGATGGGAGTAGAAGCGGTGCCAGAAGTACTGGCCGGCGACCGGGTCCCAAGTCCAGTTGGAGGTCTCGGTGTCGAGGAAGATGATGCGGGTGCCGGCGTATTTCTGGTCGTCATCGGACCACACATAGAAATCCCGCGCGGCCGAACCCGGCTTGGCCTTGCGCGCCCGCTGGAACCATGGGTGCTGGTCGGAGGTGTGGTTGATCACCAACTCGGTAATCACCCGCAGCCCGCGCTTGTGGGCCTCGGCGATAAAGCGCTTGGCGTCGGCCAGGGTGCCGTAGTCCCTGTGCACACCACGGTATTCGGCGATGTCGTAGCCGTCATCACGGCGAGGCGAAGGGTAGAACGGCAACAGCCAGAGGGTGTTGACGCCGAGGTCGGCGATGTAATCGAGTTTGGCGATCAGGCCGGCAAAATCGCCGATACCATCGTTGTTGGCGTCGAAAAACGATTTGACGTGAACTTGATAGATCACCGCATCCTTATACCAGAGCGGGTCTTGGGTAAAGGTGTTCGGGGCGGGCTTCTTCGCCATTGGAAACTCCTGAGAATACGTTCAAAACCACCTGGGGACACTCGCTCAATGTGGGAGCCGGCGTGCCTGCGCCCACATTTTTGGATCTCCAACAGGTTCAAGGGAGGGTGATACGCCAGATACCGAACGGCATCTGCGGCTCCAGCCGCATCCACTGGGTCTTGCCGTACCATGTCCAGCGGTGACCATTCATCAGGTCTTCCCCCCCAGTCTGGGCATCGTCCGGCAAGCCCAATTCCCACAGAGGCAACTCAAAATTCGCCTCCTGGGCGTTGTAGGGGTCAAGGTTCACCGCCACGAGGATAAAGTTGCTGCCATCCTCACTGCGCTTGCCGAAATACAGGATGTTGTCGTTCCACGCGTTGTAGAGCTTCAGCCCCAGGTGCGTGTGCAACGCCGGGTTTTGCCGGCGGATGCGGTTGAGCTGGGCGATCTCGGCGATGATGTTGCCGGGCGCGCTGAAGTCTCGTACGCGGATCTGGTACTTCTCCGAATCCAGGTATTCCTCTTTGCCCGGCACCGGCGCGGCTTCGCACAGTTCATAGCCCGAATACATGCCCCACAGGCCCGAGCCCATGGTGGCCAGTGCGGCGCGGATCAAAAAGCCCGGGCGCCCGGATTCGTGCAGGAACGCCGGGTTGATGTCCGGCGTATTCACAAAGAAATTCGGCCGGAAACACTCGCGCCACGGCGACTGGTTCAGCTCGGTGAAATACTCGCTCAGTTCGGCCTTGGTGTTGCGCCAGGTGAAATAGGTGTAGCTCTGGGAGTAACCGACCTTGCCCAGGCGCGCCATCATCGCCGGGGTGGTGAAGGCTTCGGCGAGAAAGATCACCTCGGGGTGCTTGGCGCGCACATCGCTGATCAGCCATTGCCAGAACGGCAGCGGCTTGGTGTGGGGGTTGTCGACGCGAAAGGTCTTCACGCCCTCTTCCACCCACCCGACCACGATGTCGCGCAGCTCGGTCCACAGACTGGGGATCGCATCCGCCGCATAAAAGTCGACGTTGACGATGTCCTGGTATTTCTTCGGCGGGTTTTCCGCGTATTTGATCGTGCCGTCCGGGCGCCAGTTGAACCAACCCGGATGCTGCTTGAGCCACGGGTGGTCCTGGGAACACTGGATAGCGAAGTCCAGGGCGATTTCCAGGCCATGCTCGGCGGCGGCCTTGACCAGCCGGCGGAAATCTTCGCGGCTGCCCAGCTGCGGGTGAATCGCCTCGTGGCCACCTTCCTCGCTGCCGATGGCGTAGGGGCTGCCGGGATCATCGGGGCCAGCCGTCAGGGCGTTGTTGCGGCCCTTGCGATGGCTGCGGCCGATGGGGTGGATCGGCGGGAAGTACAGCACGTCGAAGCCCATATCGTGGATCGTCGACAAGCGCGAGTGCACATCATTGAATGTGCCGTGACGCGCCGGGTCGTCGGTGATCGAGCGCGGGAACAGCTCGTACCAACTGGCAAACTGCGCGGCGCTGCGTTCCACATCGATCGGGTACACGGTGCTGATGCTCAAGTAGGCGCGGTGGTCGGCCTGGGTCATCAGGTGTGCACTGTCTTCGTGCAGGAACAGCGCAACCTGCTCGGTTTCCAGCAGGCCGGAGAGCTCGTGGTGCAGCAGCATCAGGCGGTCGCGCAGCTCGTTGTCGCTGCGCTCGGCAGCTTGCAGCACCAGGCTGCGGCCTTCCTGCAACTCCAGGCTGACCGGCACGCCGGCCTCATGTTTCTTGCGCAGTTCGTAGCAGAAGCTGGCGAAGGTATCGATCCAGGCTTCGATGCAGTATTCGTGGGGGCCCTGGTCAACCACGGTAAACGCGCCCGCCCAGCCGTTGTTACCCACATCCGTCATCACCACGCTGTGCCAGCTTTCTTCATGCAGCGCGCGCCAGCGAATCAGTACGGCGAGTTTGTCGTGGCCGTCGGCGAACACCTTGCTGCTGACATTGACGCGCTGGCCAACCACGGCCTTGACGGCAAATTCGCCGCCGTCGATGACGGGTGTGGTGCTTTCGATTGCGATCCTGGGCAACAGCAGCGCCTGGGACAGTGGTAACAAAGCCTCTGTTTCAGCAGCCATCGAGCATCTTCCCCTTACGCCCTGTGGACGCTCTTTGCTTGATCCGGATTCCGATACGGCGGCGCTTCCCTGAGCCAGACCGACTTAGGTCCGAGCCCGGGCCCGCGGGAAAAGTTCAGATGGATGTGCCGCCATTGGGCGGGGAATCAAATCCCCCTGGCGGCTGTCCACCGATAGAGCAAAGCACAAAGGAGGCCACACCGATGAATATCCCGATCCCGGCAGAAACCCCAGACCCGAATATCGATAACCCGACCCTGCCGCCCAGTGAACCAGAGCCGATTCCTGAGCAGGAACCACCGCAGCACCAGCCGCCACCGGTCGAAGAGCCGCCGACGAGCATGCCGCCAGTGATCGTCAGTCCTTGTCGAAACGTTTGACGATTTTCGGCATCACGCTGAACACCGCCAGCGCCAGCAACGTACTCAACACCGCTGTCGATTCCCGGCCCAATCCGGCCGAGACCCCGATCGCAGCGGTCATCCACAGGCCCGCCGCGGTGGTCAGCCCCTTCACGTGACCCTCTTCATCATCCTTGCCCTTGATGATCGTACCGGCGCCAAGAAAGCCGATGCCGGCTATCACGCCCTGCACCACCCGGCTCATTGCGTCCGCCTGGTTGCCGGACATCTGCGGCACCATCACAAACAGCGCCGCGCCCAACGCCACCAACATATGGGTGCGCACGCCGGCGGCCTTGCCCTTGCTCTCGCGCTCGAAGCCAAGAATGCCGCCGAGCACGGCGGCAATCAGCAAGCGCACGGTGATCTGGGTCAACTGTTTCGCATCACCGATATCGGCGAACTCGGTTTGTAAGGTTTGCCACACTTGATGCCACCAGGCGTCCATGAACAGCTTCCTTTGTCGGGATGGGTAAAGGATGGACAGCAGCGACCGCCAGTCAGTTGCCGGGAACGCTTGGCGATGCACCGGACCCTAACCTTCACCAGCCTTTGAGAAGGAGATCACCATGCCCGTGCGCATTGAAAACCAGACGTGCTATTTCAAGCTCAACACTGATGGCCAGGAACAAAGCCTGCCTGCCAGCGCGGTGACGGTCAGTACCGACATCCCCAAGGCCATGTCCTACGTGGAATTGGCCACAGGCCGGGTGTACATCACCGAACAGGAAGCCGACGCCCTGACTGTTGCCGGCGCAACCGATGGGCGTCAGCACAAGAAGGTCACCGAGCCTGGTTCGGCGATTTGATTGATCTGTATCAGCACAGCAAAAAAACCAGCTGCACCCCAGGCGGGACGGGGTGCAGCAGATTGACGCAGGGTTGCCTGCAGAGCGCATCTGATCCGCTTTTTATCGCCATACCTGAGTCTGTTATGCAAACAGTCCCACGCGCATAGTTCATCGGCCTGATGGAGGCTGATGAGCGAACGACCATGAGCGAAAGAATCCCCGTCCGAACCGTGGAAACCTTTGAGCCACTTCACCCAAAGAAGGTGAAGGCCAAATCCAGCGACAACCTGATCCACACCCGTAGTTTCACCGGCCTGTTCCGCACCTTGCGCTTGAGCGGTGCAGGCTTTCTGTTCCTGGCCTTTTTCGGCACCGTGTGGCTGAACTGGGGTGGGCGCCAGGCCGTGCTATGGGACTTGGCTGAAAGTAAATTCCATATCTTTGGCGCCACGTTCTGGCCGCAGGATTTCATCCTGTTGTCGGCGTTGCTGATCATCTGTGCCTTTGGCCTGTTTGCGATCACGGTGTTCGCCGGCCGTGTGTGGTGCGGCTACACCTGCCCGCAAAGCTCGTTCACCTGGCTGTTCATGTGGTGTGAAAAGGTCACCGAGGGCGAACGCAACCAGCGCATCAAGCTGCAAGCCGCGCCGTGGAGCCTGAACAAACTGGCGCGGCGCTCGGCCAAACACACCTTGTGGCTGGGCATCAGCGTGCTGACCGGGCTGACGTTTGTCGGTTACTTCACGCCGATCCGGCCACTGGCGGCCGAGTTGCTGACCTGGCAGATGGGCGGTGTGAGCCTGTTCTGGGTCCTGTTTTTTACCGGCGCCACCTACATCAACGCCGGCTGGCTGCGCGAAGCGGTGTGCATGCACATGTGCCCCTATGCGCGGTTCCAGAGCGTGATGTTCGACAAGGACACCCTGACCATTTCCTACGACGCCGCCCGCGGCGAGCAGCGTGGCCCACGCAAACGCGAGGTGAACCCCGCCGACGTCGGCCTCGGGGATTGCATCGACTGCCAGCTGTGCGTACAGGTCTGCCCCACCGGCATCGACATCCGCGACGGCTTGCAAATGGAATGCATCGGCTGCGCGGCGTGCATCGATGCCTGCGATTCGATCATGGAAAAAATGGGCTATGCCCCAGGACTGGTCAGCTATACCAGCGAGCATCAGTTGCAAGGTGGCAAGACCCACCTGCTGCGCCCGCGCCTGATCGGCTACAGTGCAGTGCTGCTGGTGATGATCGCGGCGTTGGTGGTGGCGTTGGTCGAACGGCCGATGGTGTCGCTGGATGTGACCAAGGACCGTGGCATGTTCCGCGAGAACGCCCAGGGCTTGATCGAAAACATCTACAGCCTCAAGGTCATCAACAAGACCCAGCAGCGTCAGGATTACCGCCTGGAGCTGGTGGACGCCGACGGCTTCCAGTTGCAGGGCAGGACCGAGATCAGCCTGGCGCCAGGGGAAATCGTTGATGTGCCGGTGTCGGTGGCGTTACTGGCAGATAAACCGGCAAGCAGCTCGCAGACCTTGCGTTTCAAGGTCACGGATGTGGATGAGCCGTGGGTCTACAGTGCTGCCGACAGCCGCTTCGTAGCACCGCTGAACCGCTGAGACCTGTCCGAATAGATGCAGATCCAAATGCGGGAGCGGGCTTGCTCGCGAAGGCGGTGTATCAGTCACCTCATTGATGAACTGACCCAGCGCCTTCGCGAGCAAGCCCGCTCCCACAGTGTGTTCCGTTTACATTCTGAAGAATTTGTTTAAGGCCAAAATGAAACGCTACGAAAAATTCGCCGACGACATCGCAGAACTGATCCGCTCCGGCGTCCTCGGCCCCGGCCAGCGCGTGCCCTCGGTGCGCTATGCCAGCCAGACCTACGGCGTCAGCCCGTCCACGGTGTTCCAGGCCTATTACCTGCTGGAGCGTCGCGGCCTGATCCGCGCACGCCCGCGCTCCGGCTACTTCGTCAACACCCACGCACCCAGCCCGTTTTCCGAGCCGGTGGTGAGCGAGCAAGTGCACGAATCCACCGAGGTCGACGTGAGCGAGCTGGTGTTCTCGGTCCTCGACTCGATCAAGGACCCGAACACCGTGCCCTTCGGCTCGGCGTTCCCCAGCCCGATGCTGTTCCCGCTACCGCGCCTGGCGCGCTCCCTGGCCAGTGCCAGCCGTGAGATGGACCCGCGCCTGGTGGTCACCGACATGTCGCCGGGCAACCCGCAACTGCGCCGCCAGATTGCCCTGCGCTACATGGTCGGCGGCCTGATGCTGCCCATGGAAGAGTTGCTGATCACCAACGGCGCGCTGGAAGCCCTGAACCTGTGCCTGCAAGCCGTGACCGAACCCGGCGACTTGGTGGCCATCGAAGCCCCGGCCTTCTACGCGTGCCTGCAAGTGCTGGAGCGTCTAAAGCTCAAGGCCGTGGAAATCCCGGTGCACCCGCGGGACGGCATCGACCTCAACGCCCTGGCGCAAACCCTGGCGCGCTACCCGATCAAGGCCTGCTGGACCATGACCAGCTTCCAGAACCCCATGGGCGCCACCGTGCCCGAAGCCAAGAAACAAGCACTGGTGGAACTGTTGCGCACTCACCAAGTGCCGCTGATCGAAGACGATGTCTACGCCGAACTGTATTACGGCCAGCACGCCCCGAAACCGGCCAAGGCCTTCGATACCGAAGGGTTGGTGATGCATTGCGGCTCGTTCGCCAAGAGCCTGGCCCCGGGTTATCGCGTTGGCTGGGTCGCAGCCGGGCGTTTCGCGCAAAAGGTCGAACGCTTGAAGCTGATGACCTCGCTGTGCCCGTCGATGCCGGCCCAGGCGGCGATTGCCGATTACCTGCAACACGGCGGGTACGACCGGCACCTGCGCAAATTGCGCTATGCCCTGGAAGAACAGCAAAGCGCCATGCTCGCCGCCATCGCCCGTTATTTCCCGGCACAGACGCGGGTCAGCCAGCCAGCCGGCGGGTATTTCCTATGGTTGGAATTGCCGGAACAGACCGACTCGTTGAAGTTGTTCCAAATGGCCCTGGCCCAAGGCATCAGCATCGCACCGGGGCCGATTTTCTCGGCGACCCAGCGCTTCAGGAACTGCATTCGCTTGAACTATGGCAGCCCGTGGACGGAGGCGTCGGAGCAGGCCATGGAGACCTTGGGAAGGATCGTGCGGTCGTTTTGAATGGGAACCGAATCTGCCAGAAAGCCACAGAGGCCAAGACTTTTCCTCACGGCAATGATCGATGACTTGAGACGACAGGTGGGCGATTGGAGCGGCGCCAACCCGAACCCGCAGACCCGGGCGGACGCGGCCCATGACCTGGACAAAGTCTTGCGCTTTATCGACAACATCGACGACCGCCAACTGAACGCCAGTCACAGCCGCAACGGCAAAATCGACGGCTACGACACGCTGGAAAACTCCGAAGCCAGCGTACTCAGGAATTTTCCGACAAGGGTTATCCAGTGCTGCGCGAGTTTCTCACCTGACCGCTGTCTAGCGACCGCCCCCCAGATCCAGGAACGTCCCGGTCGTGTAGGAAGCCTTATCCGACAACAACCAGATAATCGCTTCCGCCACTTCGTCCGGACGCCCGCCCCGGGCCATGGGGATACCCGACTCCAACTTGCTGACCCGATCCGGGTCGCCGCTGAGCGCATGAAAATCGGTAAAGATATAACCGGGGCGCACGGCGTTGACCCGGATACCCTCCCCCGCAACTTCCTTCGACAGCCCGATGGTGAAGGTATCCAGCGCGCCCTTGGACGCGGCGTAGTCCACGTATTCTCCCGGCGCGCCCAACCGCGCCGCCACCGACGACACGTTGACGATACTGCCCCCCTGCCCGCCATGCTTGGGCGACATGCGCAGCAGCGCATGCTTGGCACACAGGATCGGCCCCAGCACGTTGGTTTTCATGACCTTGAGGATACGGAACTCGGACATCTCATCGACCCGCGACTTGTGCCCCACGGTGCCGGCGTTGTTGACCAACGCTGTAACGCGCCCCAGTTCGGCATCGACGCGATTGAACAGCATGATCACTTCATCTTCGATGCTGACATCTGCCCGCACCGCGATGGCCTGTGCACCCAACGCGCGGACCTGCTCAAGCACGCGGTGGGCAGCGTCCTCGTCGGACTGGAAATTGATGCAGATGCGATAGCCCTGGCGCGCCGCCAGCAAGGCCGTCTGCGCGCCAATCCCCCGACTGCCCCCGGTGATAATGACGACTTTGTCCATGGGAGTGATCTCCTGTTTCAACCGAATGTTTAGGGTTGGGCCCAAGAATACCCGTCACACACGGTTTTTGTCAGGCGCAACGGCCGCTTCCGCGCTTTGGATATCGGCCATGAACCGCTCCGCCGGCAACGGATGGCCCAACAGGTAGCCCTGCAACGAGTTACAGCCCAGCCGCGTGAGGAAGGTTTGCTGCGCATCGGTCTCCACCCCTTCGGCGACGATGCGCAAGCCCAGAGCCTGGCCGAGGGCAACGATGGCCGAGACAATGGCGGCGTCGTCGCCGTCGTGCTCAAGGTCGCGCACAAAACCGCGGTCGATCTTCAGCTCGTTGGCCGGCAGGCGCTTGAGGTACATCAGGCTGGAATAGCCGGTGCCGAAATCGTCGATGGACAGGTCCACGCCCATGTCCGAGAGCTGCTGCAACACGGTCATGCTCGCGTCCGCATCACTCATGGCGGTGGTTTCGGTGATCTCCAGGGTCAGGCTGTTGGCCGGCAACTGGTGACGTTCAAGTGCCGTGGCCACGCTGTTGACCAGCCCGGCGTGGCAGAACTGCAGCGCCGACAGGTTCACGGCGATACGCCAGTCTTCATAACCCTGCACGTACCACAGGCGCATCTGGCGACAGGCTTCGTTGAGCACCCATTCGCCGATAGGAATGATCAGCCCGGTTTTTTCCGCCAGCTCGATAAACGTCGCCGGTAGCAACAGGCCTTGTTGCGGGTGTTCCCAGCGCAACAACGCTTCGGCGCCGACCGGGATGCCAGTCACCGCGTCGAACTTGGGCTGGTAATACAGACGGAACTGTTGCTGCTCGACGGCGTTGCGCAAGTCCTGCAACAACTGCAATTGCTTGCGCGCGTTGGTGTTCATCGACACGTCGAAGAAGCTGTAGCCGTTCTTGCCCATGCCTTTGGCGTGGTACATCGCGGCGTCGGCGTTCATCAGCAGTTCCTGGGGGTTGCTGCCGTTGCCGGGGTAGATTGCAATGCCCACGCTGGCGGAAATCTTCAGCTCATGCTCGGCGACCTTGAAGGCGCGGTTGACCAGGCCCACCTGGCGCTCGGCCAGGCGCAGCGCATCGTCGGGCTGGCTCAGGCGCACCAGCAATACAAATTCATCACCGCCGATGCGCGCCAGGGTGTCCTGGCTGCGCAGGTCTTCGCGCAGGCGCAGGCCGACTTCGTACAGCAATTGGTCGCCCATATGGTGGCCGAACGCATCGTTGACCGGCTTGAACCCATCCAGGTCGATAAACATCAGGGCAAAGCAGCCGCCCTTTTCGTTGACCACCTGCATCGCTTGTTGGATACGGTCGGCGAGCAACGTGCGATTGGGCAGCCCGGTCAGGGGGTCGTGCAGGGCCAAGTGGGTCAGTTCCTGGTTGGCCAGGCTCAGGGAGTCGGCCAGTACCGAGGTACGCGCTTCCAGGCGGGCATCCAGCACCGAGGTGAGCAAGGCAATCACCAGGACCGCCAGGCTGGTGACCACGACCAGGTTGTCCAGGCCCTTGCCACTGAGGCCCGACACCGCGGCGCCGCAGTAACTCTCGTCGGCAAATTGCGCCGCCGCCATGCCGGTGTAATGCATACCGACGATGGCCAGCCCCATGATCACGGCAGCGCCACCGCGCATCAGACGCACGTAAGGCGTATCGCGGCGCAGGTGGAAGGCGATCCACAACGCTGCGCCGGAGGCCACCACCGCGATCAGCAACGAGGCGCTGAAGAGTGTGGGGTCGTAGTCGATGCCGGGGGTCATGCGCATCGCGGCCATGCCGGTGTAGTGCATGCTGCTGATGCCCGCGCCCATGACCAGCGCACCCAATGTCAGTTGCCAGGCGGGCAAGCGTGACTGGTTGACCAGCCACAACGCAAAGCCGCAGGACAACACCGCGATCAGCAGCGACAGCGCAGTGATACCCACGTCGAAACCCAGGGCGAACGGCATGCGCAGCGCCAACATGCCAATAAAATGCATGGACCACACGCCCACGCCCATTGCCACGGCCCCACCGCTCATCCAATACAAGACCGCACGGCCCTTGGCGGTCGCAATGCGCCCGGCCAGGTCCAGCGCGGTATAGGACGCGAGGATCGCAACGAGCAGAGAAATCACGACCAGCGAGGGGGAATAGCTACCGATAAGCATGGGACTTCTCAAGACTGACGGGCCTTAAAAAACCCGTGCCAGGTGGCAAAGGCGGCGATTGTAGCGAGATTGATTATTGTAGAGTTGAAATATTAGCGCATGGCCATCATGGACTTTTTGACGCCAAACTACTGGCTCAAATACCCCAGAATCCGCAGACTGATCGAAACCAGATGTGGGAGATTCCATGGCTGAGGGGCAACCCCTCAACCACAGCGCCGCCTTCGTCGCCTCGCTCAGAAGACTAGCAGTGTCTGGGCGATCCAGCAGAGCACTGACGCCCCATCAACACCCATCAACTGTGGGAGCGGGCTTGCCCGCGAAGGCGCTGGATCAGCCAATGAATCCGTTGACTGACACACCGCATTCGCGAGCACGCCAGCTCCCACATTTAGTCCATGTTTGCCGTTAATCCTTTGCGTCAAACGCGGTTTTCCCGTCCCAACCGCCGCCCAACGCCGCAATCAATTGCACACTCGCCACCAGTTGCGTCTGCAACAGGGTCAGCACGGTGCGCTCATTGCTCAGGGCCGTCGCTTGCACCTGCACCACATCCAGGTAGGCAATCAACCCGGCCTTGTACTGGTTCTGGGTCAGGCGCAGCGACTCACGCGCGGCCTCCAGCGCCTCGTTGCTGACCACCGCCTCGTCTTCCAGCACCTTGAGCTGGACCATGTAGTTTTCCACTTCGCGGAAACCATCCAGCACGGTCTGGCGGTACTTGGCCACGGTCTCGTCATAGCTGGCGACGGTGCGGTCGACTTCCGCCGAGCGCTGGCCGCCGTCGAACAGGGTCATGGCGAGTTTGGGCCCCACCGACCAGAAGCGGTTCGGCAGGCTGATCCAGTCGGCGTAGGTGCTGCTGGAGTAACCACCGGCCAGGCTCAGGGTCAGGTCCGGATAATAGGCGGCCTTGGCCACGCCGATATTGGCGTTGGCGGCGATCACCGCGCGTTCGGCCGAGGCGATGTCCGGGCGCCGTTCCAGCAGCTGCGACGGCAGGCTCACCGGGATCTGCGGCAACGCGGGAATATCATTGCTCACCGCCAGCTTGAAGTTGGCCGGAGCCTCGCCGATCAACACCGCGATGGCGTTTTCCAGCTGGGCGCGCTGCCAGATCAGGTCGATCAGGCTGGCCTGTGTCGACTTGAGCTGGGTTTGCGCCTGAGCCACTGCGTCCTTGCCGGACACACCGGCGCGGTATTGGTTTTCGGTCATTTGCAGGGAGCGTTGATAGGTCTCCAGGGTCGCTTGCAGCAGGCGCGTCTGTTCGTCCATGACGCGCAACTGCAGGTAGCTTTGTACCAGTTCCGACTGCTGGCTCAGGCGCATCGCCGCCAGGTCCGCCGAGCTGGCTTCGGCGCTGGCCTCGTTGGCCTCCAGGCCACGGCGCAATTTACCCCAGATGTCCGCCTCCCAACTCACACCCAATTGAGCATTGAGGGTGTCACGGATACCGCTGCTGGAACTGCTCAGGCTGGCGCTGCTGCTGCCGGTACCCTGGCTGGCGCGGGTTTTCCCGGCGCTCAGGTCAACCGTGGGGTAAAACGCGCCACGGGAACTGCGCACCAGCGCCTGGGCCTGACGAAAGCGCGCTTCGGCCTGGGCCACAGTCTGGTTGGCACTGTTCAGGCGCAGCACCAGCTCATTGAGCTGGCGGTCGCCGTACAACTCCCACCAGGCGCCACGGGCCAAGGAGTCGCTTGGGGTCGCCTGGCGCCAACCCTGGGCTTCCTTGAATTGTGCCGGCTCGACCACGTCCGGGCGTTTGTAGTCGGGACCGACGGCGCAGGCACTGAGCAACGCGCCGCAGAGCACCAGGCTCGCCACGCGGGAGCCCCGCAACAGGGCCAATCGGGCAAAGGTTGAATCGGTCATAGCGCAGTGTCCAGGGCAGCATCGGTACGCACGCCGCGCCAGGCGTTGAAGCGGTGGCGCGCGCGGTCGAGATAGAGGTAAACCACCGGGGTGGTGTAAAGGGTCAGGATCTGGCTGAACACCAGGCCGCCGATAATGGTCAGGCCCAGGGGGCGGCGCATTTCCGCGCCATCGCCGGCACCCAGCAGCAGCGGCAAGGCGCCGAGGATGGCGGCCAGGGTGGTCATCAGGATCGGCCGCAAACGCAGCAGGCAGGCACTGCGAATCGATTCGAGCGGCCCCATGCGGTCATTGCGCTCCAGCTGCAACGCCAGGTCGATCATCAGGATCGCGTTCTTCTTCACCACCCCAATCAACAGGAACAGGCCCAACAGGGAGATCAGGCTGAACTCGCCTCCCGTCAGGTAGATGGCGAGCATGGCGCCGACACCTGCCGACGGCAAGGTCGAAAGAATCGTCAACGGGTGAATGTAGCTTTCATACAGAATGCCCAGCACCAGGTACACCGCCACCAGCGCGCCGAGGATCATGAACGGCTGGCCCTTCTGGGTCGCCGCAAACGCATCGGCGGTACCGGCCATCTTGGCGATCACATCTTCCGGCAAACCGACCTTGGCGATCGCCCGCTCAATGGCCGCCGTGCCCTGCTCGACCGTGACCCCGGGTGCCATGTCGAAGGCAATGTTCTCGGAAGCGAATTGGCCTTCGTGGCTGACACGGTCGTCGGCCAGGCTGTTCTCATAATGCGCGATGGTCGACAACGGCACCCGCGCCCCGCTGGAGGTGATCACCTGCATCTGGTTGAGGGTGATCGGGTCCTGGGCGTATTTCGGGTTGACTTCCATCACCACCTGATACTGGTTCAGGCTGTCGTAGATGGTGGAAATCTGCCGCTGGCTGTAGGCGTTGTTCAGCACCGCGGTGACCATATTCATATCGATACCCAGGCGCTTGGCCTGGTCGCGGTCGACCACCAGCGTGACCTGCGCCGCGCCACGCCCCTCGCGGGCGTCGATGGCAGTAAGTTCCGGCAGCTCGCGCAAGGCGCTGACCACTTTCGGATACCACAGGCGCAACGCGGCCAGGTCGCCGCTTTGCAGGATGTAGGAATACTGCGCGCTGGTCTGGTCGCGGCTGCCGCCGAACTGCAGGTCCTGGTCAGCCATCAGGAACAGGCGCCCGCCCGGCACCAACGGGACGTTCTTGCGCAGACGCTCGATCACCGCCTGGGCCGAGACCTTGCGTTCACTGATCGGCTTGAGGCGCACCAGCATCACCGCGTTATTGGTGCCGTTGTTGCCGCCGATAAAGCCCGCCACGCTGAGCACCGCCGGGTCCTTGAGCACCGCTACGCGGAAGGTCTCCATCTTCGGCTGCATCACGTTGAACGACAGCCCGTCGTCGCCGCGCACAAAACCGATCAACTGCCCAGTGTCCTGTTGCGGCATGAAGGTCTTCGGCACCACCACGTACAGCGCAATGTTCACCCCCACGGTGATCAACAGGCTGAGCAGCGTCAGGCGGCGATGGCGCAACGCCCAGTCGAGGCTGGTAGCGTAGCCGGCGACCATGCGGTCATTGACCTTCTGGCTCCAGCGCTGCAACCCACTCAGCTGGCCTTTGACATGTGGCTTGAGCCAGCGCGCGCAGAGCATCGGGGTCAGGGTCAGCGACACCACCAGCGAAACGATGATCGCCGCCGACAAGGTGATGGAAAACTCGCGGAACAGGTTGGTGACGATCCCGCCCATGAACAGGATGGACAGGAACACCGCCACCAGCGACACGTTCATCGACAGCAAGGTAAAGCCGACCTCCTTGGCACCCAGGTACGCCGCCTTCATCGGCGGCACCCCCTCGTCGATATGCCGGGAAATGTTCTCCAGCACCACGATGGCATCGTCCACCACCAGCCCGGTGGCGAGGATCAGCGCCATCAGCGAGAAGTTGTTCAGCGAGAAACCGAACAGGTACATCACCGCAAAGGTGCCCACCAGCGATACCGGCACCGCCAGGGTTGGAATAAGCGAGGCGCGGAAATTGCCGAGGAACAGGTACACCACCAGGATCACCAGGGCCACGGCAATCAGCAGGGTCATTTCGGCTTCATGCAGGGTTGCAGTGATCACCGGCGAACGATCCATGGCCAGGTTCAATTTAACGCTGGACGGCAGCACCGCCTGCAACGCCGGCAACTGCGCCTTGATCTGCCTGACGGTCTCAATGATGTTGGCGCCGGACTGGCGGTTGATCACCAGCAGCACCGCCGCATCGTTGTTGAAGAAACCGCTGTTGTAGCGGTCCTCCACGCCGTCGCTGATCCTGGCCACATCGCCCAGGCGCAAGGCCGCGCCATTCTGGTAGCGGATCAGCAGCGGCTCGTAGTCCTTGGCTTTTTCCAACTGGTCGTTGGCCTGGATCTGCCAGTTGCGCTCGCTGTCTTCCAGCGAGCCCTTGGGCCGCCGCTGGTTGGCGTTGGCGATGGTGTTGCGCACATCGTCCAGGGCCACACCGTATTGATCCAGGGCCTTGGGTTCGAGTTCGATACGCACCGCGGGCAAGGAACTGCCGCCGATCTGCACTTCACCCACGCCCGGCACCTGGGACAGGCTTTGCGACAGGATGGTCGAGGCCAGGTCGTACAACTGGCCCTTCTGCAACACGTCCGAGGTCAGCGACAGCACCATGATCGGCGCCTGGGACGGGTTGATCTTCTTGTAGGTCGGCATGCTGCGCATACCGCTGGGCAGCAGGTTGCGCGAGGCGTTGATCGCGGCCTGCACTTCCCGCGCCGCGCCGTTGATGTCGCGGTCGGAGTCGAACGCGAGGATCACCCGCGTCGAACCCTGGCTGGAGCTGCTGCTCATGGTGGTGATGCCGGCAATTGCGCCGAACGAGCGCTCCAGCGGCGTCGCCACAGTGGAGGCCATCACCTCGGGACTGGCCCCGGGCAAGCTGGCCGAGACCACGATCACCGGGAAGTCGATCTGCGGCAGCGGTGACACCGGCAACAGGTTGAAGCTCACACCGCCCAGCAGCATGATCGCCAGGCTCAACAGCATGGTGGCGACGGGGCGGCGGATGAAAGGTCCGGACAGGTTCATGACTCAACCGGCTCCAGGCTTTGCGGCTCTTTGCGCCAGCGACGGCCAAGGCGGTCGAAATACAGGTAGATCACTGGTGTGGTGAACAGGGTCAATACCTGGCTCACCAACAAGCCGCCGACCATCACCAGGCCCAATGGCTGACGCAACTCTGCGCCGGAACCGGTGGCCAGCATCAACGGCACCGCGCCAAACAAGGCCGCCAGGGTGGTCATCAGGATCGGCCGGAAACGCAGCAGCGCGGCCTGATAGATCGCGGTCTGCGGGTCCAGGCCTTGATTGCGCTCAGCGTCGAGGGCGAAGTCGATCATCATGATCGCGTTCTTCTTCACGATACCGATCAGCAAAATGATGCCGATGATCGCGATCATGCCCAGGTCATTGCCACTGAGCAGCAAAGCGAGCAAAGCGCCCACCGCCGCCGACGGCAAGGTGGAAAGAATGGTGATCGGGTGGATATAGCTCTCGTAGAGCACGCCAAGCACGATGTACATGGTCACCACCGCCGCCAGGATCAGCAGCAAGGTGCTCGACAACGACGCCTCGAACGCCTGGGCCGCGCCCTGGAACTGGGTCTGCACGCCCACCGGCATGCCGATGTCCTTCTGCGTCTGGTTGATCAGTTCCACGCCTTTGCCCAGCGCGACGCCGGGGGCCAGGTTGAACGACATCATCACCGCCGGGAACTGGCCGATATGGGCAATCGCCAACTGCGCCTGGCGCTGCTCGACCCGGGCCAGGCTGGACAGGCGCACCTGGCCGCCATCGGTGGTCTTCACGTGGATCTGGTTCAGCGCGTCCGGGCCGAGGGTTTCGCCGGACTGGGCCTGCAACACCACGCGGTACTGGCTGGCCTGGGTGTAGATGGTGGAAATCTGCCGCTGGCCGAAGGCGTCATACAGCGCGTCGGTGATGGTAGAGACCGTCACGCCCAGGCGCGAGGCCGCATCGCGGTCGATCACCAGAAACACCTGCAAGCCTTTGTCCTGCAAGTCGCTGGCGACGTCAGTGAGTTCCGGCAACTGGCTCAAGGCATGCACCAGCTTGTCACTCCACAGCGCCAGCAAATCGGCGTCTGGCGACGACATGCTGAACTGGTACTGGGTACGGCTCACGCGGTCTTCGATGGTCAGGTCCTGCACCGGCTGCATGTACAGGCGGATGCCCACCAGCTTGTCGATTTGCGGTTGCAGGCGGGTGATCACCTCGGCCGCACTCAAGTCGCGCTGGCCGTGGGGCTTGAGGTTGATCAGCAGGCGACCGCTGTTGAGGGTCGCGTTGTCGCCATCCACGCCGATATAGGAAGACAGGCTTTGCACCGCCGGGTCGGCCAGGATGACCTTGGCCAACGCCTGCTGGCGCTGGCTCATGGCCGCAAAGGAAATCGACTGCGGCGCTTCGGAAATGCCCTGGATCACACCGGTGTCCTGCACCGGGAAAAAGCCCTTGGGCACCACCAGGTACAGAAACACGGTCAGGCCCAGGGTGGCGATGGCCACCAGCAGGGTCAGCGGCTGGTGCTTGAGCACCCACTGCAACTTGCGGCCGTAGGCTTCGATCATCCAATCGATCCATGCTCCGCTGGCCTTGTAGAAGCGGCCCTGTTCCTCTTCCTTGGGTTCACGCTTGAGCAGGCGCGCGCACATCATCGGCGTCAGGGTCAGGGACACCACCAGGGAAATCAGGATCGCCACCGCCAGGGTGATGGCAAATTCGCGGAACAAGCGCCCCACTACGTCGGCCATGAACAGCAACGGGATCAATACCGCGATCAGCGACAGGGTCAGGGAGATCAGGGTGAAGCCAATCTGCTTGGCGCCCTTGAGTGCCGCCGCCAGCGGGGTCTCGCCCTCTTCGATATAGCGCGAGATGTTCTCCAGCATCACGATGGCATCGTCCACCACAAACCCGGTGGCGATGGTCAGGGCCATCAACGTCAGGTTGTTGATGGAGAAACCGGCCAGGTACATCACCCCAAACGTGCCCACCAGCGACAGCGGCACGGCGATGGACGGGATGATCGTCGCGCTGAACCGACGCAGGAACAGGAAGGTCACCATCACCACCAGGGCGATGGCGATGAGCAATTCGTGTTGTACGTCAGTGACCGAGGCGCGGATGGTCTGGGTGCGGTCGGTCAGCACGAGCACATCGAGGCCGGCCGGCAGGTTGTCAGTGATGCTTGGCAGCAGCGCCTTGATGCGGTCGACCACTTCAATCACATTGGCGCCAGGCTGGCGCTGGATATTGAGCAGCACGGCCTGGTTTTCGTTGGCCCAGGCAGCGAGGCGTTCGTTTTCGGCGCCGTCGACGATCTGTGCGACGTCCTTCAGACGCAACGGCGCGCCATTGTTGTACGCCAGGATCAACTCGGCGTATTGCTGGGGCGAGACCAACTGGTCGTTGGCGTCAAGCATCGACACGCGGGTCGGGCCGTCGAAGTTGCCCTTGGGCTGGTTGACGTTGGAGGCAGCGATCAGGGTGCGCACGTCCGACAGGTTCAAGCCGTTGGCCGCCAGGGCCTCGGGGTTGACCTTGATACGCACGGCCTGGCGCTGGCCGCCGGCAATACTGACCATGCCGACGCCACTGATCTGCGCGATTTTCTGCGCCATGCGGGTGTCGACCAGGTCGTTGAGCTTGGGCAGCAGCATGGTCTTGGAGGTGACGGCCAGGGTCAGCACCGGGGTATCCGCCGGGTTGACCTTGTTGTACACCGGCGGCGCGGGCAAGTCCTTGGGCAACAGGTTGGTAGCGGCGTTGATCGCGGCCTGCACCTGTTGCTCGGCGACGTCCATGTTGACGTCGAGGTTGAAGCGCAGGGTCAGCACCGACGCGCCACCGGAACTGGTGGACGCCATCTGCGTGAGGCCGGGCATCTGGCCGAACTGGCGCTCCAAAGGCGCGGTGACGGCACTGGTCATCACGTCCGGACTGGCGCCGGGGTACAAGGTCATCACGCGGATGGTCGGGTAATCCACCTGGGGCAGCGCCGAAACCGGCAGCAGGCGATACGCAATGATGCCGGCCAACACAATGGCCAGCATGCTCAGCGTGGTGGCGACCGGGCGAAGGATAAACAGCCGCGACAGGTTCATGAACCGACCTTTTGCGCCTTGCCGGCGGTGGTGCCGGTCTCCCCTTTCGCCGCAGGCTTGCCTTGCAGGTGTTCGGTCGCAGTGGTCAACACTTCGCTGCTGTCGTTGACCACTTCGATTTCACTGCCGTCCTTCAAGCGGTCGGTGCCTTCCAGTACCACGCGGTCACCCGCCACCAGGCCTTGCTTGATCACGGTGTTGTCGCCATCGGTGTCACCGACTACCAGCGGCTGGATCTTGACCTTCTTGTCGCCATCGAGCTTGTAGACAAAGGTGCCGTTGTTGCCGAACTGGATCGCCGCGGACGGCGCCAGCACAACGTTGTGCAGGGTGTCGGCGAGCAAGTGCACATTGACGAACTGGTTGGGAAACAGCACCTGGTCCTTGTTATCGAAACGGCCCTTGAACTTCAGGGTTCCGGTGGTGACGTCGATCTGGTTGTCGAGGCTTTGCAGCACGCCGACCGCCTGCTTCTTGACGTCGCCACGGTCCCAGGCTTCCACCGGCAGCTTGTTGCCGGCGTGATAGCGGGCAAGCACCGTGTCGAGGGTGTTTTCCGGCAGGGTGAAGGCCACGTTGATCGGCTGGGTCTGGGTGATCACCGCCAGCGACGTGGTGTCGTTGGCCGCCACCAGGTTGCCCACATCGACCTGGCGCAGGCCGACACGACCACCGATAGGCGCACGGATCTTGGTGAATTCAAGGTTGAGCTTGGCGTCGTCCACCGCGCCCTGGTTGGTCTTGACCGTGCCCTGGTATTGCAGGACCAGTGCTTCGGCGGTGTCCAGGGTCTGCTTGGCGATACTGTCCTGGGCATACAGGCCGCGATAACGCTCCACATCCACCTGGGCGTTCTTCAACTGCGCCTGGTTTTGCAGCAGCGTGCCCTGGGCCTGGAGCAAGGCGTTCTGGTAGCTGCGCGGGTCGATCTCTGCCAGCAGGTCGCCGGCCTTGACCATCTGCCCTTCTTCAAAGGCGATCTTGATCAGCTCGCCGCCCACCCGGCTGCGCACATTGATGGTGTTGAGCGCCGTCACGGTCCCCAGCGCCTTGTAATACACCGGGAAATCACCGACTACCGCAGGCGCGACACGCACCGGGATCGGCCCCGTGGCACCACCAAAGCCCGGGCGCATCATCCCCGACTTGCCAGCACGCCCGGCCGGCGCCTGTGCTGCGGCGTCCTTGTGGCTGGCGGGCCAGAATTTCCAGCACAGGCCGGCGATGACCAGCAGCACGAGCAGGCCGAACAGCCAGCGGCGGGATTTACGGGGGGAGGATTGCATGGATTGATCAACCATTGGGCGCGAGAGCTTCTTCTTCGGGAGGCTGAAAGATAAGCACTGGAGCGCGTTTAGAGAAGCGCCTTTACCGGCTATTTACCTTGGGCTTACAACTTTTAACTTCTGACTTTAGTCCATCCGCTAATTCAGCTAAGCGGTTGACCCTTAAATGAAAACGGCCTGGACTAGGCCAGGCCGCAATCATGTAGCACGCGTGTTACTGCCAAGCGACAGCAATGCGCCGAAACAGTTACTTCAACACAGCCAGGGCTGCATCGTAGTTTGGCTCTTGGCCGATTTCGGCGACCAGTTCGCTGTGCAGGACGTTATCGTTTTCGTCCAGTACCACGACAGCGCGAGCGGTCAGGCCTTTCAGCGGGCCATCAGCAATCGCGACACCGTAGTCAACGGCGAACGCCGCGTCACGGAAGTCAGACAGGTTCTTCACGTTTTCCAGGCCTTCGGAACCGCAGAAGCGCGCCTGGGCGAACGGCAGGTCGGTGGAGATGCACAGGACAACGGCGTTGTTCAGCTCGTTGGCCTGGGCGTTGAACTTGCGCACCGAGGTCGCGCAGGTCGGGGTGTCGACGCTTGGGAAGATGTTCAGCACTTTGCGCTTGCCGGCAAAGGTCGCCAGGGTTGCATCCGACAGATCGCCGGCAGTCAGGGTGAAATCGGGCGCCGGGGTGCCAACTTGCGGCAATTGGCCTTCAACCTGGACAGGGTTACCACGGAGGGTGACTTGAGCCATGAACGGAATCCTTATGCTATTTGGGTTAAACGAATTCGAGAGGCCGAAGTTAACCACAAAGCGCGGTGGCTACCTACCGCCAGACACAAATTCTCATCGGTGGGGTTGTGGTTTAATTGCGCGCTTTTCGCCTGCCCTTCAAGAGAGTCGTTGTTGATGAATCAGCCCGCCACCAAAGTCCTGGTCATTGGTTATGTCTGGCCGGAGCCGCGCTCCTCGGCCGCTGGCGGACACATGATGCAAATATTGCAGAGTTTCCTTACGCAAGGCTGGGATATCACCTTCAGCAGCCCTGCCGCGCTTGGCGAACACAAGGCCGACCTGCAAATACTCGGCATCAGCGAATGCGCCATCGAACTCAATAACAGCAGCTTCGACGATTTTATCCGCGAACTGGCCCCGGACATCGTGCTGTTCGACCGTTTCATGATGGAAGAGCAATTCGGCTGGCGCGTTGAAAAACACTGCCCCGACGCCCTGCGCGTGCTGGAAACCAGCGACCTGCAAAGCCTGCGCGACGCGCGCCAGCAGCGCCTCAAGGACCACCTCAAGGCCCATCCCGACAGCGACGACTTCAGCGCCCTGTTCGCCCCGGCGCTGGAGGAAGAATTCCAGCTGATGGCCGACACCGATATCGCCAAGCGCGAGATCGCGGCGATTTACCGCTGCGACATCAGCCTGATGATCTCCGACGCGGAAATCCGCCTGCTCACCGAACACTTCAAGGTGCCGGCGGCCCTGCTGCACTGGTGCCCGTTGATGCTTGACGCACCGGCCGCGCCCTTCACCCCGTTTGAAGACCGCGCGCATTTCCTCAGCATCGGCAACTTCCGCCACGCGCCCAACTGGGACGCGGTGCTGTGGATGAAGAACAGCCTGTGGCCGCTGATCCGCCAGCAGCTGCCGGGCGCCCAACTGCACATCTACGGCGCCTACACGCCGCCCAAGGCCACCGCGCTGCACAACCCGGCGCAGGGTTTTCATGTAATGAACTGGGCCGAAGACGCGCTGCAAGTAATGGGCGCAGCACGCATCTGCCTGGCGCCGCTGCGCTTTGGCGCGGGTATCAAGGGCAAGCTGGCGGATGCAATGCTCTGCGGCACGCCGAACATCACCACGCCGATTGGCGCCGAGGCCATGGGCGACAGGCAAGCCTGGCCAGGCGTGATCGCCCACAGCGCACCTGCCCTGGCCGCCGCTGCCGTGGCGCTGTATCAGGACCGCGCGCGGTGGACCGAGGCCCAGGAACAGGGGCGTCGATTGCTGGCAAGTCGCTACGACACCGCCCTCCACGCCCCAGCACTGGTGGCCTGCCTGGCGCAGTGCCGCAGCCGCCTCCAAGCCCATCGCCGCGACAACTTCACCGGCGGCATGCTGCGCCATCACGCCCATAAAAGTACCCAGTACATGTCCCAGTGGATCGAGGCGAAAAACCGCACCGTATAAACATCGGCGCTGGCAGGCTTACACGCATAGGGGCATTATTCGGGTCGCAACCAACAATAAAGCGACGGCAGCATGACCCGAGCAACGCGCATCACCGACCCTTCCTACGAGCTGATGGACGATCACAACGGTCTGTCCATCATCTATCGTCAGCACGGCTTCCCCTGCCCGCTGGTGCGCTGGCATTTCCACAAGGAATACGAGCTGCACCTGATCGTCGCCAGCTCCGGCAAGGTGTTTATCGGCGACTATATCGGCAATTTCTATCCGGAAAGCCTGTTCCTCACCGGCCCCAACCTGCCCCACAACTGGATCAGCCAGGTTGAAGAAGACGAAGTGGTGCCCAAGCGCGACATGCTGGTGAACTTCACCGATGAATTGCTGGAAAACGGCAGCCAGATCTTCGCCGAGCTCAAGAGCCTGGCGCCGCTGCTGGAACGTGCCCAATACGGTATCGAGTTCCGCTGCAAAAAGACCATCGCCCAGGCCATGGCCTTGATGCAGCGCATCGAGGATGCCCAGGGCATGGCACGCTTGGGGCACTTTTTTATCCTGTTGGAAGTGCTCAGTGCTTGTGAGGATTACCAGTTGCTGTCTGGCGTGACCACGCCGCAACTGGCTGACGAACACAGCATCGACCGTACCAACCGCGCGGTGGACTACATCTTTGCCCACTACGCGCGCGAGTTGCCGCTGGAGGAAGTGGCGGATTACCTGGGGATGAAACCCACGTATTTCTCGCGAGTGTTCAAACAGGCCACGGGCCGCACGTTTATCGAGTTTGTCAATCGCCTGCGCATCAGCAAATCCTGCGAATTGCTGGCCGATGGCGATAAAGCCGTCACGGATGTGTGCTTTGAGTCGGGCTTCAACAACATCTCCAATTTCAACCGACGCTTCCAACAGCTCAAGGGCATGACGCCGTCCCACTACCGACGCCTGGCGGTGCAGCGGCTCACTGAGCAAAACCTGGCCTGAAACCGCAACACCGCAGCCATAGCCTTTCGGGGGTACAAAAAAGGAACTCATACACGGCCCGCCGCCACGCAATGAGGGAAGTTTCCAATACCGGTTTACGGGAAGTTCTTTCTCATATTCGCAGCTATCCAGGCCCTCTATGATCAGACTTTCGCAGTCCACTCCCGCAGTGACCACTCCACATTTTGACACGCAGCGCCCACCCGTCGAGCGCGCAACCCCCTCTGTCACCTCCAGCGTCATCGGACTTTTCAATCGGCGCACCGAACAAGATCCAACACCCTCCACCCCGTCCGTTGACGTGCCGGCCAGCACGCGTCTACATATTGAATACCTGCTCAGATTTGCCGTGGCAAAAGGGCAACCCAGCCTGGCCGAGCAGATCAAACAACGCGTAATGAGCACCCCTGACCCGCTGAGCGCCTCTGCAGTACGGGCCGACGTAGAGAAACTTCTTGACCAGCCAAGTGCGCTCAATCCGCAAAAAAGCTACGCCCAGTTGATTAAAGAAATACTGGGGGGCACAGCGCACAGTGCGCCGAACATTCGTCCTATTTCATCGCGCTCACGTCGAGACCTGCAAAACACGCCCCCCACTCAAGACTCAGGCAAAGCCCTGTTGCGCAAATTCGCCGACACCCTGGTTAACAAGAGTGATGGGGAGATGGCGATCAATACAGCCTACACCCTGATCAACGCATTGCTTAACGCTGAACAACTTGCCTCAAAAAACCAGATGTATGTGGTGCCCGTCGAGCCCGACTCCACCTTTGGCATGGCCCTGGCCGAGCTGGATGATGCGCTGCGCTCGGAACCCTTCAAGTCGTTTGCCCAAACCCATGACATCGATATTGAATCTTTGGTGTTTGACCCCGCCGGGAGCATTTATATACAGCGGGAGGACGAGGACATCGACATCCGCCATTACGATGAAAACAGTTTTATAAAAGCCACATCAGCGGTGTTCAAAGCCGTCACAAAGCTGGCGGGCCCAGGGGGTGAACGCTTCGGATTTCACGGGCGGGATCAGGCACTTCCCGAGCAGGTTGCCAACTTCTATGGCATGCAACTGCCCAGTGATTATTCCCGCGACTTCAACGGCGATACGTTGTTCAGGATTGGGCAGTTGATTCATGAAGGAACATTCCCTTCGCTGAGTAATACCAATCCGCTCTACGAGAGCCAATTTGCCCCCGTCAAGCAACGTCAACGGGACGCCAAGCAACACATCGTCGATCTGCCAGCGCAACAACTGGATCAACCTCTCGCTCGCCATGCTTCATTGACAGCGGCCCAGACAGTGCAGAACGCAGACAAGGCGCTCGCGTGGCAGTGCAGCAAGATGCTGCTAAAACAAGTGCCAGAACTGAATGGTGGACGTGATAGAACACCGCCTATCCTCGATACCATTCCAGAATATTCAACCTTCAATCAGGTCCGCCAACAGCTCCTGAATGCACTCACAGGCCCGGCTTTCAGCGATTTTGCGCAGAAGCATGGCGTTGACCCCATGACTGCGCGCATCAACCCCAATGATGGAAGCCTGACTGCCAGCGTGAACCGGGTGCAAACCACCTTCACCGTCAACGATGTGTCGGAAGACTGGAGCAATGTCTGGGACGCGATAAAGGATGCGGTGCAACAGATGGCTGCGGGCTCCAATGCGGATGTGCATTACCCCACTGCGTCTACCGCCACACTGGAAGAGGTGATGCGTTTCTACAATGAAGAAATGCCCGCTCAACCAGACACAAAACCACAAGAAGCGAACACCCCCCGACTCACGACGTTACTAAGCCACGGTTTGGAGTTGGTTCGAAAAAGCAGTTTCAAAGCACTGGTCGACACATCATTGAACGATCCCAGGTCTGTTGCCGTACGCAAACACCAGGACACCGTGACGAAAATGCTGGCCTCTGCGCCGCTGACTCTCTCGCCGATTCAAAACCTGGCCGCCGCCATCACCGCCAACCGCCCTACGCCAGTGGAAACTGCAAATAACCGCGAAGAACTTTTGGCGCGCGCCGAAGTTGAACTCGCAACCACTGTTCATCGCGCAATGCTTGAGCTCAAAGCCAAACCGGAGCAAGCCGCGTCAAAAATCATCCAACCGATACCGGCCAACAGCCTGTTCGGTGAATGGCAGGCCTATCTGAATAAAGCCCTGCAGGGCCGCGGTTTCCAGGAATGGGCACGTAATCAAGGGGTTGACCTCGCGACCCTGCGCTATGACCCCACCGACAACGCGCTGGTTGGCAAAGTGCAGGGAGTGGACCAGCGCTTCACTACCCGCGACTTCGCGAAACAGTATCCCGAACACTTTGATGTGCTCGAGCCCGTGCTGACCGCGGCAAAGGCATTCGCGAACGATACGCACCCTATCGCACTGTTTAACGCCGAATCCAGCGGCGCACCTTACCAATGGGTGGCCAACTTTTATAACCTCAGCGACCTTCCAGGCAGCCCGAAATTCGAACAACAGGTTGCGCTGATGGGCCGTACCCAACAGTTCCCCGACCACCCTGATGATCCACAAAGCGTAGTGGCCTTTGTGGGCCGGCAAAAAACCGCACTGGGTGATAGCAACAACCGGTATGGGCTGATCAACGAACTGAAAAACTGGACGCCGGACAGCGGCTCCAAGGACTTTGTGGTCGACCCGGACTCTTCTTACCCGCCTGACGGTACGACGTCGGTTGCAACCTTCATCTCGCAAAACGACTGGTACCCAGTGCGTTCAAGGTCAGACGCTGACCATTTGCTGGCCGCCTTGCAGACGCCGATGCCACAGTCCCCACCCCTGGGCAATCGCTGGGGGTTCCTGTCAACACAACTGCCGTTGAGTACCGAACAACGCAACGTACTGGTCAACGAGGTGAAAGAGGCGATAGGCCCCGACACCCTCCTCAACTACCTCGGCAACCAGGTGACCACACTCGACACCAACCCTGAACGCGCCTTGGAGCAACTGCTCACCAGCGACAAGGCGCTTGATCTTGCCGAGCACCTGCAAACCCAGATGAAAGGCGCCTTGACCCCATCCAGCGCTAAACAATGGCTTTTGACCGCCTTGGTACTGGAGCTTGATCCAACGGCCGGCACTCAACACAAGACCGTTGCAGGTGCGGATTTAACGGACCCTGATAACGTCGGGCGCGGCGTTTCATCTATCCGCGACCGATTTGACCAATACCTGACCGCCCAGAAAGATATACCTGCCCACCTTGCACCCATAGCGTCATACGTGTTGCTGTCAGGGGCTGCGCCGCAGTTGTTGGTCAACGAGGTACCGAAACAAATAACGCTTGGCTCCCCAGAGTATTTCAACTTTACGGCAGCGGTAAACCTGGTCGAGTGGACTGCACCCGGCGCTAGCGCAAACATGACCTACCCGCAGGTCATGAGGCATTACAACATCCAGCCTGTTTCAGCACTGGAAACGCAGATACAAAGTTACGCACAGATGGCTCCCTTACTGGAATGGGCCTCCATCCATAACAAGATCGACAAGAACAACTACACCCTGGAACAGTTGAAAGACAGCCAGCAAAAACTCCAGACACAGATCAATAACACCACCGAAGCGGTGCGCTGGCTAAGCACGACTGAAGCGCCCAATAGACGGGATATGGCGCTTAAGGTACTAAGAGAACAGTTCGGTGCCGATATTGATTATGAAAAACGCTTTATGGTGGAAAATGAATTCGCCGGCATAATCACCGGTAATCATTACAGCCTCGTAGAGATCTATGAAGCAGGCAGGCTGGATGAAAGCTGGATACAGGAAGGCAATCATGTGGACTTCAACAGCCTGCGTGAAAAAGCCAGAGAGCCTGGCTTTCCGATTATCAACGATGAATTCGACAAGGCCATAAAAGAAGATTTCAACCTCCGCAGACAGCACACCACGACGTTGTTCGAAAACATGCTCAAAAAAATGCCTGTCGAGGAGCAAAAGAGCCTGCTCTATGGCGACGTAGAGTTTTTGAATGTTGAAGGCACCCACAGTGGCAGTGGCAGTGGCATGTTGATAACGTCGAATTACAACGGGGTCAGAAGAGATTTCGCGGTTTATCCGACATGGGGCCAGATCGTAAGAATTGCAGACATTGATCCGAATACACCACTGGGCCAAAAAGTCAGCCTCGACATTGATGCCCAGGCGTTCAAAAGCGGCGAGGAACCCAAGCAAGGGGTTAAATCAGAGGTTGTATTGCGCGTCACTGATCAACACCTGCTGAATGACAATAACGAACCTTGGCCGTTGGAAGTGACCCTTCCAGCCCACAACGAAAATGACACGTTCTCTCCAAACTATGTGGCCGGCAGAATTTCCAAATTGGCCAAGGTCATGATCGACTCGACTTACCTGAATAAAAGCGAGTTTGTAAACCTTCACCGCAATTGGTCCAGCAATACACTCGAAACGGCCACCGAGCCCAGTGACTTCTTCAAAGCGCTGTGGCACTCCTTGCCCGGGGCCAGCACGCTGGAGGACCTCTATCATGGCCAGTTCCTCAAAGCAGCCGTAGACCTTGCCATTGATGTCGCGATCGCGATGGCCACAGAGGGCGCAGGCAATCTGTGGAGCTTGGCAAAATCTGCGGCGTCCTGGGCGGCTGCCAAGGTATCTGCGGGGTTTATCGAGAAGTTTGGCGTTAAAGAAACGGAAGCGATTGCCCTCAAGGACTTCACGGCTGCCACGACCACGCAATCGACTCGCTCCCTGAGCCGGCTACAGAATGGCCAGCTCACTGAGCAGACAGCGGATATGGCAAATGGCAGCGTGTCACTTTCCGGGGCTCAGGGCAGGGTCGAACTCACAGCCATACGCCAGGGCGGCGAGTGGTATGCCTACGACGCGAAGACCGCGGCCGCTTACGGTCCTGCGCTTGAGGGTTTTGTGTCTGACACCTCATCGATCGTGAAACAGGAAACCTTTTCCGACGGCACCCAAGCCCTGGTTACCGAAAAACCTTTGGCCGCAGACGCGTACACCATCACGCGCACCCATGGCTTCGACTTGATCAATGAGGGCAAGGTTTATCGCTACGACTCCCGCAATCCAGGCTTGCTACGCGATCTGGAGTCGGCCGATCACTACCAGCCACTGGAAGGCTTCGAAGCTTTCTGCCCGGCCCCCGGTATCGGCGGCCGCATCAAGCGCGGCGCCAACGACACGTGTTTTACCAAGGTCACCGAGGACGTATCCGGCGAGTTGAAACAGGAACTTCAGGCGCTTGAGCACGTGCGCTTGTTTCCCTCGGCACCGAAGTTCCTGCGAAAGAACCAGTTTGTGGTTTTCGAACGCCGCCGCTGGAAAATGCTCGACGCAGACACGGGGCCAAAATTGATTCCGGTGCCTGAGACCACGCCCATCACCTACAAACCAACGATCACCGGCACGCTCAAAAACGAACCCCAATTCGGCTTTTTCAGCGCACAAAGCAGTGAGGGGCTGGAGCGCGAAACACGTGTGGTCAAGCTCAACCGCATCACTGATGCCGTCGACGATAAACGTGAACTGCGTGGCGTGATCGTTAACGGCCCGGCACGCGGCAGTACCGCCAAATACCTGGTGATCGAGGCGGATACCGCCGAGTTCTACTACGCACAATTGGAGAAGGAACCCGGCAGCCAGCTGACGTTCTACAAATGCACACCTAACGAGCTGCCGATGGTGACTGCTTACCGGAATAAATTCAGCATTCGTCAAGGTGCTGCCACTTTACCGTTTGATGCCAATTTCATTGCGCTGCCGAAATTGAAATCTGCCTTTGAAGAACTGGAGCGCGCGGGCTACTTGAAAGAAGATATAGATGACTTAAAAGCACAGTGCAAAACGCTGACCGAGGAACAGCAACGCGAGGTTGTCTATCAGCTGCAGCGGGCCAAAGCGATCGATAAAGCGAATATCGCCTTGAAACCCAACCAGGTTTCCGCGCTGGCCAAACCCGCCGACTTCACCTCGTGGACCGCTGAGCAGCAAAACAAATTCTACGCACAACAAACGCAAGACAGCGTGAACCGTTCCATGAAAGCCACCGGCCTGGGACCTGCTAACCAAATGCGCTCTAGAGCGGACGAGGCCCGCACTGACGCGGCGAATATGACGATTGGCTGGTTGCGCAGGACCGTACCGCCTGGGGCGTTGAACCATTCAAACCTGATTTTGAAGTCCGGGGCTGGAAACTGTGGGGAAATGGCATTGCTATCCGGAGACATCATCGAAAAAAGCGGAGGAAAAGCACAGCAATGGTATGTGGCAGGAGGCGACCACGTGTTCACAGTTGTCGGCGGACCGGCTTCAGCAGGTAAAGCCACCGTTGATTTTTCACAGGCCGAATGGAAAGACGCCTGGATCGTCGACCCCTGGGCCGACATTTCATGCAAGGCATCCGAGTACACCGAGCTAGTGAAGAATAAAATGGCTGAGTGGGACGCAAAAGGCCTGCAAATTTACACCCGTGGTGAATGGCGTAAGCCGATGGACCCACAGTGGATCAAAGAGCTGACCACGCTTGAAAAAAAATCCTATTAAACCGTAGCGTCTCAACCTCCAAAGACCTGGCGCTGCCGCGCTATTGACGGCGCCAGGTTTTCGGTTGCAAGCCAGCTTCAAGCAGTCACCTGAACTGAAGTGCAAAAAAGTATCAGTCCCAGTGCGCCCAAGGATTTGTCACATCGCCATTTCAAGGCTGTAATCGACGCACACTCTTCCTGACTCCCTGTAGGAAGACACAACAACAATAACTGTCCTTCTGTAGCCCCCCGGGCGCGGAAAAGGAGTGCGCGATGAAGTTCACAGCAAAAGTTCTGCTTGCCTCTACCTGCTTGACTATCAGCGCCGTCAGCCTTGGCGCGCAGACCCTGACCATTGCCACCGTCAACAACAGCGACATGATCCGCATGCAAAAGCTCTCGAAAACCTTCGAGGCCGAGCACCCGCAGATCAAGTTGAACTGGGTGGTACTCGAAGAAAACGTGCTGCGCCAACGCCTGACCACGGACATCGCCACCCAGGGCGGGCAGTTCGACGTACTGACCATCGGCATGTACGAAGCAGCACTGTGGGGCGCCAAGGGTTGGCTGGAACCGATGAAGGATCTGCCTGCATCCTACGACCTCGACGATGTGTTCCCTTCAGTGCGTGACGGTTTGTCGGTCAAGGGTTCGCTGTACGCCCTGCCGTTCTATGCCGAAAGCTCGATCACCTACTACCGCACCGACCTGTTCAAGGACGCCGGGCTGACCATGCCCGAGCATCCGACCTGGACGCAGATCGGCGACTTCGCCAGCAAACTCACCGACAAGACCAAAGAACAATATGGCTTGTGCCTGCGCGGCAAAGCCGGCTGGGGCGAGAACATGGCGCTGATCACCACCCTGGCCAACGGCTACGGCGCGCGCTGGTTCGATGAGAAATGGCAGCCGCAATTCAACGGCCCCGAGTGGAAAGACGCGCTGAACTTCTACGTCGACAACATGAAGAAATCCGGCCCGCCGGGTGCGTCCAGCAACGGTTTCAACGAAAACCTTGCACTGTTCAACAGTGGCAAGTGCGCCATCTGGGTCGACGCCAGCGTGGCCGGCTCGTTTGTTACCGACAAGACCCAGAGCAAGGTGGCTGACCACGTCGGCTTCACCTTTGCTCCCCACGAAAAAACCGATAAAGGCACCTCGTGGCTGTACTCCTGGAGCCTGGCGATTCCCACCAGCTCCAAGGCCAAGGACGCCGCCAAGGTGTTCACCAGCTGGGCGACCTCCAAGGAATATGGCGAGTTGGTGGCCAAGACCGACGGTGTGGCCAACGTACCGCCAGGCACCCGTAAATCCACCTACAGCGATGAATACATGAAGGCGGCGCCGTTTGCCAAGGTGACCCTGGAATCGCTGAAAGTTGCAGACCCAACCCAACCGACGCTCAAGCCAGTGCCCTATATCGGCATCCAGTTGGTGACCATTCCTGAGTTCCAGGCGATTGGGACGCAGGTGGGCAAGTTCTTCTCGGGGGCACTGACCGGCCAGCAAACCGTTGATGCCGCACTGACCGCCGCGCAGACCACCACCGAGCGCGAAATGAAGCGGGCCGGGTATCCCAAATAAAGTGGGTACACCGCGGTAAATGTGGGAGCGGGCTTGCTCGCGAATGCGTTCTTCCAGTGAATACTTCAGTGACTGACACTCCGTATTCGCGAGCAAGCCCGCTCCCACACTGACCGCGCTTCGATTCTAGTTCTGCATGTACCTGACTGGTTCTGATCCTATGAATACCAACACTGCCCAAGTGCAAACCGCCGTGCCGGACAAGCCGCGCAAAAACCGCCTGGCCAACCCCGGCTGGTTCCTTGTCAGCCCCTCGGTAGCCCTGCTGCTGCTGTGGATGATCGTGCCGCTGGGCATGACCCTGTACTTTTCGCTGATCCGCTACAACCTGCTCTACCCCGGCGAAAATCAGTTCGTCGGGCTGGAAAACTTTACCTACTTCATCACCGATTCGGGCTTCTTGCCCGGCGCCACCAACACCCTATTGCTGGTGGGCAGCGTGCTGCTGATCAGCGTGGTGTTCGGCGTATTGATCAGCGCCCTGCTGGAGGCCAGTGAGTTCCTCGGTCGCGGCCTGGTGCGGGTGTTGCTGATCTCGCCCTTCTTCATCATGCCCACCGTCGGTGCGCTGATCTGGAAGAACCTGATTTTCCACCCGGTGTCGGGGATTCTCGCCGCCGTGTGGAAGTTCTTCGGCGCCGAGCCGGTGGACTGGCTGGCGCACTACCCGTTGCTGTCGATCATCATCATCGTGTCGTGGCAATGGCTGCCCTTCGCCATCCTGCTGCTGATGACCGCCATGCAATCCCTCGACCAGGAACAAAAGGAAGCCGCGCGCCTGGACGGTGCCGGCGCCATCGCGATCTTCTGGCACCTGACCCTGCCCCACCTGGCCCGCCCGATTGCCGTGGTGGTGATGATCGAGACGATCTTTTTGCTCTCGGTTTTCGCCGAAATCTTCACCACCACCAACGGTGGCCCCGGCTATGCGTCAACCAACCTCGCCTACCTGATCTACAACCAGGCGCTGGTGCAGTTCGACGTGGGCATGGCCTCGGCCGGCGGCCTGATTGCCGTGGTCATCGCCAATATCGCGGCGATCATCCTGGTGCGGATGATCGGCAAAAACCTGACTGACAAGCCTTGAGGGCCGCGCCATGACGCTTCAACAATCCCGTCGCCTGCAAAGCCTGTTGCTTGGCACCCTGGCCTGGGCCATCGCAATCCTGATTTTCTTCCCGATCTTCTGGATGGTGCTGACCAGCTTCAAGACCGAAATCGACGCGTTCGCCACGCCGCCGCAGTTCATCTTCACACCGACGCTGGAGAACTACCTGCACATCAACGAGCGCAGCAATTACTTCAGCTACGCATGGAACTCGGTGCTGATTTCCTTCAGCGCTACGGCCTTGTGCCTGCTGATCTCGGTGCCGGCGGCCTACTCCATGGCGTTCTACGAAACCCAGCGCACCAAGGGCACGCTGCTGTGGATGCTGTCCACCAAGATGCTGCCACCCGTGGGCGTGCTGATGCCGATCTACCTGTTGGCCAAGAGCTTTGGCCTGCTGGATACGCGCATTGCGCTGATCATCATCTACACCCTGATCAACCTGCCGATCGTGGTGTGGATGGTTTACACCTACTTCAAGGACATCCCCAAGGACATCCTCGAAGCCGCCCGCCTCGACGGCGCCACCCTGTGGCAGGAAATGGTCCGCGTGCTGCTGCCGATTGCCAAGGGTGGCCTGGCATCCACGGTACTGCTGTCGCTGATCCTATGCTGGAACGAGGCGTTCTGGTCGCTGAACCTGACGTCGTCCGCGGCCGCGCCGCTGACTGCGTTGATCGCCTCCTACTCCAGCCCCGAAGGCTTGTTCTGGGCCAAATTGTCTGCCGTCTCGACCCTGGCCTGTGCGCCGATCCTGATCTTTGGCTGGATCAGCCAGAAGCAATTGGTGCGCGGCCTGTCCTTCGGCGCCGTCAAATAACAATTCCTAGCGGAGGCCCATCATGGCCAACCTGAAAATCAAGAATCTGCAAAAAGGCTTCGAAGGTTTCTCGATCATCAAAGGCATCGACCTGGAAGTGAACGACAAGGAATTCGTGGTCTTCGTCGGCCCCTCGGGCTGCGGCAAATCCACCCTGCTACGCCTGATCGCCGGGCTGGAAGAAGTCAGCGATGGCACCATCGAACTGGACGGGCGCGACATCACCGAAGTGACCCCGGCCAAGCGTGACCTGGCGATGGTGTTCCAGACCTATGCGCTGTACCCGCACATGAGCGTGCGCAAAAACATGTCGTTTGCCCTGGACCTGGCCGGCGTCGACAAGCAGCTGGTGGAGAGCAAGGTCAGCGAAGCCGCACGCATCCTCGAACTGGGGCCGTTGCTGGAGCGCAAGCCCAAGCAATTGTCCGGCGGCCAACGCCAGCGTGTCGCCATCGGCCGTGCGATCGTACGCAACCCGAAGATCTTTCTGTTCGATGAACCGCTGTCCAACCTCGACGCCGCGCTGCGCGTACAGATGCGCCTGGAACTGGCGCGCCTGCATAAAGAGCTGCAAGCGACGATGATCTACGTGACCCACGACCAGGTCGAAGCCATGACCCTGGCCGACAAAGTGGTGGTGCTCAACAGCGGCCGCATCGAACAGGTCGGCTCGCCGCTGGAGCTCTATCACCAACCGGCCAACCTATTTGTCGCGGGGTTCCTGGGCACGCCGAAGATGGGCTTCCTCAAGGGCAAGGTCACCCGCGTCGACAGCCAGAGTTGCGAAGTGCAACTGGACGCCGGCACCATCATCAGCCTGCCACTCAGCGCTGCCAGCCTGAGCGTCGGCAGCGCCGTGACCCTGGGTATCCGCCCGGAACACCTGGAAATCGCCACCCCCGGCCAGACCACCCTGACCGTCACCGCCGACGTCGGCGAACGCCTGGGCAGCGACACCTTCTGCCACGTCAATACGGCCAACGGCGAGCCGTTGACCATGCGGATTCGCGGGGACATGGCCAGCCAATACGGCGAAACCCTGCACCTGCACCTCGACCCGGCGCACTGTCACCTGTTCGACTCCGATGGCGTGGCCGTGGCACGTCCACTGCGCGCTGCCGCCTGATTTCGCGAGATTTGTGATGAAACTGAATAAGCAAAACCTCACCCGCTTGGCGCCAGACGTACAACTGCCGACTTACACCCATACCTCCCAGGGCATTGCCCACATCGGCGTCGGCGGTTTCCACCGGGCGCATCAGGCGTATTACACCGATGCGCTGATGAATACCGGCGAAGGCCTGGACTGGAGCATCTGCGGCGTCGGCCTGCGTGCCGAGGACCGCAAGGCCCGCGACGACCTCGCCGGCCAGGACTACCTGTTCACCCTGTATGAACTGGGCGACAGCGACGACACCCAAGTGCGCGTGATCGGCTCCCTCAGCCACATGCTGCTGGCCGAAGACGGCGCCCAGGCGCTGATCGACAAGCTCGCCAGCCCCGAGATCCGCATCGTCTCGTTGACCATCACCGAAGGCGGCTACTGCATCGATGACAGCAACGGCGAGTTCATGGCCCACCTGCCGCAGATCAGACATGACCTGGCGCATCCCAAGGCGCCGACGACCGTGTTCGGCTTTCTCTGCGCGGCCCTGACCCAACGCCGCGCCGCCGGCATCCCGGCATTTACCGTGATGTCCTGCGATAACCTGCCGCACAACGGCGCCGTCACGCGCAAGGCGCTGCTGGCGTTCGCCGCGTTGCACAACGCCGAGCTGCGTGACTGGATCGCCGCCAATGTGAGCTTCCCCAATGCCATGGTCGACCGCATCACGCCGATGACCAGCGCCACCCACCGTCTGCAATTGCACGATGAACACGGCATCGACGATGCCTGGCCGGTGGTGTGCGAGCCGTTTGTGCAGTGGGTGCTGGAAGACAAGTTCGTCAACGGCCGCCCGGCCTGGGAAAAGGTCGGCGTGCAGTTCACCCATGACGTCACGCCCTACGAAGAGATGAAGATCGGCCTGCTCAACGGCAGCCACCTGGCCCTCACGTACCTGGGGTTTCTCAAGGGTTACCGGTTTGTGCACGAGACCATGAATGACCCGCTGTTTGTCGCCTACATGCGCGCCTACATGGACCTGGACGTCACGCCCAACCTGGCGCCGGTGCCCGGCATCGACCTTACGCAGTACAAGCAGACCCTGGTGGACCGCTTCTCCAACCAGGCGATTGCCGACCAGTTGGAACGCGTGTGTTCCGATGGGTCGTCGAAGTTTCCCAAGTTCACCGTGCCGACCATCAACCGCTTGATCGCCGATGGCCGCGAGACGGAACGTGCGGCGCTGGTGGTTGCCGCCTGGGCCTTGTATTTGAAGGGCGTGGATGAAAATGGCGCGAGCTACAAGATCCCGGACCCGCGTGCGCAGTTTTGCCAGGGGCTGGTGCGTGACGAGGCGTTGATCAGCCAACGGTTGTTGGGAGTGGAGGAGATTTTCGGTACGACTATTCCCAACTCGCCTGAGTTTGTGGCAGCGTTCGAGAAGTGTTATGCGAGCCTGCGCGACAATGGCGTGACTGCAACACTGAAGCAACTCCAGAAGAAACCGAATTAAAAAATGTGGCAGCGGGTTAACACTCCAAACAATAAAACTGCTGAGCAAATCATCATGACCCAGCAAAACCTGTTCCTCGGCATCGACTGCGGCACCCAAGGCACCAAGGCCATCGTCCTCGACGCCACCAGCGGCAAAGTGCTGGGCCTCGGCGCGGCGGCCCACACCCTGATCAGCGGCGCCAATGGTCGCCGTGAACAGCACACCCAGGAGTGGCTCGACGCCTTTACCGAGGCTACCCACCGTGCCTTGCAACAGGCCGGCGTGGACGGCCAGGCCATCCTCGGCATCGGCGTTTCCGGGCAACAGCACGGCCTGGTGTTGCTCGACGAGCAGGGCCAGGTCCTGCGCCCGGCCAAGCTGTGGTGCGACACCGAAACCAGCGCGCAAAACGACCGCCTGTTGCAGCACCTGGGCGGCGAAAGCGGCTCGCTGGAACGGCTCGGCGTGGCGATCGCGCCGGGCTACACCGTGTCCAAACTGCTCTGGACCCGCGAGCAACACCCCGACCTGTTCGCGCGCATCGCCCACATCCTGCTGCCCCACGACTACCTCAACTACTGGCTCACCGGGCGCGCCGTCGCGGAATACGGCGATGCATCGGGTACCGGTTATTTCAACGTGCGCAGCCGCGCATGGGATGTGGCGCTGCTCCAGCATATCGACCCCAGCGGGCGCCTGGTCAACGCGTTGCCGCAACTGATCAAGGCCGACCAGAGCGTCGGTACGATCCTGCCGCACATCGCCGAACGCCTGGGTATCAACCCCAGCGCCATCGTGTCCAGCGGCGGCGGCGACAACATGATGGGCGCCATCGGCACCGGCAATATCGCCCCTGGCGTAATCACCATGAGCCTAGGTTCTTCGGGCACGGTCTACGCCTTTGCCGATCAGCCCAACGTGAGTCCCCAGGCCTCGGTCGCGACCTTCTGTTCCTCCAGCGGCGGCTGGCTGCCGCTGATCTGCACGATGAACCTGACCAATGCCACCGGGGCGATCCGCGAGCTGTTCGAGCTTGACCTCGCCGCCTTCAACGCCCAGGTAGCCGAGGCACCGATTGGTGCCGATGGCGTGAGCATGCTGCCGTTCCTCAACGGCGAGCGCGTGCCCGCCCTGCCCCATGCCAGCGGCAGCCTGCACGGCTTGACCATGAGTAACCTGAGCCGCGCCAACCTGTGCCGCGCGGTGGTCGAGGGCACCACGTTCGGCCTGCGCTACGGCCTCGACCTGCTGCGCCAGACCGGCCTGCAAAGCCAGAGCATCCGCTTGATCGGCGGTGGTTCGAAAAGCCCGTTGTGGCGGCAGATAGTCGCCGACATCATGCACACCGAGGTGATCTGTACCGAACAAAGCGAAGCCGCCGCCCTGGGCGCGGCGATCCAGGCAGCCTGGTGCCAGTCCGGCGAATCCCTGGCCAGCCTGTGCGACAGATGCGTCAGTATCGACCCGGCCAGCCGTACCGTGCCGGTACCGGCCAATGTGAGCGCCTATCAACAGGCTTACGAGCGCTACCAGCAGCTCGTGGCAACCCTTTAAGAGCGAACGACTATGTATCTGGTGTGTGGTGAAGCGCTGTTCGATTTTTTCAGCGAGGAAGATGCCAGTGGGCAGGCGTCCAAGGTCAATTACAAGGCGATTGCCGGCGGTTCACCGTTCAACGTGGCGGTGGGTTTGCGTCGGCTGGGGGTCGAGTCGGGATTGTTGGGCGGCGTGTCGAGCGACTTCCTCGGCAGGCGCCTGGTGCAGGTGCTCAGGGATGAAGGTGTGAGCGAGCAGTTCCTGGTGCAGTTTGCCGCGCCGACCACGTTGTCGATGGTCGCGGTGGGCACCGATGGTTCGCCGCAGTACAACTTCCGTGGCGAGGGCTGCGCCGACCGCCTGCTGGAGGCCCACCATCTACCGCCACTCGGCGCTGACATCCGTGGCCTGCATATCGGCTCCTACTCCCTGGTGGTGCAGCCGGTTGGCGACACTTTGCTCAGCCTGGTCCGCCGCGAAAGCGGCAAGCGCCTGATCAGCCTCGACCCCAACGTACGCCTCAACCCGCAGCCGGACATCCAGCTGTGGCGCGCACGCATCGCCGAGCTGGTGCAGCATGCGGACCTGATCAAGGTCAGCGACGAAGACCTGCACCTGCTTTACCCAGACCAGTCGCCGGAGAGCGTCCTGCAAGGCTGGCTGCAACACCGTTGCCAACTGGTATTCCTGACCCGCGGTGGCGACGGCGCCAGCGTGTTCAGCCGCCAGCACGGCCATTGGTCCGCCCCTGCGGTCAAGGTGGTGATGGCCGACACCGTCGGGGCCGGGGATACTTTCCAGGCGGCGCTGATCACTTGGCTGACCGAGCATGGGATGGACTCGGTAGAGGGCCTGCAACAGCTGTCCCGCGAGCAGATCGATAGCATGCTGGGCTTTGCCATCCGGGCTGCGGCGATGACCTGCACCAAGACCGGTCCGGACCTGCCTTACCGTCATCAACTGGGCTAAATACCACGAAAATGTAGGACAAAGTCGGCGATCATGTAGGTAATCGCTTTTTAAACATGAAGCTTTTGTCAGTAACCCCCGGCATTAATCCATGGTTAATGCTTGGGGCCAACAGTGAGCTCGTCCGCCCATCAGCTCGATGGGCCAATGAACTGCTGTTGGAGAACTGTCATGAAAAGCCAATCCCTGCTGATCGCCCTTAGCCTCACGCTGGCCGCCGTGTCGGGCGTGGCACACGCCGATGCCGAACCCGTGCCGTATCGCTACGGCATGCCCATGGATGTGCAGAAAGTCATTTCGATGAACGAACCGCAGACCAGCGAATGCAAGGTGATCAAGGCCAATATCAAGTTCCTGGACAAGGCCGGCACAGAGCAATATGTGAGCTACAAAAAACTCTCCGATGCCTGCATGTCCCAGAATTGAACAGCGTGCTGACAAAGGGCGGCGTTAGCTGTGCCGACAGGTTATCCTTGCGCGCTGCCCCCACGGCCGAAAGGACTCATCATGCCGCTGCGCTTTCATACGCTCGCCCTGTTTACCGCCCTGCTCTGCTTCGCCCTTGCATTGACGTGGGGCCTGCGCCCCGACTGGCTGCTGTGGTTGTGGAACGTCGAGTATTCAAGTGCCACGGGGCTGGTCTGCCGGCGTAACGCCGCGCTGTTCCTGGCCCTTGGCATCATGTTTTACCGCGTCCGTCACGCACCTGCGTCCGACACACGCCGCGCCATCACCACCGGTTTTATCTGCGGCTGCTTTGTGCTGGCCGCCTTGGGCCTGAGTGAGTGGATCAATGGCAATGCCGGCCCGGGTATCCTGCTGGCAGTGGTGACAGAAATCGTGCTGGGCCTGGCGTTTATCCAGGCCCATAGATCCTCGGTGATTCACCCTCAAACCACAGCCTGATCAGTAGCCGCGCGCTGCCACCCGTTGCAGGGTGGGTGCGTGGCTGTGCTTGAGGTCTTCGCGCAACCCGGTGATCAGGCTGCAAATGGCGCGACTGCTGTCGAGCTTGTCGGCGTTGATGCCTTTGACTTCCAAATCCACCCGGTCACGGTCGCGGTCGTCATAGACCTTGATCGTCAGCGAAGCATCTTCGGCTTTGGTGCATTCGCACCGTTTGGGCAGGAAACTCGTTTCAATGATGCTGCGAAGTTCCAATTCCGAAAGCATGGTCAACCTCTCCTTTCATGAGACTGCCAATCGATTGTTGTGAGTCCGGCAGGCACTGGCCTGCCGCGTCTTGCCGACCCTGGCAGACGTTTACAGTCAATAAGCCTACTCGGCAAAATCCGACCTTGTTGTAACCTTTCCTCATAAGCGCGCAGCACGGTTATATAAGTTGGACGGTGCCGTTTAAAACATCGTCGAACCGCCGCGATTAAACGTTTAACCCGGCGCCCCGATTCAAGCCACAGCTTGCGCAGCCACTCTTTCTGCAACATGTCGCAAACTATCGAAGTTGATATTCGCCCCGGAATTCACCGCCACCAAGGTCTGCCCACGGACGCCGCTGCGCGCGACGTACTGGCAAATGCCTGCCACGGCCAATGCCCCCGACGGTTCGGTGATCGAGCGCGTGTCGTCGTAGATCAGCTTGATGGCGCTGCACAGTTGGTCATTGCTGACGGTGATGACCTCGTCCACCCAGTCCTGGCAGATTTCAAAACCATAGGCGCCGACCTGCGCCACCGCCGTGCCGTCGGCAAAACCGTCGACACCGGGCAACACCACCCGCTCACCCGCGCGCAGGGCCGCCAGCAGGCAACTGGAACCTTCGGGCTCAACGCCGATGATGCGCACCTCGGGGCGCAGGTATTTGACGTAGGCCGCGATCCCGGCGATCAGCCCGCCACCGCCCACCGGCACGAAGATCGCGTCCAACGGACCTTGCTGCTGGCGCAGGATTTCCATGGCGACCGTACCCTGGCCGGCAATCACATCCGGATCATCGAACGGCGAAACAAAGGTGCACCCCGACGCTTCGGCCAGTTGCAACGCATGGGCCAGGGCCAACGGGAAACTCGTGCCGTGCAGCACCGCTTCGGCCCCCCGGGAGCGTACGCCGAGCACCTTCAGTTCCGGCGTGGTGGCCGGCATCACGATACGCGCCGCGATCCCCAACTCCCGCGCCGCCAGTGCCACGCCCTGGGCATGGTTGCCCGCCGACGCAGTCACCACGCCCCGGGCCTTTTGCTCGTCACTGAGCTGCACCAGTTTGTTGTAGGCGCCGCGGATCTTGAAGGAAAACGTCGGCTGCAGGTCTTCGCGCTTGAGCAGCAGGGTATTGCCGAGCAACGCCGACAAGGCCGGCGCCGCTTGCAGGGGCGTGCGCACCGCCAGGTCGTACACCGGGGCGGCGAGGATCTTTTTCACATAGTGCTCAAGCAAGGTGCTCATGGGGGTCTCCTGGCGTTGTGTCGAAGGCCCTGGAGACGGATAAACAAAACCCGCCTCTAGGGCGGGTTTGGGTACAGCCGTGCGCTATCCCGCCAAATGAGGAATGGCGGTAATAATCATGCTCGGCTGGGTACGGAAGGCTTGATAGGTCATGCCCTGAAATTAACCGCCGGCGCCGGATGAGTCAACAAAAGGTTTACTCACAACATACGAAACGTATACGCTTTGTATATTACTCAATCACAGTGAACCCCATGGGCATCGTCAAGATCACCGACCAACTGCACGAACAACTGCGCGTGGCCAGCGCCGCGATGGATCGCTCCATCAACGCCCAGGCCGAGTTCTGGATCAAGATCGGCCTGCTCGCCGAACTCAATCCCGACCTGCCCTACAACGCGCTGATCAACAAGCTGCTGCTGGATAAACCCGACCTGATCCGGGGGCGCAGTTGATGATCAAGACCGCCGCACAACTGGCTGTGATGCGTGAATCCGGGCGCCTGCTGGCGCAAGTGTTCGACATGCTCGACGGTTTTGTCGCCGCTGGCCGCTCCACCCTGGAGCTGGATGCCGCCGTCGAAGCCTTCATCCGCAACGACCTGCAGGCCCGCCCGGCCAGCCTCGGCCAATATGACTATCCGTTCTCGATCAACACCTCGATCAACGAAGTGGTGTGCCACGGCATGCCCAGCGCCAAAGCCGTGTTGAAGGACGGCGACATCATCAATATCGACATCACCCTGGAAAAAGGCGGCTACATCGCCGATTCCAGCAAGATGTACATGATTGGCAGCGTCGCCCCCAAGGCCCGGCGCCTGGTCGAGCAGACCTTCGAAGCGATGTGGGCCGGCATCCGCCAGGTCAAGCCTGGCGCGCGCCTGGGCGACATCGGCCACGCGATCCAGAGCCACGCCCAGGCCAATGGCTACAGCGTGGTGCGCGAATACTGCGGGCACGGCATCGGCCGGCAGATGCATGAAGAACCGCAGGTTCTGCACTTCGGCCGCCCCGGCACCGGGCTGGAACTGCGCGAAGGCATGGTGTTTACCGTGGAGCCGATGCTCAACCAGGGCGGCGCCAAGACACGCAGCCTCAAGGATGGCTGGACGGTAGTGACCAAGGACAACAGCCTGTCGGCGCAATGGGAACACACCGTGGCCGTCACGGCGGACGGCTTCGAAGTCCTTACACTGCAAGCTCGCTCACTACATTGATCGCGGCGTTGGCTTCCAGCTCACGCACCAGCGGCAACACGCGCTTGCCGAAGTATTCGACCTCTTCCTGGAAGTGCAGGAACCCGGCGAGCACCAAATCCACCCCCACGGCCTTGAGCGCGACGATGCGTTCGGCAATCTGCTGCGGGGTGCCGATCAGGTTTGTCTTGAAGCCGTCGTTGTACTGCACCAGGTCCTCAAAGCTGGACTTGGCCCAATTGCCCTCGCCTTCCGGCGACGCCTTGCCCGCCTGCCTGGCCGCGTCGCCAAAGGCATTCACCGCTTCCGGGTCGGCCTTGTCGATGATCTCGGCGAGCACGGCGCGGGCTTCTTCTTCGGTGTCGCGGGCGATCACAAAGGCGTTCACGCCGATTTTGACCGAATGGTTATTCGCCGCCGCCTTGGCGCGGATGTCATCGACCTGGGCCTTGATGCCCTGCGGGGTGTTGCCATTGGTGAAATACCAGTCCGACACCCGCGCCGCCATGTCCCGCGCAGCCCGTGAGCTGCCGCCCTGGAACACTTCCGGCTGGCCCAACGGTTTTGGTTTGAGCGTGTAGTTGTTGAAACGGTAGAAATCGCCTTTAAAGGTGAAATCGTCCTCGGTCCAGATGCCCTTGAGCGCGCGGATAAATTCTTCGGAGCGGCGATAACGCTCATCGTGCTCCAGCCAGTGTTCGCCAATAGCCTGGAACTCGCCCTTGAACCAGCCGCTGACGATATTGACCGCGATACGGCCGTTGGTGAGCTGGTCGATGGTCGCCAGTTGCTTGGCCGCCAACGCCGGTTGCCACGGGCCGGGCAGGATCGCGGCGATCACTTTGAGGGTGGTGGTCGCTGCCAGCAGCGCATGGCTGAACGCCACGGATTCATGCTGGTTCTCAGCACCGTAGCCGGCGGTAAAGCGGATCTGGGTCAAGCCATATTCAAAGCCGGCCGCTTCCGCCAGCTGCGCCAGTTTGCGGTTGTAGTCGATGCCCCAGTGGGTGCGTTGCTCGATCTTGCTGACCACCAACCCGCCGCTGACGTTGGGCACCCAGTAGGCAAATTTCACAGGCTTCTGACTCATCGAACACTACCTCGTACAAATGGGATGTACCCAAGGCTTGAGCAGCAAGCGTGCCAGCCGGGGCAAACGCCCGTGGCAAGGGGGTTGCGGCGCTTGGCGGGCCAAACCGTCACTGCACTGGATTACGCCGGTTTGTCGATTCGCTGTTGCCAGGGCAACAGTCACGGCGGCCTTGCCCCCGCAAACACGGGCCCGCGCACCCGGCACGGACTGTGCAATCGCCCTTGCATTGATCACAGCCCAGGAACCCTTGCCATGACCGAACACCACGTCATCAACCCGCTGTCCACCGGCGTCGATTACCCCACGCTGGCCGCCCGCTTCCGGCCGATCTTCGCGCGTATCGCCGCAGGCGCCGTGCAGCGCGAACAGGCCCGCACCCTGCCCCATGAGCCGATCCAATGGCTCAAGGAGGCGGGTTTCGGCGCAGTACGCGTGCCAGTGGAATACGGCGGCGGCGGCGCGTCCCTGCCGCAGCTGTTTGAACTGTTGATCGAACTGGCCGCCGCCGATTCCAACGTGCCCCAGGCCCTGCGCGGGCACTTCGCATTTGCCGAAGACCGCCTCAACGCGCCGCCGAGTGCCGGTCGCGACCTATGGTTCAAGCGTTTTGTCGACGGCGATATCGTTGGCTGCGCCTGGACCGAAATCGGCAACGTCGCCATTGGTGATGTGGTGACCCAGGTCAGCCCTGACGGCGACCAGTGGAAACTCAACGGTGAAAAGTTCTACAGCACCGGCAGCATTTTCGCCGACTGGATCGACGTGTATGCCCAGCGCAGCGACACCGGTGGCGATGTGATCGCCGCCACCCGCGCACGCCAGCCCGGCGTGGAGCACAGCGATGACTGGGACGGCTTTGGTCAGCGCACCACCGGCAGCGGCACCTCGCGGTTTACCGATGCGGTGGTAGAGGCTGAAAACGTCATCGACTTTGCCACGCGCTTCAAATACCAGACCGCGTTCTATCAGCTTGTCCTCTTAGCCAGCCTGGCCGGGATCGGCCGTGCCGCGCTGGTTGACGTGGCCGAGCAGGTGCGCAGCCGCAAGCGCATCTACAGCCATGGCAACGCGCCCCATGTCAGCGGGGATGCGCAGATCCAACAAGTGGTGGGCGAAGTCGCAGCACTGGTCTACGCCGCCGAGGCCAGCGCGTTGAAGGCCACGCTACCGGCACAACGGGCCTATGTGGCGCGGTTTGGCGGGGATGCTGCGGTGGAGCGCGAAGCCAATGTGGCGGCCGAGATTGAATCGGCGACCGCGCAGGTGGTGGTGTCGGACTTGATCCAGCGCGCCACCAGCCAATTATTCAATGCACTGGGGGCATCGGATGTCCGCCAGGGCAAGGCCCTGGATCGGCATTGGCGCAATGCGCGCACAGTGTCGTCGCACAATCCGGTGATCTACAAGGCGCGGATTGTCGGGGATTGGCAGATCAATGGAACTGAGCCGCCGTTTGTGTGGCAGATCGGCAACGGGCCGGCGAGAGCCTGAGGCCAGCCTCGGTGAAACCTGTGGGAGCGGGCTCCCACACAAGCCCGCCCCACAGGTTCAATGGCGTACGGTCTTAGAAGGCGAGTTTGTAGCCGATGGCCATCAGCATCACCGCCAGGCACGGGCGCAGTACGCCGTCCGGGAGTTTGCCGGTCATATGGCTGCCGATGTAGATCCCCGGCAGCGAACCCATCAACAGGAAGCCCAGTAAGTGCCAATCCATGTTGCCCATGCTGGCGTGGCCCAGGCCCGCGACCAGCGTCAGCGGCACGGCGTGGGCGATCTCGGTGCCGACCAGGCGCCGCGTGGCAAGGAACGGATAGAGGATAAACAGCGCCACGGTGCCGAGGGCGCCAGCGCCGATGGACGTCAGCGCGACCATGGTGCCCAGGATAGCCCCGGTAACCACCGTCAACAGGTTCAGGTTGCGCGGGCTCATGTGGTAGCTGTCGCCGGCATGGCGCTGGGCGAAGGCCAACAGCTGCCTCTTGAACAGGATCGCCAGGGCGGTCAGCAGCAGCACCACGCCGAGGGCCTGCTTGATCACCGCGTTCATCGAACTGGGGTCGGTGTGCAGGCTGGCGAGGAACCACAGGGTCAGCAACACCGCGGGCACGCTGCCCAGGGTCAGCCAGCCGGTGATGGTCCAGTCGATGTTCTTGTTCTTGCCATGCACCAGCACGCCACCGGACTTGGTGATTGCCGCGTACAACAGGTCGGTGCCCACGGCGGTGGCCGGGTTGATGCCGAACCACAACAGGATCGGGGTCATCAACGAGCCCCCGCCCACACCGGTCATGCCCACGATAAAACCCACGATCAGGCCGGCAACGACAAAACCAAAATTACCCACATCCATTACAGCTACCTGCGGCCATATAAATTTCTGGCGGCAGGATAGCGATTTTTCTTATAACGACTTATATCAATATGATCTGACTTTAGATCATTTTGTGTTTTTACCCCCTGCATCCCACCGCCCTGCTGGTTCAGCCCTTGGGGGATCGTGGGGTCAAGGCACGCTGGGCAACCACAGGCGAAAGCGCGCGCCGCCCAGCGGCGAGGCCTGGGCGATCAATGTACCGCCTTGGGCCTCCATGGCGCGTCGGCTGATCGCCAACCCCAGGCCGAAACCGCCGGTGGCGCGGTCGCGGCTGCGGTCGAGGCGGTAGAACGGCTCGAAGATACGCTCACGCTGGTCCAGCGGGATGCCGATGCCATCGTCGTCGACCCAGATCTCGCAGCCGTCGGCCCCGACCTTGACCCCCACTTGAATGCGTCCATCGCAGTAGCGCGTGGCGTTGCGCAGCAGGTTTTGCAGCACGCGGGCGGTGAGACGCGGGTCGAGGTTGAAGCGTTCGACGGCGCAGTCCAGGGCCACATCGATGACGATGTCGGGATTCTCCAGTTCGTCATCGACGCTGCCGAGCACGCTGTCGATAAACTCATCGAGCACCACGTCGACCCGCTCCGGCAACTGCGCCGGGTTTTGCAGGCGGCTGTAGGAAAGCAGTTCCAGCACCAGTTCATCCAGCTCGCGGATATGCGCCACCAGGCTTTGCAGGCGTGCGCGGCTGGCCTCGGGCAAGTCATCGGACAGCGCTAGGGCCAGGCCGAAATCCAGGCGCGTAAGCGGTGTGCGCAGTTCATGGGAGACGGCGTTGAGCAAATCGCGTTGCTGGTTGAGCAGGTGCTCGATGTCATCGGCCATGGTGTCGAACACCGCCGCGAGGCTGCCGATGTTGGAGCTTGATGGAATCCGCGTACGCTCCGCCAAATTGCCCCGCCCCAGTTGTGCGGCAGTGCTTTTCAGGCGCTCCAGGTCTCGCCAGTGCGGGCGCAGCCAGACCAGCAGGCACGCCAGCAGCGCGGCGCCGATCAGCACGTTCATCGACCAATACAGCAGGTTCATGTCCAGTGGGTCGGGCGGGATGGTCAGCTTGACCACGAACTGTTGGTTGATCGGCGAACTGATGTCCTCCATCCAACCCCATTCGCCCAGGCGGATCACCGGTTTGCCGGCCGCCAGTTGTTGCTCTTCTTCTGGTGTGTAGCTGGCGTCCTGGCGCAACAGCAATTGCACTTTGAGCGGCGCGAAATCGGCGTTGAGGTGTTCAGTGACCTGGGACCAGCGCTCCACCGGCGCGCGCAGGTATTGCTTGACGATCAGCTTCTGCATGCCCCGCGACTGCTCGACGTTGTAGTCCATGTAGCGGTGTTCGAACAGTTGGATCACCAGCTTGGGAATCAGGAACGTCGCTGCGCTGTAGGTGACGATGATGATCAGGTACAGCCTGAGGAGTACACGAAACATCGCTTAGCATTCCCACTCGGAACGGCTGAACAGGTAGCCCTTGCCCCACACCGTCTTGATCTTGCGGGCTTCGCCGGCGTGGTCGTCGAACTTGCGGCGCAGCTTGGAGATAGCCACGTCCACCGAGCGGTCGGTGCCGTTGAACTCGATGCCGCGCAGGCGTTGCAGGATCTGGTCGCGGCTGAGCACTTCACCGGCATGCCGGGCCAGCACCACCAGCAGGTTGTATTCGCCGCTGGACAGCTCCACCACCTGTTCGCGCCAGGTCACGGTGCGCTCCGACAGATCGATGCACAGGTTGCCCATGATGATCTGGTCGTTGGCCACCTGCGGCTCGGACAGGCTGCTGCGGCGCAGCAAGGTGCGCACGCGGGCCAGCAGCACGCGAGGTTCGCAGGGTTTGGTGACGTAGTCGTCGGCGCCCATTTCCAGGCCCAGCACCTGATCGTGGCTGTCGTCGCGGGCGGTCAGCATCAGGATCGGCAGGCCCGCCGAGTCGGCGCGCAGCAGGCGGCACACTTGCAGGCCGTCGAGGCCGGGCAGCATCAGGTCGAGGATCACCAGGTCCGGCGGGTTCAGGCGTGCGCGTTCACGGACATGATCGCCACGGCTGAGCACACTGACGTGGTAGCCATTGCGTTCCAGGTAGCTGGCAATCAGCTCGGAAAGTGCGGCGTCGTCTTCCACCAGGAGGATGTTGGGCATGGTGTTTCCAGTAGATACGGTTAAAAGTCATACACAAATCCAATGTGGGAGCGGGCTTGCTCGCGAATGCGGTGGGCCAGCCAACTCATCAGGTGACTGACCCACCGCATTCGCGAGCAAGCCCGCTCCCACATTATTCGATCTTTGGTGTTTGCAGGATTGTGCAAGGATATACGTCCTCTGCCGACTATGGGCGGCACCTTACATTTCTTCACACACCCCCTACATAGCTTCACAGCACTCCCCCACCCGTGACCTTAGGATGCACCTCTCATTATTGGGATAAGAGCATGTCGAAGAATCTGTTTGCGCCATTTTGCCTGCTGGCCCTCACCCTGGCCCTGAGCGCGTGTGGCGACTCTGGCGCCCAAGCGCCGCAAATGCCCCTGGCCAAAGTGCGCATCGAAACCCTGGAAGCCAAGCCCCTGTCGATCAGCAGCGAGCTGAGCGGGCGCATTGCCGCGCCGCGCATCGCTGAAGTGCGCGCACGGGTCGCCGGCGTGGTGATGCAGCGGGTGTTCAAGGAAGGCCATGACGTCAAACAGGGCGACGTGCTGTTCCGTATCGACCCGGCCCCGTTCAAGGCCGACCTCGACAGTGCCCTGGCCAACTTGAGCAAGGCCGAGGCAGACGCCTTCAAGGCGCGCCTGCAGGAGCAGCGCTACAGCCAATTGGTGGAAGGCAACGCCATCAGCGGCCAGGACTACGACAACGCCCGCGCCGCCGTGCGCCAGACCAACGCCGAAGTCGCCGCCAACAAGGCCGCCGTCGAGCGCGCCAGGTTGAACCTGGGCTACGCCACCGTGACCGCGCCGATTTCCGGGCGTATCGGCCGGGCGCTGGTCACCGAAGGCGCCCTGGTGGGCCAGAACGAAGCCACGCCGCTGGCGATCATCCAGCAGTTGGACCCGATCCACGCCGACCTGACCCAATCCACCCGTGAGCTGAATGATCTGCGCCGCGCCTTCCGTGCCGGCAGCTTGAAGCAGGTTGGCCAGGACCAGGCCAAGGCCACGCTGGTCCAGGACGATGGCAGCCTCTACCCGTTGCCAGGCAAGTTGCTGTTCGCCGAGATCAGCGTCGACCCCGGCACCGGCCAGATCATCCTGCGCAGCGAGTTCCCCAACCCGGACCTCGACCTGTTGCCCGGCAGCTTTGTGCGGGTGCGCCTGGAGCAGGCCGTCGACAGCCAAGGCATCAGCGTTCCGCAACGCGCCATCACCCGTGACAGCGCAGGCATCCCCATGGTGTTGCTATTGGACGCCGAGCAGACCGTCAGCCAGCAACCCGTGGAGCTGGGTGCGGTGATCAACGATCGCTGGGTGGTCAGCCACGGCCTCAAGCCCGGTGACCGCATCATCGTCGAAGGCCTGCAACACGCCCGCCCCGGGGAAAAAGTCGAGGTGGACGACAGCCCAACCTCCGGCCAGCTCGCAAAGGAATAATCCGACATGCCGCAGTTCTTTATTGACCGCCCGATCTTCGCCTGGGTGGTCGCCCTGTTCATCCTGCTCGCCGGTTTGCTGGCGATCCCGCAGTTGCCGGTGGCGCAGTACCCCAACGTCGCGCCGCCCAAGGTGGAAATCTACGCGGTGTACCCCGGCGCCTCGGCGCAGACCCTGGATCAAAGCGTGGTCAGCCTGATCGAGCAGGAGCTCAACGGCGCCGATCACCTGCTGTATTTCGAGTCCCAGAGCAGCCTCGGTTCGGCCACCATCACCGCCACCTTCCAGCCGGGCACCAACCCGGAAATGGCCCAGGTCGATGTGCAAAACCGCCTCAAAGCGGTAGAGCCGCGCTTGCCGCAAGCCGTGACCCAGCAGGGTTTGCAGGTGGAGAAAGTCTCCGCCGGCTTCCTGCTGTTGGTGACCCTCACGTCTAACGACGGCAAGCTTGATGACGTGGCGCTCAGCGATTACCTGGCGCGCAACGTGATGAACGAGCTCAAGCGCCTGGACGGTGTGGGCAAGGCCCAGCTGTACGGTGCCGAACGCGCGATGCGCATCTGGGTCGACCCGCAGAAGCTGATCGGTTTCAACCTCACGCCCGCCGATGTGAATGCGGCGATCAGCGCGCAGAACGCCCAGGTTTCAGCGGGCAGCATCGGTGATCTGCCGGGGACAAACACCCAGGAAATCACGGCTGCGATCCTGGTCAAGGGCCAGCTGTCGACACCGGCAGAATTCGCCGACATCGTGCTCAAGGCCAACCCCGACGGCTCTACCGTGCGCATCGGCGATGTGGCGCGGGTGGAAATCGGCAGCCAGGAATACCAGTTCTCCACGCGCCTGAACGGCAAGCCGTCCACCGCCGTCAGCGTGCAACTGGCGCCGGGCGCCAACGCGTTGAACACCGCGACCCTGGTGCGGGCAAAGATGGATGAGCTGTCGCGCTACTTCCCGGCGAACGTGGAGTACAAGATTCCGTACGACACCTCGCCGTTCGTCAAAGTCTCGATCACCAAGGTGGTCTACACCTTGCTCGAGGCCATGGCGCTGGTGTTTGCGGTGATGTTCCTGTTCTTGCAGAACGTGCGCTACACGCTGATCCCGACACTGGTGGTGCCGATTGCGTTGATGGGCACCTTTGCCACCATGTTGCTGCTGGGGTTCTCGATCAACGTGCTGACCATGTTTGGCATGGTGCTAGCGATCGGCATCCTGGTGGACGATGCAATCGTGGTGGTGGAGAACGTCGAGCGGATCATGGTCACCGAAGGCCTGTCGCCCAAGGAAGCCACGCGTAAAGCCATGGGCCAGATCACCGGGGCCATTGTCGGCATCACCCTGGTGCTGGTGGCGGTGTTCCTGCCGATGGCGTTCATGGCCGGTTCGGTGGGGGTGATCTATCAGCAGTTCTCGCTGTCGATGGCCACCTCGATCCTGTTCTCGGCGTTCCTCGCCCTGACCTTGACGCCGGCGCTGTGCGCCACCTTGCTCAAACCGATTGCCAAGGATGAACACCACGCCAAGGGCGGCTTTTTCGGCTGGTTCAACCGGCGTTTTGAACAGCTCACCGACCGCTACGAAGGCTGGGTGGCCTATGCCCTCAAACGCAGCGGCCGCTACCTGTTGATCTATGCCGTGCTACTGGTGGGCCTGGGGCTGATGTTTATGCGCCTGCCCTCCTCGTTCCTGCCGGTGGAGGACCAGGGCTACACCATCACCGACATCCAGCTGCCGCCCGGCGCGAGCAAGAACCGCACGGTGCAGGTGGCCGAGCAGATCGAAGCGCATAACACCGGCGAGCCTGGGGTGGGCGATACCACCATGATCATGGGCTTCAGTTTCTCCGGTTCGGGGCAGAACGCGGCGCTGGCGTTTACCACGCTCAAGGATTGGTCCGAGCGCGGCAGCGACGACTCCGCGGCGTCGATTGCCGACCGCGCCAACATGGCCTTCAGCGAACTTAAGGATGCGATTGCCTACGCGATCCTGCCGCCGCCGGTGGATGGGCTGGGTACGTCGAGCGGGTTCGAATTCCGCTTGCAGGACCGTGGTGGCGTCGGCCATGCGGCCTTGATGGCGGCGCGTACCGAGTTGCTGGCGGCCGCCGAGAAAAGCCCGATCCTCGCCAACGTGCGCGAAAGCGCCCTGGCCGAGGCGCCGCAGGTGCAACTGGTGGTGGACCGCAAGCAAGCCAATGCGTTGGGCGTGTCCTTTGCGGACGTGGGCAATGTGTTGTCGTCGGCGATCGGCTCGGCCTATATCAACGACTTCCCCAACCAGGGCCGCATGCAGCGCGTGGTGGTGCAGGCCGAAGGCGACCAGCGCAGCCAGGTGGCAGACGTGATGAAGATCCACGTGCGCAACAACGCCGGCAAGATGGTACCGCTGTCGGCATTTGTCGAAGCCAAGTGGACCCAAGGCCCGGCGCAGTTGACGCGGTATAACGGCTACCCGGCAATTGCGATCAGCGGTGAAGCGGCGCCAGGGCACAGTACGGGCGAAGCGATGGATGAAATCCAGCGACTGGTCAGCCAGTTGCCCGCTGGCCTGGGTCAGGAATGGACCGGGCTGTCGTTGCAGGAACGTTTGTCCGGCGCCCAGGCACCGTTGCTGTTGGGCCTGTCGTTGTTGATCGTGTTCTTGTGCCTGGCGGCGCTGTATGAAAGCTGGTCGATTCCAACGTCGGTGCTGCTGGTGGTGCCGCTGGGCGTGCTTGGCGCGGTGTTGGCAGTGACCTTGCGCGGCATGCCCAACGATGTGTTTTTCAAAGTGGGCTTGATCACCATCATCGGCCTGTCGGCGAAGAACGCGATTTTGATCATCGAGTTTGCCAAGGACTTGTACGACCAAGGTGAAGACTTGATCAGCGCGACATTGAAGGCCGCGCGCCTGCGTTTGCGGCCGATCATCATGACCTCGCTGGCGTTCATCCTTGGCGTGGTGCCGCTGGCGATTGCCACCGGGGCCAGCTCCGCGAGCCAGCAGGCGATTGGTACGGGGGTGATTGGCGGGATGATCACGGCGACGCTGGCGGTGGTGTTTGTGCCGGTGTTCTTTGTGGTGGTCATGAAACTCGTGAAGAAAAAGCCTCGATAGCCCCAACACCGCAGCTCCCCTTGTGGGAGCTGGCTTGTGTGGGAGCGGGCTTGCTCGCGAAGGCGGTGGGTCAGCCAATGAATGAGTTGACTGACACACCTCCTTCGCGAGCAAGCCCGCTCCCACAGGGGGTTAGTTACCGCATTCTCGTTCCTGTACAGTCTGCTCACACGCCGTCAGCTGTGAGTCCCTATGCCCTTCCTCGCCCGCACCCACCCTCGCCTCTCCGCCGCCGCCCTGCTCGGCCTTGCCGTCGGCATCCTGGTCCCCGCCGGCAGCCTCATCAGCAAAACCCTCATCGGCTGGAACGCCGGTGTCTGGACCTACCTGATACTGATGCTGTGGCTGACCATCCGCGCCAAGGCCCCGGACGTCAAACGCATCGCCGAAATCGAAGATGAAAACGCCGGGCTGGTGCTGTTCACGGTGTGCATTGCCGCTATCGCTAGCCTGGCGACCATCACTTTCGAACTGGTCGGCAGCAAGGACCTGGCCACCACCGAACGTCTGCTGCATTACGGTTTTACTGGCTTGACGGTCATGGGTTCGTGGTTGCTGATCGGGGTGATTTTCAGCGTGCATTACGCCCGCCTGTATTACACCTGGGACGGCAAGGAACCGGCGCTACGTTTTGCCGAAGGCCTGACGACGCCCAATTACTGGGACTTCCTGTACTTCTCGTTCACCATCGGCGTGGCGGTGCAAACTTCGGATGTGGGTGTGGCCACGCGGGGCATGCGCAAGGTAGTGCTGGGGCAGTCGTTGATCGGGTTTCTGTTCAACACCGCGATCCTCGGTTTCTCGATCAATATCGCGGCGGGGCTGTTTGGCTGAGTCGCACAGCGTCCCTAGCCATTAATGCACATTCGCCGCAAAAGCGGCACGGTCTGGTTCAGCGCTGTCACTTGACGCACAGTCCATTAGTACAAAAGCTGATTAAAACGTCACCACTTAGATGTATCCCTTAACAGCAGGCAGCCGCTAACACGTACTTCTGTAGCAAAGAGTCGTTGAACTCTCAGGCGCTCATACACTGTTGCATTCGTATACTGTTAGTGTTGACAGTTTACAGCGCCTACACTCTCCTATCTCATGCTTCATGACAGAGCCGCTGACACCTCTGTTACACGCACATTCATCAGCGATGGAGAAGCTATCATGTCCGCACAACAGCAAGCTTTAACGCCCGCACAACAAAAGCTGTTACGTCCAAAGCGCCTTATGGCCACCGGGCAATTCGATGCAAAGATCAATTTGTCACCCGTTATTTTTCAGACACTGACACTAAAACATAACTTCGAGCGGGCAACCTACAGCATTGACGCACGACATGCGGACAACTCCGTAACCATTAAGGAAATACATATCCAACTGCCCGACAATGTTCGCACAGGCAGCGTTATCGACTTGTCCAAGCAGGAGTTTACCGAGGTCAAAGTATGGTATGCGGTCAAGTCGCCCACGGAACATTACACGGTAACTTGCATCGCCGGAACATTGACCATCCTGAGCTTGAGTGCAGGCATCATTAAAATCAGTGGCCAGTTGAGAGGTACCACTGACACCAACCCCAGCGGTAACGCTTTCGTTTTGGATGTAGATTTCGATCTGAGCAGTTGACCCTTCTGCGGGCACAAAAAAACGCCCGTATCTTGCGATACGGGCGTTTTTCATTGACCGGCGCTTACCACATATAACGTACGCCTACGTTGGCACCCCAAGGCTGCTCGACCTTGCCGCCGCTGCTGTGTTCAAGATCGGCATGCAGTTGCAGGTTCTTCGACAGCTTCACCGCAACACCCGCACCGAACTCAGCACGCGAACCTGACAGGTCGTTGTTGAACACATTATTGTTCACCGACACCTTATTGTTGTTGGCAAACTCGTGCACCATCGCCGCGCGCAAGTAAGGCTGGACCACGCTGCCACTGTCGAGTTGAATATCACGCCCAACCGTTGCACCGGCCTTGGCCATGATTGAGCGAGTACGCTCGCCCTCGGCTTTGAGGCCATTATCCAAGTTGTAGTTGGCGCCCTGGATCACCACGGTCGACATTTGGGCATACGGCTCGACAAAGAAGCCATCATCCAGCTTGATGTTGCGACCGAACTCGGCCGACAAACCACCACCGGTGTTGTTGTACTTGCCCTTGGACGAGGTGCCGTCGCTCAAACCGACCTTGGACTCGTTGTGGAAGCGGTTGACCTTGGCAACTGCGTCGAAATACAGGCCGCTTTCATCATCCAGCCAGGTGGCATATGCCCCCAGGTAGTAGCTCTTCACGTTACCGGAAGTGCCGCGTTTGAGGTTCAGGTCGGACGAACTGTGGCCAGCCATCACACCTACCAACCACTGGCTATCGGCCAGCGGCGTGTCGGCACCCAGAGTAAAGCCCTGCTGGGTTTGGTCGTAGCCCACGCCCGTGCTCTCGGCCACCTTGTATTTATTGCCATAACCACGAATCCAAACACCCGCCTGACCTGGCTCAAATCGCAATTCACCCATACGCGTACGCAGTGAAGTGGCCTCGCCATACCACACGGTCGGTGCGGTGTTGAACAGCGCCAGCACCGAGCGAGTACCAGGGCTGATCACACGATTGTTTGGGTCAAGGAACCAATCGGTGCCTTCCTTCTTCAGCCCGTAGGAATAAGCACCTACGTCGACCACGTCGCCCACCAGGGAGAAGTTGGCGTCACCACCTCCGGTGTGTACCACGCGGATCTCTTCAGGCTTCACCGGTTCTGCACCGCTGGCTGCGAGCAACAGGCTGTGGTTGCCCTTGGCCTCGCCTTCGATGTTCAGGAAATCCGTAACGCCACGGGCAAAATCAGTGCCCATGACAAAGGTGCCATTGCCTTCCAGGCTGTCCAGGTCCAATTGATAGAAGGCGTTGGTGTCGCCAAATTTCACCGTACCACCCGCCAGGCTCAAGGCGCCGACCTGGCTGTCGCCGGTCAACTCCCAGAACGACGCGTCGCCAACGTTCAGGCTGGTGACATTCTTCAGTTGGCCAGTGAGACCCGCATTGTTCTGCAGGTTCAAGTGCGCAGTGCTGCCATTCTCGACAATCACGTTGCCGTTCAAGCGACTGTGATCGACGTTCATGCTGGCCGTTGCACCACCGTTGACTTCCAGCAACGTACCGTTGCCACCGGTCAGGGTCGAGCCGTTGCGCACGTCGATCTCAACGTTCATAGCCTCGCCAGGATAACCATTGACGACAAGGGCAGAACCCGTACGACCTTCGACATGGGAGTTGTCCAGCGCCAGTTTGCCGATATCACCTTTACCGAAATCATTGCTGAATACCACGCCATTCTTGCCACCCACGATGGTACTTTGGCTGGCCGTGGCCGTCGCGCCGTCAAGCAATACGCCGTAGCTGTCGGCGCCCGTACCTTCCACCAACGTGTTCTGCTTGAAGTGCAATTCACTGTTCCCATACGCCATGGCGCCGCCAAGAAGACCACGGATGGTACTGTTATAGACCTCAGCAACACCGCCTTTTTCCGAGTTGAAATTCTGGAAAGCTTGCAGGCCAACAGTTGTGTTACTGGTGATGGTGCTGCCTTGAATAAGAGCAGAACTGTCATCCAGGCGAACGGCGCCAAACGTCGAGTGGTTGGATTCAACCGTAGCGTCATTGATCCTGACGGTGGAGCCTTGGGTTGCACGAATGTCATCGACCTGGCTGCCCGCATTGACAGTAAGTTCTGAATCGTTGACCAGGATATTACCGGCCCGTGCGCCGTTAAGCGTCAGATCGGATTTCTTATCCAATTGCCAATCATTCTTCAATTCACTGGAATCAATAACTTTTGACTCACCGACCAATTGACCGGCTTCAACAGTTGTTTGAGAGGCTGCAAACATTAAAAAAGCAACCGCAGGAAGTTTCATCATCTTGTTCAGTGGCTTGAGTTCAAAATTAACTAACGTAGACATGGTGGTTCACTCTCTGGGATAGAGCCTCTAAAACGGTATGACTCGTTCCCTAGGAATGGAGCCTTACCTGTGCGGCGCAGAGATTACGTAGTGAACGTACCCTTTGATGTAGGATTAATCTGAACAGTCAGCGCTACATATCAATTGAGCGATAGCGAAACGAGCAAAGAGCCTGAAACAGCAACGGAAAGATGCACAAAAGGGAAGCCGGGCTTCCCTTTTGTGCTATCAGTTTTCAACGCATTTCAAGGTGTGGGTACAAAGGGCTCCCGATCGCAGAAAGAGTCAGGGTTGGAGAAGCCGGTGTACACATCGGCCAATTCACCGTGACCGGTTGCTCCCGTCGATGTGATCGTGGAGTAAGTCACCTCACAAGGCCCGAACGGCACCTGTGCCAGGAAGGGTCGGTACGTCACTTCAACGTTAAAACCACTGGTCACCTGTGCGGGAGTCAATGGTGGCGTCGTAATCGAAAGCATGAATGGCCCTGATGGCAACCCTGGGAAATCGTTAGTGATCGTGATCGTGACATCCACGGTATTGCCTGCCACCAGCCTCGGGTCCCCTGGAATGAACAACTCCCCATAGAGAACCGGTGGCGAACCGGGCATACGGGTCAGCAACGACGCACAAGACCATTCGCCCAGACCATCAAGGCGCAAGAACTGTGCAGGCGGCAATACCACCGTTACGGCGTCAATCACGTTGACTGTGGTGACACCCGATGGGTTCTCATTGGTGGTACCGGGGCCGGTAACAACGTAGCTGACAGGTTGCGGGCCGTTGCCGTGTCGGGCGACTACATCCCATGGAATGGTGAATACAAAGTCGGTGCCGGGGGCAGTTGCTCCGATATTGAAAGGACCCACGCGTTCTTTGGTGACACCCCATAACAGATAAATGTCATTCAATGGATGAGGCAGAGCGGGAATATTCCAGAGCTCAATCCTGATGGTCACAGGCTGATCAGCGTCGGCAATCCGCAAAGTATTCAGCTCGGTGGCCGTGACCGCGCCAAACACCCGAGCCAGCTCAAGCCCCGGATTTTCGCTGCCTGGCGGAAGCGTAATCGGCAACACTGGCCCCTCTACTGACAAATCGAGGCGCACTGATTTGTCTGGAGATGGGAAGAATAGGCCATTGCGTTCGATCCGATAACGTACCATCACCGTCTGCGGGCCCAGGGTCGCAGTGTAGGCGGCCCGGATCGCATCATTCATGTTGTCGAAGATTACGTCAAAGTCAACGAGCGGAGGGGATTGCGGGCCAAAGGGTTGCGCCTGCCATTGCCACTCGAACTGGTCCAGCCCGGTGGCAAAATTCAGGTACTCCTCAATATGCAGCTCAATGCCTGCCAGAAAATCTGGAATATCGAGCAAATCATCCGCACCGCCAATATCGTCAGGCGCAAGCGGAAGTACAGGCGCCAACGGCACGGGGTCGGCCAACAAGGAAACGGTGCGAAAATCAACAAAAGATGGACGACTGACATTCCCCGCCCGATCCGTGATGGTGTAGAAAATATAGTACAAACCGCTTAACACTATTTGCGCGGCTGACAGGAAGAAGGTGGCGCCGGTTGGCAACATCGGCACGCCGGGACCGCTTACTAAATACTCTGGTCGGGGGTCCATGACCGGGCTGAAATAAACGTTAATCATATCTCCCGCTTCATAGCGTCCTGGCTGCGGACCAAAGGTATTCGCAGGGATACCAATTTCCACACCGCCTTCACGGATCAGAAACGCATTATCGATAACCTCCCCCGGCGCCACATTGTTGAACGTCGGGACTGTCGGTTGTTCGCGCGAGGTCGCTACGGCATACGGCGCAATGGTATCGACACGGAATGCGCCGGGGTTGGATTCATCAAAGGCAGGTCCAGGGATACCCCCTGCCGCGTTACGGTACTGAGTGTTTTTGAGTTCATAAAAGCCGTGTCGAAATTCAGGCACTGGCGCAGCAACAAACCGGTCGATAATGGCTGGAACTGGATTGGTGTTGATCTGGAAGGGCGCCACCAGCGTGCTCCAGGTGGGCGGCGTCGCCGCGACATCGCGAATTTCGATGCTCATCCAATCGGTTGGCCGTGAAATCCCCCCAGTGCTCAGTTCCACGGTTATCCCGACCGGCGCAACGATCGCCGGAATAAGACCAGTGGCATCATCCAGTGCTTCGGCGATCGTGGGTGCATTGATGACGAGCGGCGCTGGTGCAGAGGTATTCGGATTGCTGCTCATTTCAAACTCTCCTTGCTGTTGATGTAGATACCGCATATCTCCGCCTAAGCCGTCAGAACAGGTCCGCGCCCCGCCAGAGCATTACAACCGGCAGACCAAAACCCGGGCACGCCCCTTCCGTCCGACTGACTTTCGGCCAAACAACGCTGGTGAAAAATTCGTTACACACTCCCCCCTCGAGCGCCCAGTGCTTAAGCGCTCAAGGGGGAGAACAGCAGAGCCTAGGGTTCAGGACCATTACCGCCAAGCCAGCAGTAGATAGGATCTGGTGGTATTGGCGAGGTCGGCACAACCCGATCGAACTGCACGAACCGGGAAGCAGAACGACCCATCGGCACGCCCAATCTGGACACCGTATAGCTTGCCTCGCCGCCCGCATTTTTCTTCAAGGGTCGGATCACCCGCTCGACGTCTGTAATCCTGAAGTTGTACCCCAAGGCATCCGCAACACCGTCCCAAAAATGCGTCAAGGTCTCAACGACAGAAGGGTCCGGGTTGACATCAGGGTATTGGCCATAACCCTGGAACCGCAACGTAACCAGGTCCCCATCCTGCAGGTTTGGATCAGGTGGAATGAACACTTCGACATAAAACCAAATCGCAGGCGTAGTACTGCAGGTCATATATCGATTTGGATGCGACTCAGATTGAGGGAAACTGGGCCGCGTGTAGATTGGCGCAGGAAGATCCGTCTCTAGCCTTACTCGGGCCACCTGCGAGAACAACGGATTGACATTGCCCGCGCGGTCCATCAGACGATAGAAACAGAAGAGGAACAAAGCCCCTGGAAAACTGCGGAAAACCTCGCGGGGCACATCAACGAATATCCGGCCAGTGGCACTGCTAAGCGGGGGGGAGACAAGCGTCGGAGCACCGGTTGGCAGCAGATTCATATCAGAAAAATAAAGTAGCACTACGTCGCCCACCTCACGGTCCAGATACCCATCTGGAATTTCCATGGGCACCAGGGGATTGGCGTCCAGATAGGAGGTGGTAATCGGGTCTCTAGGATAAATGGCCGGAGGTAGCAACGCTCCGCTACCTGGTGCATCACGATCGATTCGGATGGTTACGATGCTGGAAATATCAAAACTCGGGCCGTCCGGCGTACGGTTATGCACGCGATACCGAACATCAACAATTGCGCTGCTCAACAAAAAAGCCTGCGGTATTTGCACACGCAGAGGAAAATCCGCAGCGGTCAGCGGATTTGGCAACAAAATAGGCGGTGCATCAGTAGGTCGGGCACCTCGCACAGCCCACTCGAACACCACATACTGGTCGCGGCCCGGAGTCGGTAAAAACGCCCAGGGTGTTGGAAGATCGACCTCAAGGTCCGCGAAGTAAAATCGGGCGGGTATCAAGCCATCCGACTCCGCGTCGACGAAATCCGCTGCGTCCAGAATGAGCGGCCCAGCCGGCCCCGAGGGTCCACTCGCCCTTGACTGCCCAGAACCTACAGTGTTCATAAAGGCCTCCCAGAATACAAACACGCCTGACTCTCAGGCGATTCGAATAAACGTTTTACGAGGTCGATTGAACTCCATTCACCTGTCTGCAACTACTGTCAGAACTAACAGGTTCACACTCCGTTCGTCGTTTTCACCCGCCACTTCATTGGCGGGCTGGGCGAATATTTGCTTGACGATGCCTGCGGACTGGTGTTTTCTGAAACCGGTTTCAGTCGTATCCCAAATCGAATAAGAAAGGCGCAACCGTGACTTCATTTTCCGCCGCTCAGCGCAGCCGCGTGACCATGCTAGATGTGGCCCAACACGCCGGCGTGTCCAAAGCCAGTGTCTCGCGCTTCATCGGCGACGACCGCGCCCTGCTCTCCGACGCTATCGCGTTGCGTATCGAGCAAGCCATCGAGCAACTCGGCTACCGCCCCAACCAGATGGCCCGTGGCCTCAAACGTGGGCGCACACGCCTGATCGGCATGCTCGTCGCCGACATCCGCAACCCCTATTCCATTGCCGTGATGCATGGCGTCGAAACCGCCTGCCGCCAGCACGGCTACAGCCTGGTGGTGTGCAACACCGACCGCGATGACGAGCAGGAGCGCCAACACCTGGCCGCGCTGCGTTCGTACAACATCGAAGGGCTGATCGTGAACACCCTCGGCCATCACCTTGACCAATTGCTGGAACTGCAACGGGAAATGCCCCTGGTGCTGGTAGACCGCAAGGTCGCGCCGTTGCACAGCGACCTGGTCGGGTTGGACAACCCGGCGGCGGTGCGCATGGCCATTGAGCACCTGCAACAACAGGGTTACCGCGATCTGTTGCTGGTGAGTGAAGCCACCGACGGCACCAGCTCGCGGCTGGAGCGATTGGAAAGCTTCAAGGCCGAGATCGCGGCCCGTCCCGACTTGAACGGCGCGGTGCTGGAACTGGACGACAAACTGCACGCCAACCTGCAAACCTTCCTCGCCAAGCCCGGCCCCAAAGCGCTGTTTTGTGCCAACGGTGTTGCCGCGCTGGCCTGCACCCGTGCGCTCAAGCAACTAGGTTGTGACCTGTTCGGCGACGTCGGCCTGATCGCCCTGGATGACCTGGACTGGTATCCCTTGGTCGGCAACGGCATCACTGCCCTCGCCCAACCCACCGAGGCCATCGGCGCCAGCGCATTCGACTGCTTGCTCAAGCGCCTGCGCGGTGATACCGATCCCACGCGCACCCTGGGTTTCCTGCCCCAACTCATCATTCGAGGCTCGACCCGCCCCTCGTAGGAGCCGGCTTGCCGGCTCCTGCAGTTTGTTTTGTGAATAAAAATGAAACCGGTTTCAGAGGTAAACAACAATGCATAAATACCCCGTTTCCATCAGCCTCTCCAGCTACGGCGCCGACCGGGTCCGTGAGCAAGGCCAATTGAGTTTCGTCGAATTGCTCGCCTCTGCCGGTGCACAACGCATCGAATGGCGTGAGGAATTACTGACGCACGAACACCCCGCCGAGTTGGCTCAGGCCGCGGCGCAACACGATTTGGAATCGGTGTTTTCATCGCCGCTGGAGCTGTGGGTCGCCGGCCGCGCCCAGCCCAACGCCGAACTCGCCGCCACCCTCGACCGTGCCCAGGCCTTCGGTGCGCGCTGGCTGAAAGTCTCCCTCGGCTACTTCACCGACACCAACGACCTCGAAAGCCTGCACGCCCTGCTCAGCCGCCACCCGGTGCAGTTGCTGGTGGAAAACGACCAGACCCTGCACGGCGGGCGTATCGAGCCGATGCAACGCTTTTTCACCGAAGTCGAACGCCTCGGCCTGCCGGTCAAGATGACCTTCGATATCGGCAACTGGCAGTGGCAGGACCAATCTGCCCTGACTGCCGCGCGCCTGCTCGGGCGACATGTGGATTACCTGCACTGCAAAGCGGTGGCGCGCCGCCCGGACGGCAAACTCGTGGCCCTGCCACCCGGCGCCACCGACCTGCAACTGTGGGAACAACTGCTCAAGCACATGACCCAAGGAATTGCCCGGGCAGTGGAATTCCCGCTGCAAGGCGACGACCTGATCGCGGTTACCGCACACCAGGTCGCCACCCTCGCCCTGCTGGGCCAACCTCGCGTGGAGAACGCCCATGTCTGAGATCGATATTCTGTCTTTTGGCGAAACCATGGCGATGTTTGTCGCCGAGCAGACCGGCGACCTGGCCCAAGTGGCGCAGTTTCATAAACGCATCGCCGGGGCCGACAGCAACGTCGCCATCGGTCTGTCGCGCCTGGGTTTCAAGGTGGCGTGGCTGAGTCGGGTGGGCAACGATTGCCTTGGCCGCTTTGTGGTCGATACGTTGAAACACGAAGGGCTGGATTGCCGGCACGTGGCCGTCGATCCCCTGCATCCGACCGGCTTTCAGTTCAAGTCCCGCGAAGAAGCCGGTGCCGATCCCCAGGTGGAGTATTTCCGCAAAGGCTCGGCGGCCAGTCACCTGTCGCTCGCGGCGATGAGCCCTGGCTTGCTCAACGCCCGCCATCTGCACGCCACGGGAATTCCGCCGGCGTTGTCCGAGGCCACCCGCGAGTTGTCCGTCGAGTTGATGACACAGATGCGCAAAGCCGGGCGCAGCGTGTCGTTCGACCCCAACCTGCGCCCGTCGCTGTGGCCCAACCAGCAGACGATGATCCGTGAAATCAATGCCCTCGCCGGCCTGGCCGACTGGGTCTTGCCGGGCCTGGGCGAAGGCCGCCTGCTCAGCGGTTTCGACGACCCGGCCGACATCGCCGCGTTCTACCTCGACCGGGGCGCCGAAGCCGTGGCGATCAAGCTCGGTGCGGACGGCGCCTACTACCGCACCCACCTGGACCAGGGCTTTGTCACCGCCGTACCCGTGGAAAAAGTGGTCGACACCGTCGGCGCCGGCGATGGTTTTGCCGTCGGCATGATCAGCGCCCTGCTGGAAAACCTCAGCTTCCCCGAGGCAGTGCAGCGCGGCAACTGGATCGGCAGCCGGGCCGTACAGAGTCGCGGTGACATGGAGGGTTTGCCCACCCGTGAAGAGTTAACCGTCAAATCCGTTGCTTGACCCACAACCTGTTGCCACAACTACAACAAGCTCAGGAGCAACCCCATGGAAACCGTGAAACTCGCCACCCGCCGTTGGTGGTACATCATGCCCATCGTTTTTATCACCTACAGCCTGGCCTACCTGGACCGCGCCAACTACGGCTTCGCCGCTGCCTCCGGGATGGCCGAAGACCTGATGATCACGCCGGGCATGTCCTCGCTGCTGGGTGCATTGTTTTTCCTCGGCTACTTTTTCTTCCAGGTGCCAGGGGCGATCTATGCGCAAAAACGCAGCGTCAAAAAACTGATTTTTGTCAGCCTGATCCTCTGGGGCGGCCTGGCCACCCTGACCGGCGTGGTGTCCAACGCCTACATGCTGATCGTGATCCGCTTCACCCTCGGCGTGGTCGAAGCGGCAGTGATGCCGGCGATGCTGGTGTACCTGTGCCACTGGTTTACCCGTGCCGAACGCTCGCGGGCCAACACCTTCCTGATCCTTGGCAACCCGGTGACCATGCTGTGGATGTCGGTGGTGTCGGGCTACCTGGTGCAGCATTTCAGCTGGCGCTGGATGTTTATCATCGAAGGCCTGCCCGCCGTGTTGTGGGCATTTATCTGGTGGCGCCTGGCCGATGAGCGACCAAACGATGCGAAATGGCTGAGCGACAGCGAAAAACACAGCCTGCAAAGCGCCCTCGCCGCCGAACAGGTGGGCATCAAGGCGGTGAAGAATTACGCCGAGGCGTTCCGCTCGCCGAAGGTGATCATCCTCGCGCTGCAGTTCTTTTGCTGGAGCATTGGCGTGTACGGTTTTGTGCTGTGGCTGCCGTCAATCCTCAAGGCCGGTTTGCAGATGGACATGGTCGAGGCCGGCTGGCTGTCGGCGCTGCCTTATCTGGCAGCGGTGATTGGCATGCTCGTGGTGTCCTGGGGCTCGGACAAGCTGCAAAAACGCAAACGCTTCGTCTGGCCGCCGCTGCTGATCGCGTCCATCGCGTTCTACGCGTCCTACGTGCTCGGCGCCGAACATTTCTGGTGGTCCTACACCTTGCTAGTGATCGCCGGGGCCTGCATGTACGCGCCGTATGGGCCGTTTTTCGCCATCGTTCCGGAGATCCTGCCGGCCAACGTCGCCGGGGGCGCCATGGCGCTGATCAACAGCATGGGCGCCCTTGGCTCGTTCGGCGGTTCGTACCTGGTGGGTTACCTCAATAGCAGCACCGGCTCGCCCGGTGCCTCGTACCTGCTGATGAGCGGTGCGTTGCTGCTGTCGGTGGTGCTGACGATTTTCCTCAAGCCCGGCGCCAGCGATCGCGTGCCGGCGCCAACCCTGGATTTGAAGGTAAAGACCGCATGAAAAAGTCCGTTGTGCTGTACAAAAAACTCTCCGCGCCGCTGATGGCGCGCCTGCATGAACAGGCCGAGGTCACGTTGATCGACGCCCTCGACGAACCGGGCTTGGCCAAGCTGCGCGACGCCCTGCCGACCGCCCACGGCCTGCTCGGTGCCAGCCTGCGCCTGGACGCGCAACTGCTGGACCTCGCGCCGTACCTGGAAGCGGTGGCGAGCGTGTCCGTGGGGGTCGACAACTACGACATCGACTACCTGACCGCGCGCGGCATCCTGCTCAGCAACACCCCCGACGTGCTCACCGAAACCACCGCCGACACCGGCTTCGCGCTGATCCTCGCCACCGCCCGGCGCGTGGTCGAACTGGCCGACATGGTGCGCGCCGGGCAGTGGCACAAGAACATCGGCCCGGCGCACTTTGGCAGCGACGTGCACGGCAAGACCCTGGGCATCATTGGCATGGGGCGCATCGGTGAAGCCTTGGCCCAGCGCGGGCACTTCGGCTTTGGCATGCCAGTGCTCTATCACAGCCATTCGCCCAAGCCGCTGGTGGAAGCACGGTTTGGCGCGCAGTACCGCAGCTTGCAGGACCTGTTGCAGCAAGCCGACTTTGTCTGCCTGACATTGCCGCTCACCGCTGAAACCGAAAAGCTGATCGGCGCCGAGGAGTTCGCCTTGATGGGCCCGGACACGATCTTTATCAACATCTCGCGGGGCAAGGTGGTGGACGAAGCGGCGCTGGTGCAGGCGTTGCAACAACGCACGATTCGCGCGGCGGGGTTGGATGTGTTTGAGCGTGAGCCGCTGAGTCACGACTCACCGTTGCTGCGCCTGAACAATGTGGTGGCAACCCCGCATATCGGCTCGGCGACCCATGAGACGCGGGAGGCGATGGCCAAGTGTGCGGTGGATAATCTGCTGCAGGCATTGGCGGGTGAAAAGCCAAAAAATCTGGTGAACTCAGCCGCCTGGAGACAGTAACCCCTCGCACCCTACAAAACCCATGTGGGAGCCCGCTCCCACACAAGCCCACTCCCACCCTATTGATCTCATTTCACGCCAAGTCAGATAACGAACCTGGCCACCATCCCATTCAAATCCACCGCCAGGCGCGACAGCTCATGGCTGGCCGCGCTGGTCTGGTTGGCGCCCGCTGCCGACTGGGTTGCCAGGTCGCGGATGTTCACCAGGTTGCGGTCCACCTCACGGGACACCTGCGCCTGTTCTTCCGAAGCGCTGGCGATCACCAGATTGCGTTCGTTGATCAGGCTGATGGACTGGGTAATCTGCTCCAGCGCCACACCGGCGGCGCGGGCCATTTCCAGGGTGTTTTGCGTGCGCTGGTTACTTTGCTGCATCGATTGCACCGCTTCACCTGTGCCGTTCTGGATGCCGGCGACCATCTTCTCAATTTCCTGGGTCGACTGCGCAGTGCGATGGGCCAGGGCGCGCACTTCGTCCGCCACTACGGCAAAACCGCGTCCGGCCTCACCGGCACGGGCGGCCTCGATGGCGGCATTGAGCGCCAGCAGGTTGGTCTGCTCGGCAATGGCGCGGATCACGTCGAGCACTTTGCCGATGTCCCGGCCCTGGGTCGCCAGGCCTTCGATCAATACGGCCGTGTTTTGCACGTCGTGGGTCATGGTCTGGATCGCCTCGACGGTTTCCACCACACGGTCGCGGCCTGCCCGCGCCGCCTGGTTGGACTGGCCGGATGCTTCGGACGTGGACACCGCATTACGCGCCACCTCTTCCACGGCCGCCGTCATCTCGTTGACCGCCGTAGCGGCCTGATCGATTTCGTTGTTTTGTTGTTGCAGGCCTTTGGAGGCTTCTTCGGTGACCGCGCTCAGCTCTTCAGCGGCAGACGCCAACTGCGTGGCCGAACCGGCGATGTGCTGGATGGTCTGGCGCAGGTTGGCCTGCATCGTCGCCAGGGCGCTGAGCAGCCGGGCCGGTTCGTCCTTGCCGTCGTCCTCGATGGTTTTGCTGAGATTGCCGGCGGCGATGGTCTCGGCCACTTCCACAGCCTTGCGCAGCGGCGTGACGATGCTACGGGTCAATAGCCAGGCCAGCAGTACAGTGAGCAGCGCGGCGGCGACCGCGACCACAATCACCCCCATGATTGCGCCTTGGTAACTCTGCCCGGCATCCGCGTCGGCTTGCTTGGCATTCGCCGCGTTCATCGCGATGAGCTTGTTCAACTGCTCGCCCATCTGGTCGGTGCCTTCCTTGATCCGCGTGTTGATCAGGGCGCGCATTTCCTCGACCTGGCCCTGTCGCGACAAGGCCAGCATGTCGGCCTGGGCCTTGCTGTAGTTGTCCAGGGTGGTCACAAAGGTCTTGTACAGCGCGGCCTCATCTGCGCTGGCAGGCAGCGCCGCATAACCCGCCTGGGCGGTTTTTACCTTGTCGGCCAGTGCCGCCATGCGGGTTTCCGCTTCCTGCAGGCTGGCCGGCTCGCGGTTGACCAATACGCGAAATGACAGGATGCGCAAACGCAACACGTTTTCGGTGATGTTGCCCAGGTACGTCACGCTGGGCAGTTGGTTGGCGCTCATGTCCACCGAGGACTGGCGGATCTGCGTCATGCGGTTGACCGCGAACACCCCCAATAGGATCACTAACAACGCAATAAAGGCGAAACCGAGAAACGCGCGAGGGGCAATGTTCAGTTGGCGAAGTGACATAGAGGATGCTCTCAGATGGAATGTTTGCGCGCGTCCCTGCCGCGAAACGATCCGTCAGCGACAACGCGCTGCTCAGACCTTGGTCACCACTGTTGTAATTGATAGGTGGGCCTATCCACGTTATCGGCAAGCAACCGCGTTATATGCAGGGTCTTTATAAATATTTTTTTACACTTCTGGCGTTGGGCAGTTTCTGGCATCCTGCGCCTCCATTTTCTGACCCGAGCCATCATTTTGTCTGACGCTCAAGCCCCGCGCCCCCGCTATAAATCCGACCTGATCTACGGCCTCGAAGACCGTCCGCACTTCACTGCCGCGATTTTTGCCGCACTGCAGCACGTGTTGGCGAGTTTTGTCGGGATCATCACGCCCACCCTGATTGTCGGCGGCGTACTGGGCCTGGAAAGCGAAGTGCCCTATCTCGTGAGCATGGCGTTGTTCGTGTCGGGCCTTGGCACCTTTGTGCAGGCGCGCAAGTTCGGCCCCATCGGCTCCGGCTTACTGTGCCTGCAAGGCACCAGTTTCTCGTTTATCAGCGTGATCCTCAGTGCGGGGTTCATGGTCAAGGCCCGGGGCGGCGGCACCGATGAGATTCTGTCGACAATCTTCGGCATCTGCTTTTTTGCGGCGTTTATCGAAGTGGTGCTCAGCCAGTTCATCGGCAAACTGCGCAAATTGATCACCCCGGTGGTCACCGGCACCATCATTACCTTGATGGGGTTGTCGCTGATCAAGGTAGCGGTCACCGACATGGCCGGCGGTTTTGGCGCCCCGGACCTGGGCGCCGCCGGCAACATGGGCCTGGCGGCACTGGTGCTGCTGACCATTGTGGTCCTCAACCGCTTCAGCAATCCGTTCCTGCGCCTGGGTTCCATCGTCATCGGCCTGACCCTGGGCTTCGTGGTGGCCTGGATGATGGGCCGCGTGGACCTGGCGGCGCTGCCCCAGGTGCCGTTGATCAGCGTGCCGGTGCCGTTCAAATACGGCTTCTCGTTCGACTGGGTGGCGTTTATCCCGGTGGCGGTGATCTTCCTGATTTCGCCGTTGGAAGCGGCCGGCGACCTGACGGCCAACTCGATGATTTCCCAACAGCCGGTCAAGGGCCCGCTGTACATCAAGCGCATCAAATCGGGCCTGCTGGCCGACGGTCTCAACTCGGCGATGGCCGCGACCTTCAACAGCCTGCCAATGGTGACCTTTGCCCAGAACAACGGCGTGATCCAGTTGACCGGCGTGGCCAGCCGCTACGTGGCGTACTTTATCGCCGGCCTGCTGGTGCTGTTGGGGCTGTTCCCGATGATCGGCGCGGTGCTGCAGCTGATGCCCAAGCCGGTTCTGGGCGGCGCCACCCTGATCATGTTTGGCACTGTGGCCGTGGCCGGCATCAAGATCCTCGCCGAAGCCGGGCTGCACCGCCGCAACGTGCTGATCGTGGCGATCTCCCTCGGCATGGGCCTGGGCGTCGCCGCCGTACCGGAAGTGCTGCGCGACCTGCCCAAGGCGCTGCACAACATCTTCGAATCGCCGATTACCGTGGGTGCGTTCTGTGCAATCGTGCTGAACATTTTCCTGCCGGAAGAGTTCATAGAGCTGGAAGAAGATGAATTTGATCCGGAGTCCTCTACCCTCAAGGTAATGCAAGACCCGGACGTCACTAAATAGGAGCACCTTTGCATGCGCAAGCTCATGGTTGTAACGCTAATGCTGCTGACCTTGAGCGCCTGCGCGCTGTTCCCGCACCGTGACCCGGTGACCATCAACGTGGTGGGCATCGAACCGCTGCAAAGCCAGGAGCTGGAAGTGCGGTTCTTGGTGAAGCTGCGGGTGCAGAACCCCAATGAAACGGCGATCGACTACAACGGCGTGGCCCTGGACCTGGAAGTCAATGGCCACCCGTTGGCATCGGGAGTGAGCGATCAGGCCGGGAGCATCCCACGCTTTTCCGAGACGGTGCTGAAGGTGCCGGTGAGTGTTTCGGCGTTCTCGGTGTTGCGCCAGACCCTGGGCCTGAGCCAGACCCAGAGTTTGAACAACCTGCCCTACGTGCTGCGGGGCAAGCTGGCGGGCGGGCTGTTTGGCACCATGCGCTTCGTTGACCGCGGAACCCTGGACCTGTAGTGAGCGGGCTTGCCCGCGCTGGGGGGCCGCCCCAAACGGTCCGCCGCGGTATATCAGAAAGACCGAGGCGTCTGGATTTGGGGCGGCTTCGCCCCCCAGCGCGGGGCAAGCCCGCTCACTACAGGTTTTCAGCGGGTGCATGTCAGTCAGTGATAAAGCGCACCCCCGGCCTGGCCCGTTCATCCACGACCAACTCGAACACGTCCGGGCGGGCATAGTGCCCCACCACGTCGTAGTCATACCGCGCACGCACCAGCTCATCGGTATCGATCTGCGCCGTGAGCAACCCCGCCTCGCCCAGCAATGGCCCTGCCAGCACATCCCCCATCGGCCCGACAATCACGCTGCCACCGGCAATCAACGGCCGCTGCGCCGGCCAGTTGGCGATCTGCACACCTAACGCCTCGGGCGATGCCTGCACCTGACACGCACTGACCACAAAGCAGCGTCCCTCATGGGCGACATGACGCATGCTGACCTGCCACATCTCACGCTCGTCCACCGTCGGTGCGCACCACACCTCCACGCCCTTGGCGTACATCGCCGTGCGCAGCAGCGGCATCATGTTTTCCCAGCACACCGCACCGCCAACACGTCCGACCGCCGTGTCGATCACGGGTAACGTCGAGCCATCGCCCTTGCCCCAGATCAACCGCTCGGTGCCGGTGGGCATCAGCTTGCGGTGCTTGGCCACCAGGCCGCCTGCCGGTTCGAAGTACAACACGGTGCAATACAGGGTATTGCCACTGCGCTCGATCACACCAAGGACCAGGCTGGCGCCGGTACGCGCCGACAAGCCCGCCAGCGCGTCAGTCTCGGCGCCGGGCACGTCGATGGCATTGGCAAAATAGCGCGCAAAGGCCTCGCGCCCCTCCGGCAGCCGGTAGCCCAATTGCGTGCCGAAGCTTTCGCCCTTGGGATAGCCACCGAGCAACGCCTCGGGCATCACCACCAGTTGCGCGCCACTGCGCTGGATCTCGTCCTCGTAACCGAGGATTTGCGCAAGGGTGTCAGCCTTGCCGCCGGGCAAAGAACCGATTTGCAAAGCAGCTACAGTCGAAACAGGCATCACGATCACTCCGGAAAATGGGGTTGCCCATTCTCCCGCCAGCCTCGATCATGAATAAAGCCCAGTTCACTGCTGAATGATATGAGCCAAATGAATATCGCCAAGGTCGATCTGAACCTACTGAAAACCTTCGAAGCCCTGTACGACGAATCCAGCGCCAGCCGTGCGGCATTGCGCCTGGGCGTCACGCAATCGGCCGTCAGCGCCGGGCTGCGGCGCTTGCGTGAGGTGTATGAGGATCAGTTATTCGTGCGCACCGGCCGTGGGTTGGCGCCGACCTTGCGCGCCAATCAACTGAAACCGCTGATCAGCGAGGCCCTGGAACGCTGCCGGCAAAGCCTGGCCATGGTCAACCCGGATAACCAGCAATATCAGGGGCGCTCGGTGGTGCTGGGTTTGTCCGATGACTTCGAAATCGCTTACGGCCGCCGGCTGATACAAGCCATCGCACAACGGGCGCCGAAACTGCGGGTGATTTTCCGTCAGACCCACAGCCAGATCGTCGCCGGCGCCCTGCTCGACCGCAGCCTGGACCTGGCGATCACGGCGGGCGGCTTTGCCCAGGGCAGGCTGAGCCGCCAGGTGTTGGGAGAAGGTGATTACCGCTGCCTGCTGGACTCGGACCAGGCGGACATCAGCCTGGACGAGTTCGTCAGCCGCGAGCATGTGCTGGTGTCATCCGGCGGGTTTATCGGGATTACCGACGAGGGCTTGGCGGCCCAGGGTTTGAGCCGCCAGGTGTGTGCGTCCACCAGCCACTTTGCCGCGCTGCCGTTTCTGCTCAAGGGCAGCCAGGCGGTAGCGACCATTCCGGGGCATGCGGCGCAGGCCATCGCGCAGATGAGCGGCCTGCGTATGCTGCCGTGCCCGCTGGCGTTGCCGCGCTACCCGGTGGAACTGGGCTGGCGCACCCAGGCACAGCTGGATCCGATGTTACTGAAAGTGCGTGAAGCGATCGTGGCGAGCTTTATTTAGCCGCTGCCATCAACTTGTTGACCTCACTGCGCACCATGTTGGAAAACTCCGGCGGCGACATGCCGTCGAGTTCGGCGCGGACCCACTCGGCCCATTTACCCTTGCGCTTGGCACGCTCGCCGAACAAGCGCGCCGCTTCGCCCTTGGCCTTGCCCAGGTTGGTTTGCCACAGGTCGTAGAGGCGCGACTTTTCATCTTCCAGCTCGGCACGTTCGGCGAGGGTCTTGTTGGCCAGATTGAAGCTCATGTTGAAATACCTGCTGCACAAATAGGCGACATCTTACACTGTAGGTCCAAATTTCCTGATTCGGATTTTGCCCAAGACCCGGCGGCGGCAAAAAAAACGCAACTTTTGCCGCCGCCCGATACTCCATTGTTCACTGTCACATTCACTCGCAAGGAGTCACACAATGGCCCGCAAAACCGCTGCCCAAGCCGTCGAAGACCAAATCAAGGACCAAGCCTTCAGCGAACTGACCGCGCTGATCGAAGAATCGGACAAACTGCTCAAAAGCAGCGCATCCCTGGTGGGCGAAGAAGGCGAAACCCTGCGCGAGCAGGTTGCCATCAAGCTCAAGCAGGCGCTGGACTCGGTGTCCAGCGTGCGTGAACGCAGCAAGCCGGTGGTCGATGCCACCGAAACCTACATCGGTGGCCACCCTTGGCAGACCGTGGCCATTTCCGCAGGCTTTGGCCTGGTGGTCGGCCTGTTGCTCGGTCGCCGCAACTGAGTACGCCGGGCTGCGCCACTGGCGCAGCCCGCTTTCACGCTTCGGCCAGCGCCTGCAACTCGTGCAATTGCTGCGCCTCGATCTCGATCCCCTGCTCCAGCGACTTCGCCCGCGTGCGATGGCGCCGATCCCCCGGCAACCGCCGCAACCCCGCCGCATGCATCTGCCGCACCAGTTCCTGGCTGCGCTCGGCGAACGCCTGGCCGCTGGTTTTGCTCGGATCGATCACGATCAACAGTTGGCCGGTCCAGGGCGTACGTGCGCCGGGGTGATCGGACCAATCGAACTCGAAGGAAAAATTGCCGCCGGTCAACGCTGCCGCGAGCAACTCCACCATCATCGACAACGCCGAGCCCTTGTGGCCACCGAACGGCAGCAAGGCGCCCCCTTCAAGAATGGCTCTGGGGTCCTGGGTCGGCTGGCCAAGGCCATCCACGCCCATGCCCGGCGGCAGGCGTTCGCCCTTGCGTGCGGCGATCTGCACGTCGCCATGGGCGATCGCACTGGTGGCCAGGTCGAACACAATCGGCAGACCGTCGGCACGCGGCGCGGCAAAGGCGATGGGGTTGGTGCCGAACAGCGGACGGTCGGCGCCGTGGGGCACCACGCAGGTCATGCTGTTGACCACGCTCAATGCCACCAGGCCTTCTTCGGCGAACGGTTCGACGTCCGGCCACAAGGCCGCAAAGTGATGGGAGTTATGAATCGCCAGCAACGCGATCCCGGCACTGCGGGCCTTCGCCACCAGCAGTGCCCTCGCCGCTTCCAGCGCCGGCTGGGCAAACCCGTTGCCGGCGTCGACCCTGACAAACCCCGAGGCCACATCGGTAACGACGGGCTCGGCCTTGCCGTTCACCCAGCCGCTGGCCAGGGTACTGAGGTAGCCGGGGATACGGAAAATGCCGTGGCTGTGCGCGCCGTCGCGCTCGGCCATCGCGCAGTTGTGCGCCAGCACGGCCGCCACGTGGGGCGAGGTGCCATGGCGTTCGAAAATGCGTTGCAGCAGTGCCACCAGGTCGGTGAAGCGGATACGAGCATGGGAACTGCCAAGTTGCGAGGACTGCGCAGACATCTGTAGCTCCGATTTTATGATTGGAAGGGGCGACAAGACTGGAAACCCAGGCCTGGGATTAAACAACGCCGACAGCACAGGCTGTCAATCGCCGTTTGATAACCCATCGGGATTTGCAGCAGTTATCTACCGCCGTATGCCAAGCCGAGGCTCCTACCCTGCCGCTCCAGACGCTGACCGACACGGAGCAAACGATGGCGCGCGTAACCCCACCCTATTTTTTCAACGAGTTCCTGCAGCCAGTCAGGAGGAAACAGCCAACCGAGCGCGAACAAGCCCTGGGTTTGACACTCAACGACCTCGACTGGCTGCACACGCTGTACTACGCCACCGATCACGCCCGCCAGAACACCGAACTGCGCAAGTACCCCATGCAAGTGGAGAAATTGCAGGTCAGCATGAAGGACCAGCCCGCGCTCCCACTGGCCGGGGCATTCATCATGAGCCCCAGCCCCGATGGCCAGAAGGCATTGCTGTACACGCCCTATGGTGGGATTGAGGTGTTCGACAGCCGCGACGAGCTACTTGCAGAGTTAAACAAACGCATCAATATACAAAGCCAACGTACTGATTTAATTATTTTTTTATCAATATCTCAGCGTGCCAAATTCACCCCAGACCAGCCCTGCACCCTGACATCTTCGATCATCGACGGCGCCGTCATGCAGGATCAGGAGCATACCCTGCAGGCCTGCCAGCATCAGAATGCGCAGGACATGCTGGCGCAATTGCGCACCACGCCAACCCTGTCATGGATGCTCGATACGCTGCTCGGCATCATGGCGCGCTCGTACTTCTCCGGCCTGGATCAGCGCGATACACGCGTCAACACACGCCACCAAGACGCTTCGCAGTGGACCAGTTCTGTCCCTTTGAGTGAGGTGTTGTTGCAGTTCTACCTCAAGCAGGCGTGGCCCGGCAGCCAAACGCGCACATTCACCAACCCACGGCATGACACTCGCGCCTTCACCGCCGCGCAGCTGGCAGCCGATCAGCGGCAGTGGGAAAGCCTGATCGAACAAACCGCCGGGATTCTGTCCAAACTGCTGAGCAGCCTGTTGCTGACGTGGTGGAATGAAGACATCGGCGGCGGCCGCTCACGGCTGGGGCTGTTTGCCCAGGTGATGAGTGACAAGTTCCGCGTCGACCTGCTGCTCAAGCGCCAGAACGGCATCCTGTCGGCCGAGGAAAGCCACCAACTGCTCGCCACCTTTCTTCCGGACCAGGCTGAACGCAGCGCCTGGCACGCACACCTGAACATCGACAAGGTGAAGATCCACGCGCCTTATCAACATTACGTGGAACTGGCTGCCACGTTGTTGATCAATGACACCCACGCCTACCTGTACACCCAGTCGCGCGGGTTGCAGCTGCTCAAGGACCTCGCCGACCTCAACGATACGCTGCTCGAGATGCTCAAGGCCGCCGGGCATCAGGATGAACTGCTCAACTTTCTGTCGCTGGACGAACGCAGCGTGTACATCGGCATGGATCAAGTGCAGATCAGCGGCGTGCCGGTACTCGCAGACGTGTTCGGCGAAATGGTTCAGGACATCGCCGCCAAACAATTGAGCAACCTGGAGCACGCCCTCGCGGTATATCGACGCAGTGAAGGGGCGGTGGACCTGGCGGCGTTGCTCGACTGTGCGCTGGACCTGCGCCACATGCTCGACAGTCGCTTGCTGGCGCTGGACGCGCAGGGACGCTGGAGCGCACATCCTGTCTCCAGCGACAACGGCCGCCCTTCCACGGTGCAAGCCGAACGTGCCAAACAACAGTTGCTCACTTTGCGCGCCGCCGACGCGGCACTGGCGATGCGCCGGCGCGAGCACCCCACGTTACGCACGCTGGCGACACAGGCGTTGGACAAAGAGTTAGACGAGCGCTCGCTGGCCTTGCACGCCGATGACGTCTACGTGAACACCTACGCCACCGAAGCCCGGCAAAAGGAAGACCGCAAGCCCCTGACCTCTGTGAGCATGGTCGATCACTTTATCCAGCGTTTGAGTCATGCAGCCCCACCTGTGGAAGAGACGCCGCAGTTAGGGTTCTATGGCAAACACCGCGCCGGCTTCTCCAGCCGCTGGAACAGCTTGAACGGTACAACCTTCAATGCGGTGATCGAACAGACCCTGGCGCCGTTCAGCAATCACGACATCCGCATGCTGCCGCGCCTGTTCCTGCGAAGCCATCAGGATGCCTTGAACGACGCGCTGATGCTGGGCTTGCGCAGTGAAGCCGAGCTGCGGCTGCTGAACAAAACCCTGAGCCCGGCGAGCCAGGCGATTGTCGACACGGTGTTGCGCCCCGATAGCATGACCCGCGTCAAACGGCACGGCCTCAAGGGCTTTCTGCCGGATGCGTTTGGCTTGACCCTCAAGGTCGGCACCGACGAGCGTGCGCACGCCCTGGCCAACTGCTTTGTACTCACGGAACGCGGTGGCCTGGACCCGGACCATTCGGGGCAAGCCGTGCTCTGGACCCCGCAACTGGGACATGAAGCGTTCGTATCGGTGCAGGCCCTGCGCGACAGTCTCGCGGTGCGCCTGTCAACCGCCGATGACCGTTTGATGCTGCTGGATAACCTGCCGATCGGCCTGCGCTGGCCTCATCAAACCTTCCAGCTCGGCCCGCTGCAACGTATCGACGAACACTTCCTGGACAATCGCCAGCAGAGCTACCTCGATTACAGCCTCAACGCCATCGACTACTGGCTCGCCGCGCCGCTGGGGCCCCGACAGTTACAGGACTGCCTGGACAACCAAATGCTGCGTGCAGCACCTTCCAACCTGGGCCGCGCCACCGACATCGCCCGTGCGATGGTTCTGCAACAAGCATTGCCCGTCTGGCTGGGCATGGCGTCAGCCCAGGAGCAACTGCGGCATGCCGAGCTGCTTGAGCAATACCGCCTCAGTGCCCCCGATGACCGGGATTACCTGCACGCCCTGCCGCCCCTGCGCGACCACGTCGCCAGCGCCTTGCGCGCCCTGCTCAACGCTCGGTTTGACGGCTTCGGGCTGGACCCGGATGACATCCTGATCCCCACGCGAGTCATGCTCAACGGCCATAGCCAGAGCCTCACCGATTTTGCCCAACGCCATCTGCCAAACCTGCTGGCCGACACGCTCAAACCGTTTTCGCGCACCCGTACACCCCTGCCCCCGACCCTGGACGGTGCGGCGCTGGTGCAGTTGATTCGCCAGTTGGACATCGCCAAGACTTACCGCGCCTTGCTCGATACCCACCTGAGCGCAGACACCGAAGATGCCCGTAAGCGCAAAGCGTTGTTCTGCCAGCAGCTACCGTGGCAGCTGTTGAGCCATGCCCACGAAGAAAAACTCGAAGAACGCTTGAGTGCGACGGCCTGGAGCTTTGTGCAACAGGTCTTTGATATGCCGGATGCCATAGCACGGGCGAGTGTCAGCGGGGTGACCGCGATGATTCGGCCACTGGAACTGGTGGCCACGCCTGGCGCGACGCCGGCCAGGGCCCGGGGCATTTACCTGATCGGCCCACACACCGGGGCCTCCGGGCCCCAGGTGCTGTACGCCCCCTACTGCCCGACGCAGACATTGACAGAGTTCCCCCGCGAGGAGGACCTGCTCGACCAACTCAACCGTCCGGGACCTTTGCAGGACTGGGTAATTCGCCAACTGGACGATCCCCAGCGCGCCACCTATCGGCATTTGATGCAGGCGCACGCGCGCAGCCCTTCCAGCGATCTGGGCCTGGCCTCGTCGCCGGTGCGCGGCAACCTGCTGCCGCTGCTGTTCGATGACAACACGCAACAGCTGGCAAGAATGCTTGGCAGCCAATTTGACCCCAACGGCAAGAGTGCCTGGGACGCTGTCACCAGCCTGTTCGGCAAGGGTATACCCATGGCCCTGCAATTTATCAGCGGCAAGCTTCAGTACCCGCTTGCGGTGTGGCGCAGCTACAAGCTGTTCAAGGCGTCAGCGGAAAGCTTGCAAAACCAACGCTGGGCCGAAGGCATGAGACCCTTCATCCAGGGCGTGGCGACCCTGGCCTCACTGCGCAGTCGCCTCGACCAGCCGTTCAAGCCACGCCATACTCCCGCCGGCCCCGCGCCCGAGATGCCGGATGAAGCCGGCCCTGGCGCAGCAACCACCCTGGAGACCCTGGACATCACCGACCCTTTGCGCACCCGATTGCGGCACTTTGAAAATGTCGATATTTCACTGATAGACCTGCAACGTCGCGCCCCGCAGCAACCGTACTCGCACCCTGTGAGCAAGCGAACCTACGTACCAGTGGCGGGCAAGGTGTACCCGGTGACGAAAGCCGGCGCGCGTTGGCGGATTGTCCTCGACGAAGAAATAGGCCCGTATGTCGAACGCAACGCACGAGGTGAATGGGTGTTCGACCTATCCCAACACCATCCACGCCTCGGCCCGACGTTGTCGCGTTACATCGGCCGCAGGCAAACCCGTTCGGCTGAGCGCGATGCCATCAATATCGAGGCCGTCGGGCTACCGGCCATCACCGCGCTCTCGCCGTGGAAGGCCCAGTGCATCAACGAAGGCCTCAACGTCGCGACGTATTACGCGGTGACCTGCAAGCGCAATATCGTGCAGTTCGCCACGGACCCTAAACCGGGCTCGCGCGTCGGCTTGTTCCTGACCGAGATGTTCGGGGTGCTGAGCTTCAGCCCCTCGCAACTGCAAAAAATCGAGCAGCGCGTGGACGAGATACTCGATGCGCTGGTAGACCCGACCCTGACCAACCTCGACTCAGGTCGATTTGTCACCGGCACCGCACGCTGGAGCCCACGGGACACCTACGCATTCACCCTGCCAGATGATGTGCAGAAAAAAATCTACCTGCTGGATCGCTTTTTCGACCCGCAGATGGACGTGTATGAGAACCGCTTGAAAACACCATTCAACATCTCTGCCCACGCCCGCGCGACGATCATCATGCATGAGATCTCGCACTTCAAATGCAACACCGAAGACCTGGCCTACCTGGACAGCATGCGTCCGTTCCACGACCTGATCAACGTCGGTACCCTGCACGGCCAGTTGCTGTACACCGACCTGTCGGACTTGCGCACCACCGCCTTGTCGACGCTGACGCCAGCGAGCCTGTTATTCAAGACCTGGGACAGTCTGTCGCAACGCTGGGAAGACCTGGGTCGATTTGGCGGGGTGCACGGGCGCGACCGGGTGTTCAAACTGACCGGCGCGAAGACGCTGGATGATGCGCGGCATATCTTCATGAGTGACGCGGACAAGCGTATCGATACGATCCTGGCCAATGCCGATTCGCTGACGTACCTGATCAGTCACTTGGGGCGCGAGTTGGATCAGGGGGCCTGAAACGGCCCCCTGGAGGGCGTCAGTCTTTCTGGTCGCGCAGGATATTGCCGGAGGCGCCATCGATGCGCGCTTCATAGACGGTGCCATCGGATTTGCGGCCTTTGACTTCCCAGTAGCCATTGTCATCGGCTTCGGCCGCATAGACCTCGATATAACCGGCCTTTGTCTTGGCGACTTCGATCGCCTTTTCAATCGGGATCCAGCCCGCCCCCGGCTTGTCCGCCAAGGCGGCGCCAGCGCTGAGCAGCGCGGAGGTTGCACACAGGGCGACTAAGGTTTTCTTCAGCATATTCGTTCTCCATTGTAAGAATGTCCTGAGATTTTTAGGCAGCCACAAACGAGAATAAGTTCCAATTGGCGTGCAATCACCATGATGGCAGTTCTCGGCCCATGCCTGGGAGGTTAGAATGTGGGAAATCAGGACGTTTAAATGACAGAAAAGTCTCTTTCAGAAGCCGAATATGACGCGATCACCGACGCCGCCGCGCATTGGTGCATGCGTTTGCACGCGCACGATTGCACGCCCGCCGAGCGTCAGGCTTTTGAACAGTGGCACGATGCTGATCCGCTGCACGCCTTTGAATACGCGGCCATGCTGGAGATCTGGGACGTTGCCGACCACCTGCCGCGCAACGAAGCCTTGGCAGCGGTAGTGCCGTTCAAGCCCCGCAGGCGTCTGCGCCAGTACGCGATAGCCGCGGCAATCTGCCTGGCGGCGCTGCCCGTGGCGGCGTTCACCGGCTGGGAAGCCGGCTGGCTGCCGAGTTCCTACGAACGCTTCGAGGCGTCCACCGGCTTGCGCCAAGTGACCTTGGGTGACGGCAGCCAGGTGGAGTTGAACCTGGGCACCGAGCTGGTCTTCAGCAATTACAAGGATCAGCGCCGGGTCGTCCTGAAAAAAGGCGAGGCGTTTTTCAAGGTCAGCCATGACAGCACCCATCCATTCATCGTACGCGCTGGCGAAGGTCAGGTACGCGTAACCGGCACGCAGTTCAACGTCTGGAAGTACGAAGATCAGGTGCGGGTGATGCTACTCGAAGGCTCGGTACAGATCGCCAGCGATCAGGTGCACGGCAGCGTACCGCTGACGCCGGGCATGCAGGCCAGTTATCGCCTGGGCGACGCGACACCGCAGGTCCAGGCGTTCAACGCCAATGACACGGCCCTGGCCTGGCGCCAGGGCAAGCTGGTGCTCGACAACCTGGCGTTGGCCGACGCGTTGCCGCTGATCAACCGCTACCTCAACAAGGCGGTGATGCTGGCCGATGCCAACACTGGCGCGATCCGCATCGGCGGTATCTACAACATCAATGAAGTCAACAATCTCATCCCCTCGCTGCCCAAGGTCCTGCCGGTCTACCTGACCCAGAACCAGGACGGCAATCCCGTACTCAATTCCATCCCGCGTAAAGCGCCGAAAGGCTGAGCCCTGCCTGCAGGACCGGGCGCCCTTGCGTCTGCAGTGTCCATTTTTGAAACACCTCCCTGCCCTGAACCGCCCATGCAGCGCGGATTCACGGTTTTGTCATGTGTGCTGTTACAGCGCTGATACAGCTGGGTGAAACGTTTACGGTGTGGCCGGCGGTGGGCACCTGGCGGGCAGGTGTCTCATCCGTGAAACAGCGCCGATAGCACTTTGCTGCGTGAAATACGCAAGCCATTGAATAACAACAACAATTAAAAAGCGGCACGCCTTCTGCTCTATCCCTTACAGCGCTGTTTAGGGTCAGCGCGAAGAACAAGGAATATCGCCGTGATCACATTCACTCAAGGTTCGATGAACGTTCTGCTGATCAGCTGCGTACTCAGCGTTGGTATCAGTGTTCCGAGCTATGCGGGTGACGGTGTGATCGTGACCGGCCGCGATGTCCAGGCGCACATGTATGGCCGCGCGTCCTTCGGGCCCGATCCTTATCCCAACACGGCGAATGCCAATCCCAGCAAAGACATTCTGAACGCCATGTCCGGCGAATTGACTGACCGTGACTTTGGCGGCGTCAACAGCGGCTTGGGCATCACTCGCACGGCACTGCAGCCAACCGGCAATTTCTCCGGTGTCAGTGCGACGCAGAACAGCATGTCCACCCTCGGCGCCGGCGCTTCCTCCGGCCACGGCTCGGGCAGCAGCATGGGCGGGCAGATCAGCGATTCGATCCAGCGCGGCATGGCGCCCTTGAACAATCTCGGCAACATGCTGGGGGGCAAACAATGAACCGTTCCCTGCTCCTTCTCGCGCTGCTGGGCAGTGCCTGCGCCATGGCCGACAACAGCGCCGTGATCAACAACAGCGGCACTGACTACACCGGCAATTTATCGGTCAACCAAGCGGCCGGTAATCAGCAGCAACAGGCCAACAACCGGGCGATCACGCTCGGTGGCCAGGCCAGCACACTCAATATCCAGAGAATGGATGGCAGTGTTGACCCGTCCACGAACGCCAAGGCGGCGATTCAGGGCAACTCTTTTACCAACGGCAACGGTGTACTGGGCGTCAACCAGTCGGCCGGGGCCAATAACCAACAAGTCAATGCCGTGCGGATCAGCGTAAACCCTGCCCCGCAAAGCATCGACGACAGCGTCCTGGTGCAACAGAACACCACGACGCTGGCGACCGACTCAGGGCTCACCCCCACCACTGGCAGCCGCCAGGTCGTGACAAGCGACCAGGCCTTCACCGGCAGCCGAGGAGTGATACAGGTGAACCAGAGTGCCGGGGTGGGGAACCGAGTGGCTAACACCCTGGGCATCACTATCAAGTAACTGCTTGATAGCACTAGTTAGACCGTACCAACACTTAACCAACTAATTAGAAGCAAGGAGAAACACCATGAAACCTCAAATGGCTCTGAAACCAATGGTTTTCGCTCTCGCCGCACTGATGGCAGCAGCTGCTCAAGCAGGTGGTGGTGGCTGGCACCCAGCTCCGCAACCCACTGGCGTGGTTGCCTCCGTGGTGACCGATGTGCAAAACAGCATCGGTAACAAGTTTGACGACACCAAGACCGAAAACAACGCCTCTGCCGATAACTCGGTAAACGACAACAGCGGTAACACCGGGGTTAACGTCCAGGCTGGCAGCGGCAACCAAGCAGACAACTCTGGCGCGATCTCCAGTGCCAAAGGCGACTTTGCCACCGTGTTCGCTGTAGTCGATGTGAACCAAAACAGCGGGTTGAACAACTTCGTCAACAAAGGCACGCAAAACAACACCTCGCTGGACAACGCCGTTAACCATAACTCCGGCAACGTGGGCTACAACGGTCAGTCCGGCCAAGGCAACCAAGGCAAAAACAACCTGGCAATCACCACGGCTGATGGCAAAAACATCGCTGCAGCTGCCAACACCGAGCAAAACTCGCTCGGCAACAACTACCTGAATGCTGCCGCTACCAGCCACGGGTACGGTTGGGGCAACAAGGCTCAATACGTATCTAACAACTCCAGTGCCGACAACTCGATCAACCGCAACTCCGGCAACGTGGGTGTGAACCTGCAATCGGGTTCGGGTAACCAAGGCAGCAACAGCCTGTCTGTTGGCCAAGGTTGCAGCGTCTGCCAAAGCGGCGTGCGCTTCTGATGCAACGGGGCCTTGGAAACAAGGCCCTTTTTTATTCCAGTGTCCAACAGGTCATACGATCATGCGCCTCGCGACCCTCAGCCTCCTGATGTTGCTCACCGGCCCGGCCTGGGCAGGCAACATGGCGATTTCCGCCATGCCTGGCGGTGCAGTCATCTTCAAGAAGGTCGAGAGCATCCGTGAGCGCCGGTTCGCCAACCTGGTGGAACAGAAAACCGATTTCAGCTGCGGTGCCGCGGCACTCGCCACCATCCTGCGCCAGGGCTATTGGCTCGACGTAGACGAAGATCACGTCATCAAAGGCATGTTGGTCAACGCCGACCAGGATCTGGTCCGTACCCAGGGCTTTTCGATGCTGGACATGAAGCGCTACCTCGAAAGCATCGGCATGCGTGCGCGGGGCTACAAAATTGCACCAGAGACCCTGGTGACCGTGAAGATCCCCGTGGTGGTCCTGCTGGAAATTCGTGGCTACAAGCACTTTGTGGTGATGCAGCGGGCCGACAAGGACTGGGTCTACATCGGCGACCCGGTACTGGGCCACAAACGCTACTCACACGACGACTTCGTCAAAGGCTGGAACGGCATCGTCTTCGCCGTACTGGGCGAAGGTTACGACAAGGCCAACGTCTTGCTCGACCCGCCCCTGCCGCTGACCGCCAAGAACCAGTTGAATGAGTTCAGGCCTGTCGGCGACGCCGAGCTGATGGACTTCGGTTTCATCCAAAGCGACTTCTTTTAACGAAGCGCAATAAGGAGCAGGACGCTCCAGGAGCAAAAGATGAACACTTACCGTTGGCTGACGGTCATGTGCCTGGCAGCCTCAATGCCCGCTTATGCTTCATCGGCGTTCAAGCCTATTGAACTCAAGGATTCGGAGATGTCCGAACTTCGCGGCCGTTATGTGATGCCAGGGCGAATCATCAGCTTTGGCATTGTCATGAGCAGCACCTGGACCAACGCCATCGGTGACACCATCACCGGCAAGGCCAGCATGCAGATCGACAAAACCACCATTACCCCGCAATTTTATGTGCAAACCACTGGCTCGTCTGGCACTGGTACCAACCAGAACACCGGCACCGGCACGGTAACCGGCGGCGCTGGCCTGGGCAGCGGCCAAGGCGTGACGCAGAGCGTACGCTCGGCAGGTGATGGCAACACCGCCTACAACAACGTCGGCATCACTATCAGCGACAACGGCTTCGCCCCCGCCAACATGGCGCAATCCGGGCAAGTACTGGCGGCGGGCGGCACGGTGACAGGGGCCAGTGCAGCCGGTCAGGTGAGCGTCTCGGCCAACAATGGCGGCTTGCAGATGGCGATCCAGGCCAATCACAACCAGGGCAACAGCCTCCAGAGTATTGGTGGCGGCACTGTGCTGCAAGGCACGGTACTGACCGGCAATACCAACTTCGTCAATAACATGACCCAACTTAACGTCGTGATGAACAATAACAGCCTGAACAACCCAGCCTTGAACTGCAATCTTGAACAACTCAAAGGCCTACGCACGCTCGGTTATTGAACTACGCTGACCCTCGACACTTTAGCATTCAGAAAGGACGGCTTTTTCATGCATCGATCGTTATCGCTACGTGCGGTGGTCTGCTTAAGTACGCTCTTGCCCGCATCCGTTTTGTATGCAGCGCCAGATGCCGATATCGAGACCCTCAAACAGGAGCTTCTGCAACTTAAACAGCGGTACGAAGTGCAACAAAAAGCCTTGGCCGTGCTCGAACAGCGCGTACGCCAAGTGGAGGATCAGCCGGCCACACCGGCACCGAGGCGCCTGGCCAAGTCCCCCGCGGACTTCCAGAAAGCCAGCGGCGCTACCGTGGCAGGCACGGGCGCGGCAGCCGCATCCGGTGGCGCGGGCGGCGGTGGCAGTTCCTATGGCCAGTCGCTCAAGGACGATTCGGCGCCCGCACAAAGTGTGAGCAACCTCTACAACGAAGCCAGTGGCTTCTTTGGCAATGGCAAGTTCAGCTTTGAAACCGGTGTCACCTATGCACGTTACGATGCGCGCCAGTTGACCCTCAACGGTTTCCTGGCGCTGGACTCGATCTTCCTCGGCAATATCAACCTGGACCGGATCAAGGCCGACAACTGGACGCTGGACCTGACCGGGCGCTACAACGTCGACAACCGTTGGCAGTTCGACATAAACGTACCTGTGGTGTACCGCGAGTCGACTTATCAGTCGGCCGGCGCCGGCAACAATGCCACCGCCACGTCGGAAGAGTCGGTGACCCGCGACCCAACCATCGGTGACGTCAACTTTGGCGTGGCCTACAAATTCCTCGACGAAACGCCCAGCCTGCCGGATGCGGTGGTGTCGTTGCGGGTCAAGGCGCCTACGGGCAAAGAGCCGTTCGGGATCAAGCTGGTCAAGTCGGCCAACAACGACAACCTGTATGTGCCGGAGAACCTGCCGACGGGTAACGGTGTCTGGTCGGTTACGCCGGGCATTTCCCTGGTCAAGACCTTCGACCCAGCCGTGTTGTTTGGCTCGTTGTCCTACACCCACAACTTCCAGGGCTCGTTTGACGACATCAGCAGTGACGTCAATCAGAAAGTCGGCGGCAAGGTCAGCCTTGGCGACAGCTTCCAGCTCGGGGTTGGCGTAGCGTTTGCGTTGAACGAGAAGATGAGTATGTCGTTCTCGGTCTCCGACCTGATCCAGCGCAAGAGCAGGCTCAAGCCCAACGGTGGAGACTGGCAGTCGGTAGTGTCCAGCGATGCCAACGCCGGCTACTTCAACGTGGGGATGACGATTGCCGCGTCGGATAACCTGACGATCGTGCCGAACCTGGCGATCGGCATGACGGATGATGCACCGGACTTTACGTTCAGCCTGAAATTCCCGTATTACTTCTGACCGCTCACGACAAAAAAAGCCCCGCAACGATAAGGGTCGTTGCGGGGCTTTTCGTTTACCCGCCCTAGCGGATCTGGTGTTTGTGCAGCAACCGGTAGAACGTCGGCCGGGAAACCCCCAGCACACGGGCGGCGACACTCAGGTTGTCGCTGTGCCGGTTGAGCACATCGCACAGCGCCTGATGTTCGGCGCGGTGCTTGTAGTCCTCCAGTGTAGCCATCGGTGAAACAATTGCCTGCTCGCTTTGCAATCCCAGATCAGCGGCTTCGATCTGGCGCCCTTCGGCCAGTACCAGGCCGCGTCGCACGCGGTTGGCCAACTCGCGCACATTGCCCGGCCATGGGTGCTGGCCCAGTGCGACCAATGCGTTTTCGCTGAAGCTGCGCGGGCGGCGTCCGGTTTCCTGGCTGTAGAACCGGGAAAAATGGTTGGCCAGCATCGGCACATCACCGTGGCGCTCGCGCAACGGCGCGGTCACCACTTGCAGAACGTTGAGCCGGTAATACAAGTCTTCGCGAAAAGTGCCCTTCTCCACCGCCGCCTCCAGGTCGACGTGGGTCGCGGCCAAGACCCGCACATCCACGGGGATGGGCTGGCTGCCGCCGACACGTTCGATCTGTTTTTCCTGGAGAAAACGCAGCAGGTTGGCTTGCAGCTCCATCGGCAAATCACCGATCTCATCGAGAAACAGCGTGCCGCCATTCGCCGCTTCGATGCGCCCGACCTTGCGTTGATGGGCGCCGGTGAACGCACCTTTCTCGTGCCCGAACAACTCGGACTGGATCAGGTGCTCCGGGATCGCCCCGCAATTTATCGCGACAAACGGTTTGGCGTGGCGTTGGGATTGACGGTGCAGGGTCTTGGCCGCGAGTTCCTTGCCTGTGCCGCTATCGCCGCGGATCAGCACCGGAGACTCCGTGGGCGCCAGCTTGGCGAGCAATTTGCGCAACTCGCGTATGGGACGGCTGTCACCCAGCAGCTCATGTTCAGGCCCGTCCACCGGGGTGGTGGCCTGACCACGCAACCGCGCCATGCCAAACGCGCGCCCCAGCGTGACCTGCACCCGGGCCACGTCGAAAGGCAAGGTATGGAAGTCGAAAAACCATTCGCAGACAAAATCACCGACGTTTTGCAGGCGCAGCACGTCCTGGCTGAGCACGGCGATCCATTCAGTGCCGCTGCGACTGATCAGCTCCTTGACTGCCTCGGGCCGCTCCAGGTGATAAGGCTGCAAACGCAGCAAGCCGACATCACACGAGCGGTCTCCGACGGCTTCCAGGGCACAGCTGTCGACCTCCCACCCGGCCGTTCGTAAACCGGGCAACAACCCATGACAATCCTCACAAGGGTCAACCACCAGCAAGCGACGTTGCACAGGTGTAACAACCATGACTATTCCTTGACGCCAAAATTGTTAAAGTTATTTAGAAACAATGGTTTGTGGCTTCTGATAGCAACAGTAGCAAGATATTGACGCACACCTTGTACCGTTTCGCTATAAGTGTTGGCAAAAAGCCAGCTCCCAACGCCAACGGCTAAAAAGTTACCATCCCGGAAAACTTTCATTGGGCTTTCAAAACAGCCGCTTACATGACACTCATCACGAAAGTTGGATTTTTCTTACACTAACATGTGACCCGTACCCCGCCATCGTGCATCAGTACAAGTAACTCGCCGTACGGCCCGCCCAACCGACGGCACTCCACTTGATTGGGCATTTAGAGAGACGACCCACATGAACGCCCCGCTCCGCATCAACGAAGCTCTTTTGATCGCAGACCGTGCCTTCCAACCCTTTCAATGCGTGGCCTGGCATGACGGCAATGGCGCCCTCAGCCTGAGCGTCATCGACCGCACCAACACGCGTATCGGCAGCAAGCAACTGTCGTCCAGCGCCTATACCGACCCGGCGCAACTGGAAGACCTGCTGTTGCAAGCCCGCGCCGAACTCGACAAAAGTGGCTATCAGCTTCAGTCCTGGGCCATGCCGAAGTAATTACTGGTCGGCGGGGTTGACGTCCTCGCCAAAGAACACCGTTTCGGCAACTTCTCGATCAATGTTGGAACGTAAAACATTGATCAGAAGCTGGTTGTTCGAGGTGCGTTGTTTCAACTTGTGGTAGCTGGCATTTCGATCAGCATATCGAAGTAGCAGTCCTCGGGAAAAGTGGTAACCAATGTTGCGCGCACTCTGATCTTCATAGAAAAAACGTGCAAACCAGAGTTCGCGCCCTGAGGAACGCTCCCGCACCACAAATGGGCGAATCAACGGGTCATGGCTGTCCAGTTCCACCACGTCGATCAACCACGCCTTGTACAACGTCAAAAGGCCCTCCGATGTGGGGGCCCCGTGAAGGATCATGCGATTACGGGCCAGCGACGCCTGCTCCTGAAAGCGTATGACTTCGTCATACAGGGCACTGGGTGTGTTTTTGAAAAACTCCAGTAGTTCCTGATGCTTCGGCGAGGCAGCAGGTACTTTCAGTGCATCGATCAGCAAATCTCGTTGCCGGACCATCTTGTTCGCATAGTTCAACCACTCTCTGCGCACCAGCCGTGGTGAGAACCGAGCGAATGCCTCCATCTGGAGGAGCTGGGTAAACTGGTTTCCCGCGCCGCGCCACAAGCGATTGGCTTCACCGCCGATATTCGCCAGTTGCTCATGGGCAGCAAGCTCATCCGCAGCCTTCACAAGCGGTGCAGGCACTTCCCGCCACATCGGTTCCTCCTGCGTACCTTGCTGCTTGAAAGGCCAGATACTGCGGTGGTCAAAGGGTTCAAGCACGTCGACATAGGCTTGCACTTCACCCTCCTCCACGACACTGCGACGGTTGCCTATCACCCCACAGAAAGCGCGCCGTGCCGTGGGTGCCTGATTCCATCCAATAGTTGACCAATGCCTCTTGATAGCGCTCGAGCAACTGCGGGCCACGATCATTGATCAAGGCTTCCACGTCACTGCTTTTGACATGCAGTGGAAGCGATGAATTCGGCTGCGCACTTTGTGCCAGGAACGTCCCGTCGGAATAGTCGACGAATGTCCCGGTGGCACATCGTTCGATCAACGCATCGACCAATGTCAGGCTGTTGTGGCCGGCCAGCTTGAAGGCCTTGCCGTCAAAGATGTAGACCGGCTCCATCAGCACCGGGTGAGACGGGTTGATAACCAACCACCGATATTGATTGCCCAAGCTTTGCTGCAAGACGGCAATTGCCACTTCTTGCAGCGTGGGGCAGGAAAGAAAATGGCGCCTGATTTGTGGTATCGGCTACAGCGAGAGCCCATTGAGGGCAGAGGATGCGTGCGTGGCCACGGGACGACTCCTTGTCGTGTCGTGGCGCCCCGTCGATCAGGGCGCCAAGGGCGGCCAGCAGTATCGAGGTACAACGCAGAGGGCCTGTGGTAGCTGTCTATCGCAGGCCGGCAGACAAGATGAAACGCTCGAAGGCTTCGGCAGCGCCATCCTCGACATGACTGCCGGTGACCACGCTGGCCTGACGCTTGACGGCCTCCTCGGCCTGCCCCATGGCAATCGACAACCCGGCCACCTGGAACATCGCCGGGTCATTGCCGCCATCCCCAATCGCCGCCGTTTGCTCCAGCGGCACTCCGAGGTGGGCGGCCAGGGTCTTCAACGCCTCGCCTTTGTTGGCCAGCATCGCCGTCACGTCCAGGTACACCGGCTGTGAACGCGAGACCTGCGCCAGCCCTTGCACCCTGGGCTGCAACTGCGCTTCCAGTTCAATCAAGCGTTGCGTATCGAGGCTGGCGGCGACGATTTTGTCGATGCGGTCCAGGTACGGCTCGAAACTCTCCACTACGACCGGGCCATAACCCAAGCCATCGGTCTCGCGCTGCACCATCGGCCCTGGTAGGTCGCGGCGCAGCCAGTCACCGTCGGCAAACACCCAGGTTTCGACGTCCGGCGCGGCCGAAAACAGCGCCAGGGCAATCAGCGCCGCTTCAGCAGGCAGATGATGGGCGACAAGCACGCTGCCATCAGGACTGATCAACGTGCCGCCATTGAAGCCGGCCACCGGAATATCGATACCGAAAGTCTCGACCATAGGCAGCATGGCCTTGGGCGGACGCCCGCTGGCCAGGCTGAAAAACACCCCGGCGGCGCGCAACGCACGAACCGTATCAACGGTGCGTTGGCTGGGCCGGTGATCGGGATGCAGCAGGGTGCCGTCCAGGTCGCTGAGGATAAAGCGGATGGGATGAATCGCGGCATCACTCATCCGAGGGAGTGCCATGTGCGGCCATCACGGGCCAGCAACGCGTCTGCCGCGGCGGGGCCATCTTCGCCGGCCTTGTAGGGCTGGATGCCGTCATCCTGCTTCCAGGCATCGAGGAACGGTTGCACCGCACGCCAGCCGTTTTCGATGTTGTCGGCACGCTGGAACAAGGTCTGGTCGCCGGTCATGCAGTCGTAGATCAAGGTTTCGTAGCCTGTCGACGGCTGCACTTCAAAGAAGTCCTTGTAGGCAAAACCCAGCTGGATATTGGCCATGTCCAGGGTCGGCCCAGGTTTTTTGGCCAGCAGGTCGAACCACATGCCTTCGTTCGGCTGGATCTGGATCTTCAGGTAGGTGGGCTTGAGCTCATCCACCTCGGTGTCGCGGAACTGCGCATAAGGCGCAGGCTTGAAGCAGATGACGATTTCGGTGTCGCGCACACTCATGCGCTTGCCGGTGCGCAGGTAGAACGGCACGCCAACCCAGCGCCAGTTGTCGATCATCACCTTGAGGGCGACAAAGGTCTCGGTACTGCTGTCGGGCGCGACGTTGGCTTCTTCGCGGTAACCGGGCAGTGGCTTGCCGCCGATTGCACCGGCGGTGTATTGCCCGCGTACCGAGTTGGCTCGCGCATCCTCCAGGGACCAGGGCCGCACGGCACCAATCACCTTGGCTTTTTCACCGCGCACCGCGTCGGCACCAAACGCAGCGGGAGGTTCCATGGCCACCATCGCCAGCAACTGGAACAAGTGATTGGGCACCATGTCGCGCAAGGTGCCGGTTTTTTCGAAGAAATTGCCCCGGGTTTCAACGCCGACGGTTTCGGCGGCGGTGATTTGCACGTGGTCAATGTAATGGTTGTTCCAGAATGCCTCGAACAGCACATTGGAAAAACGGCTGATGAGGATGTTCTGTACGGTTTCCTTGCCCAGGTAATGGTCGATGCGATAGATCTGCTTCTCGCTCATCACCTTGAGCAGGCTGGCGTTCAACGCTTCGGCGGTGGCCAAGTCGGAGCCGAAGGGTTTTTCGATGACCACGCGGCGAAAGCCATCCTCGGTTTCCGACAATAGCCCCGCGCTGCCCAGGCGCTGCGCCACTTCACTGAAGAAGCGCGGCGCGGTGGCCAGGTAGAACACCGCATTGGCGGTGCCGCTGTCGGCGATCTTCTTGCCGATGTCCACGTAGGTGCTGTCGTCGAGGAAGTCACCCTCGACGTAGCTGATGTTCTTGGCCAACTGGGCCCACAACTGTGGGTCCAGGGCATTGTCGGCATTGCCCTTGACCTTGCTGGCGGCCTCGGTGCGGATGAAGTCCTCGAGCTTCTTGGCAAAGTCGGCGTCGCTGATGGCGTTGTGATCAACGCCAACAATACGCAGGCCATCGCCCAGCAACCCATCTCGACTGAGGTTGTACAGCGCCGGCATCAGCAGGCGCTTGACCAGGTCGCCATGGGCGCCAAACAGAAACAATATGGTGGGTGGAGCGGGTTCGGCCTTGGACTTCTTGCCGTTGGCGGTCATTTTTTGGACGTCTCCACATGGCCACCAAAGCCGAAGCGCATGGCGGAAAGCATTTTGTCACCGTAGGTGCTCTGCTGGCGCGAACGGAAACGGGCGAACAACGAAGTGGACAGCACCGGCACCGGCACGGCTTGTTCCATGGCCGCTTCGATGGTCCAGCGGCCTTCGCCACTGTCGGCCACGGAGCCGGAGTAGCCGTCGAGTTTCGGGTCGGTGGCCAGGGCGTCGGCGGTCAGGTCCAGCAGCCAGGACGACACCACGCTGCCACGGCGCCAGACTTCGGCGATGTCGGCGACGTTGAGGTCAAAACGTTGATCTTCTGGGAGGTTGTCCGAGTTCTTGGTCTTGAGGATGTCGAAACCTTCGGCAAACGCCTGCATCATCCCGTATTCGATGCCGTTGTGGATCATCTTGACGAAGTGCCCGGAACCCGCGGGGCCTGCGTGGATGTAGCCCTGCTCGGCGCGCGGGTCAGCGCTGTCTTTGCGGTCTTTGGTACGCGGGATGTTGCCGATGCCCGGGGCCAGGGTCTTGAAGATCGGGTCCAGGCGCTGCACGGTTTCGGTGTCGCCGCCGATCATCATGCAATAGCCGCGCTCCAGGCCCCAAACGCCGCCGGACGTGCCGACGTCAACGTAGTGCAGGCCCTTTTCCGCCAGTGCCTTGCCGCGACGCACGTCATCCTTATAGTTGGTGTTGCCGCCGTCGATGATCACATCGCCAGCCTCCAGCAGCGTGCTCAGCTCATTGATGGTGTCTTCGGTGGGCGCGCCTGCTGGCAGCATGACCCATACGGCACGCGGCTGTTGCAGCCCGGCGACCAGTTCCTTGAGGCCGCCGACGCCAGTGGCGCCCTCTTCGCTCAAGGTTTTGACAAATGCTTCGTTACGGTCGAAAACAACGGTGGTATGCCCATTGAGCATCAGGCGCCGTGCAATATTCCCGCCCATGCGGCCTAGTCCGATAATCCCCAGTTGCATGTGCTGATGCTCCTAACTACTAAAAAAATGTGTGACATAGTTTATAGCGCAATGCGCCTAATGAGGATCAGAACCGCACAGATCCATTCAGTTTCATGACAAAAAAATAGCCATCGTTTCAACATCACGGCAGCGAAAGTCACACGACCACCAAAAATAAAAAAGTTCCCTTGCTGCAAAAAAGAATTCAGACTTGCTTCCGACTGATGCCGAGAACCCCGAATCAAGCGTTCTGGCACCGCGATCCACCGGCTATTTGCGAGGCAAGCAATGAGCACAGCACAGATGACCCGCCCTCCACAGACCCTCTACGTCACTGTCCGTCGCGATGAACTGCGCCAGTTGAAGGATGAGCGCGATCAATTGCAGCAGGAAGTGCTGCGCCTGCGTTCGCACCTGCAAGGCCAGCTCAGCCAAGCCCCAGCCCCGACACTGAGCGCCTCGTAAGGTAATCCTTACAAATAACTCACAAAGTTTTCACACCCCCTTCTCGATACTCCAGCCCCCAAGGGCCACCCCATGCAAGGGTGGCTTGTGTTGCGTGCGTCCCTGCACACAGCTGAAAAATAACCGGGTTGGAGCGCTGGATGGCGATGTTCAAACGCAGCACTAAGTCTGCGAAAGGCTTTGATTGGGCTGGCCTGTGCTGGCTGTTCCTGTTTTTCTGGTACTTTTCGGGCATTACTCAACTTCTGATCCAATTGACCGGCATTTCCGGTTTTGCGGGCTTTCGTCAGGCGTTCTTCATGAGTGCGCTGTGGCTGGCCCCGTTGTTGATATTCCCGCGCCAAACCCGTTTGCTTTCCGCCTTGATTGGCGTGGTGCTGTGGGCCTGCTCCATGGCCAGCCTGGGTTATTTCTTCATCTACCAGCAGGAATTTTCCCAAAGCGTCATCTTCATCATGTTCGAGTCGAACATCTCTGAAGCCGGCGAATATGCCACCCAGTACTTCGCCTGGTGGATCGTGCTGGCGTTCATTGCCCACACCGCCGTGGCCATATTCCTCTGGACCCGTGTACGCCCGGTCTACCTGCCACGCGGACAGGCGTTGGTGGCGGCCGCCGCTATCGTAATTGCGATTGTCGGCTACCCACTGGTCAAGCAGATCGCCCGCAGCGACACCCTGGAAGAGGCCTTCGATCGCTTCGAAGCCCGTATCGAACCGGCGGTGCCGTGGCAGATGATCGTCGCCTATCACCGCTACACCCAGCAGTTGGACAACATGCAGGGTATGCTCGACAGCGCCAGCCAGATCCCGCCGCTGCGTAATCTGAAGGACAACATGGCCGGCCAACCGTCGACCCTGGTGCTGGTAATCGGCGAGTCCACCAACCGCCAGCGCATGAGCCTCTATGGCTACCCGCGCAACACCACACCGGAACTGGACAAGCTGCGCGATCAGCTGGCGGTGTTCGACAACGTCATCACCCCGCGCCCCTACACCATCGAAGCGCTGCAACAGGTCCTCACCTTCGCCGACGAAGAGAACCCGGACCTGTACCTCAAGACCCCATCCATCGTCAGCGTGATGAAGCAGGCCGGTTACAAAACCTACTGGATCACCAACCAGCAGACCATGACCAAGCGCAACACCATGCTTACCACCTTCTCCGAACAAGCTGACGAGCAGGTGTACCTGAACAACAACCGCAACCAGAACGCCCGCCAGTACGACGGCGACGTGTTGCCACCGTTCGCCAAGGCCCTGGCCGACCCGGCGGAGCGCAAGTTCATCGTGGTGCACTTGCTCGGCACCCACATGAGCTACCAGTACCGTTACCCGCCGACCTTCGACAAGTTCACCGACCGCCAGGGCGTACCTGCCGGGATCAGCGACGACCAGTTGCCGACCTACAACAGCTACGACAATGCCGTGCTGTACAACGACTTCGTGGTGTCGAGCCTGATCAAGGACTACGCCAAGACCGACCCGAACGGCTTTTTGCTGTACCTCTCGGACCATGGCGAAGACGTATTCGATTCCGCCGGCCACACCACCCTGGGGCGCAACGAAGGCAAGCCGACGGCACCGATGTACACCATTCCGTTCATGGCCTACGCCTCGCCGAAATGGCGCGAAAGCCACGACTGGAGCTTTGCCGGCGACTTGCAGCGGCCCTACAGCAGCTCGCAGTTGATCCACACCTGGGCCGACCTGGCCGGGCTGAGTTTCGACGAACTGGACCATAGCAAGAGCCTGGTCAGCGACAGCTTCAAGGCGCGCCCACAGATGATCGGCAACCCGTACATGCGCCAGCAGAAGCCGTTGATTGATTTCAGTTTGATCAAACCGAAGAAGACCGAGCCTACGGATGTGGTGGCCAAGTAAACGACCGCTCGTAACAAAAAAATAACAATCATTCTCATCCAGCCCTAAAGTTCGGGCGCTCCTTTCGTCTTTGAGCCAAGGCCTTTTCTTACCGAGAAGGCCTCAAAGACGACAAGGAGTCTTCCGCGATGTTCGCGCCTTTTACCCGTTCCATGACCTTCTCCCTCGGCCTGTTCAGTGCCGCACTGAGCCCGCACCTGCTGGCTGAAACCGACCCCGACGCCACGCCGAGCAAGGCCCTGGAGCTGGGCAGCACCAGCATCACCGCCGAAGGCCTTGGCACCACCACCGAGCACACCGGGGCCTATACGACCGGCTCGATGAGCACCGCCACCCGGCTGAACCTGTCGATCAAGGAAACCCCGCAGTCGATCTCGGTGGTGACTCGCCAGCAGATGGATGATTTCAATCTCAATACACTGACTGATGTACTGCGCCAGACCACCGGGGTTACCGTCCAGCATCTGGATTCGGACCGGGCGGGCTACTCGTCGCGTGGCTACGGCATCGATAACTTCCAGATCGACGGCATGCTCAACACCTTCGGGCGCATGAAGTCAGACGCCGACACCATCATCTACGACCGTATTGAAGTGGTGCGGGGCGCCACCGGATTGACCACCGGCGCCGGCAACCCTTCGGCCACGGTCAACATGATCCGCAAACGTCCCACCGCCCAGTGGCAAGCCAAGACCGGCGTCAGCGGTGGCAGCCATGACAACTACTACAGCTACCTGGACGTCGGCGGCCCACTGGCATTTGATGGGCGCCTGCGTGGGCGTACGGTGCTGGCGTACCGCGACAGCAAGTCGTTTCGCGACAATTACGCGCTGCAACGGGAAGTCGGCTACGGCATTCTCGAAGGCGACCTGACAGACGACACCGTGGTCGCCGTAGGCTTCGATTACCAGAACAAACATGTGCAGGGCAGCTCCTGGGGCACCCTTCCCTATTGGAACAGCGACGGCAGCAAGGCACGACTCTCGCGCTCGGCCAACCTGGCGGCAGATTGGAGCTCCTGGCCACTCAAGGACAAGACCACCTTTGCCTCCATCGACCACAAGCTGTCGGCCGACTGGCGTCTCAAAGCCGCTTATACCCATCGACAAAGCGATACCGACGGCAAGGTGTATTACGGCGGTGCGGGCTTCCCCAATCCGGATGGCAGTGGCATGACCGCCTGGACCAACCAGATGGTCGGCACTTCGAAAATGGACGTGGTCGATTTGAATCTCAACGGCACCTATGCGCTGCTGGGTCGCGAGCATGAGCTGATGGTGGGTTACGGTGAGTCCCAGCAGCGCGATGCTTCGCCCTACCAGCGCTTCACCACGCCTGACGGCTACGAAACCATCGAGGACTGGAAGCACATGGGCACCATCGCCAAGTTCCCCGACCGCACCACCAACCTTCAGGGCGAACACTCGCGCAAGAAACAGAAGGCCGGTTACCTCGCCACGCGCCTGAGCCTGACCGACAAACTGCACGCCGTGCTGGGCAGCCGTTATGGCAGTTGGGACATCGAAAGCGTGTCGCCGGAGTACGACGCCAGCTTCAACCTGACCAAAGCCACCAAAACCAGCCAGACCCACAACGACATGTGGACCCCCTACGCGGGCCTGCTGTACGACATCACGCCGCAGTACACCGTGTACGCCAGCTACACCGACATCTTCAACCCGCAAAGCGTGCGTGATGTCAGCCGCAAATACCTTGAGCCCGTGGTCGGCAGCAACTATGAGCTCGGCATCAAGGGCAGCCTGCTCAACGAGCGCGTAAACCTGGCCGCTGCGTATTTCTGGAGCACCCAGGACAACGTCGCCGAGCTGGACAACGCAGCCGAACCAGACCCAGTGACCCGCGAACAGTTCTACACATCCAGCGGCAAAGGCAGCAAGGTCCAAGGGTTCGAGGCCGAGGTATCGGGCGAAGTGCTGCCCGACTGGAACCTCACGGCGGGCTACAGCTACACGCACTCGCTCAATGGTGATAAGCAACGCAACAACACCAACGTACCGCTGAACATGCTCAAGGTATCGACGTCCTACCGCCTGCCGGGCGAATGGCGCGGGCTGACAGTGGGCGGCGGAGTGAACTGGCAGAGTGATTTCTACCAGTTCGCCGACCGCCCCAGCGGTGGCCGGGACGATGAGGGCTACCTGAACACCGAACGCGCCAAGATCACCCAGCAGGCCTACACCGTCGTCAACTTGATGTCGCGCTACCAGTTCGACGAGCACGTTTCGGCTTCGGTGAACGTGAATAATCTATTCGATAAAAAGTACTACGAACGCGTCGGCTTTTATAACGGCGTGTATTGGGGCGATCCACGTTCTATTACACTGGCGCTGGACTGGAAACTTTAATCCCCCTGCCCTGCGGCGCTTCGAAACTTAACAAAAATATTAAGTTTCGACGCCGCTCAGTTAAGCCTCTCTTAATAAAGCCTGCACATAATCGGCCCCACGAGTCTGGTCCAAGCGGACCGACACCCCTCAAAACCAACTGGGAATACCGACGATGAAACTCTCTACGCTGATGCTTGCAGGCTTGATGACCCTGACCTCTGCTGCCGCTTTTGCCGAAGGCGGCGCCGAGCGTTCGAAGGAGTTCTACGCCAACTTCAAGCTCATGCAAGAGCAGTCCAATGGCAAAGCCGAGCAAACTGCGGCCAATGACGCAAAACAACCAAAGCCTGAACAAGCGGCTCAACGCGGCGACGAGCAACAACCGAAGATTTAATCAACGCGCAACTCCCTTAGCCTTCCCGCTCCTTTGGCCAAGGTAAACTTGGCGCCAGATTCTGGCGCCTTTTTTTGCACGCTTAACAAATCACTACTTACAACGGTTTATTCCAGAACAGCATGCGGCCGTGCGCCGGATCAAACTTCGAATCGTCAAAACCAAACTTCCGATACGCCGATTGTGCGACTGCATTGCCCTCAAGTACTTCCAGGGTAATCTTGCAGCAACCACGCTGACGGGCGATTTCTTCGACCTTCTGCAGCATTTTCTGGCTAAGACCCAAGCCACGGAACTGTTGCATCACCACCACATCATGGATGTTGACCAAGGGACGGCACGCAAAGGTCGAGAACCCCTCGAAGCAGTTGACCAACCCCGCCGGCTCACCGCCGACAAATGCCAGCACGCTGAATGCGTGTGGGCGCTTGGCCAGCTCGCCAGGCAGTTGCAGCAACAGGTCGGCAGGCAAGCTGTGACCGCCCCCCATCGGGTCTTCGGCGTAATGGTTGAGTACCAGGCTGATGGCCTCGGCGTGCACGGTATTGGTGTAGCTGGCTTGCAGCACCAGAATGTCTGGAGTGTCCATTGCCTTCCTCGATCGCCACAACACGGGAATCGTCTCCCTTTGAGGCGAACGATTGTATGCGCGGCGCAGGCTATAGATGAAGGAGATTTACTACCAATACCCGACAGAAACGGCACAGGTTGTGCGCATCCACACGCACCAACAAGGCAGTGCGCGGAATTTTTCTCACATGCCAAAGCGCTGCAACTGCATCTCCTGCAAACGGCTGAGTGTGCGACGAAATGCAAATTCCAGGTAGCCTTCGGTGTAAAGACACTCCAGAGGCACCGCCGCCTCGATGAACAACGGCACCTTGCGGTCGTAGCACTCATCCACCAGCGCAATGAAACGCCGCACGCTGTCATCGTGTACCGACAGTTCGGGTAGCTCCCGATCCCCCGCCGCCACCCGCTGTGCACCGTCCTCAGTGCCACGTGCAATGCGTCCCGGACGCTTCTGCGCGCTCAGGTTGGGCACCTCGCCCACCAAGATCGCACGGTAACGATCACACAACTGCATGAAATCCATGGCCGACAGCGGTTGCTCGCATAGGTCGGCATAACGGCACCAGAGCACGGTCTCGCTGGCCTGCACTGCCATGATCGAACGATAACCGACGCTGACCGCCCCCTTGCTGACGGCTTGCCCTTCACTCAAGTGCTTGAACACCTCGGCCAAGGCCTCGGGCCGATTCACCCAATAACGTTGCAGCCCGGTGCCAGGGTGTAGACGGTGATCCTCAGCGCCGTCCACTGCCACCACCTGCATATGCTGTTTGATCGCCGCGATACCCGGCAGGAAACGCTCGCGGTTGAACCCGCCGGCGTACAACTGGTCGGGCGGCTGGTTGGATGTGCAGACCATCACCACCCCCTCGTCAAACATCACCTGGAACAGGCGACCCAGGATGATGGCGTCACCAATGTCATTGACGAACAGCTCGTCAAAACACAGCACGCGCACCTCCCGGGCCAACTCTCGGGCCAGGGCTTGCAAGGGATCGTGGATACCCGTGAGCTGAAACGAGCGCTGGTGCACCCAGCCCATGAAGTGATGAAAATGCTGGCGCCGCGCCGGCACGCGCAGGCTTTGATAGAACTGGTCCATCAGCCAGGTCTTGCCACGCCCCACCGGCCCCCACAGGTAAACCCCGGCGACGTGTGAACGGCCTTGATGCAGCGCCTCGTGACACGCTTGCAAAGCCTCCACCGCCCGACGCTGGGCGTCGTCGGTGACGAAGCCCTGCTCGGCGATGGCGTGCTGATAGGCGGCCAGTGGCGAATCAAATGCCATGGGCTTTACGCAAGGCTCTTGCTGACCACCTCGAACACGTCGCTCGACAACTCACCCGAGGCGCGAATGCGCTCCAGCTCGGCCTTCATCAGCGCCTGACGTGCGCTGTCATACTTGCGCCAGCGGGTCAGCGGCGCCAATTGACGCGAAGCAATCTGCGGGTTGAACCCGTTCAACTGGATCACCAGATCCGCCAGGAAGCGATAGCCCGAGCCATCTGCCGCGTGGAAGTTGATCAGGTTCTGCCCGGCAAACGCGCCAATCAATGCACGCACCTTGTTCGGGTTCTTCAGGGTGAACGCCGGGTGCTCCATCAACGCCCGCACCCGCGCCAACCCGCCGGGCAAGGTGCTGCCGGCCTGGACGCTGAACCACTGGTCCATGACCAGCGGGTTGTCCTTGAAGTTCTCGGCAAATACCGCCAATGCCTGGGCCTTCTCGGCGTCAAACGGCGAATTGACCAACACCGCCAGTGCGGTCAGGCGCTCGGTCATGTTGTCGCTGGCGTCGAACTGCTCCAACGTCGCAGCCAACACCTCGGGCTTGCCGCTGAGCATCAGGTAGGACAACGCAATATTCTGCAAAGCACGACGGGCAAAGTGCTCGGCCGCGGCCACGTAAGGGGTCTTCTTCGACAGCTCGCGATTGGCCTGGTAACGCAGCCACAAGGCGTCATGCAGCTTGTCCGCCAATTGTTTGCGGGCAAACTCGCGGGCAGCGTGGATGGCATCGACATCCGCCACTTCGCTGATTTCCGTCAGATAGGCTTCGCCTGGCAGCGCGAGCATTTCCGCAACCATTGCCTGGTCCAGCGATTCATCGCTGAGCACCGTGCCCAGCGCGTCGACCAGGCGCTGGTCCAGCTGCAGCGGCTGACCGGCCTGATGCTGGCCGATCAGTTCCTGCAACACCTGTACCGCCAACTGCTGGCCGGCGTCCCAGCGGTTGAAGCCGTCGCTGTCGTGCTGCATCAGGAACATCAGTTGATCGCGGTTGTACGGGAAGCTCAACTTCACCGGCGCCGAGAAGCCGCGCAGCAGCGAAGGCAGCGGCTGCTCGGGGATGTCGACGAACGTGAAGGTCTGCTCGGCCTCGGTCACCGAGATCACCCGTGACGTAGCACCAGCGCTGGCTTCGCCGGCCAGACGCAAGGCGATAGCCGCGCCCCGCGCGTCCAGCAAGCCCAACGCCACGGGAATCACGAACGGCAGTTTTTCCACCTTGTCCGGGGTTTGCGGGCAGCTCTGGCGGAAGGTCAGGCTGTAGGTTTTTGCCACGGCATCGTAGGACTCGCTCACAGCCAGGCGTGGGGTGCCGGCCTGGCTGTACCAGCGCTTGAACTGGGTCAGGTCGGCACCGTTGGCGTCTTCCATGGCCTTGATGAAGTCGTCGCAGGTCACGGCCTGGCCGTCATGGCGTTCGAAATACAGGTCGCTGCCTTTGCGGAAGCCTTCGGCACCGAGCAAGGTATGGATCATACCGACCACTTCCGAACCCTTTTCGTACACGGTCAGGGTGTAGAAGTTGGATATCTCGATAAAGCTGTCCGGGCGCACCGCGTGAGCCATGGGGCCGGCGTCTTCAGCGAACTGGTGCGTACGCAGGTACGCCACGTCCTGAATGCGCTTGACGGTGGCCGAGTTCATGTCGGCAGAGAATTGCGAGTCACGGTAGACGGTGAACCCTTCCTTGAGCGACAGCTGGAACCAGTCGCGGCAGGTCACGCGGTTGCCCGACCAGTTGTGGAAGTATTCGTGGGCGACAATCGCCTCGACCCGCTGGTGCGCGGCATCGGTGGCGGTTTCGGCACGGGCCAGCACGGCGCTGGAGTTGAAGATGTTGAGGCCCTTGTTTTCCATGGCGCCCATGTTGAAGTCGTTGACGGCAACAATCATGAAGATGTCGAGATCGTACTCACGGCCGTAGGTTTCTTCGTCCCAGCGCATGGATTTTTTCAGGCTGGTCATGGCGTGCTGGCATTTGTCGATGTTTTCCGGCTCGACGTAGATGCGCAATGCCACTTCACGCTGGGTCATGGTGGTGAAGCTGTCTTCAACGCACCACAGGTCACCGGCTACCAGCGCAAACAGGTAGGCCGGTTTCTTGAACGGGTCTTCCCAGGTCGCCCAGTGGCGGCCGTCTTCGCCCGGGCCGCTGGCAATCGGGTTGCCGTTGGACAGCAGCACCGGGTAGCTGTGCTGTTCGGCGATCACCGTGGTGGTGAAGGTGCTCATGACGTCAGGGCGGTCGAGGTAGTAGGTGATCTTGCGGAAGCCCTCGGCTTCGCACTGGGTGCAGAACATGCCGCCGGATTTGTACAGGCCTTCAAGGGCGGTGTTGGTTTCCGGGTGGATTTTTACCGTGGTATCCAAGGTAAACGTCTCACTTTTCGGCTGCAGCGTGAGGTGACTGTCGGTCAACTGGTAATCGGCGCCAGCAAGTTGCTGGTCCGCCAGGTTCACGCTCAACAGCTCAAGTTGCTGCCCATCCAGCACCAGCGGCGGCAAGCCCGCGCCGCGCTCAGGGTTACGGCGCATTACCAGTTGCGCGTGGACCAGGCTGTGGTCCTCGAACAACTCGAAGGTCAGGTGCGTCTCGTCGATCAGGTAGTCCGGCGCCTGATAGTCCTTGAGGTAAATCATCTTCGGTTGTTCGGTGCGCATGCTTGGTGTCCTTCTACTGATGCACGGCGAGCTGGTAGGCCGTGTACTTGCGGATATTGATGACGCCGGTATCGAAGATCAGGTATTGGCCCTTGACCCCCAGCAGCGTGCCTTCGGCAATCGGGTTCTTGTCCAGATTGAAGCTGACGATCTTGGCGGGATATTGCTCCACCGGGTAGCGGATTTCTATCGGCTCGATGTCGGTAACGGGTTGGATGGCTTGTAGGCCAAAGCGTTCCTGCAAGGCGCTGATGCCTTCGGCACAGGACGTGAACAGTTCATCGCGCACTTGCTTGAGGTCCACGGACGCAGCGTCGCCTTTGAGCAATGCGCGCCAATTGGTCTTGTCGGCCACTTGGCTACGGAACACATCTTCAACGAAACCGGACTGCTGGCGGGTCGCCACGCGCATGATCGGCAGCGCCTGGCTCGCGCCCTGGTCCAACCAACGGGTCGGCAACTGAGTGGCACGGGTGATACCGACCTTGATCCCCGACGAATTCGCCAGGTACACCACATGGTCGGTCATGCAGAATTTCTCGCCCCAGGACGGTTCACGGCAGGTGCCTGCGTCGTAATGGCAACGCTCGGGGCTCATGATGCACAGGTCACACTGCGCCAGCTTGGTCATGCACGGGTAGCAATACCCCTGGCTGAAGCTGGTCTTGGTCTTGCGGCCGCAATGGCTGCAATGGATGGCGCCAAGGTATTCCAGGCGGATATGGCTGCCGATCAACGGATTGACCGGCACCTCGGCATCGCCCAGGCGAAACGCGTATTGAACGGTCGGCTCACCGAGTTGCGCCGACATTTTGCTGACTGCACCACGACCGATTTCAATCAATGGATCGCATCCGACTTGAACAGGATGTTCGGTACGGTGGTCGACTTCGACTGGCATTCCTGCGGGCCCATGTAGCCGGTGCGCTGCTCTTCCGGCAGGTTCTGGATTTCCCAGGCAATCATCGCCTGCAACGACAGCTCGCGTTGCTCGGCACTGAGCTTACGGCCATCGGACCATTTGCCGATTTCCACGGCAAGCTTGAGGCTCGCGTAGATGTCCGGGGTGATGTTTTCGATCATTTCAGCAAAAGAGGACATGAGCTCTTCCTTATCAAATAGAAGATTTGCGGCGGTTGTACACACCACCCAGCAAACCGGTCAGGCAACCGATAACCAAGCCACCGACGTGGGCCGCGTTGGCGATTTCGCCGAAACCGATCATCGAGACCAGCCCCGACATGCACAACACCAGCCACACCAGCATCATCACCAGCACCCCACGGGGCAGACGATACGCCGGGTTGGGCGACAGTAATTGAAAAATCCAGCAATGCCCGAGCAAGCCATACAACACACCGGACAAACCGCCGAACAGGCTCGGACCGCCGTAAGCGTATTGCGCGTAGTTGGAGACCAGGCTGAACAACAGGGTCAGGCCGAGCAGGTTGATGCTGCCCTGGCGCACTTCGATGCGCCGGCCCAGCTCCCAGTACCACATGCCGTTCATGGCCAGGTGCAGGATGCCGAAGTGGATCAGCATCGGCGTGACCAGGCGCCACCACTGGCCCGACGCAAGGCTGTCGGCCAACGGCGTGAACTGGATGTATTCGCCCATGATGCGAAACGGCAGAAACGTCAGCCAGGCCATGGCCTGCAGGTTTTCACCAAGCAAGGTCACCGCACCCACGATAATGCTCGCCAGCAGCACCAACGCGGTCACCGGGCTGTGGCGCAGTTGCTGCACAAAGCTTGGGCGCGTCACCGGCGCCTGCTCGGGAATATCCAGTTGCTGGTCCGGGTCACCGGCAGGAAAGCGTTGATACAACACGCGCACGTCGTCACTGATGGTTTCCGGCACCCACAACACCTGCTCGCCCGCTTCCTCGCTGACGCGATGGGGCACCTGCATGCGTTGCAGCAGCTTGACGAAACCGCTCAGGTCAACGCTCAGGGGCAAGCGCAATACCGCCACGCTACTCATACAATCACCTCGGGTCGCTCAACGTCGACCCATACGAATTTACGTGGGTCCAGGCGGGTTTCCTGGTCCAGTCGATACGCCACCAACTTGCCGTACAGCACCGCGCTGTAGTCCAGGCAGGCCAGGTTCTCGCGGATCGGTGCCGGTTTGCCGCTGCGCCAGTAATGCCCGACGAACAACAATGGCTCGTCGATGCCATAGCGCAGCAGGGAATTCTTTTCGGTGGACGACAACGGCGTACGCGCCACCGGTTCGGGCAGTGCGTCGGGCTGGAACACGATGTCGCCGTAGGTTTTCGGGTCGTCTTCCCAGAATTTGGTGCGAAAGAACGAGCGCGTCAGGCCATCACCGCCGGTCAGCGTCAAGCCGTCCGGCAAGCGCATGTCGGTACCGCGCAACAGGCGATCAAAGGCGTTGCAGGCAAAGCTGCCCGGCACAGCGGCGGCCTGCAGGAAATGCTGGTCGATGCAGCCATCCGGGAACGTCGCACGCAAAGGTTGGATGAAGCCGTCATCCCAGCACGCATGCACCACACGAAAGCGCCCGGCGTCGACAAACAGCGGCATGTCGTAGAACCAGCCGAGGAAGTCATGCCAGTCGCCGGGGTGCTGTTCGAATTGGGTCAGCGTCTCGTGGAGCAACCGCGCATGCCGTGGGTTGTGTTCGCGCACGAACTGCTTGCCGCTGCCCGGCGGCGCCGGTGTGCTCCAGCCCAGCGCATTGAATTCATGGTTACCCATGATGCACAGCGCCTGGCCTGCTTCGGTCATGTCGTGGACGATATGCAGCGCCTCGCGAATACGCGGACCGCGGTCGATAATATCGCCCAGGAACACCGCCATCCGCGACGGGTGGCGCCAGGTGCCGCCCAGCTTGTGGTAGCCCATTTGGTCGAGCAAGTGCTCAAGGGTATGGGCGCAACCGTGCACGTCACCAATCAGGTCGTAGCTACGCGCGGGATCGAGCATCAGTCGCCTCCACCCCCCAAGCGGCTGCCCCAGCCCAACTTGGTGCGGCACACTTCGTAGTAGTTGTGGTCCAGCGGGTGGATCAACCGCAACTTCTGTGCCTTCTTGCTCACGGTGATGGTGTCACCGGGGGCGCAGGTGAAATGGTTCTGCCCGTCACACGATACCTGCGGGTAGATCTGCATGTCTTTGGACACCACGATTTTCAGCTCACTGTTGCCATCGACCACAATCGGCCGGCTGGACAACATATGAGGGTACATCGGCACGATCACAATGGCATCCAGCTTGGGATGCATGATCGGACCACCGGCGGACAGCGCGTAGGCGGTGGAGCCGGTGGGCGTGGCGACGATCAGGCCGTCAGCCTTCTGGCTGCACACGAACTGGCCGTCGATATACAGCTCGAACTCGATCATACGCGTGGACTTGCCGGGGTGCAGCACCACGTCATTGAGGGCATCGCCCTGGCCGATGGCTTCACCATGGCGGCGCACTTCGGCTTGCAGCAGGAAGCGGTTTTCCACCAGGTAGTGGCCGTCGAGCACCTTGGCCACTTCGACTTCCAGCTCATCCGGGCGGATGTCCGTCAGGAAACCCAAGCTCCCCCGGTTGATCCCCAGCACCGGCACGTTATGCCGCGCCAACGCCCGGGCAGCGCCAAGCAGGCTGCCGTCGCCCCCGACCACGATGACCATGTCACAGACTTCGCCGAGCATCTTGCGCGACGAGGTTTGCAGGCCATGGCCCGGCAGGATTTCGGCGATGGTGTCTTCGAGGATCACATGCAGGTGGCGTTCCAGCAGGAATTTTTTCAGCCGGCGGACGGTGTCCAGCACCTGGGTACTGCCCAGGCGACCGATAATGCCGATATTGCGAAACTGCTCCATGGGGCTCCTGCGGGGTGTGCGGCGTGGCGGAAAACCGCGATTATGGGCGAAAGGCCGCCCCAGGCAAAATCCTTTGTCGCCGCGAAGCCTTGATGACAATGGTTCTCAGCCACCTGCACCACGGTTAAACGGCTATGCTCGGACCATGACTGTGTTCCCGGATCTGCACAACCTGCCCCGCCAGTTGCGCCGCCCTGAGGTGCGCGACCTCGCGTGGGTGATGCTCGCACCGCCGATGCTCAGCCAGACGCCGTGGCCGCAACGCCATCCATTGGCGGGCAGCGATTGGGTGCAAGCGCCGCATTTGCTGGAAGGCTGGCTACGTCAACTCGATCAAGACAGCAGCGCACTGCAACAGTGGCTGAGTCTGTCCCGCACCCGACGCCTTGGCCTGTACTACGAGCGGTTGTGGCAGTTCGCCGTGCAGCACGCGCCCGGTGTGGAATTGCTGGCCGCCAACCTGCCGATCCGCCGTGCCGGACATACCCTCGGGGAGCTGGATATGCTGCTGCGCGACCGCGATGGCGTGCATCACCTGGAATTGGCGATCAAACTATACCTCGGCCCTCAAGCTGGCGACGGTAGAGACACCGCCTTGTGGCTGGGCCCTGGCTGCCATGATCGGCTGGACCGCAAGCTGACGCACCTGGCCCAACACCAATTGCCGATTTCTGCGCGGGCGGAGAGCCGCGAAGCGCTGGCCGCTCTGGATATTCAGCAGTTCGACGCGCATTTATGGCTGGGTGGCTACTTGCTCTACCCCTGGCCCGGCGAAGCCGACGAACCCCTTGGCGCCCACCCTCAACATTTGCGCGGACGCTGGCTGCATCAGCGCGACTGGCAAGCATTCGCCAGCACCCGCCAACCCGGCCGCTGGCAACCCCTGCCCCGCCATGCCTGGCTGGCGCCAGCACATTACCCTGCGAGTGAGGTGTGGAGTGAAGCGCAGATGCAGGGGTGGCTGGAAGAACTCGACCCGATGGCGCCGGCGCAGTTGTTAGTGCGGATGGTGCAAATGGACGGGGATTGGGAAGAGGCGGAGCGGTTGTTTTTGGTGGCGGATCTTTGGCCGGATGTGCCGGGGGGTGGCTGAAAACTGCGTGGCGCGTTTTCTGTCCCCAACGCAAGCAAGCCAGCTCACACCGCAAATAGGCAGCGCGGGCCAACCCGGGAACTGGCTTGGCTGGGCAGCGTCACCCTGCCTATTAAGGAAACTCTACTTCGCGCAATGGGTGCATGCTTTCCGGGACCGGGTGGGTTAGCCCGTTTGCATCCGTCTTCCACTTGTTTATTCGGCCGTCCTTACCGACCAGCCGATAGTCATAGGTCGGCAACTTGTTGCCCCATTCGTCCACAATGAGGTACTGCCCGAAACCGGGTTTGTCCGGGACGGGGAGCCATTCGGGTAATAACTGCGGGCGGCGGTCCGGGCACTTGTGGTAAGTCCAGGGGGAAAGGCAATCGCCGGCGCGGCCGGTGCGCAGGCTTTGAAGCTTTAAAAAGTCGGGCTGTGATCGACCATCGGCTACGACAGTGCCGTCGGGATAGGTGAAGACAGTGTGGTTACCTTCTTTCTTCTCCTTTGGTTGTGTGGAGAAGACAGTAAATGCCGAATGCAATCTGGGCTCGAAGTACACAGTGCGGGCTTTCAACGCCTGGTACATCAGATAAATTTCACCCTCACCGGCCAGGCTAATGTGTTTTTTATAACCGCCAAGAAAAGCCTCACTTAACCAGGGATAATAGTCCTTCCGTAGCACCAAATCCCCATCGACCTTTATGTTTGCTCCGCCTCGTGGCGAGTTGTTGTAGTCGAACATCACAACTACACCCCCGCCGCCCCCGTCGATTACGTTCTCGCCAAAGCGCGCCGGGTCTGCATAGACCACGCCAAACGTCACATTCGCCAGATGCCAGCGACACGCACCGCCCCCATCCTTTGGCAGTTCCACTTGGTAAAGGTCACTCTCGCCTTGACGTTCAAATTCTTTGTAGATTGAGTGATGACCATCCTGCTCTAAACGCTGACCGCTGGCTCCAGAGCTGATGCGCTTACAGGTAGCCGAGCGATACATGACCCACATGGTTTCGGTTTTCAGTTCCTTGGGCAGTTTCACCGTGACGGTTATCTTTTCACTGTCAGCAGGCGGCGACAGGCTGTAGTCCTGACGGCAACCACTTAGGCCAAAAAACAGCGTGCATAAAACCAGATAGATGCGATAGAGCATGGCAATGCTCCTTCGGGTATCGACGGGTACGATGGTTGAATTTCGCTTTGGCAGCTTCACCCAATTCATTAGGGAAACTCCACTTCGCGCAATGGGTGCATGCTTTCCGGGACCGGGTGGGTTAGCCCGTTGGCATCCGTCTTCCACTTGTTTATTCGGCCGTCCTTACCGACCAGCCGATAGTCATAGGTCGGCAACTTGTTGCCCCATTCGTCCACAATGAGGTACTGCCCGAAACCGGGTTTGTCCGGCACGGGAAGCCATTCGGGTAATAACTGCGGGCGGCGGTCCGGGCACTTGTGGTAAGTCCAGGGGGAAAGGCAATCGCCGGCGCGGCCGGTGCGCAGGCTTTGGAGTTTTAAGAAGTCGGGCTTCGTACGACCATCAGCTACGACACTGCCGTCGGGGTAGTTGAACTTAATAAAGTTCCCTTCTCTCTTTTCCTTTACTCCTTCTGAACTCACCACGAAGCCAGAGTGAACAGTTGGCTCGAAGTATACTTGCCGAGCCTGCAACGCCCGATAACTCAGATATATATGACCCTCACCCGCCAAATTTACGGTCTTACGGTTCCCGCTTAAAAAGCTTTCATGCACCCAAGGGTAATAATCTCGTCTAATCGTCAGATCTCCATCCACTTTGAAATCCGCGCCGCCCCGTGGAGAGTTGTTATAGTCAAACATCGCGATCACGCCCCCCCCTGCGCCATAAGTAACGCCCTCGCCATAACGCGTTGGATCGACAAACTCCACGCCGAATGTCACATTCGCCAGATGCCAGCGACACGCACCGCCCCCATCCTTTGGCAGTTCCACTTGGTAAAGGTCACTCTGGCCTTGGCGCTCAAATTCTTTGTAAATTGAGTGATGACCATCCTGCTCTATACGCTGGCCGCTGGCGCCCGAGCTGATGCGTTTACAAATGGCCGAGCGATACATGACCCACATAGTTTCGGTTTTAAGTTCCTTGGGCAGTTTCACCGTCACGGTTATCTTTTCACTATCAGCAGGCGGTGACAGGCTGTAGTCCTGACGGCAACCACCAACAGTGAAAAGAAGTGTGCACATGACCACGGCCAGTCGGAGGGCGCTGGTTGAGTTCTTAAGCGCATTGATTTGCTTAACCATAGGTTTTCTCGTAATAGGCCCGTGGATCGGCGATGGCATCAAAACGCTCTAGTGCTTCTTTGCCCCCATCGGCTTGTTTTGTGACACGCAGGGCTTTATCCACCAAACGCTGCAAGTCGAGAAACACACGGTTGCGAGCCAACTCATCCTCAGGAACACGCCCGTAGTAATCCTTGATCTGTTGTTCGAATTTGCGTCGTTGTATCTGGCGTTCCAGCAAGGGTTCGCGCGCTGGATTGATGGACTCCAGCAGTTGGTTGTGGATATAGGGTTGGTACTGCGACATGAAGTGGTCGCCAATCCGCAACACGCGGCCCACTGGGGTGTTGCTGTAGTGCGGAAAGTACCGGGCACGGTTTTCAGGACTCAGCGAAGCGTTGAAACGCCGCGTAGCCTCCTCGGCTTCTTGTTCATCGGTTTCACTGAGACTGGGCACCAAATACAGCTTGGCTTTCTCAGGTAATTCAGCTGTGATCGTGCCGCGAATGGGTGTGCCATCCGGCTTTCGATAGGCGGGGTATGACCCGAACTCTTGATAATGGTGTTGTTCAGCCTTGAAGAACATGGCGATCTTGCCGTGATGGCTGAACGCATTCTCGTGCTTGTACACCAGGCCATGAAGCGCTTTGCCTAATGAGCGTTGAAACCCAAATACGGTGCCAAATGGGCCGTATCGGTCATACAGGTCGTTGTCCAGCGCAGCCTCGGGGGGCACGCGTGGGATCAAATCAGTGTCGTTGACATGACGGAAGTGCCAAAGGTCGCCCAGGTATTGCACGGCGAGCAGGGTGAAGGTGCGGGGCATGCCGTAGGTGTAAAGCAGCGGGTTGTGGTTTAGCAGCGAGGCCGCGTGGATTAGGCCCAGAGCACCACCGAGGCTGTGACCACAAATGAATAGCTTTCTGTCGACCGCCTTTTCTGGAATCACCTTGCCAAGGTCATTTGCATAAATTCTTCGCGCAACTTCAAAGGCATCACGAAAACCAAGGTGCACACTGCCCAGCGAGGTAAGGTCCAGGCAAGGAACCTTGGGCTCACAAAGCGCCGTAATCTCAGGCTTTACAGGACGAAAGGTCACATCAGTGATCAGGTCAGCGAGCCCCTCCATTTCAGTACCGCGCCAAGCCACTAATACCTGGGATGCACTAATCGCGTAAAACAGCTGAGTATGGCCTTCCGGCGGATCAGCCTTATCCGTATCCAGAGATTTGACCGCTGTGTAACGATCACTGAAAGGCACATCTACCACAACACAAGGCCACGCCTGACCACTATCCCAAACACGCGGAGTCCGCGATAAATCCAGACATTGCCGTTCGAAAAGCTCTTTGACGGAACCCAGATCACCCTCGCCCCGGTTGCTATACGCCAAAATACTCATCAACCCCAGGTTGTAAGCATTCACCAGGCTGTACTCCTCCTGATGATGCAAAACCAGCGACCACGCGCGAAACGGGCAGACTTCCAGTACATGCCGACGGTCCAGGTGATCGCCGCTCACAGTAAAACCACCGAACGTCTCATCAGGAAAGTGAAACGCAGGAAGCTCACTCGGATCAGCCAACGGTGGTTGAAAGGTGGGCCGCCGATCGCATAACTGCCCGATCCGTAAATAGTGGTAGTCGTGACCTTTCGCAAGCGCCTCCTCCTCAATCGGCGAAAACCCCGGAAGTTGCGGCCCATACAACGGCGTACGGTCGCCTATTCCCGGGCGGGGTGGCTCTGCACGTACAGCACGTAGGCGCCGGGTTTGCAGTTGCTCGGCCAGCAGGTCTGCTCCCACCCACAACGTAATGGGCAGGGGATGCAGACCCTCGAGACGAATCACACCCTCAGCATCGGTATACCCCGCGAACTCAGGCACATAGCCCCCACGCGAAGCCTCGTTCGCCGCACGATAAGGCAGACTCGCCAAAGGTTGGCCTAGTTCGTCAACCAACTGGAACTCGACCCAATGCTGGATCTGCTTGCCGCCAATAAAGTCCTTGAAGGGATTGAGCGTATCCGTGTAATGCAGTGAGTCGTTCATACCAGCCCTTGATCGAGAGTGGTACGCGCGGGGGCAGTCGAGTGGCGAGTTGAACGGAGCGTCTTGCCTGCCAAGACCTGACAATAACAAACACCCTGTATTACGCAGGAATTCATCCCTTTACCCCTGAACGCGTGAAGGCCCACAGAGTAAAGAGTTGCTATCAACGATGAATGTCGGAAGATTCGACTTTACAAGAGCGACCCTTCCCGATCTCCCTTCAAGACCTACAAACCATCGATATGCCGGTAATCAATTTTCAGCCCCGCAGCCAGCGCTTGCGCCCGACCCAACCTGATCGGCCCGCGCTCGATATCCACCAGCAACCCAGGGCACTCCAACAGCGGCAACCCGTCGATAGCCTTGAGTCGCCCATCAGTAATCAGCAACAAGCGCTGTTGCTCAGCCGGATAGCGTTTACGCCGCGCCGCCAACCAATGTCCGGCCTCGGTCAGTGCGGCGAGCAGCGGCGTGCCTCCGCCAGCGCCGAGTTGGGCCAGCCAGCCCGCCAAGCCTTTGGCGGCCTTCAGACCCTGCACTTGCCACGTGGGCGCGTGCCCACTGGCCGTCAGCAATGCCATGCGCGCACGTTGGCGATAGGCGTCGTCAAACAACTGGGCCAGTAAGCCCTTGGCGTCGGTCAATGCTTGATGGCGGCGGGTGGAGGCCGAGGCATCGACGATCACCAGCCACAGCTCATGGGCCGAGCGGCTGCGCAGGTGAAACAGCAAGTCCTCCCGTGATTGCGGGCGGCCGCCGAGCAGGGTGCCCGGCCAGTTGATCGAGCCGTACTGCGCGCTACGCGCCTTGCCGTGCCGGCCTTTGTCCACGCGTCCTGCCTTGGGTCGGGCATCCGCCCCCGCGTCAGGTCGAGGGCGAATGCCTACGGCTTTTTTGGCCAGGTGGGGACTTCCCGCCGGGCGCCCATGGGTAAGGCGGCGGCGGGCATGTCGCCCCATTGGCCTTGGCCGGGAGAGGTGTCAGAGGACTTGGGGGATTGCCCTTGATTCGGCGGGCTGGCCGGCGGAGATTGCTCTTGGCGGCGATGGCGCAAGGCAAAGTCGGCGACGGCCTCGATGTCCTCTTCGCCAATGGCGCTGGCACCACGCCAGGCCGCATGGGCCCTGGCGCCGCGCAGCCAGACCAGGTCCGCGCGCAAGCCGTCGACGCCGGCGGCGAAACAACGCTCGGTGATCTGCGCCAAGGTCTGGTCATCCAGCGCAATAGCCTCAAGCCGCGCTCGCGCCTCGGTGCAGCGCCTCTGCAGAGCGGCTTGCTGCTCGGCCCACTGCGCGCAGAACGCCGCGGGGTCAGTGTCAAAATCCAAGCGCCGACGGATGATCTGCCCGCGTTCCGTGGGCAAGGTCTGCCCGCTCAGCGCCACGTTAAAGCCGAAGCGATCAAGCAGTTGCGGGCGCAGTTCGCCCTCCTCCGGGTTCATCGTGCCGATCAGTACGAAACGCGCCGAATGGCGATGGGAAATGCCGTCACGCTCGATCAGATTGGTGCCGCTGGCAGCCACGTCCAGTAACAGATCCACCAGATGGTCGGGCAGCAGATTGACTTCATCGACATACAGCACGCCGCCATCAGCCTTGGCCAACACCCCCGGCGAAAACTGCGCCCGCCCCTCACCCAATGCCGCGTCCAGATCCAACGTGCCAACAAGACGCTCTTCCGTCGCGCCCAGCGGCAAGGTGACAAACTGGCCACTGACCAGCAGGTCCGCCAAGCCCCGCGCCAGGGTGGACTTGGCCATACCACGCGGGCCTTCGATCAGCACACCGCCGATCTTCGGGTCGATGGCGGTGAGGCACAGCGCCAGTTTCAATGCGTCGGCGCCGACCACGGCGGACAGCGGGAAATGGGGGATATCAGTCATCAGCTGTCTTCTTCTATATCCAGCAACAGGTTTTCCAACGCCTCACGGTAAGCCCCCGGCTCCTGCCACATGCCGCGCTGCTGGGCTTCAAGCATGCGTTCGGCCATGTCACGCAGGGCGGCGGGGTTGTGTTGCTGCACAAAGGCGCGGGTGTCGGGGTCGAGCAAATAGGCGTCGGCAAGCAGCGCGTATTGGTGATCGTCGATCAGCGCGGTGGTGGCGTCGAAAGCGAACAGGTTGTCCACGGTCGCAGCCATTTCAAACGCACCTTTATAGCCGTGGCGTTTCACGCCTTCGATCCACTTGGGGTTGGCGGCGCGGGAGCGGATCACCCGGTTCAGCTCTTCCTTCAAGGTACGGATTTTCGGCAAGTCCGGCTGGCTGTGGTCGCCATGGTAACTGGCGGCCTTGTCGCCGCTCAGGGTTTCCACGGCAGCGAGCATGCCGCCCTGGAATTGGTAGTAGTCGTTGGAATCGAGCACGTCATGCTCGCGGTTGTCCTGGTTCTGCAATACCGCCTGTACCTGGCTCAGGCGCTGGGCAAACTGCCCACGGGCGGCGGTGCCCTCGTCGGAGCCGCCATACGCATAGCCGCCCCAGTTCAGGTAGACCTCGGCCAAGTCCTCGCGGCTTTGCCACAGGCGCCCGTCGATCGCACCCTGCACGCCCGCGCCATAGGCTCCGGGCTTGGCGCCGAAGATGCGCCAGCCGGCCTGTTTCGCCGCAGCTTCTGCGTCCAGGCCAGACGCCAGCAACGCCTCGCGCTCACTGCGCACCTTGGCCGCCAACGGGTTCAGATCGTCCGGCTCGTCCAACGCCGCCACCGCCTGCACCGCCGCATCGAACAGGCGGATCAGGTTGGCGAAGGCATCACGGAAGAACCCCGACACCCGCAGCGTGACGTCAACACGCGGGCGGTCCAGCAGGCTGATCGGCAGGATTTCAAAGTCATCCACCCGCTGGCTGCCCGTGGCCCAGACCGGGCGCACGCCCATCAAGGCCATGGCCTGGGCAATATCGTCGCCGCCGGTGCGCATGGTGGCCGTGCCCCATACCGACAAACCGAGCTGGCGCAGGTGATCGCCGTGATCCTGCAAGTGCCGCTCAAGGATCAGGTTGGCGGATTGAAAACCGATGCGCCAGGCCGTGGTGGTCGGCAGGTTGCGCACGTCCACCGTGAAAAAGTTACGCCCGGTGGGCAGTACATCCAGGCGCCCGCGACTCGGCGCACCGCTCGGCCCCGCCGGCACGAACCGACCGCTCAAGGCATCCAGCAGGCCGCGCATTTCCGCCGGACCACAGGCATCCAGGCGCGGCGCAACGACGATGCGCAGGCTTTCAATGACGGCCTTCACGCCTTCCCAGCCAGGCTCCTCCAGTTGCTCAAGCGGGCCTTCCAGAGCCTGTTCGATCAAGCGCGCCGCATAGAGCTCCAGGCGCTCGCGGGTATCGCCGGCGGTACGCCACAACTGCGGGTCGATCTTCTGCAACACCAGGGGACGGCGACCAGTCCAAGGTTCGGCGAGTGCACAATCCAACGGATCGAAGCCCAACTCGAAGGCCTTGGCCAATACCCGCAGCAAACTCGACTGCGCACCGCGCCCATCACCACGGGGGATACGCAGCAGCGCGAGCAAAGTGTCGATGCGCAAACGGCCGTCAGGCGACTCGCCAAAAATGTGCAGGCCGTCGCGGATCTGTGACTCCTTCAAGTCACACAGATAAGTGTCGAGGCGCGGGAGCCAGATGGCGGCGTCAGCTGCTTTATCCAGTTCAAGCTCTTGGTCGATGCGGGTTTCGCGCACCAACTTGAGGATGTCCTTTTGCAGCTCGAGGGCGCGGCGAGGATCGAGCAGTTGCGCTTCGTAATACTCGTCCGCCAGCAGTTCCAGGTCGCGCAATGGGCCGTAGGTTTCGGCACGGGTCAGCGGCGGCATCAGGTGGTCGATGATCACCGCCTGGGTGCGGCGTTTGGCCTGGGCACCCTCGCCCGGATCGTTGACGATAAACGGGTAGATATTCGGCAACGGCCCCAGCAGCGCATCGGGCCAGCAGTTTTCCGACAGGCCAACGCCCTTGCCCGGCAGCCATTCCAGGTTGCCGTGCTTGCCCACATGGATCACGCCGTGGGCGCCATAGGTGTGACGCAGCCAGAAGTAGAACGCCAGGTAGCCATGAGGCGGCACCAGATCGGGATCGTGGTACACCGCGCTGGCGTCCACCTGATAACCCCGCGCAGGCTGGATGCCGACGAAAGTCAGGCCCAGGCGCAGGCCGGCGATCATCATGCGGCCGTCGCGGAACATCGGATCGTTATGGGGCGCGCCCCAACGCTCAATAACCGCCTGGCGATTGGCTTCGGGCAGGCGTTTGAACATCACCTCATAGTCGTCCAGGCCCAGGCTTTGGTGACAGGGACGCAGATCAATACTGTCGAGGTCGTTGGTGACGCCACCGAGCAGGTCATGGATCAGGGCCGTTCCACTCGGGGGCAATTCGGCGGGCAGCGGATACCCTTCGGCTTGCAGGGCACGCAGGATGTTCAGCGCCGCCGCCGGTGTGTCCAGGCCCACGCCGTTGCCGATACGGCCGTCGCGGGTCGGGTAGTTGGCGAGGATCAGCGCGATGCGTTTCTGCGCATTCGGTACCCGTGCCAATTCGACCCAACGGCGCGCCAGTTCGGCAACAAAATCCATGCGCTCGGGCGCGGCGCGGTAACACACCACATCCGACTGGCTGCGCTCACTGCGCCAGGCCAGATCCTTGAAGCTGATCGGCCGGCTGATGATGCGCCCGTCCAGCTCCGGCAAGGCAATGTGCATCGCCAAGTCGCGCGGGCCCAGGCCCTGTTCACTGGCCTGCCAGCCCGGCTCGTTGTCTTGGGCGCAAATCGCCTGGATCACCGGGATATTGCGGCGAAACGGGCGCAAATGCGGCGCTTCCGGACTGGATTGGGCAAACCCGGTGGTGTTCAGGATCAGCCCCGCGCCGACCTCATCGAGCAGGTCCTCGACAACCGTCAGGCAGCCGGGCTCTTTCAAACTGGCCACCGCTATCGGCAACGGGTTCAGGCCCGCAGCCTGCAAGCGTTGGCAAAACACATCGATAAAACCGGTATTGGCAGCCTGCAAGTGAGAGCGGTAGAACAGCACCGCGGCCACCGGAAACTCGGCCTGCCAATCCACCTGCCAGTCATTCAAACGGGGGTTGGCTTTGTGCGGGTGATAAATCGCCGTGCGCGGCAGGGTTTGCGGCTCGGCCCAGGCATAGTCGCGCCCCAGGTAAGCGCTGGCCAGGCAGCGATAGAAATCCAGCGCATTGCCCAAGCCACCCTGGCGCAGGAAGTGCCACAGGCGATCACGTTCTTGTGCGCCAACGGTGCTCAAACCGCTGAGTTCCGGGTCGGGGCGATCGTCGCCCGGCACCAGGATCAGTTGTACACCGCGTTCGGCCAGCTCCACCAGACGCTCGATACCGTAACGCCAATAGCCGATGCCACCATGCAGCGAGATCAGGATGACCTTGGCGTGGCGCAACACCTCGTCGACATACAGGTCGACCGAGGCGTGGTTCTGCACCTGCATGGGGTTGGCCAGGCGCAGGCTCGGGTAATCGTCGGGCAACTGCTGGGCCGCTTCGGCCAGCAGCGCCAGGCTGGAGTCGCCGCTGCACAGGATCACCAGTTCAGCGGGGGTTTGGCCAAGGTCGGCAATATTGTCGTCCGAGACGAAACCACCGGGCTGGGTCCTGAGCAGGTGCATGGGTTAAACGCTGAGCGCAGCGCGCAGTTGCGCTTCGAGACCCGCCGCATCGAGGTCCTGACCGATCAGTACCAGACGTGTGATGCGTGCTTCGTCGGCAGCCCAGGCGCGATCGAAGTGCTTATCGAAACGCGTGCCTACGCCCTGGATCAGCAGGCGCATCGGCTTGTTCGGGATCGCGGCGAAGCCTTTGACGCGCAGGATGCCGTGTTGCACCACCAACTGGGTCAGGGCGTCGAGCAAAAGCGCCTCGTCGGCTTGCGGCAGGTCGATGGAAATCGAGTCGAAGGCGTCGTGGTCGTGGTCGTCTTCACCTTCGTGGTGATGATCGTGATGGCTGTGGCGAGCGTCGATATGCTCTTCGGCGCCGGCGCCCAGGCCAATCAGCACGTCCAGCGGCAGACGGCCGCTGCTGGCTTCGATGATCTTCACGGCTGGCGGCAGTTCTTCGGCGACTTCCAGGCGCACACGGGCCAGGTCTTCCGGGCTGATCAGGTCGGATTTGTTGAGGATCACCAAGTCGGCGCTGGCCAGTTGGTCGGCGAACAACTCGTGCAGCGGCGATTCGTGGTCCAGGTTCGGGTCGAGTTTGCGCTGGGCGTCGACTTGGTCCGGGAATGCGGCGAAGGTGCCGGCGGCCACGGCTGGGCTATCGACCACGGTGATCACCGCGTCAACCGTGCAGGCGCTACGGATTTCCGGCCATTGGAAGGCTTGTACCAGGGGTTTTGGCAGAGCCAGGCCGGAGGTTTCAATGAGGATATGGTCGAGGTCGCCGCGCCGGGCAACCAGCTCGCGCATCACCGGGAAGAACTCTTCCTGCACGGTGCAGCACAGGCAGCCGTTGGCCAGCTCGTAGACACGGCCGTTGGCTTCTTCTTCGGTGCAACCGATGGAGCACTGCTTGAGGATTTCACCGTCAATGCCCAACTCGCCGAATTCGTTGACGATCACGGCGATGCGACGGCCCTGGGCGTTGTCGAGCATATGGCGCAGCAAGGTGGTTTTGCCCGAGCCAAGAAAGCCGGTAACGATGGTGACGGGGAGTTTGGCCAGTGTTTTCATCGGATGCCCTTGGGGGCGGGCATACGGGACGATAGGCCCTGCGACAGTGCGCAGCAGCGGATTTCGTCACCGGATCACCCCGCCCGGTTGAATTGAAAAATCGATTGCGAGGCAGGTCTCCTGGCTTGGGGCTTGCAGGTCTTGCGACCGGCGCTGGCTGCGCCTTCCCGCCTTGTCGGCAGTGGCGTGGCAGTCAACTGGACCCTTTACAGTTGCGGGGGCAGCCGCGGCTTGGACCGCGTTCCCTTCTTAGCTTCGGCCTGGGCCGAAGAACCTCGAGGGTGCAAGGCTACGCAGTGCTTGGGGGATGGTCAATGATGGGGTTGGGTTCGTGTACATATCCGTTATTTAGGTAACGGCGACTCCTTACGGCAGCTCACTTTAGGAAAGAGCCCAAAAGTAACCAAAGGGCTCTTGCCCCAACACTCGGCACCTCACCCAGGCTCGGTGCGCCCTTAATCCGACATGGATTTGGGCGGCCTGACAGCCGGCCTGATCGAGAAAGCGGGCGGGTTCCCCTGTGGGAGCTGGCTTGCCTGCGATGGCATCAACTGGGTGCGTCTGATGTACCGAGTCGCCTGCATCGCAGGCTAGCCAGATCCCACAGTCGAGGGTGAACACCATAAAAAATACCGGTCGGCTCTAAGGCCGCCGCGCTCTGGCTTTTGATCTCACTTGCCCCGTTAAACACGCTGGCCGAACGCAGGCTTGAATCCGTGGGCAACCCGGCAGGACGCCGGGTTAGCCGTCCTGGGCCAGGGATGGCCCATGACGGCGGCCCACGGATTCAAGCCGGAGTGAGGGCACACCGAGCCTAGGCGAGGTGCCGAGTGTTGGGGCAAGAGCCCTTTGGTTACTTTGGGGCTTTTCCAAAGTGACCCGCTGTAAGAGCGGAACCATAAGCGGCCGTTACCGAAGAAACGGATATGTACACCACCACCACCACCACCAAAAACCACATCCCAATTGACTCCCCTCCCACCCCCATGCTCTCCTACACATCTTGTTTCGGGTGCCCTGCAAAGGGTGAAACGGGAAACCGGTGACTCATGTACGCATGACAGTCCGGTGCTGCCCCCGCAACGGTAAGCGAGCGAAACGTCATATCCACTGTGCCCAAGGCATGGGAAGGCGACGTTTTCAGGCATTGAGCCCCTCGCAAGCCCGGAGACCGGCCCGAAAAAATCAGATAACAAACCCGCGGTGGGCGGGCGCTGTTCAGAACCCTGCGTGCCTGGCTCGCGGGGTTTTCATGCGCTCGTTTCACCCAGACACCTGAAAGGGACGCGCCATGTCGATCATCAGCAGCACCTCGCACTCCGCCAGCCGCACCTCTACCCTGAGCCAACGCCTGACCGCCGCCATCGGTGCGTCGATCCTCGGCGCGTGCCTGGTGTATTTCGCCGGTTTCTCGCATATCGAGGCGGTGCACAACGCTGCCCACGATACCCGCCACAGCGCCGCGTTCCCGTGCCATTGAGACCTGCCGACATGATCAAGCGTATTGCGCAAACCGCAGGGTTCACCGGACTTTTGGCCGCCCTGCTGCTGACCCTGCTGCAAAGTTTCTGGGTCGCCCCGCTGATTTTGCAGGCGGAAACCTTTGAAAAAGCCCCTGCCGAGGTGATGCACGAGCATACCGCCGGCACCGCTGCCCATACCCACGACGCCGAAGCCTGGGAGCCGGAAGACGGCTGGCAGCGCGTGCTCTCTACCACAGGTGGCAACCTGGTAGTGGCGGTCGGTTTCGCACTGATGCTCGCCGGCCTGTACACCCTGCGCGCGCCAACCCGCACCGCCCAAGGGCTGCTGTGGGGGCTGGCTGGTTACGCGACCTTCGTACTGGCACCGACCCTGGGGTTGCCGCCTGAGCTACCGGGCACGGCTGCCGCCGACCTCGCACTGCGCCAGACGTGGTGGATCGGTACCGCAGCGTCCACCGCCGCCGGTATCGCGCTGATCGTATTCGGTCGCAACTGGCTGCTCAAAGCACTGGGGGCGGCAATCCTGGTGGTTCCCCACGTGATTGGCGCACCGCAACCGGAAGTGCATTCGATGCTGGCACCAGAAGCGCTGGAAGCGCAGTTCAAGATCGCATCGCAGTTGACCAACGTGGCGTTCTGGCTGGCTCTGGGCCTGATCAGCGCCTGGCTGTTCCGCCGCAACCGTGACGATCAATACTCGGCATGACCCTGGTGGTCGGCCTGGGCTGCCAGCGGGGTTGTGATGTTCACACCCTGCTGAGCCTGTTCGACGCCGCCCTCGCCGAGGGTGGTATCGAGCGCCGGCACGTTACGGCCTTGGCGAGTATTGATCGCAAACGTGATGAACCCGGATTACTCGCCCTGGCCGCGCTGTTGAACCTGCCACTGCACTGCTTCAGCGCGGCCGGGCTAGGGGTTTATGCCGACCGCCTGAGCCACAGATCCGCTGTCGCTTTCGCCCATACCGGCTGTTACGGCATCGCCGAAAGCGCCGCCCTGGCACTGGCCGAGCACCTCACTGGCGCCCCTGCGCGCCTGCTGATCACCCGCAAAAAAACCTCCCAGGCCACCTTTGCGTTGGCTTGCGCCGACTAAAATCCCGATAATCGCCCTTCCCGATCATGAGCAATCTTCATGCTCGCCCGCTTTTCAACAGGAATTCCCCATGACCGTCTACTTCATCGGCGCAGGCCCCGGCGACCCGGAATTGATCACCGTAAAAGGCCAGCGGCTGATCCGCAGTTGCCCGGTGATCATCTACGCCGGCTCCCTGGTGCCAGCGGCGGTTTTGGAAGGTCACCAGGCAGGAATCGTCGTCAACAGCGCTGAGTTGCATCTGGAACAGATCATCGAACTGATCAAAACCGCCCACGCCAAAGGCCAGGATGTGGCACGCGTGCACTCCGGCGATCCGAGCCTGTATGGCGCGATTGGCGAGCAGATCCGCTGTTTGCGCGAGCTGGGCATCCCTTTCCAGATCATCCCTGGCGTCACCGCCGTGGCCGCCTGCGCGGCGCTACTGGAGACCGAACTGACGCTTCCGGACATCGCCCAGAGCGTCATCCTGACCCGTTATGCGGATAAGACCAGCATGCCCCCCGGCGAGGACTTCGACAGCCTTGCGCGGCACGGCACGACCATGGCGATTCACCTGGGGGTCAACCATCTGGAGAAAATCGTCGCTGAACTGCTGCCGCACTATGGCGCTGATTGCCCGATTGCGGTGGTGCACCGGGCGACGTGGCCGGATCAGGATTGGGCGGTCGGGACCTTGAGTAACATTGCCGAGAAGGTCGCAGCCAAGGGGTTTCGGCGTACCGCACTGATTGTGGTGGGCCGGGTGTTGGCCAGTGACAGTTTCAGCGAGTCGTCGCTGTACCGGGCAGGCCACGCACACCTTTACCGCCCTTGACGGAATACGGGCAAGCCCACTCCCACACCTAAACCAATTTGTTAGAAAAACAGCGTAAGGCGTTGAAAATAATGCATAAAAAAACGGCGCTCACGGGGCGCCGTTTTTTCTTCGCAGTGAACACCTGACTCAGTAGTAGGCGTTTTCTTTCTGCGTGTGGTCGGTCACGTCACGTACACCTTTAAGCTCTGGAATACGCTCCAGCAGGGTGCGCTCGATACCTTCGCGCAGGGTCACGTCCGCCTGGCCGCAGCCCTGGCAACCACCACCGAACTTGAGCACCGCGATGCCGTCGTCCACGACATCGATCAGGCTGACCTGGCCGCCGTGGCTGGCCAGCCCCGGGTTGATCTCGGTCTGCAGGTAGTAGTTGATACGCTCGTTCACCGGGCTGTCAGCGTTGACATTTGGCACCTTGGCGTTGGGCGCTTTGATGGTCAATTGGCCGCCCATGCGATCGGTGGCGTAGTCGACTACGGCGTCGTCGAGGAAGGCTTCGCTGAAGGCGTCGATATACGCGGTAAAGCTTTTCAGCCCCAGCGCGGTGTCTTCAGGCTTCTCTTCACCTGGCTTGCAGTAGGCAATGCACGTCTCGGCGTACTGGGTGCCAGGCTGGGTGATAAAGACGCGGATACCGATACCTGGGGTGTTCTGCTTGGACAGCAGGTCAGCCAGGTAATCGTGGGCGGCGTCGGTAATGGTTATGGCAGTCATGGAAACTCCTCACAGGCTTGCCGGCAGTTTACGCCAAAATATTACGCAGGTACAAAGTCCTAGTATTTTTGTCGGGAAAGGATGGGCGGCTGATCAATGCCCAACCACTGCTTGAGCCTGCTGTACGCCGCTTTTTCCAGCCAGTGGTAGCTGCCAAATGAGGCGAACGCCGTCACCAGGATGCAAACGGGCAGCATCACGTAGGGATCAACGCCCGTGCGCTCGGCAAACCATCGCCCGGCGCACAGCACCATGGTGTGGAGCAAATACACCGAGTAGGAGCAATCTCCGAGCATCTTCAGGACACGCGAATGACGAAAAAAAGGCTCCAGCGTGACAAAGCAGATGACCAATATCGCGCTGGGCACCCCCCACTCCAGCGCGCGCGGAACGTCCGCGCCGTGATAAATCGCGGCCAAGGCCGCCACGATACCCAGCAACGGCAACCACGCCGGGGCTCGGCACAGGCCACGGTGATACAGCATGCCGATGACGATGCCCATCAGGAATTCGAGGACAATGTCGTTGCGGTAAAAACCGCCAAACAGGTCAAAGGCGGGGCTGACTCCGCCACACACCAGGTACAGCAGTGTGGCGACTATCCACAACCGGTAGGCCCTGCGAAACCACAAGGTCAGGGCGAACAGCCCATAAAACAGCATCTCGAAGTTAAGGGTCCAGCCGACATCCACTAGCGGATAACGCCCAAAGCCGCCGGGGTGTTCAGCCGGAATAAACAGCAGCGACTGCAGCACATGGCTGGGCACCACATACGTTTCTGGAAACATCGAAGGCACCGTCATGACCAGTAACGCCATGAGCAGCGTATAGAACCAATACGCGGGAGCGATCCTGGCCACGCGCATGAGCATGAAACGCCCTGGTGTCAGCGCCTTGTCGGCTGTTGCGAGAAAAATCACCAGGCCACTGATGACAAAGAACACGTCCACGCCGATGGCACCTTTATCGGCGAACAAATAGGCCAGCGGGGTATCGACCTCAAAGTTGAAAAACACCTGGATGAAGTGATGCCCCACCACAACCCAAGCCGCCAAGGCGCGTAGTGCCTGCACTGAAACCAGCATCTTCGGGGTACCTTTTCCATTGCTGCATGGTAGATATCCGACTGCTTCAGCACCCGCCTAGAGGGATGAGCGGATCACTGACACCTTTATAGGTTTTCATAGCGATTCATGTCCAGCACGCCCTCTTCCACCGGCGTGGTTTCGCGGATGTACTGCGATAAATCGTGGAAGTACTGCCAGAACAATGGATGACTGCGACGCACACCCCAACGATCGACGATTTTTTCAAAGCGATCGGCATCCTTGGCCCGCTCCATTTCGGCGACGAACTCAGGCACATCCTGCGCCGGAATATTGAACATGAAGTTCGGGTAGCTGCTCAGCACGCCGGGATAGATGGTCACGGTGTCCAGGCCCGGCTGGTAGCGATAGGCCTCACCCAGCAGGAACGCCACGTTACTGTGGGCACGGTTGCGCAGCATGCTGTAGAACACGCGCTTGCCATTGCTGGTTTCGATGCGCAGCATCGTCGCTTCCGGCAATTGGTCGATCACCTTGAGCCCCGCCGCCGGGCGTGAGGTCAATCGGCTGAGGGCCTGCTCGGCATCCTGTAGTGCCGGATTGATGCCGTCACGCGAGCAGTAGGCGCCGTTGCAGCGGTTGATCGGGTCCGGGCTGGCGTTGAGGTCGCCGTAGCGGCTGAGCAATTGGTTGGCGAAGTCGCGTTTCGGGTCTTTGGCGTCCAGGTGCAAGCCGCTCGGCTTGTCGTCGTCAATAGCTTCGTAGTCCAGCCACAACTTGAGTTTGCCGCTGTTCTGATACCAGTCATCGAGGAAATCGTCGCGGGAGTTCGCCGGCATCAACCGCAAGAAGTTCTGCTCGGCACCGTTGCGGATCAGGTCGAAATACAGGCGTGTCTGGGCTTGGTGCGAAACGTTGCCGAACACGTCGAAGTTCACCGCCAACTGGTAATAGGTGCGCTCCAGCAACGGATAGTCGAACAACCACATCGTTTGCGGCACTTCACCGATCAAGCCCTTGTTCACCGAGGCGCTGTCGAAGTGGCGGAAGATGCTCAGCAACGCATTGTCATTACCGGCCCACAGGCTCGACCAACTCGGCGGCGGCACATCGGCATAACTGTCACGGCGCAGGGCCTCGTATTCGTTGCGCTTGTCGCGGTAGGCCAGCCACAGGCTGAGCACACTGCCGACGTCGTCGTTCTGCCCCGGCATGGCCAGCAGTGGCGTGGCCTGGCCACGATAGCGCGCATCGGTGATGTACAGGTCGTGGTCAGGGTCCTGGAACAGGGTCCAGAAGTTGTCGCGGATGACGTCCGTGGCGATTTGTCCACGGCAGACCGGCCCGCGGATAAAGGTGCGCACGAAGTATTCGGCGTTATCCAGCATGAACTGGTAACGCGCCTTGGCCGGTATGGCCTCGAACGTTTCGAACGGATTGGCGCGACGGCCCGGCCCGTAACCCGGCAAGGCATTGACCTGCCAGTCGCCGGCGTAGAACAGCGCCTTGATCCGCGCCATTTTCTCGGCACTGAACGGGTACGTGATGTGGGTCTTATGCACGATTACCCCCTGCACCGGCCACAGGCGGTAATACACGCGGGTGCCCGGGTCATCATTCGGCCGGCGAGTGGCGATCAGGTCAATCGGCTGGCCACTGGGCGTGCGCGAACGCACCCACTGGAAGAAATGCCCCGGCTCGCCGTTCTCGAAATAGATATGAGCGAGGAACAAATGCTCGAACAACCAGCGCGCCACCAGGCTCTCACGGGCGCCTGGCTGGTTGAGCAGGTTCTCCCACTGCTGCACTTGCAGAGCTTCCTTGGCACTCGGCGCCAAGCCCTGCTCATCAATCGGCGCGCCGGACGCGAGCCAGCGCTGCAGGGTCTGGTATTGCTGATCGGTCAGGCCGGTGACAGCCAATGGCATGCCTTCCTTGGGATGGGCGCCGGCATAGGCATTGAACTCGCCGGGCATGGCGCACATGTTTTCGCGGTTGAGCCCCAGCACGATCTCTTCAGGCAATTTGGCATTGGGCTGCAGCGGCGCGTTGTGGCCCAGTTCGAGCATGCGCGCCATCAACGCGGCCTGGCTGCCCTGGGCGTCCAGCACCGAATGGAAGCCTTTCTGCTGCCAAGCGGCTTTGCCAAAGGCGTCATAGAACAATCGGGTGGTCGGGGTGGCCTGGCTGCGCTCGCCGTCATACACCGGCACTTTGCTCGCCCCACGCGCCGCACCCTCGGCGCTGCCCAGGTTGAGCTGGCAGGCCGAGTCGTAGCAGGCATGGCACGCCACACATTTCTCGGTGAAGATCGGCTGAACATCACGGGTATAGGAAATCGCCGGGGCGGGCCCTTGAGCCTGGGCGGTACTGGCGATCAAGGCCAGAACGGCGCTGACGATAAGACGAAGTGACATGTATCCGGTCCCGATTCAATGCGTGCGCTGAAAATTTGCCGGTGATTCTACCGGGCCACACCCCCTGCCAACATGAACGATATTCATGCAAAACCTGCACATGCTCCAAATCGGCACAGGTTTGCTATGATTCACGCCCTCCGTAATGCCTGACCTAGAGTAGTCCCATGTCCGATCGTAGCGTTCGTCTGCAAGCCCTTCATCAAGCCCTCAAGGAACGTATCCTGATCCTCGACGGCGGTATGGGCACGATGATCCAGAGCTACAAACTGGAAGAAGAAGACTACCGTGGCAAACGCTTCGCCGACTGGCCGAGCGACGTCAAGGGTAACAACGACCTATTGGTTCTCACCCGTCCGGACGTGATCGGCGGTATCGAAAAAGCCTACCTGGATGCCGGCGCCGACATCCTTGAGACCAATACCTTCAACGCCACGCGTATTTCCATGGCCGATTACGGCATGGAAGCACTGGCCTACGAGCTGAACGTAGAAGGCGCACGCCTGGCGAGAAAGATCGCCGACGCCAAGACCCTGGAAAACCCGGCCAAGCCGCGCTTCGTCGCCGGCGTGCTGGGCCCCACCAGCCGTACCTGCTCGTTGTCGCCGGACGTGAACAACCCCGGCTACCGCAACGTGACCTTTGATGAGCTGGTGGAAAACTACACCGAAGCCACCAAAGGCCTGATCGAGGGCGGCGCCGACCTGATCCTGATCGAAACCATCTTCGACACCCTCAACGCCAAAGCCGCGATCTTTGCCGTGCAAGGGGTGTACGAAGAACTGGGCCTCGAACTGCCGATCATGATTTCCGGCACTATCACCGACGCTTCCGGCCGCACCCTGTCGGGCCAGACCACCGAAGCGTTCTGGAACTCGGTGGCCCACGCCAAGCCGATCTCCGTGGGCCTCAACTGCGCCCTGGGCGCCAGTGAGCTGCGTCCGTACCTGGAAGAGTTGTCGAACAAAGCCAACACCCACGTCTCCGCGCACCCGAACGCCGGCCTGCCCAACGAGTTCGGCGAATACGACGAACTGCCGTCGCAAACCGCCAAGGTCATCGAAGAATTCGCCCAGAGTGGCTTCCTCAATATCGTCGGCGGCTGCTGCGGCACCACGCCAGGCCATATTGAGGCCATCGCCCAGGCCGTGGCCGGTTATGCGCCGCGCCCGATTCCGGACATCCCCAAGGCCTGCCGCCTGTCGGGCCTGGAACCGTTCACCATCGATCGCAGCTCGTTGTTCGTCAACGTCGGCGAACGCACGAACATCACGGGTTCGGCCAAGTTCGCCCGGCTGATCCGGGAAGACAACTACACCGAAGCCCTCGAAGTCGCCCTGCAGCAGGTAGAAGCCGGCGCCCAGGTGATCGACATCAACATGGACGAGGGCATGCTCGATTCGAAGAAGGCCATGGTGACCTTCCTCAATCTGATCGCCGGCGAGCCAGACATCTCCCGCGTGCCGATCATGATCGACTCCTCCAAGTGGGACGTGATCGAAGCCGGCCTGAAGTGCATCCAGGGCAAGGGCATCGTCAACTCCATCAGCATGAAGGAAGGCGTCGAGCAGTTCATCCACCACGCCAAGCTGTGCAAGCGCTACGGCGCCGCCGTGGTGGTGATGGCCTTCGATGAAGCCGGCCAGGCCGACACCGAAGCGCGCAAGAAGGAAATCTGCAAACGCTCCTACGACATCCTGGTGAATGAAGTCGGCTTCCCGCCGGAAGACATCATCTTCGACCCGAATATCTTTGCGGTCGCCACCGGTATCGAAGAACACAACAACTACGCCGTCGACTTCATCAACGCCTGCGCCTACATCCGCGATGAGCTGCCGTATGCGCTGACCTCCGGTGGCGTGTCCAACGTGTCGTTCTCGTTCCGTGGCAACAACCCGGTGCGCGAAGCGATCCACTCGGTGTTCCTGCTGCATGCGATTCGCAACGGCCTGACCATGGGTATCGTCAACGCCGGCCAGCTGGAGATCTACGACCAGATCCCGGCCGAGCTGCGTGACGCCGTGGAAGACGTGGTGCTCAACCGCACCCCGGACGGCACCGATGCCCTCCTCGCCATCGCCGACAAGTACAAGGGCGACGGCAGCGTAAAAGAAGCCGAGACCGAGGAGTGGCGCGGCTGGGAAGTCAACAAGCGCCTGGAGCATGCACTGGTCAAGGGCATCACCACCCACATCGTCGAAGACACCGAGGAGTCGCGCCTATCGTTCGCGCGCCCGATCGAAGTGATCGAAGGCCCGCTGATGTCCGGCATGAACATCGTCGGCGACCTGTTCGGCGCCGGTAAAATGTTCCTGCCGCAGGTGGTTAAATCCGCCCGCGTGATGAAACAGGCCGTGGCCCACTTGATCCCGTTCATCGAACTGGAAAAAGGCGACAAGCCGGAAGCCAAGGGCAAGATCCTGATGGCCACGGTGAAGGGCGACGTACATGACATCGGCAAGAACATCGTTGGCGTGGTGCTTGGTTGCAACGGCTACGACATTGTCGACCTGGGCGTGATGGTGCCGGCGGAGAAGATCCTGCAGGTGGCCAAGGAGCAGAAGTGCGACATCATCGGCCTGTCTGGCCTGATCACGCCGTCGCTGGATGAGATGGTGCACGTGGCCCGTGAGATGCAGCGCCAGGACTTCCACCTGCCGCTGATGATCGGTGGCGCGACCACCTCCAAGGCGCACACGGCGGTGAAGATCGAGCCCAAGTACAGCAACGACGCCGTGGTGTACGTCACCGACGCCTCGCGTGCGGTGGGTGTGGCCACGCAGTTGCTGTCCAAGGAGCTGAAGGCCGGTTTTGTCGAGCGCACCCGCGAAGAGTATGTGGAAGTGCGCGAACGCACCTCCAACCGCAGTGCCCGCACCGAACGCCTGAGCTACGCGGCGGCCATTGCCAAGAAGCCGCAGTTCGACTGGAGCAGCTACACCCCGGTGACGCCGACATTTACTGGCGCCAAGGTGCTGGACAACATCGACCTCAACGTTCTGGCCGAGTACATCGACTGGACGCCGTTCTTTATTTCCTGGGACCTGGCAGGCAAGTTCCCGCGCATCCTGACCGATGAAGTGGTAGGCGAAGCCGCTACCACGCTGTACGCCGACGCCCGGGAAATGCTCAAGAAGCTGATCGACGAAAAACTCATCAGCGCCCGCGCGGTGTTTGGTTTCTGGCCGGCCAACCAGGTCAAGGACGATGACCTGGAGGTCTACGGCGACGACGGCCAGCCGCTGGCGACCCTGCATCACCTGCGCCAGCAGATCATCAAGACCGACGGCAAGCCGAACTTCTCCCTGGCCGATTTCGTGGCGCCAAAAGACAGCGGCGTGACCGACTACGTGGGTGGTTTTATCACCACCGCCGGCATCGGCGCCGAAGAAGTCGCCAAGGCTTACCAAGACGCGGGCGACGACTACAACTCGATCATGGTCAAGGCTCTGGCCGACCGCCTGGCCGAAGCCTGCGCCGAGTGGCTGCACCAGCAAGTGCGCAAGGACTATTGGGGTTACGCCAAGGATGAGCAACTGGACAACGAAGCGCTGATCAAGGAACAGTACAGCGGCATCCGCCCTGCCCCGGGTTACCCGGCATGCCCGGATCACACCGAGAAAGGCACCTTGTTCCAATTGCTCGACCCAGAGGCACGTGAGATGGAGGCCGGCCGCAGCGGCGTGTTCCTCACCGAGCACTATGCGATGTTCCCGGCGGCGGCAGTCAGCGGCTGGTACTTCGCGCACCCGCAGGCGCAGTACTTTGCCGTGGGCAAGATCGACAAGGACCAAGTCACCAGCTACACCGCACGCAAAGGCCAGGACCTGGCCGTGACCGAGCGCTGGTTGGCGCCAAACCTGGGTTACGACAACTGATCTCCCGCCCAACTCCTGGGCACGCCCTTGTAGTGAGCGGGCTTGCCCGCGCTGGGTGGCGAAGCCGCCCCAAACCCAGGCAACTCGGTGTATCAGAAAGACCGAGGCGCCTGGATTTTGGGCGGCTTCGCCCCCCCAGCGCGGGGCAAGCCCGCTCACTACATTCGCAGGATCGTCGGCTATGCTGTCCCTCACACACCTTGTGTCGAGGGATGTATGGACGATCCAGTCAACAACAAGCCTCCAACCTTCTGGCAGATGCTGCACAGCGTCATGGCGGCGGCCTTTGGCGTGCAGAGTGGCAAGAACCGCGCCCGCGACTTTACCCACGGCAAGCCCAGTCACTTTGTGCTGCTGGGTATCCTGTTCACGGCGGTGTTTGCACTGACGCTGTTTGGCATCGTCAAACTGGTACTGCTACTGGCCGGGGTTTAATGCAGCAGCAGTTGCAGGCTGAACGGGTAGCGGTAGGACTCGGGCTTGCCCTTGGCCGACAGTGCGCGAAAATTCACCGCCGGCAACGGCCCCAACAGTTGCTGGGCCTGCACGCCATCGATCAACTGGAACAGCGCGGCCTGACGATCGCGCCCGCCGTGGGAGGCCAGATCCACGCCCTTGGCATCGTCACTGATCAAGACCAGCGCCCATCCGCCCAGGGTGAAATGCCCGGCCACCAACGTCGTCAAACGCCCGTCCAGGCGTGCCCGCAATATCTCGGGTGAACTGTTTACCGCGCTGAACAACACGTCCTTTCCCGGTACCCGCCCGCTGCCTTGCAGCGCCTGCATCGCGCCCAGCGCCATCTGATCGTTGGCCGACCACACCAGCGCCGTCTGCGGGTAGCGCTTGAACAACTGAGTGGCTTGCTCGAAAGCCCGCTCACGGTTCCACTCGCCATAAACCAACTGACGCAGGCGCACTTGCGGATACTGCGCCAATGCACGGCGCAAACCTTGTTCACGCAACTGTGCGGACGGCGTGTTCTTCGCGCCGGAAAAGGCCAGCAGGTCGAGGGTCTGGCCGGGGGCTATCGGCCCATGCTTGTGCACCAGATCGACGAGCATCATATGGCCCGCTTCTTCGTCGTTGGGCACCAGGCTGCCGATCCAGTGAGCGTCGTTGCGCTCATTGAGCATCTGCACTTGGTCGGGGGTTGGCGTGCTGTTCACGATCAACAGCTTGACCCCGCTGCCTTGGGCCATGCGCAGAATCTGTGGGGCTACATATTGCTCGTTCACCAGCATCAGATAATCGGGTCGTACGGGGCCTTGCAGCGTGTCCCTGGCCTGCGCCAGGGTGTTGCCGGAATCACGTTCGGCATAACGCACACGCAAATCCAGGCCGAGGTCCTTGGCCGCGGCCTGCATGAATTGCGTGTAGCTGACCCAGAAGGTTTCCGTCGACGTACCAGGGTTGAGAAACACCACGGACGTCGCATGGGCCGCTGCGCCATACGCAGCCCCCAGCAACCACATGCACGTAATCAGAACCTTCAGCATCGTTATCCAAGCCTTGAAGAGTGGCCGCCATGATAGTGGCAATTAACCGCTCAATCGAGGCTCAATCAACGTCGTTTATTGGTGGCTCACCCAGAATACAGCGGTGCCGACCACCAGGATTATCAGAAACAGAATGGCCCAGGCATCAACGGTACTGTCGGGCTTACGGGCTTTGGTTGGGTTGCTCATCGCATCGCCTCTTATCGGTTTTATTAGGTGACTGCATCAAGACTCGACCACAGTAAAGTTCAAGATTGCCCGCATGACAAATGTGGGTATAGCGATAACAGTTCTCATTAGTCGATTTGGTTATTTGCATATACTCAAACATCACTTTTGCGCATAAACGCAAACTGGTATCGTGCGGCGGCTCCGTTGGGAGTGCGCGGCCGTGCGCGCAGATTTGCCGAGAACAGGACCTATATGTACGTATACGACGAATACGATCAGCGCATCATCGAGGACCGCGTCAAGCAGTTCCGTGATCAGACCCGACGCTACCTAGCAGGTGAACTGAGCGAAGAAGAGTTCCGCCCTCTGCGCCTGCAAAATGGCCTTTATGTTCAGCGCTTTGCGCCGATGCTGCGGGTAGCCGTGCCTTATGGCCAACTGACCTCGCGTCAGGTGCGCATGATGGCCAAGATTGCCCGCGACTTCGACAAAGGCTACGCGCACATCAGTACGCGCCAGAACGTACAGTTCAACTGGCCGGCGCTGGAAGATGTGCCGGACATCCTGGCTGAACTGGCCACCGTGCAGATGCACGCCATTCAGACCAGCGGCAACTGCCTGCGCAACGTGACCACCGACCAATTCGCCGGCGTTGCCGCCGACGAGCTGATCGACCCGCGCCCCTGGTGTGAAATCGTCCGCCAGTGGACCACCTTCCACCCGGAATTCGCCTACCTGCCGCGTAAGTTCAAGATCGCCATCAATGGCTCGACCTCGGACCGTGCTGCCATCGAAGTACACGATATCGGCCTGGAGCCGGTGTACAACGCGGCTGGCGAGTTGGGCTTCCGTGTGCTGGTGGGTGGCGGCCTGGGCCGTACCCCGGTGGTCGGCGCGTTCATCAACGAGTTCCTGCCGTGGCAGGACCTGTTGAGCTACCTCGACGCCATCCTGCGGGTCTACAACCGCTACGGCCGTCGTGACAACAAGTACAAGGCCCGGATCAAGATCCTGGTAAAAGCGCTGACCCCTGAGGTGTTCGCCCAGAAAGTCGACGCTGAAATGGAACACCTGCGCGGCGGCCAGACCACTCTGACCGAAGCCGAAGTACATCGCGTCGCCAAGCACTTCGTCGACCCCGAGTACAAGGCCCTGACCAATCAGGACGCCGAACTCGCCGCCCTCGACGCAGAGCACCCGGGTTTCGCCCGCTGGCGTGGCCGCAATACCCTGGCGCACAAGAAGCCAGGCTACGTTGCCGTGACCCTGTCGCTCAAACCTACGGGTGTTGCGCCGGGTGACATCACCGACAAGCAACTGGACGCCGTCGCCGACCTGGCCGAGCGCTACAGCTTCGGCCAACTGCGCACCTCCCACGAGCAGAACATCATTCTCGCGGACGTTGAGCAGAGCCAACTGTTCACCCTGTGGGGCGAACTGCGCGAAGGTGGTTTTGCCACGCCGAACATCGGCCTGTTGACCGACATCATCTGCTGCCCGGGTGGCGACTTCTGCTCCCTGGCCAACGCCAAGTCGATCCCGATTGCCGAATCGATCCAGCGCCGTTTCGACGACCTGGACTACCTGTTCGACATCGGCGAGCTGGACCTGAACATCTCCGGCTGCATGAATGCCTGTGGCCACCACCACGTCGGCCACATCGGCATCCTGGGCGTGGACAAGAAAGGCGAAGAATTCTACCAAGTGTCCCTGGGTGGCAGCGCCAGCCGCGACGCGAGCCTGGGCAAGATCCTCGGCCCGTCCTTCGCCCAGGAAGCCATGCCCGAGGTGATCGGCAAGCTGATCGACGTGTACATCGAACAGCGCACCGAAGATGAGCGTTTCATCGACACCTACCAGCGCATCGGCATTGACCTGTTCAAGGAGCGCGTCTATGCAGCGAATCATTAAGAACAACGAAGTCCTCGACGAAACCTGGCACCTGCTGCCCAAGGACGCGAGCTTCGACGGCATCTCCAACTGCGACGACCTGATCGTGCCGCTGGCCCTGTGGCGCGAGCACGCTCATGCACTCAAGGCCCGCGACGGCGGCCTGGGTGTATGGTTGGACGCCGATGAAGAAGCTGAAGAAATCGGCGACGACGTGGAACACTTCCAGGTCATCGCCCTGAACTTCCCGGCCTTCACCGACGGGCGCAACTACTCCAACGCGCGCCTGCTGCGTGACCGCTATGGTTACAAAGGCGAGCTGCGTGCGATTGGCGACATCCTGCGCGATCAGTTGTTCTACCTGCACCGTTGCGGGTTCGATGCCTTCGCCTTGCGCGCCGACAAAGACCCGTACGAAGCGCTGGAAAGCCTCAAGGACTTCTCGGTGACGTACCAGGCTGCAACGGATGAACCGTTGCCACTGTTCCGTCGCCGCTGAGTTTCAGCGCATGATCAAGCCCTGGCCTGCCAGGGCTTTTTTATCCATTGAATTGGATCGACGCCAGCACCTGCTTCTGCCCCATGGAGCACGGCACGCCTTCCGGCTGCGCCCGAACCGCTTCGATCACACCCAATAACTGGGCCTTGCTGTGGGCCAGTTGCGCCTGCATCTGCTCAATCTGCGCCACCTTGCGCTCCAATGCCTCGATCAGCTCTTCACGCTTGTGTTCGCCCGGCGCCGGCATCAACGCCTTGAGTTCCTGCAAGGTGAAGCCCGCCTGTTGTGCGCTCTGGATCAGTTGCAAGGTCTGCAACGCCTCGGCCGAATAACGTCGATAGCCGTTGGACTGGCGCCCCACCTGACTGATCAGGCCTTGCGCTTCATAAAAGCGGATGCGTGACGCCGCCAACCCACTCTGCTTTGCCAGCTCGCCAATATTCATCACCATCACCTGCTTGACATTAAAGTTAACTTTAAGCTTAGCCTGAGGCCTCCCCCGCTCAGGAGTCAACCCATGTCACCCTTTGAAGCCCTGCAACTGCCCAATGGCCAGATCATCTCCAACCGCATCGCCAAAGCCGCGATGGAAGAGAACATGGCCGATGCGCAACAGGCCCCGTCCCGCGAATTGAAGCAACTGTACAAGGCCTGGGCCGAGGGCGAGCCCGGCTTGCTGATCACCGGCAACGTGATGATCGACCGCCGCGCCATGACCGGCCCCGGTGGCGTGGCCCTGGAAGACGAGCAGCAACTGGACAGTTTTCGCGAATGGGCCGCTGTGGCACGCGACAGGGGCGTGCAGTTCTGGATGCAACTCAGCCATCCCGGACGCCAGACCCCGGCCAACCTGCACCAGCAAGCCATGGCACCGTCTGCGGTAGCCCTCGACCTGGGTGGATTCTCGAAGATGTTCGCCAAGCCACAGGCCATGACCGAAGACGACATCCAGGAGGTAATCAAGCGTTTTGCCACCAGCGCCCGCCTCGCCGAAAAGGCCGGGTTTACCGGGGTACAAATCCACGGCGCCCACGGCTACCTGCTGAGCCAATTTCTCTCGCCGTTGAGCAACCATCGCAACGACCGCTGGGGTGGCTCGCTGGAAAACCGTGCACGCCTGCTGCTGGAAGTGATCCACGCGGTGCGCGCCAGCGTCAGCCCGGCGTTTTGCGTGGCGCTCAAACTCAACTCGGCGGACTTCCAGCGCGGTGGTTTTGCAGAGGCCGATGCGCGCGCCGTGGTCGAGATGCTCAACCCGTTGCCCATCGACCTGCTGGAGTTGTCCGGCGGCAGCTATGAAGCGCCGGCGATGCAGGGCGAAGCGCGGGACGGGCGCACGCTGGCCCGTGAAGCGTATTTCCTGGACATGGCCACTGAACTGGCAAGTATCGCCAAGATGCCGGTAATGGTCACCGGTGGCATCCGCCGCCTGCCGATCGTGCAACAGGTGCTCGACAGCGGCATCGCCATGGCCGGCATCGCCACCGCCCTGACCCTGGAGCCGCAGTTGATCCAGCACTGGCGTGAAGGGCGCGACCCCAACCCGCAACTCGAGCCCATGGACTGGAGGCGCAAGCCTCTGGCGTCCCTGGCCATCCTTGCGGTGGTGCGCCACCAGATGCGCCGCCTCAGCCACGGTCGCGCGCCAAGCGCCAAGGTAGCGCCGTGCATGGCGCTGGTGCGTGACCAATGGTTTCTGGCCAGGCGCACTCGGCAGTACCGTGCGGCCATGGCGCAGTCTTCACAATAAAGGCGGAGCATTCGCCGTGATCGAACTGTCCCCTATTGATCAGCAGTTTTTAACCTCACTGACGATTGGAGTTTTTCATGGCGAAAATCAACCTGGCCCAGCAATTGGCGACCACGCTTGAACAGGCGGGTATCAAGCGCATCTGGGGCCTGACCGGTGACAGCCTCAATGGCCTCACCGACGCTCTGCGCACCATGGAGAGTATCGAGTGGATGCATGTGCGCCACGAGGAAGTCGCGGCCTTCGCGGCGGGTGCCGAGGCCGCTGCCACCGGCGAGTTGACGGTGTGTGCCGGCAGTTGCGGGCCCGGCAACCTGCATTTGATCAACGGCCTGTTCGACTGCCATCGCAACCACGTACCCGTGCTGGCGATCGCGGCGCAGATTCCCTCCACCGAGATTGGCCTGAACTACTTCCAGGAAACCCATCCCCAGGAACTGTTCAAGGAATGCAGCCACTTTATCGAACTGGTGACCAGCCCCGAGCAGATGCCCCACGTGCTGCATCGCGCCATGCGCTCGGCGATCCTCAATCGCGGCGTCGCGGTGGTGGTGATTCCGGGCGACGTGTCGCTGCTGGAAGTGGAAGACAAGCTCAAACCGTGGCCGGCCCTGCACGCACCGCGCACCTTGCCAGCGGAACAAGACCTGCTACGCCTCAGCGAAATCCTTCAAAGCAGTCAGAAAACCACCCTGCTATGCGGCAGCGGCTGTGCCGGTGCCCATGATCAAGTGGTCGCCTTGGCCGACGCCCTCGGCGCTCCCGTGGTACACGCCCTGCGCGGCAAAGAGCATGTGGAATGGGACAACCCGTTCGACGTGGGCATGACCGGCCTGATCGGCTTCAGTTCCGGCTACCATGCGATGCTCGACTGCGACACCTTGATCATGCTCGGCACGGACTTCCCTTACCGTCAGTTCTACCCCACCGATGCGAAGATCATCCAGGTCGACCGCGACCCACAAGCGCTGGGGCGCCGTACCACCCTGGACCTGGGCATCTGCGCCGACGTCAGCGAAACCATCGCTGCCCTGCTGCCGCGCCTGACCCGCAAGGCCGACCGCAGCTTTCTCGAGACCTCGCTCAAGCATTACGAGAAAGCCCGCCAAGGCCTCGACGACCTGGCGCAACCGTCCAAGGCCGATCGGCCGATCCACCCACAATACGTGGCGCGCCTGCTCAGCGAATTGGCGGACGACGATGCGATCTTCACCGCCGACGTCGGCTCGCCCACCGTGTGGGCCGCGCGTTACTTGAAGATGAATGGCAAGCGTCGACTGATCGGCTCGTTCAACCACGGCTCGATGGCCAACGCCATGCCCCAGGCAATTGGCGCGCAGGCGGCGTTTCCAGGTCGGCAGGTTATTTCAATGTCCGGCGACGGTGGCTTTGCCATGCTGATGGGGGACTTCATTTCATTGGCCCAGCTGAAACTGCCGGTCAAGGTGGTGGTGTTCGACAACTCATCCCTGGGTTTTGTCGCCATGGAGATGAAAGCCGCAGGTTATCTGGACGCCGGCACCGAACTGAAAAACCCGGACTTTGCCGCCATGTCCAACGCCATGGGCATCCTCGGGATTCGCGTGGAGCAGTCCGAAGATCTGGAACCGGCACTGCGTCGCGCACTGGCCCATGATGGGCCGGCGTTGGTGGATGTGGTAACCGCGACTCAGGAACTGGTGATGCCACCGACGATCAAGCTGGAGCAGGCCAAGGGGTTCAGCCTGTACATGCTCAAGGCGGTCATGAGTGGCCGTGGCGATGAGGTCATTGAGCTGGCACGCACGAACTGGCTGCGCTAAACCCCATGTGGGAGCGGGCTTGCTCGCGAATGCGGTGGATCAGTGAACGCATCGTTGACTGACACAGCACATTCGCGAGCAAGCCCGCTCCCACTTTCTCATCTCATTGCCAAGTCAGGCTGTTTGCTTGGCTACCCACTTGCCATAAGCGTCGATAAACGCCTGCAAGAACGGCCGGGTCTTTTCCGACAGTTTTCCGGCCTCATCAAACAAGCTTCCCGCGCCGCCCACATAGGCTTCCGGCTGCTGCATGCACGGTACATCAAGGAACACCAGGGATTGGCGCAGGTGATGGTTGGCGCCGAAACCACCGACGGCTCCTGGCGACACACTGATGATCGCACCCGGCTTGCCACTCCAGGCGCTTTGGCCGTATGGACGGGAGCCCACGTCAATCGAGTTCTTCAACGGCGCAGGCACGGAACGGTTGTATTCCGGGGTCACGAACAACACCGCGTCGGATGAACTCACCTGCTGACGGAAAGTGCTGTAGGCTGCCGGCGGTGTTGCACCGTCGATGTCCTCGTTGTAGAGCGGCAAATCGCCAATTTCGACAATCTTCAACCTGAGGTTGGCAGGGGCCAGTTCGGCCAGGGCCAGGGCGACCTTGCGGTTGATCGACTCTTTTCTCAAGCTGCCAACCAGGACGGCAATCGTGTAGACCTTGCTCATGGAGGTTTTCCCGACGTCTGAATAAAGGAGCTTGTAGTTATAGAGTCTTCGCGGCGGGTTCACCAGAAGGTTTTTGATAATCCTCCAAACGCCCCACCTTGTAGGATTCATCCGAAATCGCCAGCGAATAGTATTTTTTTAACGTAGGTAAACTACACCGCTCCATAACGGTCTACAGAACCGCAAATCGAGTGATTATCTCCAGAGGTTCTAAACAGATGGCAGCAGTACTAGTCGGACAGTTTCATGCCAGAGACGCAGAGGGACGCGTGTATTCGGTGCATGAGTTCCAGGAATCCAATCCGGCGCAGGGCGACCTGGCAGGCTCGACGCCCACCACTACCTACAAGCTGGCCATTGGCGACCGTGTAGAAAAGCTGGAAGGCGATGAGTTCAAGTTGATTCAGTCGGGCATCATTATCGTGCGCGAGTCGCAAACTACCCTCGCTTCGTAAGACCTCGCCCTGCCTACCAGCCCAGTCCTGGCCATGCATGGCGTTGGCTGGGCTGGGGTTATCAGGGGCGGCGGATCTCCGTGACTTCGATTTCCCGGCCCCCTGCTGCCTCCTTCAGCGTCACCAGCAACTTGCCCCGCTCGCCCTCCACCGCATACATCGAACGCGTGTAGCCCGCTGCGTTATTGCTGGGGTGCGCGACCACCTGCCTGACCAGCGCAATATCCAGCACCGCGCCTACCTGCTCGATCACCTGCTCCTCAGAGCGGACAAACGCTTCAAGGGCCAGGTTGTCCGGCGCAGTGTCGTCATGATTGTTGAAGAGATAAGCAGCCACGCACCCAACGGTCACCAGGACCACCAGCTGCTTGGCCGTTACCCCGAAGAATATCGAGGGTAGAGGCATATGAGACCAGACCTGTTCTTGTTGTAAGTGCCGCTAGCCGGCTTTGGTCGTTGTTGATCAGCGCAGCCATTCTATTGAATCCCCGGCGCGCTGCACATAGACTCCGGCGATGCGTTTACGTCATATCGAAGTGATTCAGGCCATCTTGCAGACCGGACACCTCGGCACGGCCGCCGAATGGTTGCAACTCTGCGTGGGCGATGTGGACGCAGCGCTCAAGGACGCCGAGCAACAGCTTGGTTTCATGTTGTTCGCCAGTGTGCGCGGACGCTTGCAGGCCACCCGGGAAACCCTGGAACTGCAAGCCGAAATCGCCCATGTATATGAAGCGCTGGAGCCGCTGCAACGCCTGGCCAGCCGCTTGAAGCACCATCACGCCCCACCCCTGCGCGCCCTGTGCACGCCACCGCTGGCCAATCAGCTGTTGCCGCAAAGCATCGCGCTGCTGCGCCGACGCTTCCAGGACACCCCGTGCAACCTGTCCAGCCAGCCGACCCGCGACATCGTCCGCAGCCTGCTGTTGCACGAGGCCGAGGTCGGCCTGAGCCTGCATGACCCCGAACACCCGCAAATCCACAGCAGCGTGCTGGCCCAGGGCAAGTTGCAATTGCTCGCGCCACACGGCTGGCTCAAGCCCAAGCAGAAGTACATCGCCCTGCAAGATCTGGCAGGCCAGTCAATGATCGGCCTGGAAGGCCAGGACCCGCTGAGCCGTCTGCTGGACGCCAAGCTGCAAGCCTTGCGCCCGCTGCCCGTGGTGCAGACCCGCGTGCAGACCTACCAGATGATGCGCAGCATGGTGGAAGCGGGAGAAGGATTGGCGATTGTCGACCCCTTCACCGCGTACGGCGCACGCGACGCGGGCCTGGATGCGTGCCCGCTGTCACCGCCCGTGATGGTCAACCTGTATGCGCTGACCCTCAAGGACGGCGTGACGTCCCCAGCACTGAACGCACTGCTGGAGATCGTCACGCAGAAGGCTGAAAGCCTGTTGGCCGGTTAAGGTTTGTCGACTTCGGTCTTGAACAGCCGATACCAGAAAATCGCCACCTCACGGGTCTGCGGATCAATGCCGCGATAGCGCAAGTGGTCGATCCCGCCCATTACGTAGCCGCAACGCTCATACAAGCGGCAAGCCCCGAGGTTGTTGTTCTGGGTTTCCAGCATCATGCCCGGCAGGTTTTTCTTGCGACTCCAGAACTGCGCCACATCCAGCAACGCCTTGGCCACCCCGTGGCGCCGCGCAGGCAAGGCCACCGCCAGCTCATCGACATGGGCAAAACCATTCCAGTTGGTGCTGACCACGATATGCCCCACCGCCCGGTCGTCGAGGTACGCCATGAAGACCGCGCTGTCGGGCGCATCGCGGAAACTGGCGAACTCCTCCGGATCGATGCCATAACACTTGCGGTACGGCAGGATACGCTCCACACGCCATTGATCGACCCGCGCGCCCATCTCTGGCACGCTGTAGCCGCTGACCTCAAAGCTGAAGTCATTGCCCCACACGTAGGCATCGAAGCCTTCGTCGGCGACCCGCACACTGAGCCCTGGATACTTCGGGTTCATTACAGCTTGCATAAACATCCTTAACCCTTGATGCAATCGACGGTGTAACAACGACCACTGCCGTCGTCTTCGTGTTGCAACCCGTGAACATCCGCGACAAAACCAGGGAAGCTGCTATCGAACGTGCGAGCAAACGCCAGGTAGTCGATGATCGACCGCGTCGACTCGGTAAAGCGCTCCCCCGGCATGATCAGCGGGATGCCCGGCGGGTAAGGCACCAGCATTACCGCTGCAATGCGTCCTGGCAAGGCGTCAATGGATACCGCTTCCACTTCACCTCTAACCAATTGGTCGTATGCGTCGGCCGGTTTCATCGCAATTTCCGGCAACACGGTGTACATGCGCTTGAGGTGTTTGGCGGTGGCGTTGCTGCGATAGCAGTTGTGCAATTGGTTGCACAGGTCGCGCAATCCCAGCCCTTGGTAGCGCGCCGTACCTTGGGCATAAACCGATGGCAGGCAACTGGCCAGGCTGATATTGGCGTCGTAGCTGCGCTTGAATTCGAGCAACTCGGTGAGCAAGGTGCTCCACTTGCCCTTGGTGATGCCCATGGAAAACAGCACGAGGAAGGAATACAACCCGGTCTTTTCCACCACCAGCCCACGCTCCCAGAGGAATTTGCTGACCACTGCAGCGGGAATCCCGCAATCGCTCAACGCGCCGCCGGCATTGAGGCCGGGCATCACCAGCGTGACTTTGATCGGGTCAAGCAAGACGTAATCTTCGGCAACATCGCCAAAGCCGTGCCAATCATCCCCGGGATGCAACAACCAATCGGCGGTTGCAACCCGATCGATGCCCGCGACGGAGGGCGGCTGCCAAATGGAAAACCACCAATCTTCGGCGGCGATATGCTGGCGCAGGTTGGCCAGGGCGCGACGAAAACTCAGGGCCTCATCGAACATCTCTTGCAGCAACGAACGCCCGGCCGGGCCTTCCATCATGGCCGAGGCCACGTCCAGCGAAGCGATGATGCTGTACTGCGGCGAAGTGGAGATATGCATCATGAACGCTTCATTGAAACGGTCGCGGTCCAGCTGTCGCGCACCGCCGTCCTGCACATGGATCATCGACGCCTGGCTGAATGCGGCCAGCAACTTGTGCGTTGAATGGGTGGTGAACACCAGGGGGCTGTCCGGCGTGCGCGAAGTGCCCATGCCGTAGCGCCCGGCGAAAAATTCGTGGAACGCCGCATAGGCATACCAGGCTTCGTCAAAGTGCAACACCTCAACACTGTTGCCCAGTTGCTGCTTGATCAGTTCGGCGTTGTAACACAGGCCGTCATAGGTGGAGTTGGTAACCACTGCCATCTTCACTTTCGGCGCACGGCCACGGGTCAGCGGGCTGGCATCGATCTTCGCGCGGATCGACTCCGGGCTGAACTCACTCAAGGGAATCGGGCCGATGATCCCCAGTTCGTTGCGCTCGGGGCACAGGTACAGCGGGATCGCGCCGGTCATGATGATCGAATGCAGCACCGACTTGTGACAGTTGCGGTCCACCAGCACCAGATCGTCACGGCCGACCATGGAGTGCCAGACAATCTTGTTCGCGGTAGATGTGCCGTTGATCACAAAGAACGTGTGGTCGGCGCCGAAGTTACGCGCAGCGCGGGCTTCGGCTTCGGCCAGGGGGCCGGTGTGGTCCAGCAGCGAGCCCAGCTCCGGGACGGAGACCGACAAGTCCGAGCGCAGCGTGTTTTCCCCGAAGAACTGATGAAACGCCTGCCCCACCGGGCTCTTGCGATAAGCCACGCCGCCGCCATGGCCGGGAGTGTGCCAGGAATAGTTGGAGTCGGCCGTGTGCTGCACCAGCGCCTTGAAGAATGGCGGCAACAGGCCATCCAGGTAGCCACGGGCAGCGCGGGCCACTTGGCGGGCCAGAAACGGTACGGTGTCTTCAAACAGGTAGAGAATGCCGCGCAACTGGTTGAGTTCGCTCATCGCATCGGCCGGAGCGTTTTCCAGGGTGACTTGCTCGCCCAAGGCAAAGATCGGCAGGTTGGGCGCACGCAGCCGTGCCAGGCGGATCAGTTCGACCATATTTTGCAGCAGGTGAGTGTTTTCCCCGGCGCCTTCGGCGGCGATCAGCATGCACGCCAGGCCATGATGGGTAGAAGCCACCAGCCGGCCTTCGGCGTAATCCGTTGCAGAGAAAATACTGAAGCCTTCTTGTTCCAACTCCCGAGCAATGCCGCGGACCCGGTCACCGGCAACGGTATCGGCCTTGATGTCGCGGTGCACGATAAGGACAGGGAACTTCAGGTCTTTGTACATGAGTGCGCTTAGTCCAGGGGGGTATGCACTCAAGGGTAGAAGCTGGGAGCGGATGTAGCGAATGAAGATTTCGAAGCCGATATAGATCAAATGTGGGAGCGGGCTTGCTCGCGAATGCGGTGTGTCAGTTAACAACCCTGTAACTGATCCACCGCATTCGCGAGCAAGCCCGCTCCCACACAAGCCAGCTCCCACATGTTGGATGGCATTCCGCCTGGGCTTACTGTTCGCTCAGTTGGGTCCACAACGCCGGCGCACCCGCCGACTTGGCAATCGCTTCCAACCGTGCGGCATGCTCGGCCAGATCCTGCTCGCTGGCGCGGATGATGGTGGTCGGTTTGCGATCCGCCGGCAGGCGGCGGATTTCCGAAGGGCGGTTGCCCGAACCTTCCGCCGAACCACTGCCATCGGACGCGTTACCGGCCAGGGACAGGCTGGTCTGCCCGCCGGTCATGGTCAGGTAGACGTCGGCAAGAATCTCGGAGTCGAGCAAGGCGCCGTGGAGTTCACGGCCGGAGTTGTCGACGCCATAACGCTTGCACAATGCATCGAGGCTGTTGCGCTGGCCCGGGTGCCGCTCACGGGCCATCATCAGGGTGTCGAGGATCGAGCAGTGCTTGGAAATATCCGCACGATCCGTCTGGCCCATAAGGGCGAATTCGTTGTTGATGAAGCCTACGTCGAACGCCGCGTTATGGATGATCAGCTGGGCGCCGTTGATGAATTCGAAGAACTCATCGGCCACTTCGGCAAAGCGCGGTTTGCCTTTGAGGAATTCGTCGGTGATGCCGTGGACGCCGATCGCGCCTTCGTCACTGTCACGGTCCGGTTGCAGGTAGACGTGGAAATGACGACCGGTCAGGCGTCGACCCATGAGTTCGACACAGCCGATTTCAATGATCCGGTGGCCGTCGGTCACCGGCATGCCGGTGGTTTCGGTATCGAGTACAACAGATCGGATGGCCATCAGGGTTCAGCTCTCAACGGTGTGGTGTGTGTCAAAGGGCACGATGTTAACACGTGAGCCGGCATCAGCCCTGCTTGTAGCCCCGCACTTCGTCCACACCCCGGTTGGCCAGTTGGTCGGCGCGTTCGTTGCCGGGGTGACCGATGTGGCCGCGCACCCATTTCCAGGTAATGTCATGGCGATTGCATTGTTCGTCGAGCAACTGCCACAAGTCGGCATTTTTTACCGGCTCCTTGGCGGCGGTCTTCCAACCGCGTTTTTTCCAGTTGACCATCCACTCGTTGATGCCTTTCATCACGTATTGCGAGTCGGTCACCAGCAGCACGTTGCAACGGCGCTTGAGCTCCTCCAGGCCACGGATGGCACCCATCAGCTCCATGCGGTTGTTGGTGGTGTTCGGTTCACCGCCCCACAGTTCCTTCTCCACGCCTTTGCACACCAGCAACGCGCCCCAGCCGCCAGGGCCCGGGTTGCCTTTGCAGGCGCCATCGGTGAAGAGTTCTACGCTATCGGTCATCGGTTGCTCGGTCTGAAATCAAAAAAGGTTTACGGTTCGCTCTGCTTGCGGTTGACCTTGGCCATCGGCATCGGCACCAGCTTGCCCATGGGCTCGCGTCGCACTTGGCGCACCGGCCGCAGGCCCACCGCGATCTTGCGCGCGACCAATAAATAGAAGCCGCCACCCGACAGTTGCCAGGTACCCGCACGGCGTTCCCAGCCGGCCAGGCGAGCCTGCCACTTGGTCGAGGCAAGCGGCGGACGATAGCACCCGAAGCGGCGTTTCTCCAGCGCGAAGCCCAGCAGGTTCAGCCAGTCGCCCACCCGTTGGGGCGAGATACAGCGCGCCTGGCGCAGCCCATCGTGGGCGAACACATGGCGCAACCCCCAACTGCTCCAGGGATTGATGCCGACAATCAACAAATGCCCACCCGGGCGCACGCTGCTCGCCGCTTCACGCAACAGGCCGTGGGGCGACAGGCAGAAATCCAGGCCATGCTGCAACACCACCACATCGGCGGCATGCTCGCTCAGCGGCCAGGCCTGCTCCTCGCAGACAATCTCCACCCCCGGCAGCGGCGCGCCCAGGCGTACATTGCGTTGCACCTGCGGCGCCGAGGGCGGAGTCTCGGCCGACGGGCCGTAATGCACCAGGTAGCCACCAAAGAACCGGCCCAACTCGTCTTCGAGCATGCGCCGTTCTTCATCCAGCAAAAATTGCCCGATCGGCCCGGACAGCCATTCGCGGGCCGCGCTGATCAGTGCCAGCCACTCAGGATCGGCCTGGGCGAACGCTTTATCAGTCATTGCATTCTCCAACTCGCCTAGACGTTCTAAGATGCACCAATGTGTTCAGCTTGGCGAATCGAAGAATGATACAGATCAGTGCCCTGCCCGCCTTCACCGATAACTACATCTGGTTGTTACAAGACTCCCGGACCCGACGCTGCGCCGTGGTCGATCCCGGCGATGCCGCGCCCGTGCTCGACTGGCTCGAACGTAACCCCGGCTGGGAGCTCAGCGACATCCTGATCACCCACCATCACCATGATCATGTCGGTGGTGTCGAGCAACTGAAAAGTGTTACAGGGGCCAAGGTCTACGGCCCGGCCAACGAAAATATCCCGGCGCGGGATGTGGCCCTCCACGATAACGACCGCATCACGGCGCTGGGTTGGGACTTCGAAGTTTATGCAGTGCCCGGCCACACCCTCGGCCATATCGCCTTTTATCACCAAGGCGTACTGTTCTGTGGCGACACCCTGTTCGCCGCCGGCTGCGGGCGCCTGTTCGAAGGCACGCCGGAGCAAATGCACAGTTCTCTGGAACGCCTGGCCGCCCTGCCCGCCGATACATTGGTGTACTGCACCCACGAATACACCCAAAGCAACCTCAAGTTTGCCCAAGCGGTGGAACCGCACAACGCGGACATCGCCGAACGGGTGGAAAACGTTCGCCAACTGCGCGCTCGTGGCGAGATCACGCTGCCTTCCAACCTGGCGCTGGAAAAACGCACCAACCCTTTTTTGCGCACCGCTGAAACATCCGTTAAACAAAAAGCAGACGAACGGAACGGGCGTGACAACCGCTCTGGGGCCGAGGTGTTTGCTAGCTTGAGGGCTTGGAAAGATAAGTTCTAAGCCAACGCAATCTGATACGTAATTTCTGAATGGTTGACCGGAACCAAACGGGTTTCTAGAATCGCCCGACATTTTTGCCCGGAACTTACTTCCAGCCAATGTCGTCATCTATTCGTAAATCCAACCATTCAGACGCATTGACCCGCCTGGCTCAAGCTGTGGCGGTGGCTGTGTCCGCCACGCTGGCGGGCTGCCAATCAAGCAATTTCACCGCACAATCCACCGTGCAACCCAAGCCAAATCTTAGCGCCAAGATCAAACAGAAACCCGTCATCTGGCTTTCGGAAAAGCCGGCTCCCGAAGTGCCCCAGGATGTTTGGGAGCGTATGCGACGAGGCTTCCAACTGCAGGACGGCGTAGGCGTCAACCCGCGCATCGAGCAACAGCGCCTATGGTTCGCCAGTAACCCATCCTTCCTGGAGAGCGCCGGGGAACGCGGCAGCCTCTACATTCATTACATCGTCGAACGTCTTGAAGAACGCAACATGCCCCTGGAGCTGGCGCTGCTGCCAGTGATCGAAAGTGCCTACAACCCAATGGCCTATTCGCGCAGCGATGCGGTCGGCTTGTGGCAGTTCATCCCCTCCACCGGGCGCTACTTCAACCTGCGCCAGACCCGCGCCTACGACGGCCGCCGTGACATCACCGCCTCCACCACCGCCGCCCTGGACTATCTGACCCGTCTGCACGATATGTTCAACGGCGACTGGCTGCTGGCACTCGCCGCCTATAACGCTGGCGAAGGCACGGTGAGCCGGGCCATCGAGCGTAACGAGAAGCTTGGCCTGCCGACCGACTACTGGAACCTGCCGCTGCCCCAGGAAACCAAGGACTACGTGCCCAAGTTCCTGGCACTGTCCCAAGTGGTGCTGGCGCCCGAAGCCTACGGCGTGAACCTGAACCCGATTGCCAACCAGCCGTACTTCGAAGTGGTTGAAGTCAAGCAGAGCATGGACCTGTCCCGGGTCGCGGCGCTGGCCGAGATCGACGAAGACGAACTGTTCCAGCTCAACCCCGCGCTGAAACAACGCACCACCCTGGATGGCCCGCAGCATTTGCTGGTGCCGAGTTCCAAGGCGCAGTTGCTCACCAGCACCCTTTCGACGATGAAGCCAGAAGAGTTGCTGGCGATGCGGCCGAAAAAGCAGGTGTTCGACGAAGTCGAGACCGCGCGCGTTGCTGGCCGTACCCGCAGCTACAAAGTACGCAGTGGCGACAACCTGACGCTGATCGCGAAGGCGAACAAGGTCGACGTGCATGACCTGCAGCGCTGGAACAAGCTCAATGGCCAGCAGCTCAAGGTCGGCCAGACCCTGGTGATGCAGGACACCCGCAAGCTGGTGGCCAAGGCCGACGGCAAGAAACCGGTGCAATACAAGGTCAAGAAAGGCGACTCGCTGTACATCGTCGCCAAGCGCTTCAACGTCGAGATGCAACACCTCAAGCGTTGGAACCCGCGCACTGGCCAGGCGTTGAAGCCGGGGCAGATGCTGGTGGTTTCAGGCCCACGCTAAGCCCGCCTACTGACTATATGTACGCTGGCTTGTGTGGGAGCTGGCTTGCCTGCGATGGCATCACCTCGGTGCTTCAGATGTACCGTGCCGATGCCATCGCAGGCAAGTCAGCTCTCACATATGCTTTTCACATAGATCAAGCCCTCGGCTCGCCCTACCAACAACCTTTTTCCAACCGGAACAAGCTGTTACTGTACCGATCATAAAGCCCAAGCTGCCTGGATCGGATCCCTGATTTGAAGCGTCCCCTCCTTCTACTAATAAGTCTGGCCTTGAGCTTTGCCGCGAACGCGACGATTACCGAGAGCCACGGTTACACGCAGTTCGGCGTACTCAAATACCCGGCCAAATTCACCCACTTCGATTGGGTAAACCCCGCAGCGCCGAAAGGCGGAACCTTGCGGGTCATGGCCTTTGGCACCTTCGATACGCTCAACCCCTACACGTTCAAGGGTTCCAGCCCGGTTTCCACGCCCAACTTCCTGCAATACGGCGTCAATGAGCTGAACGAACCGTTGATGGTCGGCACCGGCCAGTACGCGCCCTCCGGCGATGAGCCCACCTCCAGCTATGGGCTGATTGCCCAATCGGTGGAATACAGCGAAGACCGCAGTTGGGTGGTGTTCAACCTGCGCCCGGAAGCACGCTTCCACGATGGCCACCCGATTACCGCCTATGACGTGGCATTCTCCTATCGCACCCTGTTGACCGAAGGCCATCCGCAATACCGCACCAACCTGCAAGAGGTGGCGCGGGTCGACATCCTCAACCGCCATCGCATCCGTTTCGTGTTCAAGCGCGCCGGCAATCCGCTGCTGATCCTGCGCCTGGGCGAGTTACCCGTACTGCCCCAGCATTACTGGAAAGACCGCGATTTCAAGGCCACCACCTTCGAGCCACCGCTGGGCAGCGGGCCATACCGCGTGACCAAAGTCACCCCGGGCCGGCAATTGGTGTTCGAACGGGTCAAGGATTATTGGGGCAAGGCCCTGCCGGTCAACCAGGGCTTGTATAACTACGACAAGGTCGAAGTCGAGTTCTACCGCGACAGCGATGTGGCCTTCGAAGCCTTCAAGGCCGGCGAATTCGACATCTATATCGAGCACCAGGCCAAGAACTGGGCGACCGGCTACAACTTCCCGGCGGTCAACCGTGGCGAGGTGATCAAGGCGCAGATCGCCCACCAGATCCCGACCCAGAGCCAGGGCCTGTTCATGAACACGCGGCGCCCGACCTTCAGCCAGGCCAAGGTCCGCGAAGCCCTTGGCCTGATGTTCGACTTTGAATGGACCAACCGCACGCTGTTCAGCAGCGCCTACAAGCGCACCCTGAGCTACTACCCCAACAGCGAATTCTCGGCGACGGGTGTACCGATCGGGCATGAATGGCTGCTGCTCTCGCCCTACCGCGACCAGTTGCCGCTTGACCTCTTCACCCAGCCGTTCAGCCTGCCGCAGACCGACGGGCGCGGCATCCCCCGCGACACCATGCGCCACGCCCTGGCCCTGCTCGGCGAGGCTGGCTGGAAGCTGTCCGGCCAACGCCTGCTCAACGCGGACGGGCAACCGCTGCGCTTCGAGATCCTGCTGGTCAACCCGAACCTGGAACGCATCCTGCAACCCTATGTCGAGAACCTGATCAGCATCGGCATCGACGCGCGCCTGCGCACCGTCGATCGCGCCCAGTACAAGCAGCGCCTGGATCAATTCGACTACGACATGATCCTGATCACCCTCAACCAGACCTTGAGCCCGGGCCTTGAGCAGTGGCAGTACTTCCACTCCAGTCAGGCCACGATCAAGGGCAGCAAGAACTACGCAGGCATCGCCAACCCGATTGTCGATCACCTGCTGGAACAACTGCTGGCCGCGCAGACCCGCGACGCGCAACTGGCCGCCGGCCGCGCCCTGGACCGGGTGCTGCTGTGGCAGCACTACAGCATTCCCAACTGGTATCTCAACTATCATCGCCTGGCGTACCGCAACCGGTTCGCCTTTGTCACCACGCCACCCTACAGCCTGGGCTTGAGCGCGTGGTGGCTGAAAGCTTCGGAGAAAGCCCAATGATGTCTTTGCGACCTGCACTGTTCGCCGGCCTGCTGCTCTGCAGCGCGGCCCACGCCGCCCCGCAACATGCGTTGACGCTCTACAACGAACCGCCCAAATACCCTGCAAACTTCAAGCACACCGACTACGTCAACCCCGACGCCCCCAAGGGCGGCACCTTCCGGGAATCCAGCCTGGCCGGCTTTGACAGCTTCAACCCGTTCATCAGCAAAGGCGTGCCTGCCGACAACATCGGCCTGATCTACGACACCCTCGCCACCCAAAGCCTTGACGAACCGTTCACCGAATACGGCCTGGTCGCCGGCAAGATCGAGAAGGCCCCGGACAACAGCTGGGTGCGTTTCTACCTGCGCCCCGAAGCGCGTTTCCACGACGGCCACCCGATGCGCGCCGATGACGTGGTGTTCAGCTTCCAGACCCTGATCAAGGACGGCACCCCGCTCTATCGCACCTACTACGCCGATGTCGACGAAGTGGTCGCCGAAGACCCGCTGCGCGTGCTGTTCAAATTCAAGCGCACCAACAACCGCGAACTGCCGCTGATCCTCGGCCAACTGCCGGTATTGCCAAAACACTGGTGGGCCACCCGCGACTTCACCAAGGGCAACCTCGAATTCCCGCTGGGCAGCGGTCCTTACAAGGTGGCCGAGGTCAAGGCCGGGCGTTCCGTACGCTACGAGCGGGTCAAGGACTACTGGGGCAAGGACCTGCCGATCAACAAGGGCCTGTACAACTTCGACCAGCGCATCACCGACTATTACCGGGACGCCACCGTCGCACTGGAAGCGCTCAAGGCCGGGCAATTCGACTACTGGGCCGAGTTCAGCGCCAAGAACTGGGCGAACGCCTATAACGTCCCGGCCGTGACCGAAGGACGCCTGATCAAGGAACAGATCCCCAACGGCAACCCCACCGGCATGCAGGGCTTCGTATTCAACGTGCGCAAGCCAATGTTCCAGGACGTGCGCGTGCGCAAGGCCATCAGCCTGTTGCTGGATTTCGAGTGGAGCAACAAGCAGCTGTTCAACGGTGCCTATACGCGTACCCGCAGCTACTTCGAAAACTCCGACATGGCCGCCACCGGCCTGCCCGGCCCGGATGAGCTGGCGATCCTGGAACCGCTGCGCGACAAGATCCCGCCGCAAGTCTTCACCGAGGCCTTCGAACCGGCCAAGACCGATGGCAGCGGCATGATCCGTGCGCAGCAGCGCGAGGCTTACCAACTGTTACAGGAAGCCGGCTGGAAGATCGTCGACGACAAGATGGTCGACACCAACGGCAAACCCGTGGTCATCGAGTTCTTGCTGGCCCAGACCGAATTCGAACGCATCCTGCTGCCGTTCAAGCGCAACCTGGCGGACTTGGGCATAGACCTGGTGATCCGCCGGGTCGACGTCTCCCAATTCGTCACCCGCCTGCGCTCGCGGGACTTCGACATGCTGGTGGGCAGTTTCCCGCAGTCCTCCTCGCCAGGTAACGAGCAGCGCGAGTTCTGGAAGTCGACCAGCGCCGACAAGCCCGGCAGCCGCAATTACATGGGCCTGAAAGATCCGGCCGTCGACCAGTTGGTGGAGCAACTGATCGATTCCGACACCCGCACCAGCCTGATCGCCCACGCCAAGTCCCTGGATCGCGTGCTGCAATTTGGCTACTACGTGATTCCCAACTGGCACATCAAGACCTTCCGCGTGGCCTACTGGAACAATCTCGGTCATCCAAAGGTTTCGCCGCTGTACGACGTCGGTATCTCCACATGGTGGAGCAAACCGAATGTGCAACCGCCCGTTCCCCCCCAGACGAGCGCCGATCCGGCGAGCGGAGGCGATTAAATGTTGGCCTATATCTTTCGCCGCCTGTTGCTGATCATCCCCACGCTGTTCGGCATCCTGCTGATCAACTTTGTCATCATCCAGGCCGCCCCCGGGGGCCCGGTGGAGCAAATGATCGCCAAGCTCGAAGGCTTTGACGGCGCCACCAGCCGCATCGCCGGTGGCGGTGCCGAAGTCGCCGTGGCCGGTTCCAGCTACCGCGGCGCCCAGGGCCTGGACCCGGCGCTGATCAAGGAAATCGAAAAGATGTACGGCTTCGACAAATCGGCGCCGGAACGTTTGTGGATCATGGTCAAGAATTACGCGCGCCTGGATTTCGGCGACAGTTTCTTCCGTGACGCCAAAGTCATCGACCTGATCAAGGAAAAGATGCCGGTGTCCATTTCCCTCGGGCTGTGGAGCACGCTGATCATGTACCTGGTGTCGATCCCCCTGGGGATCGCCAAGGCCACGCGCCACGGCAGCCACTTCGATGTGTGGACCAGCTCGGCGATCATCGTCGGCTATGCGATCCCGGCGTTCCTGTTTGCGATCCTGTTGATCGTGGTGTTTGCCGGTGGCAGTTATTTCGACTGGTTCCCGTTGCGCGGGCTGACCTCCAACAACTTCGACGAGTTGAGCTGGGGCGGCAAGATCCTCGACTACTTCTGGCACCTGGCCCTGCCGATCACTGCACTGGTGATCGGCAACTTCGCGACCATGACCCTGCTGACCAAAAACAGCTTTCTCGACGAGATCAACAAGCAGTACGTGGTCACCGCCAAGGCCAAGGGCCTGACCAACCACCGCGTGCTCTACGGCCACGTGTTCCGCAACGCGATGCTGCTGGTGATCGCCGGTTTCCCTTCGGCGTTCATCGGCATCTTCTTCACCGGCTCGCTGCTGGTGGAAGTGATCTTTTCCCTCGACGGCCTCGGCCTGATGAGCTTTGAAGCCGCGATCAACCGCGACTACCCGGTGGTGTTCGGCACGCTGTTCATCTTCACCCTGCTGGGCTTGATCGTGAAACTGATCGGCGACCTCACCTACACCCTGGTCGATCCGCGTATCGACTTCTCCAGCCGGGAGCATTGAGATGAACCTATCCCCCCTCAATCGCCGCCGGTTCGAACGATTCAAGGCCAACAAGCGTGGCTGGTGGTCGCTGTGGCTGTTCCTGATCCTGTTCGTGCTGAGCCTGGGCGCGGAACTGATCGCCAACGACAAGCCGCTGGCGGTGCACTTCGACGGCGGCTGGTACTTCCCCGCGCTCAAGCGCTACCCGGAGACGACCTTTGGTGGCGAGTTCCCCCTGGAAGCCAACTACAAGAGCCCGTACATCCGGGAGCTGCTCAAGGCCAAGGACGCCTGGACCTTGTGGGCGCCGATCCCGTTCAGCTACCAGAGCATCAACTACGACCTGAAAGTGCCCGCGCCGGCGCCGCCATCCAGCGTCAACCTGCTGGGCACCGATGACCAGGGCCGCGATGTGCTGGCGCGGGTGATCTACGGCTTCCGCGTGTCGGTGCTGTTCGCCCTGACGCTGACCATCCTCAGCTCGATCATCGGCGTGATCGCCGGGGCCTTGCAGGGCTTTTACGGTGGCTGGGTCGACCTGGCCGGGCAGCGTTTCCTGGAGATCTGGTCGGGGCTGCCGGTGCTGTACCTGCTGATCATTCTCGCCAGTTTTGTGCAGCCCAACTTCTGGTGGCTGCTGGGGATCATGCTGCTGTTCTCCTGGATGAGCCTGGTGGACGTGGTACGTGCCGAGTTCCTGCGCGGGCGCAACCTTGAATACGTGCGGGCAGCCAGGGCGCTGGGCATGCAGAACGGCGCGATCATGTTCCGCCATATCCTGCCCAACGCAATGGTCTCGACCATGACCTTCATGCCGTTCATCCTCACCGGCGCCATCGGCACCCTGACTGCGCTGGACTTTCTCGGCTTCGGCTTGCCGGCCGGTTCGCCGTCCCTGGGCGAACTGGTCGCCCAGGGCAAATCCAACCTGCAAGCGCCGTGGCTGGGCATGAGTGCGTTCGCCGTGCTGGCGATTATGTTGAGTTTGCTGGTGTTTATCGGCGAGTCCGCTCGCGATGCCTTCGACCCGAGGAAATGAGATGAATCAGGACAATCTGATCGAAATCCGCGACCTCAGCGTCGAGTTCGTCACCGGCGAACACGCTCACTGCGTGGTGAACAACGTCAGCTTCGACATCAAGCGCGGCGAAACCCTGGCCCTGGTCGGCGAAAGCGGCTCCGGCAAATCGGTGACCGCCCACTCGATCCTGCGCTTGCTGCCCTACCCGCTGGCGCGGCATCCGTCTGGCACCATTGGGTATGCGGGGCAAGACCTGCTGACCCTGAAGGAAAAATCCCTGCGGCATATTCGCGGCAACCGCATCGCGATGATCTTCCAGGAGCCGATGACCTCGTTGAACCCGCTGCACTCGATCGAGAAGCAGATCAACGAAGTGCTCGGCCTGCACAAGGGCCTGCAAGGCAAGGTCGCCACCCAGCGCACCCTGGAGTTGCTCGAGCTGGTCGGCATCCCCGAACCGCACAAGCGCCTCAAGGCCCTGCCCCACGAGCTGTCCGGCGGCCAGCGCCAGCGGGTGATGATTGCCATGGCGCTGGCCAACGAGCCGGAGCTGTTGATCGCCGATGAACCGACCACTGCGCTGGATGTGACGGTGCAGTTGAAAATCCTGGAATTGCTCAAGGAGTTGCAGGCGCGCCTGGGCATGGCCATGCTGCTGATCAGCCACGACCTCAACCTGGTACGGCGGATTGCCCACCGCGTGTGCGTGATGCAAAAGGGTTGCATCGTTGAACAGGCCGAGTGCGAAACGCTGTTCCAGTCGCCCCGGCATCCCTACACCCAGGAATTGCTGGCGGCTGAACCAAGTGGCGGACCGGCCACCAATGTGGTCGGCCCACCCCTGCTGGAAGTGAATGACCTCAAGGTGTGGTTCCCGATCAAGAAAGGCTTTCTGCGCAGCACCGTGGATTACGTCAAGGCGGTGGATGGCATCAACTTCAGCCTGCCCCAAGGGCAAACCCTGGGCATCGTTGGCGAAAGCGGCTCGGGGAAATCCACCCTTGGCCTGGCGATCCTCCGGCTGATCGCTAGCAAGGGCGGCATTCGCTTCGAAGGCCAGCAACTGGACTCACTCACCCAACAGCAGGTACGCCCGCTACGCCGGGAAATGCAGGTGGTGTTCCAGGACCCGTTCGGCAGCTTGAGCCCGCGTATGTGCGTGAGCGAGATCGTCGGTGAGGGCCTGCGCATTCACAAGATGGGCACGCCGGCCGAGCAGGAAGCGGCGATTATCGCGGCGCTCAAGGAGGTCGGGCTGGACCCGGAATCCCGGCATCGCTATCCCCACGAGTTCTCCGGCGGCCAGCGCCAACGCATCGCCATCGCCCGCGCCCTGGTGCTCAAGCCACGGTTGATCCTGCTGGACGAACCCACCTCGGCGCTGGACCGCACGGTGCAACGCCAGGTAGTGGAACTGCTGCGCAGCTTGCAGGCCAAGTACAACCTGACCTACCTGTTTATCAGCCATGATCTGGCGGTGGTGAAAGCATTGAGTCATCAGTTGATGGTGGTGAAACAAGGCCAGGTGGTGGAGCAAGGCGATGCAAAGGCAATCTTCGCCGACCCGCAACACCCCTACACCCGACAGTTGCTGGAAGCCGCCTTCCTCGTACCGGCCTGACCCGTACGGTTCAACCTTTGGCAGTTGGCTTGTGTGGAAGCGGGCTTGCCCGCGATTGGAGTGTGTCATTCGAAAGATTCAGCACTGACAGGACGCCATCGCGGGCAAGCCCGCTCCCACATTTGACCGTGCCCAACCTGAACGACAGCCTCAACGGCGGCGATTCGGCACGGGCTTCTATGGCGAGCCACGCAGCCTGCAACGGGCGACCAAATGGGACTTCTGACCTGAAGCCAATACCCCAGGGCCGACGACCTGCACCGGATGACACTCGCGCAATCTTGAAGCCTTGAACATTGCGCGATTTTGTATAACGCTGCCGGTCCGCCTATACGGTTCTTCGCCAGGGAATGCCCGCCATGACCCCTTCCACCGCCCCGCACTTCTGGCGTGACCCTGCGCTGGCGTTTATCGAAGCGCGCACCATCGCCGACGGGCGCAAGGTCACCTACGCGCGGCACGCTCATGAGCATTTTTCCATCGGCGCGATCACCAGCGGGCGCAGCTATTACCACTACGGCACGGACACCTTCGAGATCAGCGCCGGTACGGTGGTACTGATGAACCCTGGCGATGTGCACGCGTGCAATCCGATCCGTAACGAGGCCTGGTCCTATCAGATGCTGTACATCGATACGCCCTGGCTGACCGAATTGCAGCACCAACTGGGCTTCAGCACCGACCAGGGCTACCGGCCGTTCGACATCCCCTACGTGCGCGATGAAGCGCTCTACGCTGGGCTGTTGGAGCTGTACCGGGTTCTGGTGGATACCCAGGCCGAGCACCTGCACAAGCAAAGCGCGCTGGTGGGTTTCTTCACTGAGGTGCAGCAGCGCCTGAACCCGTCCGACGCACCGTTGCGCGAGGTCAACCACAAGCTGGAGCGCGCCGCCGAGTACATCCGCGCGCACTGCACCTGCGCCTTGAAACTGGAAGACATCTGCCTGGCCGCCGAACTGTCGCCGTCCTATCTGATCCGTGCGTTCAAGCAGTATTACGGGTTGACGCCCCATGCGTTCCTGATCAACCAACGTATCCAGTTCGCCCGCACGCAACTGCGTCAGGGCGAACTGATCGCCGATGTGGCCCTGGCCGCAGGTTTCGCCGACCAGGCGCATTTCCAGCGGGCGTTCAAACAGCATTTTGCGGCGACGCCGGGGCAATACCGCGATGTGCTCAAGCCATCAGCAAATAACCCACACTGGCCACCAGCAACGCGGCCATTGAACGGTTGAACACGCGCACGCCCTGCGGGTTGCCCAGGTAGCGCCGCAAAAAGGTCCCGGCATACGCCCAGCAGGCCACCGACAGGTAGCAGATCACCAGGTACAGCGCAGCAAACAGCCACACTTGAGCGGCGTCGCCATCCGCCACAAACAACCCCATCCCTGCCACGCAGGCCAGCCAGGCCTTGGGGTTGAGCCATTGCATAATGGCGCCGTACAGCATCGACGGCGCGGTGGCGGCGTTATCGGCTTGCAGGCGGCCATCGTCGCACGCCAGTTTCCAAGCCATCCACAGCAAGAAAACCACCCCGCCCCACTGGATCAACTGGGTCAGCAACGGCCAGCGCACCAGCACTTCGTGCAAACCCAGGCCGATCAACACCAGCAACAAGGTAAACCCTGCGGCGGCGCCGAATACATGCTTCTGGCTGGCGGCAAAGCCAAAGCGCGCACCGGAGCTGAGGGCCACCACGTTGACCGGGCCCGGTGTGATGGAGGTGGCCAGGGCGAAGGCGGCCATGGAAATGATCAAGCTCATTGCAATTCCCTTTTTCTGTGACGGTGAGGATGACGTCACGGTAAAGGGCGGCACGCGCCAGGTATTGAACAAAATGCCCCTCGGGGCGTTACGGCGCAGGCGCTTGGGTGACGACGTCGTCAACACCCAGCACGCGGCCGTCCTCAGACACGATCTCGACCTTGCGCAGCGGCTTGAGCGAATGCGCATCCAGCAGCCGCGTGCCGAGCAGTTGCGGCTGAGTGTGGGCCTCACCCCATTGCGCCAGCGTCACCAGCACCGGCATCAGCGCGCGCCCCTTGTCGGTGAGTTGGTACTCGTTGCGCGCGCCGACTTCGTTGAGCTGCAACAGGCCCTGCTCAACCATCTCCTTGAGCCGGGCGGCGAGGATATTTTTTGCTACGCCCAGGTGTTTCTGGAAATCACCGAAGCGCGTCACGCCGGCAAACGCGTCGCGGATGATCAGCAGCGTCCACCAGTCGCCCACCACGTCAAGGGCACGGGCCACCGGGCAGCAGTCGCCTTCCAGGCATTTGCGTTTCATGGTCAGGCCTCCAGCCAGTTGAAAAAAATATGGTTGCATTATAGGACCGATAGCCGCAGGATAAAAACGGTTTCATCATTAAACCTATTTTGCAGCGTGGAGTTCAGCATGGACATTCGTGGAAAAGTGGTACTGGTCACCGGCGCCAATCGTGGCCTGGGCAAAGCGTTCGTCACCGCGTTGCTGGCAGCGGGTGCAGCCAAGGTCTACGCCGGTGCGCGTGATCCCGCCAGCGTCGACATCCCCGGCAGCACGCCGATTGCCCTCGACATCACCGACGCCGCCAGTGTGCAACGGGCTGCCGCGCAGTGCACCGATGTGAGCGTGGTGGTCAACAATGCGGGCTTTCTCAAGTACGGCTCGCTGCTGGCCGACGACAGCGTCGAAAACCTGCAACAGCATTTTGACGTGAACACCTTCGGCACCCTGCGCGTGAGCCGGGCGTTCGCACCGATCCTGGCCCGCCAGGGCGGCGGCGCGCTGATCAACGTGCTCTCGGTATTGAGCTGGCTGAGCCCACCGGGCGCCGGGGGCTATAGCACCTCAAAATCCGCCCAGTGGGGCCTGACCAACGGCCTGCGCGGCGAGTTGCGCGAACAGGGCACCCTGGTCATCGGCGTGCACCCCGCCTACATCGACACCGACATGGTCGCCGACGTGCAGGCCCCCAAGAGCACGCCCCAGGAAGTGGTCGCCCTCACGCTGCAAGCACTGGCCGAAGGCCGTGAAGAAGTGCTGGTCAGCGACACCAGCCACGGGGTGAAGGCGTCGCTGTCCACGGACAGCCCGGTGTATCTCAACCATTGATCAAGGGAATGTGCGGGTTGCCTTAGCGCTGCGCCGGAATGCGGATGTCGCCGTCGCGGCATTGGCTTTTGACGCTGCGCGGGCAACCGGCGAACGCCAGATCCTTGGTCAGGCACACGCGCACTTCCGACAACACCTTGCCCTTGCAGATCACCGCCAGGCCATGGTTGCCCAGGCGCGGGTTGCTCTCGCGAAACAACGCCTCGATCTCGCGGGCCGGCAACGCCGGTGGCGTGTTGAACGGTTGCAATTGCGGCGGAATCACCACCACGCCCAGCGCCTGGTCGGTCTTGGCCAGGTAGTCCAGCGGCTCAAGCCCGGAACAGGTGCCATGCTTGGCCCATTCGTGCTTGAGCAGCGCTCGTGTGGGAAACAACGCCGCGCCCTTGTCCAATTCCTCGCGGCTCAAGCGCGACTGCGGCGCACACGACGCCGGCCAGCCGCCCCGCGCGTACTGCGGCCACAAACCATGCAACACAAAGCCGTAGCCCTTGCCCGAACACTGCTCGTTGTCCGGGTGGGTCAGGCAAAACGTCGGCGACCACGACAGTGATAACACATAAAAATCAAACTCCCCAGGCGTGCCTTGGCTACGCGCAGCCGCGCCTGCGCTTGTGGCGAGTGCCAGCCACAACAGCATCCAGTATTTCATCGGTGTGTTTCCTTGAAAAAATAAACCCTATCGTGCTTACCCAGGGTGATGGGGGTTGCGTTGTAGCACCGCATCCAGGATCCGGTCGGTTTTCAATGCCTCGATCGCCAACGATGGATGCAGCGCCTCACCACGGATATGCGCGTTCATGGCCAGCACGTGGTGCCACTGGATATGTGCGTGGCACGGCACCTCCAGGACCTCGCACGTATCCCCCTCAAGCCGCAAGGGTTGGTCATCGAACACCGAGAACTCGATACGCCCCTGACTGCCGATCAACACGACACGATCTTCACGTCGGTCCGCGACAAAATTCCAGCAGCCCATGCCCAATGCGCCCGAGGCAAAACGCCAGCTGGCGGTCACCGCATCCTCCGCGGCATAACGGCCGGCCTGGCGCGAGGTAAAACCGGCCACTTCGATGATGTCGCCAGCCAGGTACTGGAACAGGTCGAAGCCATGGCTGGCCAGGTCGGCAAAGTAGCCGCCACCGGCAATCGCCGGATCGGTGCGCCAGTTGTCGGCGTGGGCGTCCGCAACGGCCTGCGGCTTGCACAGGGTCCAGGTGAGGTGACGCAACTCGCCGATGCGTCCTGCTTGCAGCCAATCGCGTACCTGCTGGAAACGCGGCAAGGAGCGGCGGTAGTACGACACAAACAGATGCAACCCGGCGCGCTCGAACGTGCGCTGCATCAACGCGCTCTGCTCGGCATTCATCGACATGGGCTTCTCGACGCAGCAGTGCTTGCCGGCCGCCGCCACCATAAGGCTGTATTCAAGGTGGCTGGCAGGCGGCGTGGCGATGTACACCGCGTCCACCTCGGGGTCGTCGATCAGCGCCTGGGCGTCGGTATAAAAACGCGCAATGCCGTGGCGTGTTGCATAATCGCGCACCGCCGCTTCACGGCGCCCCATCACGGCCACCAAGGCCGAACCTGGCGCTTTGTAGAAAGCGGGTCCACTCTTTAACTCAGTGACACTGCCGCAACCGATCATGCCCCACCGCACGGTGTTCATCTGTTTTCCTCGTCCGTTTTCATCAAGGGCGCAGTATCCACATACCCCGAGGCCCACGCCAGCCGCACTTAGCATGACAATTGCATTACACTTTTATGACAATCATCCACCTGCGGGGGCACAGACGATGAAAATTCGCGCAACGGTCATTTGCGAACACGAGGGGCATATCCTCTTCGTGCGCAAGGCCAGATCAAAATGGGCACTGCCTGGCGGCAAGGTCGAACGTGGCGAGCGCCCGGTCGGCGCAGCCGCGCGGGAGCTGGAAGAAGAGACCGGCTTGAACGTGGACGGGTTGCTGTACTTACAGGAACTCAAGGCCCGCGACACCCTGCATCATGTGTTCGAGGCCTCGGTAGTCAACGTCGCCGATGCAAAACCTTGTAATGAAATAGTCGATTGCCTCTGGCACGCCTATGCCGCGATGGATCAACTGGACACCACCGACGCCACCCGCCATATCGTCAAATCCTTCTTGCGACGCCTGTAGTCTTCATTTCTGTTTGGCTTTGGCCTGCCCTCGCGAATACAGTGCTTCCACCAGTTTCTGCCGCTCGTCCTGGGGCAAATTGCCCGCGAACTCAGCCAGCGTGGCATCCACCAACGCCCGCAATGCCGCATCGGCCTCACGCGCCTTGGCCAACTCACTCACCAGCCTCTCGCGGTCCAACGTCGGCGCTTGCAGTTGCTGGATCACCCCCAGCCGTGCTTCGCGACCGGCCATGATCAACGGCTGGCTGTCGGCGCGGTTGTGCCGCAACAGTTGACGCAGCTCCCTGCGACGCTCCGGCGGCAGCTTGAACATCGCCTGGCGCAACCCATGCTGGTTGACCACGGCCTCGGCAGGTTTGGCCATGGCGATCCAATGGTAGAGGCCACCGCCCACCCCACCGAGCAAAAACACGTTGAGCAACACCGAGACCAGCAACCACGGTTTAAGCGACTTTGAGGTCATTGCTCGGCTTCCTCGGCGTTGACGGAAAACACCACTTCAGCATCGCCCTGATCGAACACGCTGGGCAGCACCTCCGAGGACAGCATCGGCAGCGGCACGCTCATCGACGCCACGAGCACGCCGGCGACGATGCCCGCGATACCCGCGCCCACCAGGCTGGCGGATGACCACCAGTTGGCGTAACGCGACAGCAATGACGCCCGTGGCGGTGCGGAGCGGCGGATCTGCCGCGCCAGCGCCGGATCGGCAGGTGCCAGTTGATGGGCATCCAACTGCCCGTCGAGCCAGCTGGCTTCACGCAACACTGCGCGGGCGTGGGCGTTGCCACTGTCGAGCAGGGCCTGGGCGGCCGTTCGTTCAGCGAGCGGCCAGCGGTGCAGGCTGGCGCCGTAGGCGTCGGCCAAGTGGGCGAATCGTTCGGGCGTCATGGTTTTTCCCTTCCTGGGCGGGCAAGCCCTGGTGTGTCGGCAAGTCTATTGCGCAACTGACGGCGAGCCCGTGACAGCAGGCTCTCCAGTGCCTCGACGCTGATGTTCATCAGCGCGGCGGCGTCGATGTTCGACAGCTCCTGGTAATACTGCAACACAATCGCTTCGCGCTGACGCTCGGGCAGCGCGGCCAACGCGGCGGCCATCTGCGTGCTGCGGTCGGCGGCTTCGAGTTGCTCCTCCGGCGACGGGGCGCTGTCGGCCAGCTCCAGCGCCTCATCCGCGTCCAGCGGGCGCTCCTTGCGCCGGCGCAAGCGGTCCCGGCACAGGTTCAGCGCTACCCGGTGCAACCACGTGTCGAACCGCGCTTCGCCCACTCGCCAGTTGGCTGCCTGGCGCCAGATCCGCAGGAAACTCTCCTGGGCCACGTCCTTGGCCTCGTCGGCATCCCCCAGGATCCGGCTGGCGAGCGCGAGCAAACGCGGGAGTTTGCGCGTCACCATTTCGTTGACGGCCGCAGGTTCGTTGTTGCCGATACGCGCCAGCAGCTCTACGTCCGGATCAGTGTCTTTCAATCGGGTAATTCTCGGTCCGCAGGCTAAGTGGCAGGTTTCAACGCATCCAACGTCCTTCACGCCAGACCCAGTTCGGCCCGCGGGATTCCCAATGCCCTGGCTGCCAACGTGCGTTGCGCATCACCGGCTGCCAGTGGCCCGGTACCCAGGCGTAGGCGCCGCGTTCCCATCGCCAGTGGCCACGGTCCCAGGCATAACCGGGGCGCCCGGCGGGAATCACCTCGACCCGCTCCACCGGCGGCGCCTGGCGAATGATGATCTCGGTCTGGGCAAACGTCGGGGTGCTGACAAACGCGGCGAACGTCAGCGGGATCAGCAAGGCATAACGCAATCGGGCCAGTGTGCTCATGGCAACTCCTTCAGGTGACGAACGAAAATGTCCGCTGCTGATGGGTTGAACGGCACGTGCTGCAGAATCCGTCGCAGGACACTCAGGTTTTTTCCGCACAGTGCGTAAGAGGAAGTATTGCCCACGGGCCGGCAACGCTGGATGAAATGTTTGAAAGGTGTGCGACGGATGTGTGCCGGTGGCGACGTTCAATAGATGACGCACCCCACACCAAGAGGAAATGCCATGTCCCGTCGCCTTTACATGCTCGTTGCCGCCCTATTGATCGCAAGCCTGAGCGGCTGCGTGATCGTGCCCGAGCACCGGCATTGCTGCTGGCGCTATTACGGCGCGGTGTCGACCACCACCGCCAGCGTCAACAGCTAACCCACCGCCGCAAAACCGCGGCGCCCGGCCTTGAGTTCAGTGCGCAGCTCACCGATAAGGTTTGAGATGGAACGGATGCTGTCCAGACCTTCGGGGGACACGCAGGTCAGCAGCAACTCGACGCGACCGGAGACCGGCTCGAACACGCTGATGCGCAGCGAGCCATCGCTATTGAGGGTGCACTCACAGGAAAGCGGTACAAAGCCTGAAGCCATGATGCGATTGAATTCGGCGATTGAGATCATGATAAGCCCCCTTCCCTGGGTTCTACCCTGCTGTTCGATGGCGCAAGCGTAGATGAGCTTTTCGGCAGCGCCAGGCAATTGCTTCAAAGTGCCAGCCACGTCTCATATTTTCCCGCCAAGCGCTGGCGGGCAGGCGCCAGAAAGCCAGCACGTGACCTCTCGTCTGTTGCCCTGACGAAAACTTGACTCCCACCCGCGATCACCAGACGCTCTGGCTTTATGCCACTCCCCGAGCAGCCGACCATGAGCATCGATCCCCCGAGCCCGCCCGACAGCGACGTTTACAAAACCCTGCTGGAATCGACCAAGGCGATCCCTTGGCGGATCGACTGGCAGAGCATGACCTTCAGCTACATCGGTCCGCAGATCGAAACACTGCTGGGCTGGACGCCGCAAAGCTGGGTCAGTGTGGATGACTGGGTCGCGCGCATGCACCCGGACGATCGCGAGTACGTAGTGAATTTTTGCGTGTCGCAATCGCGCGCCGGCGTAGACCACGAGGCCGATTACCGTGCGCTGACGGTGAACGGCGACTATGTGTGGATCCGCGATGTGGTGCATGTGGTGCGCAAGGATGGCGAAGTGGAGGCGCTGATCGGGTTCATGTTCGACATCAGTGAGCGCAAGAAGACCGAGGAACACCTGATCCGCCTGCAAAAACAATTGGAGGAATACTCCTTCCAGGACGGCCTCACCGGCATCGCCAACCGCCGCATGTTCGACACCGTGCTCGAACGCGAATGGACCAGCGCCCAACGCAGCCAGTTGCCGCTGTCGTTGATCATTCTCGATATCGACTTTTTCAAGCAGTACAACGACCACTACGGCCATATCAAGGGTGACGAATGCCTGCGCCAGGTGGCCAATACACTGGCGCAGGCGGCCAACCGTCCACGGGATTTCATCGCACGGATCGGCGGTGAAGAGTTTGTGTGGCTGTTGCCGGAGACCGATGCAACCTCGGCCAGGCTGGTGGCGCAACGCTGCCTGCACCTGATGCGTCAACGCCAGATCGAACACGGGTTTTCGCCGGTGTCCAGGCTGCTGACCTTGAGCCTCGGGGTTGGCACTCATATCGTCAGGCCTGCCAGTTCGATGCTGGGGTTTGTCGAGCAGGTCGACAAATTACTCTACAAGGCCAAACACAATGGACGGATGCGCGCAGAGTTCGCCGATATTGAAGTTTGACGCCGAGGTCAAATCGCGGGCAAAAAAAATCCCAAGTAGCTGATGGAAACTTGGGATTTAAAAATGCATAAACCGTGGGAGGTGAACGCCCGACTATAGTAGCGATTGTAAAAAGCTGTAACAAGACTGTTTTAATCCTTTCGTCGGATTAAAACAGTCGTAAGTCATTCAATAACCACACATTTTTTAAGGCGGCCGACATACAAATGCCACTTTTTGGTGCAAGTAAGCGTGATACTTGCGACCTATATTCCCCCTTATAAAAAATGGTTATTAACTAAGGCGCGGTGACACTCTCTGGCGCTTGTGCACCCAATTGCCTGCAACTGTCGCCCAGTTTCATAGCGTCGGTCATCGTCGCGCTGGCGACTCGCTCCATTTGCCGACAAAGCAGCAGACGCTCGGCCGCCTCGGCCCGATGGCGATCGGCGCTGGCGTTGATATGCATAAAGTAGCCGCCCAACAGCACCGCGACACACAGCACGCCGACCGCATAGTGGCGCAAGCTGTTTGGCGATGAAGGCTCTGGCTGGTACATGGCCCCGTGACGACCTGTTCTATCTGCGACGAAGCGTGCAATTGTATGCAAATAGAAACACAGCAATTGTCGTGGTTTTGTAAAGCGCCGGCCTCACACAGACACAGGCTTTTCGTTGGCGCTTGCATGCCCCTTCAACAGCCGATACACCGGCAGGCACGCGGCCTGGATCAGCAGCATTCGGATCACCTGCATCGCCGTCACCAATGTAACCGCCAGCCCCAGCGCCTCAGCGGTCAGGCTCATCTCCGGTGCGCTGCCGGGCATCATGCCCAGGGCCAGCGACAACCATGGCATCTGCAGCCACGTGCCCAACGCCCACGCGGCGGCTGCGGTCGCAACCAGCGAGCCAATCAACAACGCCAGCACCTTGACGAGAAACCCCGGTGCGCGGCGGAAAAAATCCCGCTCGAAGGCGGCGCCCAGCGCACACCCGATCAGCAACTGGCCGACACCACTGAGCCAACCGGGCATGCTCATCGACAAATTGTTACACCCTACCCCCACCGCACAGATCAGGAACGGCCCGAATGTCCAAGGGTTGGGCAGGTTGCAGCGCTTGAAGCCGATAGCGGCCAACAGGCTCATAGCCAGCAGAAAGATCAACCAGGGCCAGATCACCGGCAATGGCGCAGCCATCACAGGATGAGCCAGGCCAAGGCTGGCCAGCGCAGGCACGGCCAGCAGGATCAGCAGCAGCCTTAGACTATGGGCGGCGGCGATAAAGCTGGTGTCCGCCTGGCGCTGACGACCGAGGTGAACCATCTCCGTAGAGTTGGCCGGCATAAGCGCGAAGAACGCCGTGCCGAAGGCGACGCCAGAGCGGTTCAGCAGCCACACCGAGCCCAATGCCAGCACCAGCGTCAACAGCACCGCCGTGACAATCAGCCCCAGGTGCGCCGCCACCTGCTGCATCACCGGCAGCGTGAAATAACAGCCAATCGCCACCGCGACAATCAACTGGCCCGCTTGGCGCCCATGGGGAATTTGCGCCATCCTCGCGCCGCCGCAGCGGCCGATCAGCACAGCCAGCAAAGCACCTATCACCCAGGGCAGCGGCCAGCCGAGCCACTGCGCAAAACTGCCGCCCAAGGTGCCCGCGATCAGGGTGACAAGCCAATACTGGCGAAGGTTGAAGGTCATGTTGAGATCCGGCATGGAGAAGTGTGCCGACAGGTTATAGACTCGCGCTCATCACAAAAAATATCCATTTGTGAACATCAACATCACACATTGTTATGCGAGAGCCGATGAATCTGAAAGCCCTGGAATACTGCGTCGAGATCGCCCGCCAAGGCAGTTTTACCAAGGCCGCGCAGGCGTTGCATGTGGCGCAACCGGCGCTGAGCATGGCAGTCAGCCGCCTGGAAGATGAGCTGGGGGTGGCGCTGTTCAACCGCGCCACACGGCAGATCAGTGTCACGGCGGAAGGCCAACTGTTCCTCACCCGCGCTGAAGCCTGCCTGCAAGGCTTGGCCGGGGCCCGCCGCGAGTTGCAGGACCTGACGCAATTGCACAGCGGTGAAATCCGCGTCGGCATCCCGCCGATGTACGGCATCCGGCATATCCCGGAGTTGCTGATGCAATTTCGCGCGCACTACCCCGGCATCGCCATGCATGTGGTGGAAGGCAGCGCCGATGACATCAGCGCACGCCTGGCAACGCGGGATATTGATGTAGCGTTGCTGGAGTCACGTCGCGTCGACCCGGACTGGGAGTCGGTCTTGCTGGGCAGCGATGAGATGGTGCTGTGCATGCATGAGCAGCATCCATTGGCGAGCGCGGCGTCGGTCACGGCCGAGGGTTTGCGTGGCGAGCAGTTGCTGGTGTTCGACAATACCTTCCTGCAACGGCACTTGCTCGACGCCTTTTGCGACGCTGCCCGCGTGCGCTTCAACATCGCCCTGGAAAGCAACTTCGTGCCGCTGGTGATCGCCGCCACCCGCAATGGCATGGGGGTTTCCACCCTGCTGCGCTCGGTGCAACAACAGGAACCGGGCGTGGCCGGGGTGTCGTTCGAGCCCGCGCAGTTCATGCACTTCAACCTGTGCTGGAGAGGCAGCGAATACCTGTCCCAGGCCAATCGACGGTTTATTGAAACGGCGAAGGTGTATTTCCAGGAAGACGTCAGCTCACCGCTGTCGCACTGAGCCGGTCATTTGCGCGCCACTTTGTAGCGCACGCAATCCTGATAGAAACTTTGGCGAATCGCTTCTGGCTTGAGCCGGGAGCGACTGTCGTAGGTCTGCTCGGTGATGCCCATGGCCATCATGCGCATCCACGACTTGTTGAATTTGAGGGTCTGGATTTTCTGCCGCGCCGCATACAGCGACACACCCGAGAGCTTCAACTCCTGGGCCCTGGCGGCCGTGCCCGCGCCCCAACTGCACATGTACTTGTCACCTTCACGCAGCTCCCGGGCCTGCACGGCAGCCGCGCCGCCGGCCAACGAGCAGGCGACAAGCATGATTCCAACAGTGCGCATTTGCATCCCCACCTAACCACCTGAAAATAAAAGCGATTCTGGCGAGGATTTGGTTACAGAGGGGCCATTAAATTGCCTTATCACCACTGATAAGTCGCACTCGCCTGTACCGTGCGCTGTGAGCCATACCAGCACCACGAGTAGGAATAGCACGAGGCGACGTACTCCTTATTCGCCAGGTTGGTGGCGTTGAGCGCCAGGCGCAGGTTGTCCTTGAGGTTGGCGAGGTTCGGGATGTCGTAGTGCACCGCCGCGTCGAACAAGGTGTAGCCCGGGACTTTCAGGGTGTTGGCCGTGTCGCCCCAGGACGAGCCGACATAACGCGCCCCGGCCCCGACGCCGAAGCCCTTGAGGTGGCCGTCGCGGAAGGTGTAATCCGCCCACGCCGACGCGGTATGGCGTGGCACACCGTAGGTGCTGGTGCCTTTGGCCGGTAGGGCCGGGCCTACACCGATGTCGGTGACGGGCGTGTATTGCACGGTGTTGTTGGACTGGCTGATGCGGTTATCCAGGTAGGCATATGCCGCGCTGATGTCCAGGTTATCGTTGAGGCTGGCCTTGCCTTCCAGCTCAAAGCCACGGGATTGCACTTCGCCGTCCTGGCTCTGGCAGCGGCCACTGCCACACAAGTGCGTGGGGTCCGGGTCGGTGGTCAGTACATTGGTCTGGCGCAGGTCGAAGATCGCGGCGGTGATAAAGCTGTTGCTGCCCGGCGGCTGGTATTTGATCCCGACTTCATACTGCTTGCCCTCGGTCGGTTTGAACACCGAACCGCCGTAGCCGGTACCCGACTGCGGGCTGAAGGACTCCGAATAACTGGCATAGGGTGCCAGGCCGTTGTCGAACAGGTAGACCAGGCCAATGCGGCCGGTGAACGCCTTGCTGTCCAGGGACGACTGGCTCTTGGCGCCGCTGCTCAGGGTCTTGGTAGTGCTGTCGGTACTGGCCCAGTCATAGCGGCCGCCCAGCAGCAGCACCCAGTTGTCCCACTTCATTTGCTCTTGCAGATAAACGCCGGTCTGCTCGCTGCGGGAGGTACCGTCGGTGGTGTACGCCGGGGTCGCGACCGGACGACCATACACCGGGTCGAAAATATCCTGGGTCGGCCCGGCACCGACACGGGTCGAGCCTTGCAGGGTGTCGGTGCTGGTGTTCTGGTAATCGACGCCCATCAACAAGGTGTGTTGCAGCGGGCCAGTGTCGAATCTGGCCTGGGCCTGGTTGTCGAGGGTGTAGGCGTCCAGGTTGACGTCACTGGCGATGGTGGCGCGCTGCATGGTGCGGTAATCGCTCAGCAGGTTGTTGCTGTAGAGACTACGGTAGCGGCCCTCGCTGCGCAGGTAACGGGCGTTCTGGCGCACGGTCCACACATCGTTGAAGTGATGTTCGAAGGCGTAGCCGATGGAGTAGTACTCGCGATCGCTTTTCTCGAAGTCTTTTTCGCCGTCATAGAAATCCACATCGATCTTGCGCCCGGTGGGGCTGCGCAACACCGAGCCCCAGGCGGGCACCGAGCCGTAGGACGCGCCCTTGGGGTCCTTCTGGAAGTGCCCCAGCAGGGTCAGCGAGGTGGCGTCGTCCGGGCGCCAGGTAAAGGCCGTCGACAGCGACTGGCGACGCGTTTCGGTGTGTTCCACCTGCCCGTCGGCGTCGTCGAAAAGCCCGGCCACACGGTAGGAATACACGCCCTGATCATCAATCGGGCCGCTCAGATCGAAGGTGGTGCGCTTCTTGTTGAAGGTGCCATATTCCACGCCGACCTCATGAAACGGCGTGTCGAGCGGGCGCTTGCTGACCATGTTGATCACCCCGCTGGGTGTGCCCTGCCCGTACAGCACCGACGCCGGGCCGCGCAGCACTTCCACGCGCTCCAGGTCGAAGGCGTCCTTTTGCGGCGAAGCGTCACGGCTGGAGGGCATGCGCAAGCCGTCGAGGTAGGTGGCCGGCGAGAAACCCCGGATCGTCAACTGGTCCAGCCGCGAAGCCGTAGCGCCACGGCTCTCCGGGACCACCGCGGCGCTGTAGCGCAGGATCTGGTTGAGGCTCTCGGCGTTTTGCGCGCGCATCTGGTCTTTGGTGACGATGGAGATCGACTGCGGGGTTTCGATCACGGCGGTGTCGGTCTTGGTGCCTGACAGGCTGCGGGTGGCCACATAACCCGCCACCGGCCCCACGGGGCTCTGGGCCTGATAGCCGCCGCTGATCGTGGTGGCCTGCAACTCCACCGCCCCGCTGTTATCGGGGAGGGCCTCCAGGCGATAGCGGTCATTGGCGATCTTCAGCGCCTGCAAGCCGCTGCCAGCGAGCAATCGGGTCAGCGCCACCTCAGTGTCGTACTGCCCGCTCAACGCAGCGCTGCGTTTACCACGGGTCAAGCCCGCATCGAACGCCAGCACCAGGCCTGCCTGCTCGGCCAAGTTGTTGAGCGCCTGGCTCAAATCACTGGCGGGAATCGAGAAGCTGCGCACGCTGCTGCGGCTGTCTGCGGCAAAGGCGGACGGGGTATTCAGCAGCGGCATAGCGGCAAAAGCCATCGCCACTGACAGGGCCAGTGGGTGCAAGGGACGAGCAAGCGACATGGGAGGTCCTGGGTAATAGAGGTTCTATTAACCATGACGGGCAGCTCGGCAAATCGGGCAAGAATGAGAGGCGTTTTTATTCGCCGGGTGCTGCCGCAAACGCTTGGATCGACTTTTTGCGTGGCCTTTCACCCCCACACAGCGCGATCACCCCCACGCAACGACCAACAACCCCAGCCCCAACACCAGACACAACGGCGAATAAACATAGGTATCCAACCTGGCAAACCGCGACCCGCCGACCTTTTTGAAAAAACCCACCAGCTCCGAGTCCCCAATCGCCCGGGCAAACATGACCAGCGCTATCGCACTGATGCCCCATTGCAACGCGCCATGGGACACCGCGGAAAAGTACAAACCGGCGCGCAGGCACACGAGCAAGGCAATCGCCACCAGGCCCATCGCTACGAGGAATGTCATCAGTGCCGACGGTATGAAAGCCGGTCGCGGCCCGCTGGCGAATTCGCCGGGCAGCTCGGGAATGGCGGCCTGGAACCCGAGTTTGCCACCCGCCGCCCAGTACAGGTGCACCATACTGATACCCGTGAAAATAGCGACGATCCATCGTGCAATGACAAAGCTCATGGCTGGCTCTCCCTGAAAATGTGCGAACAAGGATAGTCGCCCTGCGTTTTTTTGCAGGTATTTCGTCGGTGGCTGATGGTAAAGTGCCGCCCCATGAAATTCGCCCGCACCGACCGCTCGCTCATTGCCTGGATGCTCTATTGCTGCGTCCTGTTCAATGTGTTCGCCTGCAGTATCGGTCACGGGCAGATGGTCGGGATGCAACTCAACGGCATCGACGGCCAGTTCTGCACGGTAGACCCGCGCACCCAGGCGCCCACGCCTGCCAACTCCACGGATGAGAGCCTGCCGACGCTGTCCAAGGCGTTCGGTTGCCCGCTGTGTTCCAGTGGAGGCATGGGCCCGGCGCTCAATTCCAGCCTGAATGTGGCGGTGTTGCCACAACCCCACGCGCCACCACCGGCCGTGGTACTCGCCGCTGACATCCCTGCCCGCTTTACCTGGCCCACGGCGCATCCCCGCGCGCCGCCCGCTGTTGCCTGACACCTTCGCTATCTGATCAGCACTGACCACCGCATCCCCAAGGGGTGACGGACAGTCGTGCATTGTTTTCAAGCCAAGTTTTTCAGGATTCAACCATGAAACATTTACCCCTGTTGGCGGGCCTGTTCGGCTGCCTGCCCTTCTGCGCCTGGGCCGTCGAGCTGGCACCGACCACTGTCACTGGCGAACCAAGCGCCGACCCCGGCCTGACCCTGGATCAATCCAGCGGCATGGCCTCGAGGCTCGGGCTGAGCGTCCGGGAAACTCCAGCATCGGTGGCCATCGCCAAGCGCAACGACATCGAACGCCACGGTGCCAAGACGTTCCGCGATGCGGCCAACACCCTGCCCGGCGTCAATGCCAGTGCACCGCCGGGGTTTGGCGGGTTTGTCTCTTATCGTGGATTTACCAGCAGCCAGATCACCCAGATGTTCAACGGCATCAACGTCGCCACCGGCCTGGCACGCCCGGTGGATGCCTGGATCTATGACCGCGTGGAACTGGTCGGCGGCCCCTCCTCGCTGATCAACGGCGCCGGCTCCGTGGGCGGCTCGCTCAATTACGTGACCAAGCTCGCCGGCCGGGAAGAACAGGCCGCGCAAGGCCAACTCAGCTACGGCAGCTACGACACCGCTGGCATGGCCCTGGGCCTCAACCACGCCCTGACCGAGCCAGGCAGTGAGGTGCAGCACTACGCGCGCCTGGATGTAAGCCGCAACACCAACCACAGCTACATCGACCGTGATAAACGGGACGCCTGGAGCATGGCGTTTTCCCTGCTCAGTGACCTCACGCCGGACCTGTCCCACACCCTGGCGGTGGAATACCAGGACGAACATGAGGACAGTCCCTACTGGGGCACTCCGGTGCTCAACCCCAAGGCCGGCGAGTTGAAGATCGACAAGCACAACCGCTTCAACAACTACAACGTCGGCGACGGACGTTACGAGCAACGCACGGTGTGGCTGCGCTCGATCATCGACTACCGACTCAACGACAGCACCACGCTGAAAAACACCCTTTATCACCTCGACAGCCAGCGCGATTACCGCAACCTGGAGACCTATCAGTACAACGCCGATAACAGCGCGGTAAACCGCTCGACCGCCTATCAGGTGCGCCATCAGGGCGAGCAGCAGGGCAACCAGTTCGAGTTGCGCCACGACGCCAGCGTCTTCGGCCTTTCCACCACCTGGTCTGGCGGTTTCGAGTACAAGCTCAACAGCACCACCAACAGCCCGCTGCGCGCGGCGGGCAACAGTGCGGTCGACCCGAACAACTTCGATCCCGGGCATTTTTATGCCATCCCCGGCACCAGGCCCGGCTTCAACAAGGACAAGACCAACGAGGTCACCACCAAGGCGCTGTTCGTGGAAAACCGCCTGGGCCTCACCGACAAATTGTCGCTGCTCACCGGCCTGCGTTATGACGCCATCAACCTGGACGTGACCAACCACGGCACGCTGACTGCCACCAGTCCACGGCATTTCAAGCGCAGCTGGGAGCCGCTCACCGGGCGCGTCGGCCTGACCTACCAGTTCATCCCGTCAGCGAATGTGTACGTGCAATACAGCACCGCCGCCGAGCAGCCAAGCACCACGACCCAGGTGTTCGATGTGTCGACCGGCAAGCAATGGGAAGTGGGCAGCAAGTTCGACTATATGGATGGACGTGGCGCGGCCACCGTTGCCGCCTACAGGATCGAACGCAAGGACTTCGCCGTCACCGACCCGCTGGACCCGACCAACAGCATCCCGGTGGGTGCGCAGTCGTCCAAAGGCATTGAGTTGGCCAGTTCAATGCGCATCACTCCACGGCTGCTCGCCGAAGGCAATTTCGCCTGGGTGGACGCCGAATACGACGAGTTCAACGAGAAGCTCGCCAGCGGTGCCGTGGTGTCACGCAAGGGCAATACGCCGACCAACGTCCCCAAGCGCGTGGGCAACCTGTGGCTGACCTACGATATTGCCGAGGACTGGCAAGGGGGTGTGGACGCGCGGTATGTCGCCGAGGTTTATGCGGATAACGCCAACACCCAGACAGTGCCAGCCTACACGTTGTTCGGCACGTTCCTGCGCTACAAGGTGGATCAGCACACCTCGGTGACGGCGCGGGTGCGCAACCTGACGAATGAGGTGTATGCCGAGTTTGCCCATGTGTCACCGGCGTATTACCTGGGGTCGCCAAGGACCTTCGAACTGGCCGTAAACACTCAGTTCTGAGCCCGGAACACAGGCCAATACGGGAGGGGGCCAGCCCCCTCCCACACTTACTTCAGGCTTGCCTCGACCTTCTGCGCCACCTCTTCGGTCAACCACGCCTTCCACACCTCAGGGTGCTCCTTGAGGAACGCCTGGGCCACGTCCCGTGGAGGCGTGTGGTTTTCGCTCATTTTTGCCAGCGCCTGATTGAGTGGCCCGATGGGAAACTCGACCTTGCTGAAAAACGCGGCAATCTGCGGATGCTCTTTCTGGAACGGCGTCGACACGCCAATACTCAGCTTGGACGCCAACGACCGTGTCGGTTTCGGCTCGGGATTGTCCGCATCCGTCAGCGTCTTCCATGCCTCGGCATCAAATGGCGGTTCTTCCAACTGGATCAACTTGTAGCGCCCCATCAACGGCGTCGGCGACCAGTAGTAGAACAGCACCGGCTTGCCCCGGCGGATCGACGAAGCAATCTCGGCGTCCAGCGCCGCGCCTGAGCCACTGCGGAAGTTCACGTAGCTGTCGCTGAGCCCGTAGGCCTTGAGCTTCTGTGCATTGACCACCTCGGACGTCCAGCCGATCGGGCTGTTTAGGAAGCGCCCCTTGCCGGGAGACTCCGGGTCCTTGAACACGTCCTTGTAGCGCGCCAGGTCCTGCACGCGCTTGAGGTCCGGTGCCAGGGGCTTGAGGCCTTTGGCGGCGTCGCCCTTGACCACGTATTCCGGCACCCACCAGCCTTCGGTGGCGCCCTTGACCGTATCGCCCAGGCCCACCACCTTGCCTTCGGCCTCGGCCTTGACCCACACCGGGCTGCGACCGGCCCACTCTTCGCCGATCACCTGGATGTCGTTCTTGGCCAGTGCGGTTTCCAGGGTAATGGTGGTGCCGGGCAAGGTGTCGGTAGGCAAGTCATAGCCCTTCTCGACGATAACCCGAAGTACTTCGGTGATCAGGCTGCCGCTCTCCCAGTTCAGGTCGGCGAAATGAATCGGCGCCTGGGCCGCCGACACCGGCAATGCTGCAACTGACAGGCCCAGTGTCGCCAGCGACACGGCCAACAGCGATCTCAATCCTTTCATGCCTTCGCACCTCATGTTTAGCAGCCATAGCGGACGGCTTTGCTGCCAACGCGCGAAGCCTCTGAATAGTTAAGTCAACTCAACTGTAGTAGAGGTTCCGGGAGAAACGGATTACACATTGCGTTTACAAACTACTCGCTGGCCTTGAAGGTCACCAGCTCACCCTTGCGCCACTTGGCGGCCTTGCCGGTCACGGCCTTGAGGGTTTTGGTCAGACCTTCCTGCAATTGTTCATTGGCGGCAAACACCAGCATGACGCTATGGCCTTCCTTGAACACGATACCCTGGCCTTCAGCCGACGAAACAAAGGCGTAATCGCCCAGGCCATATACCGTCAACTTAATGTCGCGGAACTTCAATTCAAACTTGCCGCCTTCACGGCTGGGCAGCACGGCCGCACGAAAATGGTCGCCGACCTTGAGTTCCAGGCGCGGTTTGTCATCGACAACCAATGCGGTTTCGGTATCGATTTCGGCGATGTAAATACCTTCCGGCGTTTGTTCAGTGATGTAAACAAAACGGGATTGAAACTGCTTGACCAACTTTGCGCGTAAATCACCCAGCACGAATAACGCGTGCATATCCAGATTACTGACTGCCAAGGAAACGCCCCCACATCAAAAGAAGTGCTGACCGCCACAGCGGGCAGCACAAAAATCCGGCCGTTACGGCACGATCACACAACACATTCATTGAAAAACTGAAGAAGATCCCGCTGCTGAGCCATACGGCTGGTACAGACGTACCCAATGAACCTCGGGCGAGGACACCATGTATCACAGCAGATCACAGGTTTGACGGCTCGAGAATAGAGACCGCACCGCTTCAGAGAATAACCCAAATAAAAAACGCGGTTTCCGACAGCCCACCTTAAACAAAATACCCAGGTGGGGAACCAGACATCGTTCGCCGACGACAATACTAAAACAGCAACACGGGTCAAAACCACCCGAAACGCTGCAGTTGCATCAACACAATCGATCGACAGGAGCTGACCATGCAACGACGTCAACACGATGCTACGTCTTGCCACACTCGCTCGACACTGCATGACGAGCGCCAATACTACTGCGTGCAAGGCCTATACGGGTACTCGAATTCGGTTCTTTACCAAGTTGTGCCGGCGGGGCGTAACTTCTTTCATATCCGCGAAATCACCAGCGGCCGTGTGCTGGGGTTTCGCAGCGACCATATCAAGGCCTGCCAACTGGCCAAGGAACTGGAAGCCACACTGCAACGGGGCGGCCTCGTTTCGTCACCTGGATGACTTTACCGCGCCGCCACCCACCAACAACTGCCATACTGGCCCGTCGATTGAAGTTTGCCCCTCTGCGGGTCAGGTCTCATCTGTGCAGTTACCTTGAAGGGAAGGCTATACGTGACGGAATTTGATATTGGCGAGTTTTTCATCCATGGCGATGCGAGGGAAATAGACGGAGAATTCCAGGCGGTCATCGTGATGCGCGCCAAGCCACCGCTGAAAACGGTCACCACGCATCAGGTGGAAAAGGACCGCTGGTTCAAGACTGCAGAAGCTGCCGCCGTCGCGGGCAAAGAATCCGCCCTGGCCCTCAAGACTGCCGTCGATTCAGGGGCATTGACCTCCTGAACCCCGCTCGACGGCCCCCTCCCCGCGCCTACACGCCTTCCGGCCTGTAGCCCAGCCGCAACCCACCCCAGTGCCGGCCCTTGACCATGATCGGCACTGACAAGTCATGCATCAATTCGCCGGTATCGCGGGTATACGTCTGTAGCAGCACCGCTTGCTGGTGGCTGCCACAGCGAATCCCGGTGCGGTCGTCAAACTTGCGCTTGGTGCGGTTCTGCACCGCATCCACCTGGGCATCCCCGGTCAAGGCCTGGGAAAACGCCTTGTTGTGCGTCGGCACATAGCCCTGGGGAGTGCAGGCAATAGCGAAGACCAACCCTTCGTGACGCGGCAACAACGCCTCCTGAATCCCCGGCAACACCTGATCGGTATAACCGTCAAACCGCGTGTGGTACTTACTCGGATGGGTATTCGGGATCAGCGTGTAACTACGGTCGAACAGGTCATCCAGGCTGATGCGGTTTTGCTCCACATCGGCCTCGAACTGCGCGGCAATGCGGCTGGCGCCTTCACGGGCCAGGTCGTAGACGCGCTGGTGATAGTCATCCAGCCCGACCTCGGCCAAGCGCTCACTGATGATTTCGGCCTGGCCTTCCATCTGTACGGCGGCGTCGGCCAGCTGACGGGTTTGCTGGTCACTCACGGTCAGGTCGCTGCGCATTTGTTCCACGGCATGGAACAGGCTGTCCAACTGGGCACGGTTGGTGTCGGTGCCCTGGGCGATCTCATTGACCTGCCCTTCCACATCCGCCGCCAGGCTGGCGATGCTCGACAGCTGTTCACCGGCATGCTCGACCTGCTCCACACCCGTATTGAGGTCGGTCGACAGTTGGCGAATCTGCTCCACCACCTGGGCGGTGCGTTGTTGAATATCGGCGACCATCACCCCGACCTCATCGGTCGCGGTGGCGGTCCGCCCGGCCAGCCCGCGCACTTCATCGGCAACCACGGCAAACCCGCGCCCGTGCTCGCCGGCACGCGCGGCTTCAATGGCCGCGTTCAAGGCCAACAGGTTGGTCTGGCTGGCGATGGACTGAATCACCAACGTCACTCGCTGGATTTCCTCGCTGCGCTGGCTCAACGCTTCGATCAACTCGCGACTGGCGTTGGCCCGGTCGCTGAGCTGATGCATGCGCGTGATCGACTGCGCCAACACCTCACGCCCTTCGGTGCTGCGTTGATGAGCCTGGCTGGCTGCACCGAGCGCCTGACGGCTGAGCTGTGAGGTGACCTGCTCCGTGCCGATCATCACTTCGGCGCTGCTGACGATCTGCTTGGCCGCACTTAACTGCGATTGCAGGCGCGCAGCCAGTTGCTTGACCGCATAGGCCACGCCGGCGGCAGACAGCGCGTTATGGCTGGTGGTGTGGGACAGGTCACGCGTGAGCTCACCGATGGCGTCGCTGTCCGTGGAAGGTGCGACCGCAGGCGTGCGGGTTTTCAGGCGAGGCAGCCAGATCACCAGCAAGGCCAGTGGCAGGCAGAGGTATATCGACAGGCCGGCAAACGCCAGGCCCAGCAGGACCAGCACCAAGGCGGTGCTCTGCAAGAGCGGCGTCAGCCAACCGGGCAGCCCGCGCACCACCGTCTGCGGTGGTACTGCTGCGCCCATCAGAGATCCGTCTCCAGCCATCTTCGTCACCCCACTGCTTGTCATTATTGTCACTGCATTAGACGCCACTATCAGGCCATTATCCATGGGCCTTTAGTGGGGTGCGTTGCAGCAGATCAATAGACGGGGCGTAACGGGTATCGCCTGGAGGGACGCAGGCGCGCCCCCCAGCTTCAGCGCATCAGGCTTGGCGCTGGTGCTTGTCAATCTGCTCGTGGCGCTCTTGCGCTTCGATGCAGTACTTGGTGGTCGGGCTGATCAGCAGGCGCTTGAGGCCGATAGGCTCGCCGCTGTCGTCACACCAGCCAAAGGAGTCTTCCTTGATGCGTTCCAACGCGCGTTCGAGTTGCGGCAGCATGCGCTGGTCGCGGTCGATGGCGTTCACCAGCCAGGTACGCTCTTCTTCGACCGAAGCGGCGTCGGCCGGATCGGCCGGGGTGTCCAGGCTTTCAATGGCGATACGGTTCTGTTCAATGCGCTCGTGGTGTTCCACTTTCATGTCTTGCAGCAATTGCTCAAAAAAAGCGTGCTGTTCGGCATTCATGTAGTCATCCGCCGGCATGGCCAGCAACTTTTCCTTTGTCATTGATTTCTCTATAAAAAATACGTGCATTAAGGCGAATAAGGGAGCGTTCCGGCCGACCTCTGCAGGTCTCGGAAGGGCGCCGTCCATTTCAAGCGCCACCCGGCACTCAATTTACGAGGGGCGGCAGTCTAAGGCCGACTTGAGGGCGCAGCAACTGAAAAGACAGGCAATTTTTCCGAGATAACCCCTAAAAGCACCAGGACGGGCTTGGCGATTGGTTATCGGAGTGCGTTTATAGCAAGAAATTCAGTGTTGTGGAGCTATATAGAAGACAAACGGTTGGAACGGATCAGCGATAGACCCCATGCGAGAGCGGGCTTGCTCGCGAAAGCGGCGTGTCAGCCGGTACATTCTGTACTGAGACACCGCTTTCGCGAGCAAGCCCGCTCCCCCATTTAGCCCCGCATCCAGGTCAGCGTTTGAGCTTGCGCTTGTTGCGGTATTGGTCGATCACCACGGCCACCACGATGATCAGCCCCTTGATGATGTCCTGGATGTACGCATCCACACCGACAAAAGTAAACCCGCTGGCCATCACGCCCAGGATCAGCGCGCCGATCACCGTGCCGGTAATGCGCCCTACCCCGCCCGCCAGGCTGGTGCCGCCGATCACGGCGGCGGCAATCGCGTCCAGTTCATAGGACATGCCCATCCCGGCCTGCCCCGTCGCCGCACGTGCCGAGGCAACCACACCGGCCAGGCCCGCCAGCAGGCCGGCGATGCTGTAGACGATGACCAGATGCCGCTTGACGTTGATCCCCGAGGTCCGCGCCGCCTGCATGTTGCCGCCGATGGCGTAGGTGTACTTGCCGTACTTGGTGTAACGCAGGGCAATATGGAAGATCACCGCAACCACCAGGAAGATGATCACCGGCATCGCACCATGGCCGATGGCCGTGTACGAGTCCGAGAGCATGCTCACCGGCTGGCCTTCGGTGTAGTAGCGCGCCAGCCCACGGGCCGACACCATCATGCCCAGGGTGGCAATGAACGGCGGGATACCGGTCACGGCGATGATGCTGCCGTTGATCGCCCCCGCCAGCAGCCCTACGCCCAGCCCCATTGCCACCGGGATCCACACCGGCAAATCCGTGAGACTTGGAAACACTGCCCGCGAAAAGTCTGAAGTTTGCGCCAAACTGGCGGCGATCATCGCCGACAGCGCCAACACCGAACCGGATGACAGATCGATACCCGTGGTAATGATCACCTGGGTCACACCAATCGCCAGCAGGCCAATGATCGACACTTGCAGGATCATCAGCACCAGGCGCTGGGAGTTCATCAGGAAGCTCTGGTCACGCACGATCCAGCCGAACAGTTCAAACACCAGGCCGATACCGATCAGCACCAGGAAGATGCTCAGCTCGGTCGGCATGCGCCGGCGTGTCTTGGTCGGCACAGTGGCCGGTTTGTTATCCGTTATTGCGTTCATAACCCATCACCTTTTTTATTCTGTACGTCAGTGGACTACGGTCATACCGGAAGCCAGCTGCATGACTTTTTCCTGGGTCGCCTCGGACCGATCCAGGGTGCCCATCAGTTCGCCCTCGTGCATCACCATCACCCGGTCGCTCATGCCCAGCACTTCGGGCAGCTCCGAGGAGATCATGATCACCGCCATGCCTTCGCTGGCGAGGAAGGAAATCAAACGGTAGATCTCGGCCTTGGCGCCCACATCGATGCCACGGGTCGGCTCATCGAGGATCAGCAAGCGTGGATTGGTCATCAACCAGCGCGCGAGCAAGGCTTTTTGCTGGTTGCCACCGGACAAGGTGTCGATGCACTGTTCAAGGGACGGGGTTTTCACCCGCAGCTTCTTGCACATGTCTTCGCACAGCGCACGCAGGGCTTTCTGCTGGATAAAACCGTTGCCGCTATAGTGCGGCAGCACGGCCATCTCCATGTTCTCCAGCACCGACAGGCACGGGAACAGGCCGCTGAGCTTGCGGTCCTCGGTCAACAGCGCAAAGCCCTTCTCGATCGCCATGTGCGGGTCGGTAATGCGCACCGCCTTGCCGTCGAGGGTGATCTGGCCGCTGCTGCTGGGGGTGATGCCAAAAATGGTTTCGGCCACATTGGTGCGGCCCGAGCCCATCAGCCCGGCGATGCCGAGGATTTCCCCGGCATGCAGGTCGAACGAAACGTCCTTGAACACGCCATCCAGGCTCAGCTCGCGCACCGACATCAGCAGCGCACCGATGGGCGTCTCGCGCACCGGGAACAACTGGCTCAGCTCACGGCCGACCATCATCGAGATCAGGCTGTCGCTGTTCATGCTGTCGGCGCGTTGCAGGCCGATGTAATGGCCGTCGCGAAACACGGCCACTTCGTCGGCGATGGCAAACACTTCGTTCATTTTGTGCGTGATGTAGACGATGCCTTTGCCCTGGGCCTTGAGGTCGGCAATGATCGAAAACAGGTGGGCCACTTCCTTGTCGGTAATGGCCGAAGTCGGTTCATCCATGATCAGGATGTCGGAGTCGTAGGACACCGCCTTGGCAATCTCGACCATCTGCCGCTCGGCGATACTCAGGTTGCCGACGTGTTCTTCCGGGTCCAGGTTGATGCGCAGGCGTGCCAGCAACTCGGCGGTGCAGCGGTGCATTTCGCGGTGGTTGACCATGTGCAGGCCGTTGAGCTGCTCGCGGCCGATCCAGATGTTCTCGGCGATGCTCATGTGCGGCATCAGGTTGAGCTCCTGGTGGATCATCGCGATCCCGGCCTTTTGTGCCGCCAGTGGGGTTTCAAACACAATCGGCTTGCCGCGCAGGCGGATTTCCCCGGCGTCGGGCTGGTAGATGCCGGCGATGATTTTCATCAGCGTCGACTTGCCCGCACCGTTCTCGCCCATCAGCGCCAGCACCGTACCCGGGCGCACTCGCAGTTGCACATCGGCCAGGGCCACGACGCCGGGAAAGCCTTTGCTGATATTGCTGATTTCCAACAGGTAGGGTTCTTCCAGTTCTACTGGCTGGATACCGGGAGGCTGCGAGAGAGTGGCTTGAGCAAGCATAGGGAGGTACTCCATCGGCAGGGCAACCGCACAGCTGCCCTGCTGGCTTATTGTTGTTATTTGAAGTCTTTGACGTTTTCGGGGGTGATCAGCTGGAACGGGATCACCACGTTCTGCTCGATAGGCTCGTTCTTAGCCATCTTGCGCGCTGTCTCAACCGACTTGTCCGCTTGGCCCTTGGCATCCTGGAAAGCCGACACAGTCATGTCACCCTTAGTGATCGCATTCAAACCATCCGGCGTGCCATCGACACCGGCGATCAGCACGCCTTTCTTACCTGCCGACTTCAGGGCCATGGAAGCACCAATCGCCATCTCGTCGTTGTTCGAGAGCACCGCCTGGAAGTCGCGCCCTTGGGTCAGCCAATCGTTGACCAGGGTCATGCCCTTGTCACGCAGCCATATCCCGGTCTGCTCCTGTTCGATCTTGATGCCAGGGTATTTGGCCAGGACTTCCTTCACTCCTTTGGTACGGTTGGAAGTGGAGTTATTCGCCAAGTCACCCAGCAGGATCACAATATTGCCTTTGCCGTCGAGCTTCTCCGCGATGTACTGCATTTGCAGCTTGCCCGCCTCGACGTCGTCGGAGGTTACCGCCGCTACGCCGGGGGCCAATGTTGCGCTGTCAGGGCGACGGTTGACGAATACCAGCGGGATTTTCGCCGCAGTGGCAGCCTTGATAATGTTCGCAGTCGAGGCTGTATCAACCGGGTTAACGATGATTGCATCGACTTTTTGGCTGATAAAGTTCTCGACCTGACTAAGTTGCTTCACCACATCGGCGCGGGCATCTTCAAACTGCAGTTGCACGCCGTCACCCTTTGGGTAGGACTTGGCTTGTTTGTCCATGTCTTCGCGCAGGTAGGTAAGAAAGGTGTCGTCGAAGGCGGACATACTCACACCTATCTTGAGATCGGCAGCCGAAGCAGCACCACTGGCCAGCAACAGCGACAGGGCTAGCGCGGTAAAACGGATCGGGGTCTTCATGAACGGTCTGTCTCCACTTTCTTGTTGGTTTTTTGGACGTTGCGTTTATCAGAGCTCGGCAGGCAGCCGGACGACGGGTGCACCTGGAATGCAGCACACCAGCGCGCCTTGGTTTTCGACGCACAACACATTGAGGAAAGAGAAGTAGAACGGCCGGGCGCGGGGCAGACCGCGTGGCGTGGAGGCTGGGCGTAAAACTCGCAGTACAGCGTTGAAGATTTTCATCTGACGGTACCTGGTTGTTTTTGATCTTGTTTTTGTTGAGTCGCCGGGGTCGAGCCCAAGACGTACTTTATGCAACCTGGAAAAGACTTTATTGGAAAATAATTTCCATATCAACCTGTTTTAGAATTTTATTCTATTTTTGTTGAAACCACCTGCTGACGCCCCGCGCTAAGGCGTGCGGCGTCCAATATACGGGTGGTTTCCAGCGCGTCATAGACGTCCACCGGCAGTGCTTCCTGGCTGTCCACGGCACGTTGCAACTGGCGATAGAACTGCGTCCAGCAGCCCTTCTCCGCTGGCACCCGCTCGCGCTCCTCGCCTTGTTCGAACCAGCCCCAGCGCCGATGTTCTTCGGCGCCCCAGTGCTCGCCTTCGGTCTTCGGCGATTTGCCGGCCAACAGCGCCTCCTCCTGGCCGTCCAGCCCTTCGACGGTGTAGCAACCGAGGGTGCCACTCACGCGAAAACGCGGGGCCTGGCTGTTTTGCAGGGCACTGCCCCACAAATGGGAAATCACCCCGTTGGCATGGGTCAGGGACACAAAGAAGCCGTGATCGACGGTCGGGTGTTCGTGGCTGAACTGCAATTGCGCAAACACCCGGTCCACCGGGCCGAACAGTTGCAGCGCCTGGTCCACCAGATGGCTGCCGAGGTCACGCAACCAACCGCCGCCGCTGGCATTGCCGACGGCGTGGGGGGCGTAGCGTTCCACGCGGGATTCAAAGCGGGTAATGGTGCCCAGGGCGCCGGCGTCGATCAGTTTGCGCAGGGTCAGGTAGTCCGAGTCCCAACGTCGGTTCTGATAAACGCTGAGCTTCACCCCATGGCGCTCGGCAGCGGTGATCAGCGCCTGGGCCTGTTCGGTGTTGGCGGCGAAGGGTTTGTCGCTGACCACCGTCAGCCCGTGCTCGATGGCTTCCAGCACCAGCGCCGGGCGGCCCTTGAGGGTGGTGGAGATGACCAGGGTGTCGACGCCGGCTTCGACAATCTGGCCGATGGAGTCAAACGCCTTGAGGCCGGGATGATCACTCGCCAACTGCTGGCGGCGCTCGGGGGAGCGTGTGACGACGCCGACAAACGTGGCGCCGGGCAAGGTTGCAATCAGCGGCGCATGAAAAAAGCGCCCTCCGTGGCCGTAGCCGACTAGTCCGATTCGCATACAGACACTCCTTTTTCAAAGTGAAAGCCCAATCTAAATGTGGGAGCGGGCTTGCTCGCGAATGCGGTGTGTCAGCCAAAATTTTGTATCTGAGACACCGCATTCGCGAGCAAGCCCGCTCCCACATTTTTGACTGCATTCCACCTTTGGGGTTGGGGTTAGCCGTAGAAGTGCGGGCGATCAGGCAAGCTGACTTTCACAATCTGCTCACTGCTCTGCGCTTCGATACATGCATCCGCCGCCACCGCCGCCGCAAAGCCATCCCACGCGGACGGCCCGCCGACCTGGCCGGCACGCACGCTGTCGATAAACGCCTGCAACTCCACGTCATAGGCGCCGATAAACCGATCCTTCCAGTCCATCAGGATCGCATTGGACAACTTCGCTTCACTGCGCAGCTGCACCTGGGACGGCTCCGGCAGCTTGGCAATGCCGGTCTCCCCCACCACTTCGCACTGGATGTCGTAGCCGTATTGGCAGTTCACAAACACCTCCACGTCGATGCGCGTGCCCTTGGCGGTTTCCAGCAGCACGATCTGCGGGTCGCGCAGGTGCGCGAGGGCCTTGCTCGACTTGCGCGGGAACACCACTTGCACCGACACGTAGTCGTCGTTGAGCAACCAGCGCAACACATCCAACTCGTGGATCAGGGTGTCGGTGATCGCCATGTCGGTCTTGTAGTTCTCGCCCACTGTCGGGTTGCGGTGCGCGCAGTGCAGCATCAGTGGCTCGCCGATCTGGCCGCTGTCGATCACCGCCTTGAGTGCGCGATAGCCTTCGTCATACGGACGCATGAACCCGACTTGCACCAGGCGCTTGCCGTAGGCGACTTCGGCGTCGACGATCTTGCGGCAGCCGGCAGCGGTGACTGCCAGGGGTTTTTCGCAGAACACCGGCTTGCCGGCGGCGATGGCGGCGAGCACGAATTCCTCGTGGCTCGGGCCCCAGGACGTGACAAGCACCGCCTCGACCTGCGGCGAGTTGATCAGCGCGTGGCCGTCGGGGTACACCTCGGCGTCCAGCTTCAAATCGGCCACCACCTTGGCGGCCTGCTCGAGATTGATGTCGGTCACCGCCACCACCTGGCTGTTGAGCAGGGTCTGGCTGCAACGACGGATATGGTCCCGGCCAATGGCCCCAGTACCGATGACTCCAAGCTTCAACGACATGTAAAAACTCCTCTTGTTATTAGTACTGCCGGGCCTTCGCCAGCTGTTCATTGAGTTTCTTTGCCGCGGCATTCGTGCGTTCGCTGGTCGATACCTGCGCCACGCCGACCCGCCACCACGACAGGTAGCCGTGCACCATGGTTTTTGGCAGCACCTTGATGTCGATCAGCGTCGACACCGTTTGCGTACGCGCATCGGCCAGCGCCGCTTCAAGTTGCGCCACGGTGCTGACCTTGTAGGTCTTGCAGCCATAGGCCGCCGCGCTCATGGCAAAGTCCACCGGCACCAGGCCGCCGTCGAGCTTGCCGCTCTCGGGGTTGCGGTAGCGGAACTCGGTGCCGAAGCTGTCCATGCCATTGCCGATCTGCAAGTTGTTGATGCAACCAAAGGCCATGTTGTCCAGCAGCACCACGTTGATCTTGCGCCGCTCCTGGATCGAGGTGGCCAGCTCCGAGTGCAGCATCATGTAGGAGCCGTCGCCGACCAACGCATACACCTCCTTGCTTGGCTCGGCGAGTTTCACCCCCAGCGCGGCGTTGATCTCGTAGCCCATGCACGAATAGCCATATTCGACGTGGTAGGTGTTGACGCCCTTGCTGCGCCAGGCGCGTTGCAAGTCGCCGGGCAGGCTGCCGGCAGCGGCGACGATGATCGCGTCGTCGGCCAGGGTCTGGTTGAGTACACCGAGCACGCGGCTCTGGGTCAGGCACGAGCCGGTCAGCTCGATGAATTCACGCAGCACGGCGCGGTCGAGGTGGTCGTCGACTTCGGGCACGAAGCCGTCGCCGCTGTACTCCACCTGATGCACGCGCTCGACTTCGGCGTCGAGCTGCGCCTTGGCCTCGCGCACCTGTTCGCCCCAGCCGCTGCGGTAATCGCCCAACGCATCCGCCAAGGCTTCAAGGGCCAGTTGCGCATCGCCCAGCACTTGCACCGCGTCGAGTTTCAACACATCGCACGGGCTGATGTTGAGGTTGAGGAACTTGACATCGGCATGCTTGAACAGCGATTTGGACGAGGTGGTGAAGTCGGTATAACGCGTGCCGATGCCGATGATCAGGTCGGCCTGCGGTGCCAGCAGGTTGGCCGCCAGGCAGCCGGTTTCGCCAATGCCGCCGACGTTCAGCGGGTGGCTGGAAACCACCGCACTCTTGCCCGCCTGGGTTTCGGCAAAGGGAATCGCGAAGCGCTCGGCGAACGCCTGCAACGCAGCATTCGCGCCGGAGTACTTGACCCCGCCACCACAGATAATCAGCGGCTTGCGCTTGCCACGGAACGCGGCCAGTGCATCGCCGATCATTGCCGCAGTGGCCGGGCGACGGTCGATACGGTGCACGCGTTTTTGCAGGAAATAGTCGGGATAGTCCCAGGCTTCGGCCTGCACATCCTGGGGCAGCGCCAGGGTCACCGCGCCGGTTTCGGCGGGGTCGGTGAGCACGCGCATGGCGTGGATCGCCGCCGTCATCAATTGCTCAGGGCGGTTGATGCGGTCCCAGTATTTGCTCACGGAACGGAACGCGTCGTTGGTGCTGATGCTCAGGTCATGGAACTGTTCGATCTGTTGCAACACCGGGTCAGGCTGGCGGCTGGCGTAGACATCGCCGGGCAACAGCAGCAGCGGGATGCGGTTGGCCGTGGCAGTGGCAGCGGCGGTCAGCATATTCGCCGCGCCGGGGCCGACCGACGCGGTGCACGCGTAGATCTTGCGCCGCAGGTGCTGCTTGGCAAAACCGATGGCGGCATGGGCCATGCCCTGCTCGTTGCGGCCCTGGTGCACCACCAGGTCGCCGCTGTCCTGCTCCAGCGCCTGGCCGAGGCCCAGCACGTTGCCGTGGCCGAAAATGGTGAACACACCGGCGACAAACTTGCTCTCTACGCCATCGACTTCGATGTATTGGTTGTCCAGGAACTTCACCAGGGCCTGGGCCATGGTCAGTCGGGTTGTGGTCATGTCGCGCCCCTTAAAGGTCCAGTAGCCAGCTGTGCTGCGGGTCGTTGTGGAAATGCCAGGCGCGCTTGGGGCCGGCCATCACGTTCAGGTAATAGGACTCGTAGCCGTACGGCACGCTGACCGGGTGATACCCCTTGGGCACCACCACCAGGTCGCTGTTTTCCACGGCCATGGCCTGGTCGATGCTGCGGTCGTCGGTGTACACGCGCTGGAACACAAAGCCCTGGGGCGGGTTGATCTGGTGGTAATAGGTTTCTTCCAGAAAGCTCTGGTGCGGCAAGTCGTCGGTGTCGTGCTTGTGCGGCGGGTAGCTCGACGAATGCCCGGACGGCGTACGCACCTCCACCACCAGCAGCGAATGGGCCGGCTCGCTGTCCGGCAGGATGTCGCACACGTAGCGGGTGTTGGCACCCTTGCCACGCACACTGCGCTTGCACTGTTCGGGGCGGATCAGGCGCGGTTCGTAACCTTCGGCACCGGGGGCGGCGCACACGGCAATCTGCACATCGCTCAACGCGGTGACCTGGGCCACGGTGCCGGGTGGCAAGTAGGCGGCGAACGGCGATTTGTCTTCAAACACCGACTGGCGATCACCGAGGTTCTGCCAGTTGAAGCCCTCGCCCTGGATATTCACCCGGCCGCTGAGCAGCACCAGGCACAGCTCCTTGTCCCCGGCACTGACCGGCAGGGTTTCGCCCAAGCTCAAGCGGTAGGCTTTGAAACCCACGTACTCCAGGCGTCCGTCTTCGAGGGCGACCATGGTTTGCCCGCGTTTGTGGCTCTTGACCAACAGGCTCATGCTTTTGTCCTCTCGGTGAGCAGCGCACGCAGGGTGTCGTAGCCCTTTTTCGCGTAGATATAGCTGGGCGCGACGGCCGGGTCCTGCTCGGCTTCGACCACCAGCCAACCTGCGTAGCGGGCGGCCAGCAGCACGTCGAGCAGCTCGCCAAACTCAATGTCGCCATCGCCGGGCACGGTAAAGGTGCCGTTGACGATGCAATCCGGGAAGCTCCACATCTGGTTGCGCGCCAGTTGCACCACCGGCTTGCGCACGTCCTTGAAGTGCACGTGGCAGACACGGTCGATGTGCTTTTTCAGGACTTCCAGCGGCTCGCCGCCCCCCATGTAGCAATGGCCCGAATCGAACAGCAGGCCGACTTCCGGGCCGGTGCGTTGCATCAGCTGGTCGATGTCTTCCGGGGATTCAACGTAAGCCCCCATATGGTGGTGGTACGCCAGGCGCACGCCCTGGGACAGGGTAAAACGCGCCAGCTCAGTGAGCTTGTCGGCGTAGTCCTGCCAGGCTTGTTCGCTGTGGAACCGCGGGCGTTCGATCAAGCGGATACGTGACCCCTGGATCGAATCGGCGACTTCGCCGTACACCAGCACCGTGGCGCCGTTTTGTTTGAGCAACTCGACGTGCCCGGCGATGGCCTCGATTTCTTCTGCCACCGAGCGCCGCGCCAGGCGGCTGGAGTACCAGCCGGAGACCAGCGCCAGGTCATACGGGCGCAGCACATCGCCGACGCCCTTGGCGTCCTTGGGGAATTTGCCGTTGAGTTCAAAACCTTCGTAGCCGATTTCCTTGCCTTCGCTCAGCGCGGTGCTCAGGGGCGTTTCACCGCCGAGGGCCGGCAGGTCGTCGTTGCTCCAGGAAATCGGGTTGATGCCAATTCGGATTGCGGGCATGGCTGCACCTTTTGTTTTTATCTAACTTAAGCCGGGTGAGATTTGCTTTATGTGGGAGCGGGCTTGCTCGCGAATGCGGTGTGTCAGATAAAGATGCTGTGACTGATACACCGCTTTCGCGAGCAAGCCCGCTCCCACATTTGATTGCATTCCACATTTGAAACTGGGTTCAGGTTCGGGCACTGCGCCAGGCGTTAATTAGCTGTTCGAACGTCGCCTGGACGCGCTGAATCAATGTCTCATCATCAATATCCCCGGCCAGCCACGCACGGCTCGGCTCCTGGAAGATCGTGCGGCCCACGGCGAAACCACGGCAGGTGCTGCTCTGGCTGGCCTGCCGGAAGCCATCGGCAAGGCATTCGGCCGACGCATTCAGCCCCAGCAACACCACCCCACGGCAATACGGGTCGCGTTCCTGGATCAGTTCGTCGAGCTGTTTCCAGTCCTCGGCCGATTGCGCCTCGATCTTCCACCACGCCGGGTAGATGCCCAGGTTGTACAAGCGCTTGAGGCTGCGATACAGCACGTCCGGGTAAGTGGACTGGTGATCCTTGGGCGGGATGACTTCCAGCAACAGCTCATGGCCGCTGACCACGGACGCGTCATACACCGCCTTGAGTTGCGCTTCCTGCTCCAGGCGCAGCAGCGGTTCGTCGTCCGGGTGGTATTGCACCAGGCACTTGATGATTTGTTCCTGGGGCCAGGCGATCAGGTTGCTGCCGAGCGAACGGCCGTGTTCCAGCGCCAGGGGCCGCGAGTTCTGCACCTCCACCGGACGCGCGATCCACCAACCGCGACCGCTGGCGGCGTTGAGCGCATCCTGGCCGAAACGTTGGTCTGCCAACAGGCCCACATCGGCGTCGACGCCCTGCTCGGCGAGCTTGCGCTCCACGCGTTCGATGGCCTGGATAAACAGTTGCTTGATCGCACTGATGCGCGTGGTGTCCTGGCCGCCGCGTTGCGCCAGGTCGACCAATTGCCAGCGGTGATCGAAAGCAAAGATGAACAACTGCTTCCAGGCCTTGCGCGGCACCGTGACGCGGTGCAGGCGTTGCAGGGTTTCGTCCTGGTCGGGACGGGTAATCGGCACCGGGCTGTTGAACAGGTATTCGAGTTCGGCCGGAGTCGGCATGGCCGGGGCGCAGGCGTGGCGCGACACCACAAGGCCGCCGCAGGCGTTGGCCAACTGGCTGCAACGTTCGTCGCTGGCGTCATTGATCCAGCCGCTGAGAAAACCCGACATAAACGCATCGCCGGCGCCGAGGACATTGAGCACTTCAACGCGCACGCCGGGGTAGATCGCACCGTCTTCCAGGTGCGCAGGGATCGCCCCGTGGATCACCGTGCAGCCCTGCGGGCCAAGCTTGACCACCAGGGTCGCCGGGGTCAGTTCACGCACTCGGCGCAGCGCAGTGAGCAAATCTTCACTGCCGCCGGCGATCAGGAATTCTTCTTCAGTGCCGACGATCAGGTCGAACCGCGGCAGGATTTTCTGCACATGGGCGCTGACATTCTGGTCGGCAACAAACCGCGTCTCGCCATCGGCCTTGCCCGCCAGGCCCCACAGCACCGGGCGGTAGTCGATGTCGAGCACACGCTTGACGTTGTGCTTGGCCGCGTAATCCAGGGCCTGGATGCTGGCCTTGTACACACTGTCGGTGGAGAAATGCGTGCCGGTGATCAGCAAGGCTTTGCTGGAGGCGATAAAGGCTTCGTTGATGTCTTCGGCGCGCAGGGCCATGTCGGCGCAGTTTTCGCGGTAGAACACCAGGGGGAAGGTCTCGCGATCCTTGAGCCCGAGCAACACCAGCGCGGTGAGACGTTCCGGGTCGACCTTGATGCCGCTGACATCGCAACCTTCACGGGCCAGGGACTCCACGAGGAAGCGACCCATATGGTCGTCCCCGACCCGGCTCAACATCGCTGACTTGAGCCCAAGCCGTGCGGTGCCGAACGCAATATTGGCGGAGGAACCGCCGAGGTATTTGGCAAAGCTGGACACGTCCTCAAGCCGCGCACCTACTTGCTGCGCATAGAGGTCGACGCCCAGGCGCCCGAGGCAAATCAGATCCAATTGACGCCCACTGGCAAAACGAGTCTGGCCCATGCTGGCTCCTGTTATTTTTATCAGCCTGCGTTGTGCCGCCGTGGCGACGGCAAACGCTCTTGGTGGGTGCAGACTAGAACGTCCGCTGGCAGCAATCAATATTTATTCTAGAATTATTTTTAGTGGAATATTTTTTCCAATACGTCAGCATAGGGGCACGCCAGCCACCGTGCATCGTTTCAGCAGGCCACGCAGGCCGTGATGCCGGGGTATTTTTTTGCGCCTACCCTGTAGACTTGCGCCACCCATCAGCGCAACAGACGAACAAGACAGAAGGATTGCCCATGCCCGAGACCCCTTCACAAGACGCTCTCGCCAGCCCTCCGATCAATGCCGAGCGCCTGTTGCAGCTGATCACCGACGAATACGAAAGCCTGCCGCGCCAGCTCAAGCGCATCGCCAGCTATATGAGCCAACAGAGCGACCGCATCATGGTGGACCGCATCAGCGACATCGCCCGCGAATGCGAAGTGCACCCTTCGGCCATCGTGCGGTTTTCCCAGCGTTTTGGCTTCAGCGGGTTCAGTGAGATGCAGGCGTTGTTCCGCGAGGCCTACACCCACAAGACCACGCCGGTACAGAACTACCAGCAGCGCATCCGCAGCATGATCGCCAACAAATCCCAGAAGGCCAGCGGCGGCGACCTGGCGCGCGAGTGCGTCAACGCGACCTTGTCCGGCATCGAGCGCCTGGGCCTGGAACTGGACGACGCGGCCTTCGAAAAAGCCGTGGACCTGGTGGTGAATGCCGACAACATCTACGTGGTCGGCGTGCGCCGCTCGTTCGCGGTGGCCGACTACCTGGTCTACAACCTGCAGCACACCAACAAGCGCATCCACTTGATCTCGGGCCTGGGCGGCAGCTACCGCGAGCAGATGCGCAGCGTGCGCGCCAATGACCTGGTGATCGCCATCAGCTTCACGCCCTACGGCAAAGAGACCCAGCACTGCCTGCGTATCGCCCAGCACCATCAGGCCAAGACGTTGATCATCACCGACAGCAACCTGTCGCCTCTGGCCAAGCGGGCGAACGCGGTGCTGCTGGTGAATGAGGGGTCGTCATTTGCCTTCCGCTCATTGAGCGCGACGTTGTGTTTGTGCCAGGCGTTGTTTATTGCGGTGGCGTATCGCTTGGAGTTGAAGGTGGATGAGATTCATGAGCAGGTTGGGTTCGACGATTGACCCTGGCGATACTGCAGCCTGACTGCAAGAAGATATTGCACCTCCCCGCAGTCAGCGCAAGAACGTCATTTAGGATCATAGATATCGAATTGCGTCTTCATGGAAAAGCGAGTGCCGTCAGACAGCTCGAATGATGCGTCGAAACTACCCGCTGACCTATCGTTTTCTGGGCGCGAGGTAAAGCTCAGTACCCCAGATATACTTCGGGCGAAGAGTCGGTCTGCAATACGATGAATCTCGATCCGCGCCCCGCCGGGTTGCGCAAGATCAAATGTATCGCCTAGTGCATCCGTGGAGAGGAACACGCCGACAAGGGTGTTATAAACCGGTAGGTCCTGATCAAATTGCCTGGCCTTTGTCCAACTGTAGGGAGGAAGGGGAATATCTGGGTCTCCCTCCAGCCGGGATATTTGCACCTCATCGGACCTGAAACTCAGGCTCGGAAAGGGCCCGCCTGAAAAGTTGCCATGCATCTGGCCCACCCCTAGAACGGATGGATCGCCGAAGGGAAGACTCACGACCGACCTTGTCAAACCGGCGAGATCCAAGGTGCCGTTGTCACTCGCGATCACCTCATTATTCCACCGCCCTTTTACGCCAGTGAAACTGCCCGTCAGATGATTATTGTTGTCCAGGGCTACCGTGACGGTGCCTTCATAGAACGTATAGATCTTCAGCTCACCCAGATAAGTGGCCGAGTAATCACCTTTCACCGACGTCGAGTCTGAAAAATCATATACCCGACTCCCTCCTCCGGGAGTCAAGTCTGAGAATTCAAAGAAGAACGTGTGGGCACTAAACAGCCCTGCTGGAAACACTTGACGGCTTAGCACGGTGAACGAATTACCCGATTGCCATAAAAAATTTTGCCCGGTCGCCGAATCGAAACGGTGACTGCCGGGAGGGACTTGAAGATTTTCAACCTGAGCTTTGACATAGCCCGAAGTTTCAAGTGATTGAGCAACGCTGGACTGGTTCATGGGATTAATCTCACTGTTCCGGAGCATTGGAGTTTCATCTCCAACCTATCAACAAGGTCCGTGCGTGCCTACTGTCAACTCTGACAGGTATGATGAGGTGTATTTCCGCGATACCGCCCATGGCTTCCTGGCCTGGGCCGTTGCCACGTTGGTGGCCGCAACGCTGATCGTCGGTTCTGTCAGCAGTGTCGTTGGCGACAGCGTGCAGGCCGGCCAGGCGGACGCCGAGGCGCGCATCGACAAGGTGTATGGCGATGCCCGTAAAGCCGTTGAGGATGCCAAGCTCAAAGCCAAGCAGGCCGAGGATACTGTTGCGAAGGTGGCTGCCTATGCCTCGCTGTGGACCTTCATTACCCTGCTGATCGGCGCGTTCATGGGCTGCATCGCTGCCTTTGGGTGCGGAGGGGGCCACGCAGCCTTGGAGTTATCACCAGTGATTCAAACGGCCATTCCCAAGTGCACGAAATCCAACGTACAACGGTTTGTTAGTTCAATGGGTAGTAAAAAATCTTCTTCTCATACCTTTCATAGTTAGCAGTATTCAGAGGTTTCCGCAGTCCCTATAGTCGAGCTGAGGTTGCGGATTTAAGTCTCTCATAAGCGAGGTGTTGATATGACACAGGCAGCCGCGAGTGAAACAAAGGGTTCAGCGCCTGAAAGGGTTGATGTCGGCGGCGGCGCTCGGCGTGATCATACGGTTCTACCCAAAAACCGGGCTGAATGATATGCGAACTTGCATGCAGGGTGGCTTATAACTGGCGTTCGAGATAACCGATAGTTTTATACCTGTCAATGTTGACAGTGTCTTTTGGTTTTCTTTGTGGGGTATCGTTGATCTGACGTGTGGACGACACATCATTGTTTAACCTGATAGAGGACGTATGAGATGACGCAGTCAACGAACCAAAAGGGAGGACAGACAATAGGTCTAGTCACCGCGGACGTTCACAGCCCCAATAGTATTCCGCCTTATTTCAAGTTTAAATCGGGTGCGGAAGTGAGCATGTATCGTGACAATGGAAATATAAACATATTTGTTATTGAGCGCTTTTCAAGCGGTCACTTGGAGTCCCATAGTATTTACATTGAGGTTCCCGATATGCTGCCCGGCGGACAGGCCACTTATGACCTTTCAAACTCCACCGACGTCAGGGCGCGTTACGCTGCTACTCGGGGTGGGGTGTATAAAACATTTAGGTTCGAAGAGGGCACGTTGAGCGTTGCACTTGATCCAAGCGACACTTTAAACGGTAATTTTCAGGGTGTGGCTCGTTGGAATGAGGAACACGCTGTTTTTACCTTTGGCCAGATAAGTCTAAAGGGTTTTATCACGCCTGATTCAGCGTTCGGTTATCAAGGCGCCGCTCTTCCTGGTACAGGCACTATGCACGGCAGCGTGGGAGGTGGCCCCTTCCCTCATCCCAGCTTTACGGCCACTGACGTTGAACTGAAGTACTGGCCGGAAACTTCTTTGCCTGAAAACAAGGCGCGGTGGACCATAACCGGGCAATGGAAAAATGCCTCCTTTCCCCACGCAGTGAATTCTATCGCTATTAAACTCGACGCTGATCAAACTGGCAGTTCGTTTGATTTATCTCCCAATGACAAGGTATATGTTTCTTACCTTAACTGGAGCAATTCATACTATGGCCAAAGTTTCAGTGGAATACTCAATTTTGTCACGCGCCCCGAAACCGGCACAGCGGAAGGCACGGTTGACTGCACATTAAGCGGGGCTGGCTATCCGGATTTTTCGGTAAAATTCACGTTTAAAATTTCATAAGGCCAGTTTGATACTTTTACCGATCACCCCGAGTTATCCTTCATGGCAGTAAGTCTGCAATGGGGTGGGATCCTCGGTCCTATAATAGTTGATGATCATGGCCGTTTTTCAATGGGGCTGCGTCGGATTGTTGTGCGCTAGCAATTGCGGATATGGCTCAGGGGGGGACGCGGCCGTTTGACTTTTCGGACCCTGCTCAGATGGTTGGTCATTACTACGTTAAGCGCGATGTTTAAGGATGGGCCAGGTTGGGGTCAGGTTTCAATGCGACCCAGGTATACCGGATTTATGAGCCTGGCTTTCCTACGAAAATTCAAAGCCAGACGTTTATTGATTGAGGACGATCAATTCTCGAATCCCACCTGCTCGTGAATCTCATCCACCTTCAATTCCAAGCGGTACGCCACCGCCATAAACAACGCCTGGCACAAACACAACGTCGCATGAACAAGTTGGGTTTGATGATTAATTCAACGGGAGACGACCTCCCGGCATCCTTAAGCACCGCTGCCATAAAAACCAAATGACTACCGGACTAAGAATTCTGCAATCACTTGATAATCAGTGGCGGCATTCCCACGCATGCGGCAATCGAAGGAACCTCGAGCTTCCCCCGTTCCAGGGAGAGCACTGAATTTCAAAACACCCGTGTACGCCGAACCAATAAGGGAATGGCTGTGAATGGTATAACTGACACTCGCTTTGTCATCACTGGATAAATCGTATTCGGGATCGTCCTGACCCTCAACGAGTGTGATAACGATGACGCGCGTGACAGCGGGTTGCCCGGCAACCCAAAACCCGCGAACTAGCCAGTAGGCCGGCTGAGAACCCCACTGGGGCACGTAAATCCGCTCCACATCAGTGGCTATAAAATCAGAGACACTATCCGGGCCTCCATCGATAAAACCCGCTATGTACCCTTCTCCGATGACTGATCCAGACGGAGTCATTCTACTCGACGGCACTGCTTCAAAACCTTTCAGATCCAAGTCGCCAGCTGTGATCGTTACCTCATTGCCCAATCCTGAGTAGGCCTTGCCGGAAAACGTCGCTGTCAAATGATCACCGCTACTGGCAAGCGAAACCGTCATCGTTCCGGAGGCGAACGTGTGGGGTTTACTGGATTGATGGTTATTGACTGTGTAGGTGGAAAAAATCTCAGACGGGCTTGAAAAATCAAACGTTACATTAGTTTCCCCGGGATTTAAGTCGCGAAACCTAAACGTCAAAAAATGACCCGTCATACCAATATGCGAAAGGCTTTGCCGAACACTTATATAAATTCTTCCATCACGCCTCCACATCCGTGTATTAGTACCATCATCTTTAAACTTATAGGTGGGAGGCGAAATTTCAATATTGTGTATATCCGCCTGTGCCGTTCCGATGGTTTGATTATTCGTCACACTCGCTGAATGAGTCATCTGCGCCTCCGTTACCGCCAGTAAGTTACCTTTGTGTAGGGGACATCACCCTACGGCCCATGCTAGTAGCCCCCCGTAAAACGTGTCTACTGTGAAACCTGACAGGTATTACAGCGGCACATCAGGTGTACGCTGCTGGAATGACAAATTGCGCAGCTGATCGAGAATCCGTGCGCGAACCCAGTAGATCATCGGTACCGGGATCAAGCTCACCGATGCGCCATGGCGTAGGGCCAGGGCCTGATAGGTATGACAATTTGAATGTCGTTAACATCCCGCCAATCACGGCGCGCAAGCTGGTCCAAGTGAATCTTGACCCCCTCTTAACAGTTGAGCTAACGCATCGCCGTGAAAACGGATCTGCGCCAGCGTCAACGCGGTGTAGCCGATGATCACCGCTGGTGGCAATGCCGCTTCATGACAGAACTTGCCCAGCGGTTGCAGTGTTAAACCCGCCTCGGCGGCACGTGTGCAAAACACGCCCTCCTGCACACCCGTGGGCAACCACAACACAAAGTGCAACCCTGCCTGCTGGCCGCTGACCGTACAATGCTCCACCAGGCACGCGAGCAGCGCATCGCGCCGCGCCTGATACGCCTGGCGTGAAGCACGCAAATGCCGCACAAAGGCGCCGCTGCGCAGAAACTCCACCAACCCCAACTGATCCGTGGCCCCCACCGAATGCCCGGTGAGTTGCAACGTGCGCAGCAGCGAGCGGCGCAGTCGCTTGGGCACCACCATGAAGCCGACCCGCAACCCAGGGAACAGGTTCTTGTTGAAGCTGCCGCAGTAGATCACCCGGTCGCCACTGTCCAGGGACTTGAGTGCCGCCAGCGGTGCGGCGTTGTAGTTGTATTCGCTGTCGTAGTCATCTTCGACCACCCAGGCATCGGCGCGGGCGGCCCAGTCCAGCAGGGCCAGGCGCCGCGAGACTGACAGGGTCATGCCCAGCGGCGCCTGATGGGCAGGCGTGACGTAGGCCAGGCGTGCCGTATCAGGGAGTTGGTCGGTGTCGAGACCGTCGTTGGTAACGGGAATGCCGTGGACATACGCGCCCGCCAGACCGAACAAGCGTCGCGCCGGCGGATAACCGGGGTCTTCCACACACGCGGTGTCACCCGGTTTGAGCACGGTGCGGGCAATCAGGTCGAGGGCATGGCGAATACCGCTGGTGACAACCACTTCATCCGCCTCGCACTGCATGCCGCGATAGCTGCGCAGGTAGGCGGCGATCTGTGCGCGCAACTCAGGCAGGCCAGCGGGATGGGCCGCTTCGAGCACGCCCGGGCCCGCCGTCAGCACGCCACGGGAAATGCAGCGGGCCCAGGCCTTCAAGTCAAACAGGCTGGCATCCGGGCGCCGGGCAACGAAGGGCACATGGCTTTGCACGCCGGCGTCCGGTTGATCGGGCACCGCCTCGCGGCGCGGCGCGGCACTCGTCACGGGGGCTGCAATAAATTGCTCCGGGATCACCGCACACACCCGCGTGCCAGAGCCGGCCAGCCGCTGCACATAGCCTTCGCTGTGCAGCCGATCAAATGCCGCTTCCAATGTGCCACGGGACACCAGCCAACGCTGCGCCAGGCTGCGGGTGGATGGCAAGCGGCTGCCGGCCGGCAACTGCCGATTGAGGATCGCCGCGCGCAGGGCATCGTAGGCGCCCTGCTGTTTCCCGGTGTCCAGGCTGTCGGGGCGCGGCAGGTCCAGGGCAGGTGCAGCTTTTCCGCGGCTCATAGTGGTCCAGTCAGTTCAGCCGTAAGTGGCTCTCAGGATTAAACCACAATGCCGCTAGAGTTTTAGTCCTCCCCCTTGCGAAGAAACTTCCCATGACCCAACGCGCCCTTTCCACCAGCTTCTGGCTGGTGCTGCTGACGGTACTGATCGCCCTGCCGCGCATCACCCTGGACATGCACCTGCCTGCCCTGCCGGCCATGGCCGACTACTTCCACAGCAGCGACAGCCAACTGCAACTGACCTTGACCCTGTACACCCTCGGTTCGGCGATTTCCCTGCTGGTGGCCGGCCCGCTCACCGACCACTTCGGCCGCCGCCCGGTGCTGCTGGCGGGGCTGCTGCTGTATGTCGTCGCGACCGTGGCCTGTGCCCTGGCCGACAGCCTCACGGTGCTGATCATCGCCCGGCTGTTCCAGGCCCTCGGCGGTTGCTGCACCACGGTGATCGGCCGCGTGATCGTGCGTGACTACTTCGACCGCCACGAGCAGGCGCGCTTACTGGGGCTGATCTCCATGGCCATGGCCGTCTCGCCGATGGCCGCACCGGTGCTGGGCAGCCTGATGCTGCCCTTCATCGATTGGCGCGGCTTGTTTGTGCTGCTGGCCGTGATTGGCGCCGTGCTGTGCCTGGCGGTGTATCGCCGCCTGCCCGAGACCCGTCCGCCAGCCGTCGCCGCCGCGCCGCCGAGCAATCTGTTGCGCATTTACAGCCAACTCCTGCGCGACCGATATTTCCTGCGCTATTCCCTGGCCATCGGCTGCGTGTACAGCACATATTTCCCGTTCATTGCAGAGTCATCGGCGTTGTTGCAGCGGGGCTACGGCCTGTCTGCCACGGCCTATGCCCTGGTGTTTGCGGCGACCATCAGCGGCTACATGCTCGGCGCGAACCTGTTTCGCCGGCTGGTGCTACGGTTCGAACCAGACCGGTTGATCGCTGGCGCCATCGCGTTGAATGTGCTGGGCAGCATGATGCTCGCGGCGGCGACCACCGTGTTGCCGGGCGAATGGCTGGCGATCGTGTCGCCGATGGTGGTGATAATGGTGTCGGTGGGGATGGTGATTCCAGCCTGTCAGCTGGCGGTGTTGCAGCCTTACGGCGCGATTGCCGGGACGGCGTCGGGATTGTTCTTTTTTACCCAGATGTTGTTGACGGCGGTGAGCAGTTGGGCGACGGGGATGTTGTCCGATGGTACATCCAAGCCCTTGGTGATCATGACCGCTTTGGCGAGTGCACTACTGGTGGTCAGTTGGCTGACCCTGCGCAAAACCCAATGTGGGAGCGGGCAAGCCCGCTCCCACATTTTGAGCGAGTAAGGCTCAGGATTAGTGCATGAAAATCGCAATCAGGATGATGACCGGGATAGGCACCCCGAGGAACCACAGCAGTAATGAGCGCATGATGTTCTCCTTGAATTAACGGACAAAGTGTTCGGTTTCGACGTACACCACGGCATCGCGACGGCGACCGCCGTAGGTGGCAGCGAAGCTGGCAAAGAACGCGCCGATCAGCAGGGCAATGAAGGTCCACAGCGAGGTATAGGCAGCCACCTTCGCAGCAGTATCCGCGGCCTGCTTGGCTTTGAGCTTGGCGTCCTCAACGGCTTTACGGGCATCGCCATAGACCTTGTCGATCCGCGCTTCGGCGTCGGCCTGGCTGAGGTTGGTGCGCTGGCTGATCAACTGGGCCAGGTAGGCACGGTCTTCGGCGGCGAGCTGGCCGTCGTTGCTCAGGGTGCGGGCGAAGATGCGCGCTACCACGCCGTGGGCCGCGTCATCGCTGACGGCAACCGGGCGGTTGTCGCGGAACAGGCTGTCGACGTAATAGCCGAAGTCGTCGCCCTTCACCGCCGTACCGACCGCCTGGGTCATGCCCGAGGCCACGCTGGCACCGGCTTTCAGGCCACCGCCGACGACACTGCTGACGGAGCCGACGATCAAGGTTGCCGCCACCAGCGTGGCGACGGCCCAGGACAGGAAGCCATGGGCGGTATCGCGAAAGTACACCTCATCGCCATGCATATTGGCCCACTTCACCCGCAACCGACCGGCGATGTAACCGCCCAGGCCCGACGCGACGATCTGGGTAAAGGCCAGCCAGATAATCGTGGAAATGCCCAGTCCCTTGGCACTGATACCGCTGTCGGCCCACGGCGATACCGCCGAAAAGCCCAGGCCGAAGCCCAGCAGTACCAGGATCAGGGAAAATGCCGCCGCAGCGGCGGCCCCGGCAAAAATCGCGCCCCAGGAAACCCCGGAGCGCGTGCTCGATTCTTGCAACGTGGATGAGGATGTGATCATTGTTGTTTTGCTCCCGGCAGGAAAAATGGTGTTACATGTCTCGGGAGGGACAGTGCAGGCACCATGCCAGCCGCCTGAAAATTAAATACCTAATATATTCAACAAGTTAAATAACTTGAACTTCCTAGGACCATGCAACTTGCAAGAACAGCCTCCTCCGGGCAGGCGTTATGCAACCTCCAGCCGAACTCGGTCAGTGTGGGAGCGGGCTTGCTCGCGAATGCGGTCTTTCGGAAACAAGTGTGTTGGCTGGCAGACCGCTTTCGCGAGCAAGCCAGCTCCCACATTGACCAGCGCCAGCCAGTAAAAAACCCGTTGGTTGCGCCAACATGAAGTTTAATTTAGGAAGCGTTCAGGCATTTCTTGGCAAAATGTCCGCACTTCTAGTGTGAATCGCTCACCAGGTAATCCTATGACCCGCATTTTGACCATCGAGGATGACGCCGTAACAGCCCGCGAGATCGTTGCCGAGCTGAGTAGCCATGGACTGGACGTAGATTGGGTAGATAACGGCCGCGAAGGCCTGGTCCGCGCCGTGAGCGGCGATTACGACCTGATCACCCTCGACCGTATGCTCCCGGAGCTCGATGGCCTGGCCATCGTCACCACCCTGCGCACCATCGGGGTGTCGACGCCGATCCTGATGATCAGCGCCCTCTCCGACGTCGACGAGCGTGTGCGCGGCTTGCGCGCCGGCGGTGATGACTACCTGACCAAACCTTTCGCCTCCGATGAAATGGCCGCCCGCGTCGAGGTGCTGCTGCGACGCAAGAGCACGGTCAAGGAATTCGAAACCGCACTGCGCGTGGCCGACCTGGAGCTGAACCTGATCAGCCGCGAAGCCAGCCGCGCCGACCAGCCGTTGAGCCTGCTGCCCACCGAATACAAGTTGCTCGAATTCCTGATGCGCAATACCGGGCAGATCCTCTCGCGGATGATGATTTTCGAGGAAGTCTGGGGCTATCACTTCGACCCCGGCACCAACCTGATCGACGTGCACATCGGCCGTCTGCGCAAGAAAATCGATCCACCGGGCCTCACGCCGCTGATCCGCACGGTACGAGGTTCCGGTTATGTCATTGCTGAACCCCTCTAAGGGCTGGCGCTCGTCCAGCAGCCGCTTGCTGGCGCTGTACAGCTCGCTGTTCGTGGCCTGGAGTTGCATCCTCATGGGGGTGCTGTATTACGAAGTGTCCGGTTACCTGAGCGACTTGTCGCGCCACTCGCTGATGCAACGCCAGCACCTGTTCCAGCGCTTCGACGGTGAGGAACTGGTGGAAGCGCTGACCACCAGCATGACCTTCGACATGAAGGGCGTGGACGCCTACGGCCTGTTCGACGAGCAATTCAACCCGCTCAGTGGCCCGATCCGCGCCGTGCCGCCCGACCTGCCGCTGGACGGCAAGATCCACACCCTGGCCAACTGCGTCGACTCCAACGACCCCAAGTTGCCCAAGGACAGCTGCGACGCCGTCGCCACCCACACCGACGACGGCCGCTGGCTGGTGCTGGTGCGCGCCAATGGTTCGCTGTTTGGCGTGACCCGGATCATCTGGCATGCGCTGCTATGGGCGCTGTCGTTGACCATCATCCCCGGTGCCGCTGGCTGGCACCTGCTGCGCCGCCGCCCATTGCGGCGCATTCGCGGCATTCAGGCCAGCGCCGAGGCCATCGTCGCCGGCGACCTGACCCACCGCCTGCCGCTGTCGAATCGGCGTGACGAACTGGACATGCTTGCCGCCATCGTCAATGCCATGCTCGACCGCATCGAAAAGCTGATGAACGAGGTCAAGGGCGTGTGCGACAACATCGCCCACGACCTGCGCACCCCGCTGACCCGCCTGCGTGCGCAGCTTTATCGCATCCGCCAAGAGGCCGAACAGGACTCCAACTACGCGGTAAAACTGGACGATGCGATCACCGAAACCGACACCCTGATGGCGCGCTTTCGCGGCTTGCTGCGCATCTCGGAGCTGGAAGACCACCAGCGCCGCTCGGGCTTCCTGGTGATGGACCCGCTGCCGCTGCTGCGCGAACTGCATGACTTCTACCTGCCGCTGGCCGAAGAAGGCGAGCTGCAACTGGTGCTCGATACGCCGGAGTCGCTGCCGTGGATCACCGGCGACCGTGCCCTGTTGTTCGAGGCCCTGGCCAACCTGCTGAGCAACTCGATCAAGTTCTCCCCGCCAGGCGGCGAAGTGATCTTGCGTGCGCTGAACGACGCCGGCAGCACCCGCATCGAAGTGCACGACTCCGGGCCCGGCATCCCGATTGCCGAACGCAACGCGGTGTTCCAGCGCTTCTATCGCGTGGATGAAAATGACCAGCAAGGCGGGTTTGGCTTGGGCTTGTCGATTGTCGCGGCGATCATCAACTTGCACGGGTTCAAGTTGGAAGTGGGCAGCAGTGAAAGCGGCGGTGCGCGGTTGGTGCTGGAGTGCCGGCAGCAGCTCATGCCCGAGTAACCCAGGCACCACAAAACCCTGTGGGAGCGGGCTTGCCCGCTCCCACATTGGACTTGCAGCGCCAGCTAGATCAGGTCAGAAGTTCGCCCGCAGCGCCTCAACCCCACCCTTGTAGACACCGGCAAACAGCTCTTCCACCGCGGCATCCGTCACACCGTCCACCGGCGTGAACACACCCGACCAGGTGACTTTGGCCGACGCGTCAGTCAAGGCTTCAACCTGCAACGTCGCCAGGTAAGCACTGACCGGGAACGGCGATTGTTCGATGGTGTAGCTGTAGGTACGCCCGACGTTATCAAACGTCTGCATACGCTCCACGATCACGCCACCGTCGGCGGTCGTCAGGTGACGCAGACGCCCGCCTTCACTCGGCTCACTCTTGACGATCAACGGCAACCAGTCCGGCAGGCTGTTGAAGCCGCCGACCAATTGCCAGACCTGATCGGCCGATACAGGGATTTCAATCACAGAAGACGCTGTTGCCACGATAAATACTCCAGAAAATGGAAAACAATTCAGATCGCCATGCTGACGCCCCCACCGCCGTCGCCCCGCAACGCGGCACCGGTTGTCGCAAAAAAAAGCCGTGAAGCAATGTACGCCACACGATCGGCGACTTCACCCACATTCGTCGCCCGCAGGATTGCAGGGCTGGCTCGCGGGTTTTCGAAGCGAACCTGTGGCGGTGGGTGGAGAGGTTCCGCCAGGCACTCACCGAGCCTTGTGGCAACTCGTCCTGTACCTGTCAGAAGTGACAGTTGTGCCGCCTTCGATCCGGGCGTTTACTGGCGTTCAGGGACTGCGGGGTTTCCCCTCAGTAGATGATTCTTTCAGCCAACGCCGGTATCTTCTACGCCGTTTTTTGGACCGCGGCTACGCCAGCCGCGCCCCCGATATCTATGAGCCCGCTGCCAGGAACCTTGCTGTTCCCGCTGTTGCGCCCGGCTGACAAACAAACGATGCCCACCGCACAAAATCAGAACGGCGTGGTTCTGGCGCGGAGCCTGAGCGCAAACGGAGCCCCAACGGTGGTGACCTACACCGCTGGCAGCGCAACACCAGAACGGGTGTCAGGCTGGGGCGACAATTGCGCGGGAGTTGATTTGACCGACACCTTATTCGATGGTCGCCCGCTTATTCTGATGAATTGCCCAGGACCAGACGGGCCGCCCGTTATCAAGGTTGCTAAGTGGAGCGGTGGAGGATACAGCCTTCTTGTACCGGCATTACCGGCAGGAGCCACTTACTGCTTTGCCGTAGACATGAATAATCAGGGCCAATTCGTCGGTACCTGCGTGTTTCCGGGAACGGCCTCGAACACAGGGCAAACCGCATTCTGGAACACGCCAAGCAGCCCCCCTTCGCTCCTGACGATGCCGTTGAATGCACTGAACAACGCCGTGGCAATCAATGATCTTGGGCATGTATTGGCGTATGGCAAGGACCCGACTGGATTCGAGAAGCCTCTTTACTGGCCAGACCCTACGAACTCCTTCACCGTCCAGTCCATCCAACCGCTGCAAGGTAACAATCTGATCAGTGCCGCGGGTTTTGCCAACAACAACACCGTAGCCTTGAACTGCGTGAACGCCAGCCAATACGAGACCGGGTGCTTTTGGACTCCCTCGGGAGGAACCGTTGCTATACCGCCGGTGACGCCTGGGCTGACCAGCTATTTGAATAGCATTTCACCTTCGGGCACCTATGTAGTGGGATACGCGACCGATGCCGCGCTCAATTTCGATTCGGTAGGAGCTACGTTGCCATGAAGAGATTTATTCGCAGACGCAATTTGCGTGAGCTGTGCCTTGCAGCATCAATCTGCTTTGGAGGAGTAGCGTTATCGGTGCAGGGTGTGCCGCTTCACCCGGGATATTTCTGCGAATCGGCGTTCGAGAGAGATAACAGTCCTTTGCAAAGTGCGTTCAGATACATAGACCCCACCCCCTATCTGGACTGGTGCATAGCCGCAACCAATCCCTGTAGGATTGCAGCCGCCTACGTCCAAGCAGCAAGACGAATCGAGGTTCATCTCACGCTGCCATCGTCCTGTATGCCATAAGGCTGACCAAGTGTCCTGATGCGCCCTCCACAATGTGGCATCTCAGCGCACCATCCCAGTGAACCCCTAAGGCGCCAAGGTTAAAACACGGTCAAAAACTGTGGGAGCTGGCTTGCCTGCTCCCACATTTAGAGTGTTGTCAGGCTTGGGATTTGAGGAAGGTCGCCATAAGCTGGTTCACCTGTTCAGCCGCCTCCAACTGCACCATATGCCCCTGCCCCGGCAGCACTTCCACCTGCGCCTCCAGCCCCTGTGCATGGCGCACCGGGATGATTGCATCATCACTGCCCCAGATCACCAGGCTCGGTTGGCGACCGACCACATGGCGCAGGTCCAGCCGTTGCTGTCCCCCTTCAAACAGCGCCCCATTGAGCTGGCGCAACGCCTGATCCACCCCTTCCAAACGCTTGAACTTGAGCATGTCCTCCAGCATCTGCCGCGTCACCAGTGCGGGATCGCTGAACAGTTGAGTCAGTTGCGGCTTGAGGGCATTGCGATTGTTCGCTTCGGCAAAGCCTTGCAGATACTCACCATTGATGTCCGTGCCCAACCCAGCGCTGGCGATCAGCGCCAGCGAGGCAATGCGTGCGGGCGCGCGGTCGGCAACCGTCAGCGACACCAACCCGCCCATGGAATGCCCGGCCAGGTGCACGCGGTCCAACCGCAGATGATCGAGCAGGTCGAGCACGGCCTGGCTCAACTCCTCGGCGTCCCCTGTGTGCAACTGCTTGCCCGACTCTCCGTGCCCCGGTAAGTCCAGGGCGATCACCCGGCGCTCGGCGGCCAGTGCCGGTTGGTTGAACAGCCAGTTGTTCAGGTCGCCGCCAAAACCGTGCACCAGCACCAGCGGCGTGCCGCCCTCGCCCAGGTCGAGATAACGCAGCAGGCGCCCGCCGATCTCGACCTTCTGCGCACTCGGCCCCGACGCTTCGGCCTCGGCCGCATTGGACACAAACCCGGCATTGAAGCTGTCGATCACCGCGTCGATCTCCGCTTCGCTGGCGTCACCGTCCACCACAATCCCCAGCAACGCGCCCACCGGCAAGGTCTCGTCGCTCAGCGCCAGGACCCGGCGCAACACGCCACTGAACGGCGCCTCGACGCTGCTGGAAATCTTGTCGGTCTCCACATCGAGCACTTCCTCGCCCTTCTCTACCCGGTCGCCGGGTTGCTTGAGCCAGACGTCGATACGCCCCTCGGTCATCGACAGCCCCCACTTGGGCATGGTCAAGGTATGGATCATGCGGCATTCCTCTTGTCGGCGATCTTCAGCACGGCGGCTTCGATCTTCGCGGCGTTGGGGATGTACAGGTCTTCCAGCGCATCGGAGAACGGCACCGGCGTGTGTGGCGCGGTGACCATTTCAATCGGCGCACGCAGGCAAGAAAACGCGCGCTGCGCCACCAACGCGCTGATATCGGTAGCGATGGAACAGCGTGGGTTGGACTCATCGATCACCACCAGTCGCCCGGTTTTTTCCACGCTTTCGAGGATGCTGTCTTCGTCCAACGGGCTGGTGGTGCGCAGGTCCAGCACTTCGCAGTCGATGCCCTGGCGCGCCAGGTTGGTCGCGGCTTCCAGGGCGACATGCAGCATGCGCCCGTAGGTCACCAGGGTGACATCCTTGCCTTCGCGTACAAAGTTGGCTTCGCCGAAGGGCACGGTGTAGAGCTCTTCCGGGACTTCACCTTGCAGGCTGTAGAGCATCTTGTGCTCAAGGAATATCACCGGGTCGTTGTCGCGGATTGCCTGGATCAACATGCCCTTGGCGTCATACGGCGTGGCCGGGCACACCACCTTCAGGCCAGGGATGTGCGTCCACATCGAGGTGAGCATCTGCGAATGCTGGGCCGCCGCGCGCAGGCCGGCGCCGTACATGGCGCGGATCACCAGCGGCGTGGTGGTCTTGCCGCCGAACATGTAGCGGAATTTGGCCGCCTGGTTGAGCAGTTGGTCGAGGCAGCAACCGATAAAGTCAACGAACATCAATTCGCACACCGGGCGCATGCCTCGGGTGGCGGCGCCGACCGCCATGCCAACGTAGCCGACCTCGGACAGCGGCGCGTCCAGCACGCGCTCGGGAAATTCCGGGTACAGGCCCTTGGTCACGCCGAGCACACCGCCCCAAGCGTCTTGTTCGCCGGGCGATCCGGTGCCACCGGAAACGTCCTGGCCGATGATGAACACACTCTTGTCACGGCGCATTTCCTGGGCCAGGGCTTCGTTGATTGCCTGCTGGTAGCTGATTTTGCGAGCCATAAGATTCTCTCCACGGATTATTGTTATTAGCGGTAGGCGACGTAGACATCACTGAGCAGGTCGGCGGCCTGGGGCTTGGGGTCGGACTTGGCGCGACGCACGGCGTCTTCGATCAGTTGCGCGACTTCGCCGTCGATGCGCTCCAATTGCGCTGCTTCCAGCCAGCCCTCGGCGGTGCAGCGTTGGCGGAACAGCGCCAGGCAGTCGGCGGTGTCGCGCAGGTTCTTCACTTCATCGGGGCCGCGATAGGTTTGCGCATCGCCTTCGAAGTGGCCGTAGAAGCGGCTTAGTTTCACTTCCACCAACGTTGGCCCCTCGCCGTTGCGCGCACGTTCGACGGCAACGCCGAGGGCGGCATGCACGGCGAAAAAATCATTGCCATCGACAATCACCCCCGGCATGCCAAAGCCCACGGCACGCTCGGCGATGTCCTTGCACGCCACCGACCAACCGGAACCGGTGGCCTCGGCATAACCGTTGTTTTCGGCAACGAACAGGCATGGCAACTTCATGATCGCGGCCAGGTTCATCGCTTCGAACACCGCGCCCTCGTTGGAGCCGCCGTCGCCAAAAAAGGCCACCGCCACGCCCTGGCTACCCTTGAGCTTGGACGCCAGCGCGGCACCGGCCGCCAGCGGCGCACCCGCGCCGACGATGCCGTTGGCGCCGAGCATGCCCTTCTCCTGGTCGGCAATGTGCATGGAGCCGCCCTTGCCGCCGCACACGCCGGTTTTCTTGCCGTAGATCTCGGCCATCATGCCGAACACGTCCACGCCCTTGGCGATGCAGTGACCGTGACCACGGTGGTTGGAGGCGATGCAATCTTCATCGTTGAGGTGGGCCATGACCCCGGCGGCACTGGCCTCCTGGCCGGCGTACAGGTGCACGAAACCGGGGATCTCGCCGGTGGCGAATTCCACGTGCAAGCGCTCTTCGAAATCACGGATGGTGCGCATCACGGTGTAGGCATGCAGCAATTGATCGGTGGACAGGTGAGTGGACATCTTGTTGTTCTCCAGGTTGTCTCGACACACAAAAGGCTGAGGGTATTCAGCTACAGGGCCTTCAGCACAGCCTGTGCCAAGGCGCGAAAAAACCTGGCAAAGCCTTGATCCAGAGCAGTTGTGGCGGTGCGGCAAGCCACCGCAGAATGAGACGGCAGATTGCACCGCGCAGTTCGCGTCTCAGGCTTGCTGAGACGCCGCGTCTCATCCCGGGCTGTTGGTCAGGCCGCGCTTGTCCGACCCGACGCATGCGCGCTTAATGGCGGGCATAACAACAAAGATCGAGAACCGGAGGCCTTATGCTCGCCGCGAACTCCAGGGAACACGTCGACTGCGTCAGTCGCGTGGTCCGCAATGCCGACCGCCTGCCCCAGGCGCCGGTGCCGTCGCTGATCTTCGATTCGTGGCGGCGCTCCATGGAACAACATCACCTCGACCCCGGTTCCTTGCAGGGGCCACGCATCCTCAGTGAACCCTTGCTCAAGGAATGCCGCGAGCGCGCCGAACTGTTCATGCGCATCGCCGCTGAAGCCGTCGGCCAACTGCACCACCGTGTGCGCCAGGCCGATTATTGCGTGATGCTCACCGACGCCCAGGGCCAGACCATCGACCACCGCGTGGACACTTCGATCCGCACCGACTGCCGCAAGGCCGGCCTGTACCTGGGCACCTGCTGGTCGGAAGCCGAAGAAGGCACCTGCGGCGTGGCCACGGTGCTGACCAGCAAGGCGGCGGTGACGGTGCACAAGCGCGATCACTTCCGCGCGGCCTTCATCGGCCTGACTTGCTCCGCCGCGCCGATCTTCGACCCCCAGGGCAACCTGCTCGGGGTCATGGACGCCTCGGCGCTGAAATCCCCGGATGACCGGCGCAGCCAGCACCTGGTGCGGCAGTTGGTGGCGCAAAGTGCCGAGGCCATCGAAAACGCCTTCTTCATGCACAGCGCCCGCGAGCATTGGGTGCTACAAGCCCACAGCACGCCGGGGTATGTGGACAGCCAGCCCGATCTGTTGCTGGCCTGGGACCGCGACGGGCGCCTGCACGCCTTGAACAGCAAGGCGCGCCAGGCGTTGCGGCGACGCTTTGGCCAGGTGCCGGAACATATCGGCGAGGTGTTTGACCTGGATGCATTGCGCGCCGTCAGCGAGCAATCAACCCAACAACTGCAGCTGCTGGGGGAACCGGGCGCGCTGCACGTTCGCATCAACGCGCCGCGGCGCAAACCGACACGGGCAGCGGTTGCCCCGCAGGTCGATGCGCGCGTGGAAGAACACCTGCGCCTGGCCGTACGGGTCAAGGACCGCAACCTGCCGGTGCTGGTGCAAGGCGAAACCGGCGCCGGCAAAGAGGTGTTCGCCCGCCAGTTGCATGAACGCAGCGCCCGGCGTCACGGGCCGTTCGTGGCGGTGAACTGCGCGGCGATTCCCGAGAACCTGATTGAAAGCGAGCTGTTTGGCTACGTCGCCGGGGCCTTCACCGGCGCATCCAGCAAGGGCATGCCGGGGCTGTTGGTGCAGGCCGACGGCGGCACCTTGTTCCTCGATGAAATCGGCGACATGCCCCTGGCGCTGCAAACGCGCCTGCTGCGGGTGATGGCCGAAGGCGAAGTGGCCCCACTGGGCGCGGCGAAAACCCGCGCGGTGGACATCCAGGTGATCTGCGCCAGCCACCGCGACCTGGCGGGGTTGGTGAGTGAGGGGCGCTTTCGTGAAGACCTGTACTTCCGCCTCGGCTGCGCGCGTTTCTGCCTGCCGCCCTTGCGTGAGCGTACCGACAAGCTGGCGTTGATCAATCGGTTGCTGGAGCAGCAAGCGCAGCCTGTGGGTATCGCCAGCACCGCGCTGGAGTTACTGCTGGGCTACGCCTGGCCGGGCAATGTGCGGCAACTGCGGCACGTGTTGGCGTATGCCTGCGCGGTGTGTGACGGCGACACGCTGCAAGTGACGGACCTGCCAGTGGAAGTGCGTGGGGAACAGGTGGCGGTGGGGGTTGAAGAAAGCGTCAGCCCGCAGCGCCAGTTGGTGCTCGATGCGTTGATCCGCCATCGCTGGAAGCCGCTGCCGACGGCGCAGGCGCTGGGGATCTCCAGGGCAACCCTGTATCGCCGAGTCAACCAGCTGGGTATCGACATGCCCAACAAAACCACCTGACACAATGGGATCAAAATGTGGGAGCTGGCTTGCCTGCTCCCACATTAGACCGAGCCCACCTAGAGGCTTAGCGGTAGACCAGGCCGCCGTCGATCAGCGGCGCCTGGCCGGTCATGTAATCCGCGTCCGGCCCAGCCAGGTAGGAGACCAACCCCGCGACATCCTCTGGCGTTTGCGCCCGGCCCAATGCAATGCCATCCACATACTTCTTGTACGTCGCCCCGACTTCGGCGCCAGTGATCTGCGCCATGCGCTTGTCGATCTCCACCCACATGTCCGTGCCCACTACGCCGGGGCAATACGCATTCACGGTAATCCCCGCGCTCGCCAGTTCCTTGGCCGCCGCCTGGGTCAGCGCACGCACCGCGAACTTGGTCGCCGAGTACACGCCCAGCAGCGCGAACCCTTCATGGCCTGCGATGGAACAGGCATTGATGATCTTGCCCTTTTGCTTGAGTGCCTTGAATTTCTTGCCGGCGGCCTGGATGCCCCACAGCACGCCCTGCACGTTGATGCCCAAGGTGCGCTCGACCTGCTCCGGGCTGACCTCCAGCAGCGAATCAATCTGCGCCACCCCAGCGTTGTTGACGATGATGTCAAAGCCTCCCAGGGTCTGGTGCGCGTGCTCCACCGCGGCCACCACTTGCTCAAGCTTGGACACGTCGGCGACGAATACCGACGCCTTGCGGCCCAGGCCCACGACTTCAGCGGCAACGGCTTCGAGCTTGGCGCCGTTGATGTCCACCAGGGCGATGTCGGCCCCGTCCTGTGCCAGGCGCAGAGCAATGGCCCGGCCGATGCCCTGCCCGGCGCCGGTGACCAGCGCAACTTTTCCAGCGATACCCATGACAATCTCCTGCAACAGTGAGAGAAGCCTTGTCTATCGCAGCTGTGCACGCCCGCTGTCGAGGTGCAGCTGGATCGGCGTGAGGGCTGAGACGGGTTGTCTCAAGCCGCGAATCATTCTCGAAGCCTTGTAAAAGTGTGCACTTATGCCTAGCTTATGCGCCCCCCGCCCCGCGCTTTAAGGCCCTGCCCCCATGGTTTTGCGTTTTCGTCCCGTCGTCACTTCACGTTTCGCCCTCGGCCTGCTGCTCAGCGGCGGCATCGGCAGCAGCCTCGCGGCCGAGCTGGAACTGCCGGCGGTGAACGTTCTGGGCCAGGATGAAACCGGCTATCGCAGCGAAACCGCGTCGGTCAGCGGCTTCAGCGAAGCCGCTCTGCTCGACACGCCGGCGTCGATCGCGGTGATCAACGCGCAGTTGATCAAGGACCAGCAAGCACGCCTGCTCAGTGAGGTGTTGCGCAACGACGCCTCGGTGGGCGACAGCTACGCCCCCATCGGCTACTACGAAAACTTTGTGGTGCGCGGCTTCTCGCTGAACGCGGCGAGCAGCTACAAGATCAACGGGCGCACCATCACCGGCGAGCAGAACGTCGCCCTGGAAAACAAGCAGCAGGTCGAGGTGCTCAAGGGCCTGGCCGGTTTGCAGAGCGGCATTTCCGAGCCCAGCGGCGTGATCAACTACGTGACCAAGCGCCCGGAAGATGTGCGTTCGGTGACGGTGTCCACCGATGATCGCGGCAGCGGCTACATCGCCACCGACGTCGGCGGCTGGTTTGGCAGCGACAAGCAATTCGGCCTGCGTGCCAACGTCGCCCATGAAGACCTGCATTCCTATGTGGAACACGCCAATGGCCAGCGCGATTTCCTGTCCCTGGCCTTCGACTGGAACATCAGCCCCGACGCCGTGCTGCAACTGGACGCCGAATACCAGAACAAGCAACAGCGCTCGGTGCCGGGCTACCAGTTGCTCGGCGGCACTGAAGTGCCGAACGACGCCTCGCCGAAAAAACTGCTGGGGCACCAGAGCGACTCGAAGCCGGTGGGGATCGATTCGCTGAACCTCAACGGCAAGTTCGAGTACCGCTTCAGTGATCAGTGGAAAGGCAACGTCAGCGCGGCGCGCAGCAAGGTGGTGATTGACGATTACAGCTCGTTTGCCTACGGCTGCTTCTACGTGACCGATTGCGGCACCGCAACCTTCGGCCCCACTGGCGACTACGACGTCTACGACTACCGCAGCCCCGACGACACCCGCCGTGACGACGAAGTGCAGGCGGCCATGACCGGGCTGTTCGACACCGGCAGCCTGGGCCATGAACTGACCTTCGGCACCAGCGCCTTTCGCCGGGTGATCGACAAGCGCAAGTCAGTGAACGAATACATCGGCAGCTCCAACATCAATGTGGATGCCCCGACCTTCACCCCCACCGACGTCCCGCTGAACGACAAGCACCGGCGCCTCGACAGCCGCCAGTACGGCCTGTTCGTCACCGACCGCATTCGCCTGAACGAGCAATGGCAAACCATCCTCGGAGGCCGCGAAGTGCGCCTGGATGAAAAGGCGTTTGATGAGTTCGGCAACCAGCAACGCCACACCCAGACATACGAATTCCTGCCCCAGGCATCGTTGATCTACAAGCCGGTGGAAAACCTGTCGTTGTACACCAGCTACAGCAAGGGCCTGTCCCTGGGCGGTGAAGCGCCATGGACCACCACCAACGACGGCGAAACCCTGGCCCCCACCACCTCACGCCAGCTCGAAGCCGGGGTGAAATACGACTGGCGCCGCATCAGCTTCGCCGCCGCCGTGTTCCAGACCCGCCAGGCCTACCAGTACGCCAAGCCGGACGGCACGGGCGCGTTCAACTACGTGCAACAAGGCGAGCAGAAAAACACCGGGCTGGAGCTGTCGGCCAATGGCTGGGCCACCGAACGCCTGCAGATTTCCAGTAGCGTGGCGGCGATCCGTGCACGGGTCACCGGCAGCGGCACCGCGCAATACGAGGGCCACCAGGCGATCAACGTGCCCACGCTGCGCGCCAGCCTGTACGCCGACTACGCGCTGCCGTGGGTCAACGGCCTGGCGGTGCTCGGCGGCGTGCAGTACAGCGCGAAGAAGGCCGCCAACCGCGACGGCACGGTGGAAGTCGGCGATTACGCAGTGGTCAATGTGGGCAGCCGCTACACCACCAAGGTAGACGGCTATGAGACGGTGCTGCGCCTGAGCGTCGACAACCTGTTCGACAAGCGCTACTGGCGCGACGCAGGCGAGTACCTGGGCGATGACTACCTGTTCCAGGGTGCGCCACTGACCGCGCGCCTGAGTGCCACGGTGAACTTCTGATCGAACGCGAGCGCGGGCCTAGAGCCCGCGCTTTTTCAGCCACTGCAAGAAGCCCTTCTTCACCGGCACCACGGGTGTTTCCTGGGTCAGGGCCTGCGCCGCGTGCAGGCGGAAATCCAACAGCGCTTTCATCGCCTCGCTGATGTCATGGCGCGCATCCAGGCACGGCTTGAGGTATTCCTTCTCGATGCGGTACAGGGTGCAGAAGGTCTTCGCCGAAAAGTCCGCCAGCGCCGCCTGATCCGACAGGATTCCCGCCTCGCCAATCGCCTCGCCCGGCCCCATGCGCCCGGCTTCGAACTTGTGGCCTCCCTTGGTCAACATCACCGAGACCACGCCGGACTCGATGATGAACAGATGATCACTGACCTCCCCTGCCGCCAGAATCATCTCGCCGGTGCGATAGGTGTGCAGGGTCATGTTCTGACTGAAGGTGTCTTTTTCTTCCTGGCGCAGGGTCGAGAAAATCGACGAACGCTCCAACAGCGCCCGCGCCGCCGATGCAGTGGCTGGCGTGCTGCTTTCGGTGGCGGACAACAGGCTCACACCCGCCGATTGCAGGTGACGGAAAGCCAGGTCGTAAAGCTGGTTGCGTACCTCGCGCTTGAGGCTCATGGCCGGCACAAAGCCGCTGATTTCATACTCCACGCCCGCGCTGCCGCTGGTTTTGAACGCCACGCTGGGCGCCGGATTCGCCAGCAACGGTCGGCAGCCTTGCATCGCCCGCTCCAGGGCCTCAATCACCGTTTGCGGGCGTGCATGGGGGCTGACTTGCAGGCTGACCGCCAGGCCGAACATATCCGCCGGGCGCGAAAAGTTGATGATCTTGGCCTTGGCCGCCAGGGAATTGGGGATCACCGCCAGGCTGCCCTGGGAGGTTTGCAGGCGCGTGGCGCGCCAGTCGATGTCGGTGACACGGCCCTCGGTGCCGTCGATGGAGATCCAGTCATCCAGCTGGTAGGGCTTGGTGGTATTGAGCACGATCCCGGAAAACACGTCGCTCAAAGTACTTTGCAGCGCCAGGCCGACAATGATCGCCACCGCACCGGAGGTGGCCAGCACGCCCTTGACCGGCAGGTCGAGCACGTAGGCCAGAGCGGCGATGATCGCAATCAGGAAAATTACCGCGCCGAGCAGATCCTGCAACAACCGCCCGGTGTGACCGACCCGCTGCATCATCAACGCGCCAAGCAGCACCGTGAGCGTACGCGCCGCGAACAGCCACCAGCCGATCTGCAAGGCCGTCGCGGCCATGTGCAGTGCGGTGTTGTCGGCGTAGGGCGCAACCAGCATGGGGTTCATGCCATCGTTGAACAGCACGGCGCTGAACACCGCAAAAATCACCAGCCGCGCGGCGAGCTTCCAGTTGGCGAGGTCGGCGGAGATAAGACGCCAGACGGCGATGTCGATAAAGATCAGCCCCAGGGCACAGAGCATGGGGTGATCGGAGATAAATGAGGGCATCCAGGCGACTCCAGGGCGAATGGCGAGAAGATCGCATGAAATCGAGATGTGGGGTATAGCGCGGGGAAAAATGTGGGGCTAGGGTGCGACGTACCGACTTAGCCGTCCGATCATTGGACACTCAAGACTGCAAGCACATGAGCGACTTATAAAAGGTCTCAGATTAGATACAGGAGCGATCTTTCGGAAAGTTCTGAAACTTGCTTCACTCTCGCAAACCTACCCAAACCGTCCAGCAAATAGTCATAGCCGTATCCGTTGCCAAAACTTAATTACACCAGAAATGGACTACACACCTTTAGGAAGCTCAAGGTTTGATGCCAGTCAAACTTTGGATGAATCTGAAAACATACAGGAGAGCAATACCCATCAGACAAACAGAGAACTCATGATGACCAAGACAACAATTGAGGTCACAATTATAGGCGCGGGCCATATGGGAAGCGCCATTGCACTTGGTTTGAAACGTTCAAGCCTTGACATATCGATAACGACTATTGACCCTGATGCTGCACGCAGGGATGAAATGACTAAAATGGGTGTCAATACAGTCGAAGGCCTGCCAAAACTTCTAAAGTCAGATTGTATAATCCTCGCAATTCCGCCTCAATCGTTCAAAGCGCTTTCAAAAAAAATATCGAAGCTTGAGAAAATTGACGGTGCAATAATATCAGTCATGGCCGGCATATCTACGCCCGAGCTCGCGGCCCAGCTCAATACAGTACAAGTCTGCAGAGCCATTCCGAACCTCGCATGCGCCATCAACCAAGGCTTGACCGCACTGACGTTCGCCCCTGAAGCAACAGAGAAAACCATCCGGCTGGCCGAGGTGATTTTTTCAAGCCTAGGGAAAGTCATGATGATAAAGGACGAAGCACTCATTGACTCCGCGACGGCTTTGATTGGCGGAGGCCCTGCATATATTTCCTATTTTGCGGCGGCCCTTATTGAGTATGCTGTTTTTGCCGGATTCAATAAAGAACAAGGTACCTCCATGACAATTCAGTCACTGCGGGGAACTACATCTCTTCTTGAAGCCAATCAATCACCACCAATGACACTTTGTGAAAAAGTCACAACACCTGAAGGAACAACAATGCAGGCGATAAATTTCTTTAACCATCAGAAACTTCGAGAAATTATTGTCTGCGGGTTAAAACAGGCTAGAGAGCGCTCAACAGCACTAGGCCAAGGAGACTGAAAATGCAAGGATTGATTGATCACGGAATAGCGAGCTACCACCTAACCCACGAACCCCCGAGCACATTGAAAAGCACATATAAATTATACTTCGGCCTAGGTCAAAGTTTGATACTGACTGATACCCCCGACGTTTTCAAAGTAAGTTTGGCAGGTGTCAGACTGGGCCATTACCTGGTGCAGTCATTGAACTCTGGAGCACTCAATAGCAGTTTTTTGGATATGGGTACGGGGAGTGGTGTTCATGCGTTATTGGTACGCCAACTTGGCAATAAAGACATCACGGCCAGCGACATTTCCGCGAGATCAATTGAACAGGCAAAAATCAACGAACATTTAAACTTCAAGGACAGTAAAATATCTTTTTTTGCAAGCGACCTTTTCGCCAACCTCCCTGAAAGAAAATACCAAACGATCGTATTCAACCCCCCCGGCTGGCGAACGCCCTCCCGCTCACTCGTTCAACGGTTGGAAACAAAAAATCAGACCGCACAATTGCCGATCCACGCGATGTTCTACGGTGACGCGGTCATCATGCGTTTCCTTGAAGATCTCCCGAGACATCTAGAGCCTACGGGAACAGCGATCGTCGGTCTCAACTCGCTGATGGGGATACGTGATGTATTAGAACGATACAACCGCAGACATAACAACAACCCGCCTCTACTGCACAAACTTGTTGAGCGCCACACACTCCCACTTAACCACTACTCGAATCAGTGGCAAACACTAAGTGAACACTTGAAAAAAGAATTCAAAAACTGGGAAAGGCAAAACAAGGCCGCGTACTCCATTGACAACAACGGAAATATCTTTTGGTCATATGAAATCATTCAATTTACTCATAACCCGAAACACCCATCATGAACTCGCCACAAGAAAACATTAATCGTCAAGTACTACCGATCACTCTATCGGTGCTCGCAAACCTCATCCTAGGATCATCATCACTTTACTGGCGAGCGCTTGGCGACGTAACCCCCACAACTTTAGTCGTTTACAGAATAATACTCTCCGCTTTTATCCTCAGTATTTGTATTTTAGTTTTTCGCCCCCCTCACCCGCTAAACATCTTGAGGCCAAGAACAGTTCTTCGACATTTCTTTGCGTCACTCTTCATTGCCGCAAACTGGGCCACATTTATCTGGTCATCTATCAATGGATATATTCTGGAAACGGGGCTTGGCTATTTACTGGCTCCTTTCATTTCAATCGCACTAGGCATCGTAATTTATCAAGAGCCGATCAGCACACAAAAAACAGCATCCCTCCTGACCACACTTGGCTGCATCGCACTATTTATTTCACTAACGGAAAATATAAACCACTCGACCTACCTATTGATAGCCATAACATGGGGACTTTATACATACATAAAAAAATCCACCCCACTAACCGCTGCAAATGGATTATTTATTGAAACCGTGCTTTTAACACTCTGCTTACCGCCAGCTTTTTTACTTTTCAATCTCACTATTCCATACCCCCACGAACTACCCCCACAGTCATCAAATATAATCTGGCTGGCTGGCGCTGTTTCCACAGTTCCCCTATTCATGTTTTCTTACGCGACTGGAAAAATACCACTTTCACTCACTGGCGCCCTGCAACTCACACTACCACTTACACTCATAACGATATCACTCACTTCCGAAAAACAAAACATGCCGACAACCTCCCTGATTACTCTAATCACGACAATAATTATTCTGGGGGCACTTATCACATACGACACAATAGCCTCCCGACAACCAAAAAAGAGGAGCCGCACGTGAAACACATGCTTGATTTAATCGTTGTGGGACTTGGAATAATGGGCGCAGCCACTCTGTGGAGAGCCGCGCCAAAATGCACTAGCGTTCTAGGCATTGACGCTTCTGGCCCCACACATCGTTACGGTTCCTCACAAGGGGGGTCAAGAATCTTCCGACGCGCTTACTGGGAGGGCGAAAAATACCTCCCGCTACTTAATCATGCCAACTTGCTTTGGCACGAACTAGAAAAGCAGATAGGGCACCAAATTCTATTTGATACAGGAGGAGTTTTCATTGGCCCGACCTCTAGCAGCGTCGTGGCCGGAAGTATAAAAACTGCAATTCAAGGAAATATTGAGCACGAGATCTGGACATCATCAACAGCTAGGGCGCGCTTACCTGCATTTGATTTTCGGAATAACATCCGCGTGGTATACGAACCGGGTGCGTATGCGATTTCAGCTAGCGACGCTAGACTGGGGATGTTGAACGAAGCCGTAAGACAGGGCGCGATGATTGAATTTGGTGACAGCGTCGTAAAAATCGAAAATCATGATGCCGGCATACGAGTAACAACAAAAAACGGACTCACACATCATGCAAAATCGATAGTTTTAACTACGGGACCATGGATCACCAACAACTTTCTACCGGAGCTCAACAATCGCATTGAACCACGTCGAATTCCGGTTTATTGGTTCAAGCCAAACATGGGCTTTGAGAAGCTATTCTCTAAAGAACACTTCCCTGTCTTCCTCTATGAACGTAACGACGGAGCTATTCTCTACGGTGTACCTTCTATCATCAGTAATGAGCCCGGTGTAAAAATCGGCTTTCACAATCGACAACAAGACCCAGCCATTCCTGACTGGAAGAATGTTCCAGTCCAGCAGCAGTATATAGCCGAGATCTCCGATGTTGTTAAAACCCTATTCCCGAAACTTGAGCATTTGCCAGCACAAGCAAAGAACTGCTTCTATACAATGAGCCCGGATGAATCTTTTCTGATCGGCAACTCTAAAACACTGACGGCAACTTATTTCGCATCTGCCTGCTCAGGACATGGATATAAATTCGCACCATCAATCGGCGATGCGTTGGCCAACATGGCTGTCGGCCAACAACCCTGTCTTTCTCTATCAGAGTTCTCATCCGATCGTTTCAACATCGCATAACTTTTGAACGCTGATTAAGGGGCTGCCCTTTTAGCATGGACTTGCCCACAACAGTTATGCGATAGGTTATCAGCCCTACATCCGCCCAAACCGACCCGAGTGGAAATCCTCAAACGCCTGATGAATTTCCTGCTCAGTATTCATCACAAACGGGCCATGCCCCACGATCGGTTCGTCAATCGGTTCTCCACTGAGCAACAACACCTTGGCATCGTCATTGGCCTCCAGGCTGATTTGGCGGCCATCGCGCTCAAACAATACCAACTGCCCCTGGCGTGCGACGTTTTCGCCGTTGACCAGCACCGTACCGCGCAGGATCACCAGCGCGCTGTTGCGCCCGGCGTGCAGGTCCAGGGTCACTGGTTTACCTGCATTGAGGCGCAAGTCCCACACATCAATCGGCGTAAAGGTCCGCGCCGGGCCTTTGGCCCCGGCGAATTCCCCGGCGATCAAGCGCAGCTGCCCGGCGTCATCCGCCAATGGCAGCAGCGGAATATCCGTGTCGACGATGGTCTGGTAACCCGCGTCGGCCATTTTGTCCTTGGCGGGCAAGTTGACCCACAGTTGCACCATCTCCAGCGCGCCGCCTTTACGGGCGAAGGCTTCGGAGTGGAATTCTTCGTGGATGATGCCTTTGGCGGCCGTCATCCATTGCACATCGCCCGGGCCGATGATGCCGCCGGCGCCGGTGGAGTCGCGGTGTTCGACTTCGCCGTCGTAGACGATGGTCACGGTTTCGAAGCCGCGATGGGGGTGTTGGCCTACGCCGCGACGCTCAGTGGTCGGGGTGAAATCCGCCGGGCCAGCGTGGTCCAGTAACAGGAATGGGCTGATGTGTTTGCCCAGGTTGTCGTAGGAAAACAGCGTGCGCACCGGAAAACCGTCGCCGACCCAATGGCCGCGTGGACTGGTGTAGATGCCGATGAGTTTTTTCATGGTGTTCCTCCAAAGTGGATACACCTTAAATCCGGTAGCAATTGAGCGCTAGACGGCAAAAACAACCTTTACTGTCCTACTGGCGGAACGATAACCCCACTTCCACAGAGGACTGGACCAATTAATATTTCGAGCATAATATTTGTCGGAATATTACGCCCGTAATTTACAGCGACAATCCCCCGGAGCCCGCCATGAACTCTCCTCCCCTGCGCCCTCTCACCGCCCTGGCCCTGCTGATCGTGCTCAGCGGCTGCAACAGCCAGGCCGACACTGCCGCCCAAGTTCCCCAGCCCCGTCCGGTGCTCGCGGCCAAAGTCGAAGCCGCCAGCACTCAGCAAAGCGCCTACACCGGCGTGGTCGCGGCGCGGACGGAAAGCGACCTGGGCTTCCGGGTCAGCGGCAAGGTCATTGAGCGCAAAGTCGATCCCGGCCAACACGTGTCCCGTGGCGACACCCTGCTGGTGCTGGACATCGGCGACTTCGATCTGGCCCTGCGCTCGGCCAGGAACCGCGTCAACGCCGCCCAGGCCCAACTGCGCCAACGCCGTGACGATGCCAACCGCTACCAGCGCCTGGCCACCACTGGCGCGGTGTCGCGGCAGATCTTCGACCAAGCGGCGACCAACCTGCGCGTCGCCGAAGCCGAGTTGGCGTCGGCCCAATCCGACGCCAGCCAGATCGAGAACCGCCGCACCTACTCCGTGCTCAAGGCCGATGGCGACGGCATCCTCACCGACGTGCGGGTCGACCGCGGCCAAGTGGTCGCCGAAGGTCAGATCGTCGCACGCCTGGCCCATGACGGCGCCCGTGAAGCCATCGTCAACCTGCCGGAAAACAGGCGTGACCAAGCCTCCCAGCGCGCCCTGGCGTTCCCCTTCGGCGCGCCGGACCAGGCGGTCACCGCCACCCTGCGCGAGCTGTCCGCGAGTGCCGACCCGGCCACCCGCACCTACCGCGCCCGCTACGTGCTGCATGGCACCGTCGATCGTTTCGCCCTCGGCTCGACGATCACTCTGCGCCTGCAAGGCAACGACCAGGCCGTGCAAACCCGCGTGCCCATCGGCGCCTTGCACGACGCCGGGCAAGGCACCGGCGTGTGGCTGATCGGCGCGGACGACAGCGTCAGCTTCGCCCCGGTCAACGTTGTCAGTCTCGGCCAGGAAGACGCCCTGCTCGACAGCGGCGTGGCCCCTGGCCAACTCATCGTCGCCCTCGGCGCCCACCTGCTGCACAGCGGTGATGCGGTGCGCCTGCTACCCGCCCAGGCACTGGCCCTCAACCACAAAAGGGACCACTGAGCATGCGCGGCATCAACCTCTCCGAACTGGCGGTCAAACACCGGGCCGTCACGCTGTTCCTGATCCTGGCGATTCTGGCCGCGGGGATCTTCTCGTTCGGCAAACTGGGTCGCGCCGAAGACCCGTCGTTTACCGTCAAAGTCATGACCATCACCGCCGCCTGGCCCGGCGCCACTGCCGCGGAAATGCAGGAACAAGTTGCCGACCGCCTGGAAAAACGCCTGCAGGAACTCGACTACTACGACCGCGTCGAGACCATCGCCCAGCCGGGCTTTGTGTCAATGCGCATGACCTTCAAAGAGTCCACCCGCCCCGGCGAGATCCAGGACCTCTTCTACCAAACCCGCAAAAAGCTCAGCGACGAAGCCGCGAAGCTGCCCAAAGGCGTGATCGGCCCGTTGTTCAACGACGAATATTCCGACGTGTACTTCGCCTTGTACGCACTGGAAGCCGAACACCTGCCCCACCGGCAACAGGTGCAAATGGCTGAAGAACTGCGCCAGGGTTTGCTCAATCTGCCGGGGGTGAAGAAGGTCAATATTCTCGGCGAACAAGCGCAGCGGGTATTTGTCGAGTTTTCCTACGAGCGCCTGGCAACCCTGGGCATCAAGCCGGATCAGATTTTTACCGCACTGGCCGCGCAAAACGCCGTGGCGCCGTCGGGGTTTGTCGAGACCGCCGGTGCGCGGGCCTACATCCGTATCGACGGCGCCTTCGACAGCCTGGCGCTGATCGAAAACGTGCCGCTGGAAGTCAACGGCCGCGTGCTGCGCATCGCCGATGTGGCCACCGTCAGCCACGGCTACGAAGACCCGCCCAGCTACCGCATCCGCCACCAGGGTGACCCAGCGCTGATGCTCGGCGTGATCATGGAAAAACACTGGAACGGCCTGGAACTGGACAAGAGCCTCAAGGCCCAGGAAGCCAGAATCCAGGCAGACCTGCCCTTGGGCGTCAACTTCGCGAAAGTCTCCGACCAGGCAAAAAACATCAGCCTGGCGGTCAACGAATTCATGCTGAAATTCTTCGTCGCCCTGGCCGTGGTGATGCTGATCAGCCTGCTGGCGCTGGGCTTTCGCGTGGGTCTGGTGGTGGCCGCCGCGGTGCCGCTGACCCTGTCGGTGGTGTTTGTGATCATGCTGCTCACCGGCCGCGAATTTGATCGCATCACCCTTGGCGCGCTGATCATTTCCCTGGGCCTGCTGGTGGACGACGCGATCATCGCCATCGAAATGATGGTGGTGAAACTCGAAGAAGGCTTCGACCGGGTCCACGCCGCAACCTTTGCCTGGAGCTCCACCGCCGCGCCGATGTTGACCGGTACATTGGTGACGATCATCGGCTTTCTGCCCGTGGGTTTTGCCCGCTCCGGCGCCGGGGAATACGCCGGCAACATCTTCTGGATCGTCGGTTTTGCATTGATTTCATCCTGGCTGGTGGCGGTGGTGTTCACACCCTATCTGGGCGTGAAACTGCTGCCGAACATCACGCCGGTACCCGGCGGGCATGACGCCATTTATGCCGGACGTTATTACCAACGGCTGCGCGATTTGGTCGAACGCTGCGTACGACATCGCTGGCTGGTCACTGGTCTGGTGGTGACGGCCTTTGTGTTGTGTGGGCTGGGCATGGGCGCGGTGAAAAAACAGTTCTTCCCCAACTCCGACCGCTCCGAACTGATCCTGGAGGTGTACATGCCGCCCGGCAGCGCATTCAAAAGCACTGAAGCGGTGGCCGCACAGCTGGAAAAAGCCCTGTTGCAAGAACCGCAAACCCGCCTGGTCGACACTTACGTGGGCGGCGGTGCGCCAAGGTTCTTTCTGTCACTGAACCCGGAATTGCCTGACGCGGCATTTGCCAAGTTGATCGTACAGACGGCGGATTCCCACGCGCGCGATGCTTTGAAGCTACGCATGCGCGAGCGAATTGCGGCAGGCGAATTCCCTTCCGCCCGCGTTCGCGTGACGCAATTGCTGTTTGGCCCGCCGGTGCCGTTCCCGGTGGTGTTTCGTGTTTCCGGTCCCAACGTGGAGGTACTGCGCAGCGTGTCCGAAGACGTGCGCAAAGTCGTCGCGGCCAACAAGCTGACTAAAGACGCCTTCCTCGATTGGGGCGAGCGCAGCAGTGGCTACCGCCTGGTGCTCGATCAAGACCGTCTGCGCCTGCTGGGTTTCACCCCCAACGAGGTCAAGTCCCAGCTCAACGCCCTGCTCAGCGGCAACCCGATCACCGAAGTGCGCGAAGGCAACCGCACCGTGTCCGTGGTTGCCCGCGCCCAAGGCAGCCAGCGCGAAAACCTTGGCAACCTCAGCAACATGACGCTCACCAACAGCGCCGGCACCGCCGTGCCGCTGGCCCAGGTCGGGCATTTCCAGGCGGTGATGGAAGAGCCGATCCTCAAGCGCCGCAACCGCACCACCACTGTCGAAGTTCGCGCCGACATCATCGACGGCGTACAACCGCCCGACGTGGAAATGGCCGTTTACAAAGACCTGCAACCGTTGATCACCCAACTGCCTGCCGGTTACCACATCGACATCGGTGGCCCGGTGGAAGAAAGCGCCAAGGCCAACGTCGCCCTGGCCGCACTGTTCCCGATCATGATCCTGCTGACCCTCACCGTGATCATGTTCCAGGTGCGCTCGTTCGGCGTGATGTTCATGGTCTTCGCCACCGCACCGCTGGGCTTGATTGGCGCGGTGCCGACCTTGTTGCTGTTCAACCAGCCGTTCGGGTTCAACGCGATTCTGGGGCTGATCGGGATTGGCGGGATCTTGATGCGTAACACGTTGATCTTCACCGACCAGATCCGCCAGAACCAGCAACACGGCATGGCGATCCGCGAGGCGATTGTCGAAGCCACGGTACGCCGTGCACGGCCGGTGATCCTCACCGCGCTGGCGGCGGCATTGGCGTTTATCCCACTGACGTTGTCGGTGTTCTGGTCGTCCCTGGCCTACGTGCTGATCGGCGGGGTGCTGGTGGGTACCCTGTTGACGCTGTTGTTCCTGCCAGCGCTGTGCAGCCTGGTGCTGGGGCGACAGAAGACGCCAGTTGTCGAAACGTCCCACGCTAGCGCCGGATAAGCTCTACTCCCCTGCCCTGAAATCCTCTGCAAAGTCCCTCGCCTGATTTCACAGTGCGAGGGATTGCAGATGGAGTTTCATGTTGTAAGGGCCGTTTCGTGAACCCGGCCATTGGCAGGCTGGCCCTGACCCCAATGGATGCGAAGACGGTCGATGTCGAGGCCGTCCTACACGATTTTCGCAAATGCCTGAACACCTTTGACGACTGGGCTGAAAGCTTCTGGAGCTTTTCGGCGCTGGAGGTCGAGCAGGTGTTCAAGGTCGGTGATGAAGTGGCGCTGGTTGCGCCGGTCAACCGCTCCATCATTCCCAGCAGCACCCTCGCCACATGCCAGGCCAACGGCACGTTGACCCTGGTGCACCTGTTCCAGAGCACACGGTTCGTGCCCATCGGCAACACGCCGGTGATGCTGCAACGCGTTGATCCCAATGGCGGCCCACTGGGCGAGCCGATTCACAAGACCATCGGCCCCAGCGGCATCCTCGAAATCACCGAGTGTGAGCGCAACCAGCAGTATCGGGTCAGTTTCTACCCCAATATTTCCAAGGATCACCTCAAGGTGCTGTATGCGTCCTACCAGGACGTGATCCTCGACCTGGAAGCGCGCCTGCGCGAAGCGTGGACCAACACATTCGAAGCCCAGTGGAAGGACTACACGGATGCCAGCCCGCTTGCACGCCGCCGGCTGGAAGAAACGGCGTTTCTGACTGGCATGGGCAAGGCGCTTTACAACCTGTGGGACAACATCCCACAGCTGTATGAGCTATTGGCCGACCTCAAGCCCAACAGCGAAAAACTGCTGCACTACCTCTCCCAAACCGAACTCGACGACCTGCTGGCACTGGGCCAAGACCGCATTGCCAAGGGTTTGCTGGTGCTCAGCGATGAACCGCTGCTGTTCATCTACCTGTCGGCGATGGTCAGTTGGATGCGCCTGCTGCCGCCGCAAGAGATGAGCGAACTGATGGGCGAAATCACCAGCGAGGTGCTCATCGCCCTGCTGCTGATCCGGGTCGCCGGTGTGATGGGCGTTGTGGTGCGCCTGGGTGTTCAGGTACTCGGGCACGTCAAGTCTGGCCGGGCGCGCCAGTGGCTGGAGTTTTTGGCCAAGCAGTTGGCAGGATCGAAGCTGGAGGCGCATGTCGAAGCAGCCAAACCGGTGTTGCTGGGCAGTCCCGCGACGCCGATTTCGGGGGTGCCGAGTGCGCAGTTGAAGGCCGGGACCGAGCTGGTTTCCAACCCGGTGACGGCGGTGCGGAGCAAGTCCAGACAGCAGACCACGTTGGTGCGGCAGGAGCTTGTCGATGATGTGCCCGCCACGGGTAAGAACCCCAACGGCGATGCCGCTGCGGCTGCGGATAAAACCGCGACCCACGGCTGCCCGGTGTCGATGGTCACCGGGGAGGAGTTGCTGACCCTCACCGACGGTGTGCTGGACGGGGTGTTGTCGTTCGAATGGACGCGGCTGTATCGCACCAGTGCCGTGGAAATGGACTGCGGGCTGGGGTTTGGCTGGAGTCATGCGCTGGCCCACCGGCTGGTGGTTTCCGGTGATTCGGTGGTGTGGACCGATCATGAAAACCGCTCGACGCTGTTGCCCTTGCCGACGGCCTCTCGGCCCGCGATCACCAATAGCCTGGCCGAAGCGGCCATTTATTTGGGTGATTTGCCTGGTGAATTGGTACTGGCCCAGGCCTCACGTTTCTACCACTTTCAAGACGGCTTGCTGACAGCCATCAGCGATGCATATGACAACCGGCTGCGCATTTGCCGGGATGTGCTGGGGCGCATCGAGCGGCTGGACAACGGTGTCGGGCGTTCGCT